>NZ_JBHEEH010000008.1:0-108194 GCF_041929845.1 Paenochrobactrum pullorum
AATCAAAACCGCGATCATCGATATGGAAACATGGCTTGTTTATCACCGTACACGAGTATCGGCAAAAGTCCCATTGGGTGAGGCTTTAAAATATATCGCCAAATACTGGGATGGCCTCTGCCTGTTCTTATCCTCGAGCGAACAATCCGACCAATCGCATTGAACAGAAAAAACGCACTCTTTGCAGGCCACGAAGCAGGTGCCAAAAACTGGGCGATGCTCGCATCGCTAATCGAGACTTGTAAGCTCAACGCCATCGATCCGCAAAAGTGGCTGACAAGCACACTAACTGCAATCGTCAATGGCCATAAACAGTGCGACATAGACCAACTTTTACCATGGAACTATCCAAACAAGGTGTGATCGAAACATCGCTTACAAACCGCCTGTCGTCCCCGCGTTTAACGGAGAGGACAATGCACTATTTAAATGATTACGGGCATCTTGCTCGCGCTTGTGGGCACCGCCTCAGCCAATGAGACAGTCGACATCACATCACATGCAAACAAATGCTGGAACGCACCAACTGGGGTTGAGCACTTAGAGCTAACAGCTCATTTCGATGTGGAGTTTGATAATGATGGCGCAGTGATAGACATTACTTCGACTGACAAAAAAACTCTCAGCGGCGAGCAGAGGGTGTTCATTTTATCAGTATCTCGCGCTATTGAGCATTGCTCTCCATATCAAGGCATAAAATCCGGAGTTCAAAAAGTCGTCTTCTCAACAGGGCCTCACCCCAAATCAATAGATCCTTTCAAATAGAAAAAGCACCAGAAGGCGCTTTATTCAAATCATATCCGGCAGCGCGTCTTTTAGGGTGCTGCCCCCTGTAAGAACGTGCTGTCTTCGGGCTAATGTTTCTCGATAATCTTGTGCTTCAATATCTTTAAAAAACGGTGCTTCGGGTGCAAGCCGTGCAACCGCCTTCTCTACATCATCCAAAGAGGCACGAAAGAATTCTTTGCGGTAATTCTGGGTATTGACACGGGTTGGCTCAAATTCATTATGAAGGGCGCGCTCCAATGAAGGCGCGTCATCACTATAGATTATAGCGTGCGTGTCGAAGATGAAGGGGACACTAGCGTCTCCAAGTTCTCTCACTCTATCCATCGGGTCAAGACGTCTGGTGAGTCCGATTTTAATTACGTCACCACCAAATGAACCTATGTTCGATATAATATAAACATATCCCGATCTGGTTTTTTCGGCCATTGCTTGAGCGCGTTCAAATTTTGCATGCGCTTCTGCTAAATTCATTTCCAGTAATTTTATCTGCTCATTATAAGCTTCAAGCTTCGGCCCTACCGCTTTTTCTGCGTCTGCTTTTGCTTTATTCAAAAGCCGCTGATAACGGTCTTCCTCTTCTTCTGCACGCTCCATGTCACGAAGTAATTTTTGTTCCTCTCGAGCAAGACGAGCCGCCTCAACCCTCTCATCGCGCTCAACCTTTAGCTTTTCACGGTATTCATGGGTCAAATATAACTCTTTAAGCTTAAGCGATAAATATTGCTTAGAGACATAGGTCGTATTCGACTCGTTCAACTTATCAATTTGGGTGCAAGCGTTTACTATGCGCTTTTCCATGGCATTGGCATTGTTCCATCGAATATTAGCAATGGCGGCGTCACATTCATTGTTAAAAGCCCTCAACGTGAGACGTATATTGCGGTTGGCCATGGTCTTTCCCTTGGCTCGACTACCTTCAACCGTCCAATCAGTGGGGCAAATAACGGCCACCTTATTGCTAACCATAGCCTTCTGCTGATCTCTAACATCAACAATTGCCGCTTTATATTCTTCACTATCTGTAAAATCGAAATGAGGCTCATATACTCCCATTTCTGCAAACGCTATTTTTTCATCAAAAATAGCGACTTCTCTTAAAAGGCGATCATAAATCGACTTTTTCTCCCCATACAAAGACCTTAAATCACCTACTTGTATGTTAAGATCAGTAATCTCAGCACTGAGCCTCAATACCTCAGCGTCCAAATCAAGCACTGGTTTGAATCTTTGCTTGATCGCCTCAATCTCAGAAACTAACAATTTTTTAGATCGATATATACGATATAACAAATATAAAAGGAAAATCGGCAGCAGCAAAATAACTGCTAAAATAATAAAAGCCATTGTTGGTGACATGAACTCCCCCTTTATTCTTAGATTTGGAGTTCATACAAAAACACCCTCTAAAGGCCAGACAATTTTTCTCCGTCTTTCGTCCAATAGAAAAGCGCCCCGTAGGGCGCTCTCATATTATATCAAAATTTCCATTTTCGATTATTTCCCATTTTGGGAATTTTTTTACTTGTTCCCAATTCGGGAATGAGTTATATAATGACATGCAGATCATAGCCAAAAAAGCACTCAAAGAATTCTGGGTTAAGCACAATCAAGCTGAGGCACCTTTGACAGCTTGGTATCTAGCGGTAAGCAAGGCCGAATGGTCTAGTCCGCAGGATATCAAGGCTATGTTCGGCTCCGCAGACTTTGTTAGTGACAATCGCGTTATTTTTGACATTGGCGGCAACAAATACCGTATCGTTGTGCATGTGGCATACAAGTTTCACCGTGTTCTCATCAAGTTTGTCGGGACACATAAAGAATATGACAAAATCAATCCGGAGAAGGTGTGATGGAAAATATTCGTCCTATTAAAACCGAAGCCGACTATGATTGGGCTATTGTCGAAATTACCAAATACTTCGAGAATGAACCAGAAGTAGGCTCCCCTGATGGTGATCGCTTCGATATCCTCGCTACTCTCATTGAAGCATATGAGGATAAACACTACCCTATTACGACACCCGACCCTATCGAAGCCATTCAGGCACATATGGATATGGCCGGATATAAGCAGGCTGCCCTTGCTGATGTAATCGGATCACGCTCTCGCGCTTCCGAAGTTCTAAGCAAGAAGCGCCAACTTACTATGGATATGGCATTCAAACTCAACAGAGACTGGCACATTCCGGCAGAGGTTTTAATTCAGCCGTATCATTTGGTAAATGATGCCCCAAGAGATAAAGCCAACGCAGCTTAACGTTCAAACTCCTTGCCTTCTAATGTCGAGGGGAACCACCCCACCAAGACGGACGAATAAAGCGCCCTAAGGGCGCTTTATTATGCTGCTTTATGATAGACTATCTGATTATAAGGAATGCTAATCCCATTTTTATCAAAAGCATACTTAACCTCTTCAATAGTTTTGCGGCTGACAGTCCAGTATTCAGATGCTGCAATCCAATAACGACAATTCAATACAACTGCATTTTCCGCGAGTTCAGCGACGAAAAAAATCGGTTCGGGTTCATTAAGAACACCTTTTTGGGCAGTTATAATTGAATTAATTAGTTGGAAAGCGGCCTGAATATCATTCTCGTAACTAATGCGCACTTGAAAATCATGCAGCCGAGTATCAAGGCGGCTATAGTTGGTAACTGGGGTATTCCAAAGAACTGAGTTTGGAACCACAATATTTAATCCATCATAAGTGGTCAGCTCCGATGTAAATAGGTCAATTTCCTTAACTGTGCCTGCAACCGCACTTGTTGATATATAATCACCTACCGCAAAAGGGCGTAATATCAGTAACATGATGCCCGCAGCAATATTTTGCAGCGTACCTTGCAATGCTAAGCCAATCGCTAAGCCGATGGCACCTAAAGCTGCCAGTATTGAAGCTGTTTGTATTCCAAACTGCCCAAGAACCATAACCAGAACAATCAACAATGTTCCGTAGCGTATAAATTGACTGAGAAAACCCGTTAAAGTTGCATCAAAACCATGAATTTTGGCAAGAGACTTTTTGGCAATCCGTTCCAAATACCCCGCAATTATCCATCCTAAAAGAAGAATGACAATAGCCCCGATTACTGAAAAGGCATATGTCACCAACAAGTCCGATATTTGTAATACTATTTCATTAGTGTTCGAAATAAACTGCTGTGTTTGCTCGCGCATACTTCCACCATCTTAACCAATTGAAATCACAGCGAGTCAAACATTTCACAGTTAAGAAAATCCTTACTTATAGTTTCTTATTAAAAACTTGAGCACTCTCCTTCAATCCTAAGCTCACGCATACGGCCAATACTCATACCTTAGTCTCACTCCCACCCGTTAAACGACTCGCGTCATATGGAGGCGTTAACAAGTGGGAGAACTATGATGAAATCCTTGTGGCTTACCTATGCGTGGGTATCCATATCGCGCAAGATACGGCGCTCCCACGGCTTTATGCCAAGCTGCAAGCCTGATGAATAAGCCTCAATCTCTGCCCATGATATAGGGCTGACGCTCATTCCTGTTGATCGGCTTGCGTTCAAATCCATGAACCACTGCCAGAGATATTGAAATGCGTCAGGCAAGTCTCGCAGATTGTCCGTACCCACTCACAGAATCTGGTTTAAAAAGCGCAATGCGACGGGCTGTAAAAAACTCAGGCGTACAAAACTTTCGCTTCCATGGTATAAGACATACCACCGCTACAAGAATTCTACGTGCCAGCAACCTACGGGTTGCGCAAAAACTTCTAGGACATGAAGATATAAAAACTACGACAAAATATGCTCATGCACTGGTTGAGGACATCAGAAATGCGCTGCACGCAATTAGTCCCACAGAAATCCCTGCAAAGGACAGTGCATCAAATAATAACATATTGATTTTAAAAGAGAGTTCGAAGTAGGGAAACTTTTCCCCATTCAAGTGCGCTACTTAGCTGCGCTACGCTCCGAACCTATGAAAGCCTTAGAATATAAAGACTTTTTAAGCAAGTTCATTAAATCAAGAAAAAGAACATATTGGATATAAAATGACGCCGTGGCACTTTCGTGGACATAAAACGTCACGGAAAACGCCTCAAGCTTTGGCCACGTTGAAATGAATTATGAATAGTCTCATTAATTTAAAACTATCAAATAACCCTATGACGCTTGCATTAATAACGAAACATGAAATTACCAAAAAGTTGAAATCAACAAAAGTTCAAACCAAGGGTTGACATTGCGATTATCTACCATACATTAGGCGTATCGATATTTGCTTGTTTAGCTTTGCTTTTTGCGCACTTTGTGTGTCTTTAACGAACCTTCTTTCAAAAAATCGCTTTCACGTTCACAGTACGCTCTTGTGCTGGGATATCCTATTGTTGCTAAGAAAGGGTTCGTTATGACCACAGGCACAGTTAAATGGTTTAATTCAACAAAAGGCTTCGGCTTTATTCAGCCTGATAATGGCGGCGCAGATGTATTTGTACATATTTCTGCTGTTGAGCGTTCAGGTATGCAGTCTTTGACAGAAGGCCAGACAATTTCCTTCGATACAGAACGCGATAATCGTTCAGGTAAGACATCTGCTTGCAACCTGCAAGCTGCTTAATTGTATAGCCGCCTTCCTTTGACCACGGACGTACTGGCACTGGAATGGCTATAAATTTTGAAGGCTGAGCAATCGCTCGGCCTTTTTTATTTCATTTAATTACCAACAACTCCAATCGTTTATAAAAGCGAGAAAGAGCCTAAATTGCAAGTTCTAGTAAGAGATAACAATGTTGATCAAGCATTACGCGTTTTAAAAAAGAAAATGCAACGCGAAGGTATTTTACGTGAGCTAAAAGCTAGACGCGCCTATGAGAAGCCTTCCGAGCGTAGAGTTCGTGAAAAGGCTGATGCGATTAGCCGGGCACGTAAAGCCGCTAAAAAACAAGCACAAAAAGACGGCCTTCTTCCAAAGCCTAAAAGAAAAACCCCTCTACAAAGAGTGAGATTATCTTCTCCTCAATCGAGCAGTACATCAGCTGCCATTAACGAGTAGTTTCAAAGGCCTGTTGCGTATTGGGCGATAGGCAGTAATTTGTTAATCGCATAGCCTGAAACCACTATCTGAAGCATCAGCATCCACCGAGCGTCATTTGTTTAATTGGCAGCGCTGATGCATTTGGGTAACCTTCGCTCAAGTTGTTCAACATTCAGAGAAAAACTGCCCATATAATTATTAATTGTCTCATTCACCCCTACCCTTTTATAATGACTGACTGACGGCTTTGGCAGCTTTAAGCGTTATTTGATGCTTGCCATCATGACTCCCAACCATATCAGAACGAAATATGAAACAACACCTGCGATTAATATGCGCAGAATGGGTTATAAAGTGGTAACCTTATGCAGTGTGTTCACGCATGCGCTTATCACCGCTAATTCATTTTATAATTAGTGGTGACACCTCTCCCATCCAATCAACAAATGCAATTAAACGCTTAAGGAAATCATATTCCACAGTCGGTGTTTCTTTAACTTGCTTCAAGAAAATATTGTATTTCAGGAATTTTATCATGAAATAGACTTTGAAGCCGATGAGCATATGACTCTAAACTTACCGGCCAGTCAGTATTGACGTCATCCCACAATATATTTGTTGATCTAATTGCTTTTCTAGCGGCTTCACGACGAAGTTTTATAAATTCAGACGATGTTGAGCAGGCAGATATACGCAAAGAATAATGATTTAAAATCTCCAGATAATTACCATTTACAGCCATTGCTAGCTCCAACGATGGCTTGAATGGTGAAATTCCAACAACCAAATCCTCCCTATACAAACAACATAAATGATGTTTTAACCAATGTTACCATGCCATACTTGTATTGACATGATTAATACTTTCGATATCAAAATAAACATTAATGACAATTGAATTATTACTTTAAAGCATCTTCCTGATGCTCTCTAATCTCCCAGTGTCATCAATTGAGGGTGTATTATTGAGGAACAATGTAAGAACAATGTCTGATTGATAAGATACATCTTTGGGCGTTTATATATATTGCTCAGCATCTACTCCATAATCGTTGCTCACCTAATGCATTACTACGTCATCATCGACCAACATAGACAACTCAAAAGATCACTGCCGCTCTCTCGCCCCCCCATCTCATCCAGGCTTTTGTTACTGATAACACAAGCATCTTCAGCTATCTGAAATATGAATAGATTATTCAGTGAGCGTTCATTCTCCCACACGTAATTTGAGATCAGTTCAATGGCAGGAATGATTATGAAACGCAAATATCTTACAAAACTCGCGGTCGTATCTGTATTATTGATGGCACCTTTTTCTCAAGCCTTCGCCTACTCTATCCATGTTAATAACGGCGTATATGTCATTGAGTGCAAGAATGGTTTCACATCACAAGGAACACATCTGCAAGTTAGCCATGCGCAGACTGAATATTTCTGCCGGGTTCGCGGGAGTAGCATAAAGAAAAAAGACGTGGCCCCGAAGGCTGAAATACAGCCTTTCAAAAAGATGATAATCAGCAACTGACCTGTTAATCAATAGAACCAAGAAGCCCCGTGCAGCGTCAATTGCATGGGGTTTATTTTTTAATACTGCTTTCTCAACACATCATAAGCTTTGATAATGGCAGCATAACCTATCAAGCCAAACCCTATTAATAGCTGCAACAGCGACAATCATGAATTTTTTATTGCGCTTGACAGCAGCTACGGTGTGAAACAAGTCTATTTTGAAATCTTGTTTAATATAGAACGGGTTAAAATGCGTCTCATTCTGCCTACGTTTATGCTATCTCTTACCGTCACCTCTGTATTCGCTCAAGCAACAACGGATGGAGTAGACAAAGCTAAATTTAGCCAGTGTGAAGAATTTCTAAAGAACGTGAATGTTCTCAAGCCCCGCAAGGATAATGCCGTTCGGGACATTCCTGAAGGTTGCATCATTTCAAACAGTATTTATGATTCATCGAGTTTCATGGACTGGTCAATTGAAAGAGCCATCGTCGAATTTGACCGCTTTCAGGATTACTTGTCGGATACGCCTGACTTGAATAAAGCTCCGCCGCAATGGGGACGGATTGCGGTAGACGGTATCCGTATGATACTGCAAAGCGGCAACCATATGTCGAATTACATCACCTCAATTCAACAATGGCCAATGGATGTCTCAGCCTCCTACCGCTTTAATCCAGAAAGCGGATTTCTACATATTCAGAATGCAGAAATCAGCAGCACAAAGCTCGGCAAAGCTTCAATCTCTGCCGAAATAAATCTGCCGGCCGGTTCATCGGTTGCATCACTCATAGCTCATCCAACCGCCACACTTTCACATCTGCGTATACGGCTTGATAATCAAGGCATATGGGAGAGTTTCGCCCTACCTGTACTTGCCAATTACGCTGCCTTGCCCTCAGAAAGCGAAGAAAGAGATCTGGAAGCCGATATTGCGCGCCTGCGTGATTTAGCAAGCAAAGCTATTGAAATGCTGCCCGACAGCCAGATCAATGCTAGTTCCCGACAAGCCTTACTCAAATTTATCCAGGATATGCCACATCCGGCAGGATTCTTTGCAATGGATTTACAATTTGATCCACCTTTACCAATCGACAGTGATTTCATTGAGAGCGGCAAGTTGACAGATCAGGCACTCATTGGTGGAAAAATCACTGCCATCTATAGGGCACGCTAAGGCTTTGAAGTGCGAATGATCAGCCTTATATATGGGCGCATTTATGCAAACATATCAATATGCTGAACAAAAATTGGCATTTATCAATTGTATGGAGAAAAATTCTGAGCAGTTTTATAATGACAGCAATTATATGCGGCAATCAAAGCCGCCTTATCAATGATATTTAGTGTGTTATACTTCCTTTGCCTTGCTGATCATCCAACCAAATGTGACATGATAAAATAAAAAATTATGTCTTTATCCATTGACGTTTCAGTCACTGTCGCGTCGAATAGACATTAATTTGAAACTCATCAGCTCAATCGGAGGCCTGGCCAATGAAGAAAGCTATTCCTATCTTTACCGCTGCCCTTATGCTCAATTTATCAGGTGTTTATCAAATCGCAGAAGCGGCTGTAAGCCCATCCAAGCAACGGGCGGCAGAGGTAAAAGCAATCGTTGATACTGTTGCTAAAAAACTGCCCAAACACCCGATCCACTCAGTTATGTATATCCGAGCCAATAATTTTGAAGTGCTTGCTGGTACCTGTTCGCTTCGCGCACATATTTTAACTTCAAAAACAGTGGCAGAAGGTAAGGCTGACAAAATAAAAGTCCGACTTAATCGTGAACGCTGCCAATAATTATGCAAACAGATCAGTATCGTGTCCAAAGAAACATCTGCTTTTCCGCAATCATAGCGATAATATTTGGCGCGATAACTGCTTTATTGTTTTATTATATCACTATATTTGGCACTGGTAATGACGGCTATTTGATAATTTATTGCATTTTTACTGTGCCGATAGCCCTTATTTTCGGTTTGTGGGGATTGTTTTATCACAGGAGCAAACTTGCATTAATCGGGCTTCTACTTTGCTTCTCCCCGCTTGTGGAACTCAATTTTATTTAAAATCCATATTTATTCTGCAATTCAAATTTCATAATTCATAATAAAAACTCTAAAAAAAGGATATAATTGGCTACGGTAACAATACAATCTTGGCCTAAAGCATCACACCTGATTTGCTTCAATAAAAGCGTGTTTTCAGGAGAGACTATGAGTGATAAAATCTATTCATTGATCGCTCTCATCATCGTAGCAATCATTGCCTTCATTGTTACAAAACCGTTCTGATTATGCTTAATCGGAGTGAGTTACCGTAAAAAATCCGTCGAATAATTTTCTAAAACCCGAATGACACTTTCACGATCCGATAAGCTTAAAGGCAAAAGTGGTTTAGGAAGTGCGGCATCTGCTATTTCAAAATAATCAAGCATTTCGTAAGTAACGCGCAAACTGGAATATTTTTTGAAAACATCCCAGAGCGGTTGCAAGCGCATGTTTAAATCCCGCGCTTTGTTGATATCACCGGTTTGCGCTGCATTTGTTAATTCAACACAAATACCCGGAAATGTGCCAGCTAAGACGCTATACCATGTATCAGCGCCTGCAATCAGTGCATCAGCGCAACCCCAATCTCCACTATAACCGATTTCAAAACCCGTTGGCATATTGACTCTTTGGCGTTGTAAATGTTCTTTGATTTCACAGACTGGCAAAGGGTTCTTAATCCCGACGATATCGGGCATTTGAGCTAAACGGAATATCAAGCGCTCTGAAAAAGTAAAATGAGTCGTTGAAGGGTTGTCATAAATACATAATGGCAGGCCGCTTTGACGGGCAACTGTTGTAAAATGCACAAATACTTCATCTTCGGTGAGTGGTGTGTAGGATACAGCAGATAGTAATCCGGCTGTCGCTCCCATTGCTTTCGCGTCTTTGGCATAATTCACCGCATCATCAGTACGCATGGCACTGATGCCGACGACAAGCGGCACCCGTCCGTTATTCTGTGTCTGCGCCACTTCAATGGCCTGCCGCCTCGTTCTCTCATTCAGGTACATATATGCACCCGTACTACCCAAAAGACCGATAGAATGAACACCTGCGGTAATCATCCGTTCGGTTAATTGCTTCAAAGCTTCACTATTTAAAATCCCCTGTTCGCTGACGGGCGTCACAGGAAAAGCAGAAAGACCGTGAAGCATTACATGTACCCTTAATTCATATTTGGATATTTTTATGAGCGAACATTAAACCTATAGCAATAAGGCGGCCCGCAGGCCGCCCGTAATCAAGATAATTATTTGCTCGACTTAATCGATTTTTGCTCCCAATGACCGGGATTGATCGTCAGCCCACTTGCCTCATCAAACTGAAGAGCTAGCGGATAACGATCTGCAACAGTAAAAAGATTTTCTGAAACTGCAGAGAGTTTAACCGGTTTTTCTTTACCAATTGCAAAAGCAGGTCTGTCACCCACTGCCTGCGCATAAAGCTGACCATCTTTATGCGTAATTTCGACAGTTACAAAAGGACTGAAAACATATTTACCTGTCATTTTAGCCAAGTTATCTTCTGATAATTTCAGATCTTCGGCAGGAACCAATTTTTTCGGCTGCTCAGGCACTGAAGCGAGAATAGCATCCCACATCACTTCTGATGCAATTGCACCCAGATCACCTGTACTAATTCCTGCCCCCAAATCACTTGCAGACATGCCGCCTGCCTTGACATCGTCCCCGACTTCGCCGGTTGAGACTGCATAGAGAACGTCACCGTCATTGACGGTGGCGAAAGGCTGTAACCCTCGTCCCATTGAGGTATGTACTTGCACTGCCAATCTTTGCAGTTCCGCATAGGTCATTTTTTGATTGGTCACAACGAGACTGATGGTTGTATTTTTATTATCGGCACCTTGCGGAACACCATCCCAACCAAGTTTACGGCTATGAGGAACACCTGCAAAAAGATCTGCGGTTTTAGTAGATTCCGGCCAGGTACTGTCTTTAAAGCAAGTGACAATTGATCCATCACGATCAGTAATCACACCGCCTGCATTTACAACCGTAAAAGCAGCGATTTTAATATCACCAATCTGACGGAAAGCGCCCCCTTGACCTGAATAGGAGCCGCAACCAAAGAAGCCACCGGAACGGGCAAAACGCCCTGCTCCCTGCGAACCAAGAGGAAACACACCTGGTCTCACAGCCCGCAATGCAGCCTGCGCCAGTTTTTTATCCGGATAAACTTCATTGAGACGACGGTCGCCAAAATCGTAAATAATGGCACCCACTGTCAGCGCCAAATTATCCCAATAACCATTGCGGATATTGTCGTCTTTCAGACCTGTTGCCACTGCTGTGGTGCTTTCCAAGCCGTACCAAGAGCCTCCTGAAAAAACCACTGCATCAAGTTCCGGCTTTTCATAGCCAAGGCGCAAATAATCCGTGTTCACAGTACCGGGCGCACCGCCGCGCACATCCACTGCGCCAAGTGATTTCTTGCCAAATTTGAATACGGTAACCCCAGTCGGACCTTCTTCATATTCTCCGGTGCCAATTTGAAGTGCCGGCCAGTCAAATTCCAATAATTTCTCGCCAGAATTAATAAGCGGCTTTAAATTCTGCTCTGCCAAAACAGGTGTTGTGATAAGACAAGCTGCTAAAGCAAAGCTTGCCATTCGAAGGGGTGCCCCCCCAGTCGTTCTTATTTTCTGATGTTCCCGAATATAATTTTTTTTATGACCAGTATCCATTCTCTTCTCCCATTGAATGTTACTATTCTATCTATACGAATAGATTATATAGTTATTGTCAATGTGCTTATTTCAGCAATTTTATTGCTATTCAAAATGAATATATGATCAAATTAGAAGATGAAGATATCGAAACAAGTTTTTGTTTATATTGAATAATATCAGTATATTTATCTAATGTTATGGCTTCAATCTAAAACATCCCATTTTTGAACCAATATTACGTAAAATGTAATGAAAAAAATCTGAACATCAAAAAAACGACTCATACGAAAGTCTAAGAAAGATAAAAATGGCTATAAATACCGCTCCCCATAAGGCGGCATCATATAAAACTCAGCTCAAAAAATAATGAATGAGATGGATATCATCCGGCTCCATCTCATAGAGTTTCTTATCTGGTTTTGTGGTTAAAACACCACCTTGGTGCATATAAAAATCAACGGTTCGGCGTGTGGATGTCGCAGATATATAAAAGCCTTTCGCACCCTGTTCTAGCGCGATTTCTTTGCAAAGCCCATAAAACTTGGATGCCAGCTTTTTTCCGCGCCAATCATGGCTGACATGCAAAAACGGCAATTGGCGCAAATCCGGATAATCGATTACAGGACGTGCATCAACAACGCCGGCAGCCACTAATTTTTCATCATTAAATGCTCCTAAAAACACACCGCCATGATCAAAGCAATCAAGCAAGACCGGTGTATAAAGCTCCGGCTCACCATCCGGCCAGTCGCGCGTGTCATAGAATTCAGAGCGAAGATACAAATCGCCATCTTTTACATAATAAACATCTTCAACAATTTCGCGTCGTTCAATCTGCCAGACATTTTTAACTTCATCTCTTTGAAGACGGCGAATAATGATATCGTCCATACTTTTCTAAGCCACATTTTGAATGTAATAAATTTCATGCTTTCTGACAGTTTGGTATCAATTTAACAAGTCGGCAGCCTTTATGAGTATGATTTTTAAAATGAATAGTTTCTGCGTTATCAAAAAAACAAAGCCGCAAAATGCCCTTATTAAAGGATGTCTCTATGGTTATCGACGGTAACATCGCGGCGGTATTAATCCATGTTTCAAACAATTAGCGCATCCCTTTATCGTGGCCCGATTACAATTCAGGACAATTTAAAAACGTGCCAATTTATAGATCCTTGGGGCAATTGCATTGGCTTGAGAGGTGCATGAAATGCGCAGACACAACAGAAAGTTAAACGGATGATTATCTCAGTCGAAATAGCGCCAAAAAGCTTGAAACCACAAATTCATGCGCTGTTGCTGACTTATCTTCATGAGCTCAGCACCTATGATGAAATAGATGATGATTACCCGTTGTCGGCGATGAGGCAGATGACGTGCCGGTACTTTTACAGCTGATTGCCATGCAAAGAGGCATACACTTTACGGCTCGGCTATTGCCAAAACTCTGCCTCAGGATGTGGTCGCCATTCCACTGGAAGATATGCATTGCAATTTCAATATCGGCATCGCTTGGGATAGACAGCGTGAAACCCCGTTGATGAATGACTTCATCCGGTTTATTGAGGCCAATTCCTTTATGATTAACACCCAATAAATAACCTTCAGGAATATTCAATGCGTAATAGCTTAAACCAAAAAGTCATTGAGGTTTGCAATCAAAAGATTGCAGCCAAAGGTGATAATGTCGGCCTTTCTTTTTACGCATTTTTTGCCAATAAAAATGATGATCCGGAGCTGTTGATGGAAGCAGCAGAGTGGTGGATCAGAACGCATAAGCTCGACCACTTTGAAAAAACAGTCAAAATCAAAGCTATGGTTGAGCGTGAGATATCTTAAAATTTCGCTTGTTATTTTAACATCTTCATCAAGGCGGTAAATTAATCAATGCTCAGTCAGCTATTCAAGCCTTTGATTACATCTTTGATCGCAGGCAATATTTTTATATTCACGTCGCCATTCGCATCTGCCGCCAATTGGGAGATTTGTGATCTGACGGTTCAGGTTCAAAAGCCTCAAACGAATGAGCATATGCTTTTTGCAAAGATTATCAGTGTGAAAGCGCAAGGTCAGGCAGAATGTCCAAAAACCGGCGAAGCATTCAACTTTCAGCCGGAAAGTGAGGACTATCAATCCATGATCCCGCGTAAGAAGTGGCCAAAACCAAATCAGATCATTTCTGTACGCTATCGTTATCTGGATGGTATATGTAAAAATTCCGGCCCCTGCCGTATCAAACACTCTTCGCTCATGAAAAACTAGCGCGAGCGATTATAAAAAATTTTGAGCAATCTTGAAAAGTCATAATTCGCTTCCCAGTTTCATTTGAAAGCAAATGAGGAGTCTTAAAGATAATGCTCTGCCCTATTGATAATAGTGAACTGGTCATGTCCGAGCGTCAGGGAATTGAAATTGATTATTGCCCTAAATGCCGTGGCGTCTGGCTGGATCGCGGTGAGCTGGATAAGATTATTGAACGATCAGTTCCCGCAGAAGAGCCAAGAACCGCTTACCATAATGATCAGCGCTCCGGTGATCGTCAATATGACGGGCGCGCTCATGACGGTCGTTACAGACGTGATGATGATTATGAGCATAAAAAATATCTTAAAAAGAAGTCGCTGCTCGGCGAATTATTTGACTTCTAAGATTTGCAGCCATCACTTGCGGTTGTTTCTAAAAGTCCCGTTTTCATCAACGGGACTTTTTTAATGATAGAACGGTTTCTTCAGACTTTGCTGGTCGTGATTACATTGCCCCAAGGATCTTCAAATGTATTCGAAGCGCCGCCACGGCTGTCTTCAAGTACTACAAATGACAATCCTGCGCGGTCTAAATCGCGTTTTTCTGCACGATTACTTTGCCAGGAATTGGCAGCGATATGGTGATGATAGCCGCCGGTTGACAAGAAAACAGCCTTGTCACCATAAGCTTGCACCGTATCAAAACCCAGCTCGTCATGCCAAAAAGTTTCGGCGTGCTGTGCATTGCCAACGCGCAGATGCACATGACCGACAACTGTGTTTTGCGGAGCCTCAAGCCACTCACCGCCTGCATGTTTTCCAGCATCCAGCAAATTGCCAACATCCAGAGCTTCAGTTCCCATCACCACCTGTGAGCCGTTCCATTGCCAGCCTTCATGCGGACGATCGGCATAAATTTCAATGCCGTTGCCTTCCGGATCGGTGAGATAAACCGCTTCACTGACATTATGGTCGGAAGCACCGGCAACCGGAATTTGTTTATCAATAGCAAAGCGCGCCCAACGTGCCAGATCAACACGCGAAGGCAACAAAAAGGCCGTATGATAAAGACCCGCGCTACGTGGATCATCTGGTTTGGCAGAAGAAAACTGCTCGATTTCAAGTAATTCCCGATCACCCGCCCCTAGAATAATCGTATGATTACGACGTGCTATTTCCTGTAAGCCAATTATATTCCGGTAATATTGAGCCAAACTTTCGGCATCGCGTGATTTCAAGCCGACACGGGCAACACGCACCGGCGTTGTCATGGCAAAAGGCAATGGCGAAACGACTGGTGACAATTTCTCATCCATGGTCACTCTCTCCTGTGACAGATCCCCGGCAAAGCCAACACCCGCTGTGGTCAAAATAGATGCCGTACTCGCCAAACCGGCAGCAATAAAGGAGCGTCTGTTCATCGCCTTTTGATCTCTTTTCATCCTCAGCATAAGCGCTTTTCTAATAGAGAGATCGTCTTTATTCATTGTTCAAACAAGTCGTAAAATTGCAAACAGCCTGTTCACAAAAAGAGATCAATAGCATTGGCGGCCTTTATTGAAAGCTGCCATTGCTGATTTCATAAATTTACTTTTTACTGGCAATGCCCGCCGAGAAAATACCAATCACAGTCAGCAATGCGATGCCGAATGTTACATAACGCGCGGCATCAATGGCAGCATCATCTCCTGCCGCCATCAATGTACCTGCCAATGCAGAGACAACACCGGTAGCGCGCGCCTAATGACGCTCAGGCAATGGCGGCACGACCAACAATTAAAAGCTCCATTGTCGGACTGACTGCATTGACACCTGCTCCGATCGCAAAAATGACAAAAGCCATGACATAAGTAAAAGCTGGCCCCTTCCATTCTAAAGTGCGGCTGACAAAAAACGAGGCGACAATAACAGCGATCACAAAACCTGTCGTGACCCAGGCATAATATTGCTGTCCGCCGATATCCTCAACAATGGAAGGTAATAATGCAGCCGTAAAATAAAGGTTCATAGCATAAAGCAAAACGCCGCTTGCCATGACTACAACGATAGCCAAATGACGGCCGGATAATAGTTCAGACCAATTATCTGCACCAGCAATTGGCTGATCCGGCATAGTAGTACTCTGCACGGGTAAATCTCCGGTAAGATTTGAGAATGACATGGAAGGAATTCAGTCAGATTGTTTATTGACGAGCAAAGACAGCCACAGAGAAATCAGTGACACTGTCAAAACAACCAGTGGCGCAACCGCGTGACCGTAATCGGCATTCCAAACTGTGGTTAATGAGGCGGCCACCATAACCAATGCTCCAAGCAATGAACCCAAAGAGCGACTTAATCGGTTTATCAGCAACATACTGGTCGTAAATTCAAGAATGGCGGTCACATAGTGGAACCAGTCCGGATAGCCCCATGCTGCATAAGCAGCAGCGTTTTTTTCATTGAGAAAGAAATTGCTATAAGCACCGAATAAAAAGAAAACAGCCAATATCAAGGCGATTACAGTGGATAGAATTGGACGAAGTTTGCGCATATATGTCTCGCTAAGCAGATAATGAATTCATCCCTAAAGATCTGGACGGAAGGATGATTCCACTATAGTTTGAGCGATCACTCTATTTATTTTTAACAGGCCGTCAAGGTTATTAGAGTGATCACTCTATAAATTGGAGAGCGAAAATGGCGCGCAAAATTAATCCCGAACAGCATGAAGCAAAGAGACAGGAAATTTTAGCAGCTGCCCATGATTGTTTTCTGGCTCACGGACTGCAAGGCGCATCCATATCCATGATATGCAAGGAAGCCGGCATGAGCCCCGGCCATCTTTATCATTATTTTGCCAGCAAAGATGCCATCGTCGAAGCTATGGCGGATGATTACCTGAAGAAATTACACGCTTATTTCGATGTGCATTCCGAAAGTGATGAGACTGCAACTGTTCTGGTATCGGAATTATGGAGCATGAAAAGCTGGACGGAAGTTGAGCATTGCCGCATCACTTTTGAGCTTTTTGCCGAAGCCGCCAGAAATGAAAATGTCCGCCAAATCATGATAGCCAATACGGATAACGTCAGACAACTTTTGATTGCCACTTTGCGCGCCGGACAGGCGCGCGGAGATGTTGACGCAAGTTTTGATCCTGAGCACACCAGTGCGGTCCTCATCTCATTGATTTACGCTGCTCCGATGATACCGCTTATTGCACCTCAAAGTAGTTTTGAAACGAGCCGCGGATTGATTACCATGATGATCCGAAAATTTTTGAAACCAGCAGCATAATGTACAATGGCATCCACTTCACCCTGCCAGCTTTTATTTAAGTAATGGCGACTGAGGCCTGATGTGATAAACAATAGCCAGTCTATTTTCGCATGAGATCAAATGATGCCTGTTGCTAGCGCCCTTAGCCTTTATATTCTTGCCGCCTTGGCCGAAATTGCTGGTTGTTATGCTTTTTGGGCGTGGCTTCGTCTGAATAAAAGCCCGCTCTGGCTTGTCCCAGGCATTCTTTCATTGGTATTTTTTGCCTGGATTTTAACCCGAATAGACTTGGATTTCGCCGGACGCGCCTATGCAGCATATGGCGGCATTTATATAGTCGCCTCAATCTTCTGGTTGTGGTTTATCGAGCAACAAATGCCAAACCGTTGGGATATTATCGGCGCTGGCTTATGCCTTTGCGGCATGATGATTATTATATTTGGGCAACTTGCAAAGATTTAGACAATAAAAAAGCCGCCCTTTCAGGCGGCTTTTTAAAATCACGAATGTATAAGATCAGAACTTATATGCAACACCAAGGCGTACTTCATTAACAGTGAACTTGTTGCGGGAATTAAAATCAAGACCATCAACAGTTCCGGCGAAATCTTTACGACCGTAATCCGTATAACGGTATTCCAGACGCATGATTACATTGTCTGTTGCGGCATAATCAAAGCCACCACCAACGGTCCAGCCAGTACGGGTTTTGCTATGGGAGTATGTTTCACCATCAATAGTCAGTCTGTTTTTCACTTCACCGAACGCAACACCACCAGCCAAATATGGTAGGAAGCGGTCATAAGCGATACCAACACGGGCACGAACAGCACCTGATGTACGCAGTTTGCTTTCTAAGCTATCATCTCCCAAAAACTCATCGGTATCATGAACAGTCTTCTTCAGACCATTAAAGGTTACATCACCATCAATACCGAAGATAAAATTGCTGCCGGTATCAAAGTTATAACCCGCATAAAGACCACCGAGGAAACCGTCAGGCTTTACTTTTTCCGAGCCATCCTCACCGCTGAATTTTGAAGAAGCCCAACCATAACCAATCTGACCACCGACATAACCGCCAGCCCAGCTGAATACAGGCGCAACAACTACCGGAGCTGGTTCTTCATAAACAATCGCATCAGCTGCATTCGCATTGTAACCAGCCAAAACAACAACTGTTGATGCCATTAAAATCGACTTGATATTCATACCAATCCCCAATCACTGTATAAGCGAATTCAATTACGTTTCGAATATAAATATAAGCCAATTGCAAAATATGTCTGTAGCAAAATGGGCACAGTGACCATTAACTTGATTCCAAAAATCGCTCACACTTTATTTACCAAGTCAATAAAGCATCTAAGTCATTGTGAAATATGATACATTATTTATAAAGCAGTAAAACGAAAAGCCCGTAACACATTTATGTGAACGGGCTTTTTTTACTTTGACAGGTTATTTTTTATTTAATCAGCAAGCTTAAACTCAAATAAAGAAGCGCTGACAAAATACCGGTTGCAGGTAATGTAACAACCCAAGCCGCCCCAATTGTCATAACATGGGATCGGCGAACCAGTTTACGGCGGCGCCGTTCTTCCGGAGCAATTCTGTCTTCTGTAGGAATAGTCAAGTGTGCTTTACGCAAACGACGTTCTGCATCCCATTCACGAAAAAATCCAACGCCGAAAATAGCGCCGACCGCAATATGGGTTGAGCTTACCGGCAAGCCAAGCCAGCTGGCAATAATGACGGTTACAGCAGCGGAAAGCGCTACACAATAAGCGCGCATCGGATTAAGCTTGGTGATCTGGCTACCGACCATCCGGATAAGTTTTGGTCCAAACAGGAACAAGCCAACCGAAATACCAAGCGCACCGATTAGCATCACCCAAAAAGGAATCGTTACTTCCTCGGCAAACATACCTGTATGCGAAACCTGTACGATGGCAGCCAACGGCCCGACGGCATTAGCCACATCATTGGCACCATGCGCAAAGCTCAAAAGAGCTGCAGACACAACCAATGGAATACCAAACAGAACTTTGATGGACTTGTTGCGGTTTTCAAGACCTTCAGACTGGCGACGGATAATCGGCACCATAATGAAACCAATCAGCACACCAATAGCGAAGCCTGCTAATAAAGCCGCCTGAATAGAAATCGGATAGATGTTCTGCATCGCTTTGAGAACAAGATAAGTTGCAAATGTCCCGGCCATAAAGCCAACCAATACAGGCACCCATTTGCGTGCCGCAGCAATTTTATCCGGCTGATACACAATACGCGCTTTGATAAACCACAAGAAGCCCGCGGCAATAATACCACCCAAAACCGGCGAAATCACCCAGCTTGCTGCGATCATCCCGATCGTACCCCAGCTGATCGCGCTCAAGCCTGCCGCTGCAATCCCTGCCCCCATTACGCCACCAACAACAGAATGTGTAGTGGAAACCGGAGCACCAATCCATGTGGCTATATTGACCCAAATCGCAGAGGATAGAAGCGCTGCAACCATAGCCCAGACAAAGGATTCCGGCGTTCCCATTGATTGTGGTGCGATGATACCGGTGGCAATTGTAGAAACCACATCGGCACCGCCGATAAAAGCTCCAGCACTTTCGAAAATGGCAGCAATCGCAATGGCGCCACCCATGGTCAGCGCATTGGCACCAACAGCCGGCCCCATATTGTTAGCGACGTCATTTGCACCAATATTCAATGCCATATAGGCACCAAAGATAGCGACGATGACAATAAAGAGGCTGTTATTGGTTTGCCCTAAAGATACCAATGCGATCAAACCGGCTAACACGATAAAAACAAAGCCAAGGCCGGGGGCAACCATAGGACGCGCTGTATAACTAGCTGCACGTTCAAGCGTTGAAAAACGCCCGAGGTCACGATCAAGCGTATCGAGATGATCCGCTTCGAAGTCATTGCCAGACATAGTGTCTCCGCAGTTTCGAAAGTCGCAAGATGTCACCAGACACACCAGTGCATGATGCAACGATCCATTGATAAATGATGAAAACGAACATAGAGGTTGATGAGTTCGATTTAATCAGGCTTTTTTAATTATACACATAATTCAAACTTCATACTGAACACGAGTGCATAAACCAGCCAACGAATAGCAAAACCTGATTGTATATCGTCCTCATTGTGGAAAAAGCAGAAACAATCCAATTCATCGTGATACGTTTTACTGAGATGGTTCGAAATTTTTAACCATTACACGAAAATCTGAATAGCCAGAATTGAGCAAAACCGATTCTCAATCGGCCTTATAGCAGGTCATACAATAATTACGCATTTTTTTGTCAAATTCTTCAAAAGGTGATAGTAATTTGAATACGATCAATGATTACAACTAACCACTACAATATCGAAAACATGTTATAATTCTGCCTCATAACCGCGATCAAAACCTTATCAAGGTAATAAAATTTATCTCATAGCGCTTATTCAAAACCATGAGCGCTTTCAGCATTTATATGCATAATAATAAACACGTTACCACTTCAATAGAAAATGATCTCAACTGTGTTTTTCGCAAATCTATTTTACAATTTAAAATTTGAAACGAATTCAGTAGTAATGGCCTGCATTACAAAAGCACTTCATACTTTGACAGCCAGGTTGCAACACAACAAAAGACTATCAAGATACAATCAAAGCCAAGCACTCGATTGCACACAGGAGATAAATTTTCAAATTAAGAATGGTGGTGCGGACGGCGGGACTTGAACCCGCAAGCTCTATGAGCGGCAGATTTTAAATCTGCTGTGTATACCGATTTCACCACGTCCGCGGATGATGCGATTCATATGTCACAAGTCAGGCTCTAAGTTCAAGAGCTTTCTTCTGTTTTTCGCTTCAATACCACAAATAATCAAAGAGATAGCTGTTCTTTATCACTGGTTGACGCGCAATACATCGCTCATACAAAAAAACGGCCGCAAAAGACTACGGCCGCTTATTTTTTTAAGAAAAAGCTTAAATATCTTCTAACTACGCGGAACCTTCGGAACCGTACTTCTTGCCTTTTTCACCGGCTTTTCATTATCCGGAGCTGTTGTTACTTTTTCCTTCGCCTTAGCGATTGTTTTTTTAGGCTTTGCTGCTGGTTTCTTAACAGGTGACGCTTCTTTTTTTGGGCGCACAACACGTTCTGCCACTGTTTCAAGTTTCAGAACTTCATTACCCTGCTTGTCCGTAGCTACATCCAGTTTGACAGTACCGCCATTCTTCAGCTTGCCGAACAAAACCTCATCCGCCAACGGTTTCTTGACATATTCCTGAATGACACGACCCAGCGGACGTGCACCCATTCGCTCGTCATAACCTTTATCGGCGAGCCAGCTTATGGCAGCTTCGCTCAGTTCAATCGTTACGCCACGCTCGGCCAATTGTGCTTCCAATTGCAGCACAAATTTCTGTACCACTTGGTGAATAACAGCAACAGGCAGCGGGCCAAACGGAATGATCGCATCCAGACGGTTACGGAATTCCGGCGTAAACAGGCGGTTGATTGCTTCCAGATCATCGCCTTCACGCCGTCCCGAACCAAAGCCAATAGCCGCTTTTGCCATATCAGCCGCACCGGCATTGGTTGTCATGATCAAAATCACATTACGGAAATCGATCTTTTTGCCGTTGTGATCGGTAAGTGTACCGTGATCCATTACCTGCAACAAAATGTTGAAGAGATCAGGGTGCGCCTTTTCAATTTCATCCAGCAAAAGCACACAATGCGGATGTTGATCCACACCATCAGTAAGCAATCCGCCCTGATCAAAACCGACATAGCCGGGAGGCGCGCCGATCAGACGTGAAACCGTATGACGTTCCATATATTCGGACATATCAAAGCGTAAAAGTTCGACGCCAAGTGACGCCGCCAATTGGCGCGCAACTTCTGTCTTTCCCACACCCGTCGGGCCTGAGAAAAGATAGGAACCAATCGGCTTATCAGGTTCACGTAAGCCCGCACGGGCAAGCTTGATCGCAGCAGACAATGCATCGATTGCCAAATCCTGCCCATAAACAATACGTTTAAGCTCGGCCTGCAGATTGGCAAGCACCACCTGATCGTCTTTAGAGACAGTTTTCGGCGGGATGCGGGCCATGGTCGCAATCGTTGCCTCAATCTCGCTCAAACCAATTGTTTTCTTGCGCTTGTCCTGCGGCAGCAACATCTGGCTCGCACCGGTTTCATCAATCACATCAATTGCTTTATCCGGCAATTTACGATCTGAAATATAACGCGCCGAGAGTTCCACCGCCGATTTGATCGCCTCATCGGTATATTTCACTTTATGGAAATCTTCGAAATAAGGGCGCAGACCATTCATGATCTCAATCGCATCAGGAATGGTTGGTTCCACCACATCAATTTTCTGGAAACGGCGCACCAATGCACGGTCTTTTTCAAAAAACTGCCTGAACTCTTTATAGGTTGTCGAGCCCATGCAACGGATGGCACCAGAAGAAAGCGCGGGCTTCAGCAAGTTAGAGGCATCCATAGCCCCGCCCGATGTCGCACCTGCCCCGATAACCGTGTGAATTTCATCAATGAATAAAATCGCGCCCGGATATTCTTCGAGCTCTTTAACAACCTGTTTCAGACGCTCTTCAAAATCACCGCGATAGCGGGTACCTGCAAGCAGACTACCCATATCGAGCGAAAAGATCGTCGCATCGAGCAGCACTTCCGGCACATCACCATCAACGATACGCTTGGCCAAGCCTTCCGCAATCGCTGTTTTACCAACACCCGGATCACCCACATAAAGCGGATTATTTTTGGAGCGACGGCAAAGCACTTGGATTGTACGGTCAATCTCGCTTTGACGACCGATCAAACGATCAATACGGCCACTTTTAGCTTTTTCATTCAAATTGACGCAATAAGCCGTCAATGCATCCGGTTTTTTCTTCGGTGTTTCGTCAGTTTCACTATTCGCCGAATTTTCTTCTGAACTCGCCTCAGCCCCGCGCGGGATACGAACTTCGTTGCTTTCAGGCGCTTTTGAAATACCGTGAGAAATGAAATTGACTGCATCATAGCGAGTCATTTGCTGCTCTTGCAGGAAATAAGCCGCATGACTTTCACGCTCGGCAAAAATTGCAACCAGCACATTGGCACCGGTCACTTCTTCACGGTTGGAAGATTGGACATGGATAACCGCACGTTGAATCACACGCTGGAAAGCGGCTGTCGGCTTTGAATCTTCGTCATAGCCGGTCACCAGATTATCCAACTCGCGGTCAATATAATCCGTTACAACGCGTTTTAAATGTTCAAGGTCAACACTACATGCACGCATCACCGCGCCTGCGTCCTGATCGTCAATCAACGCCAGCAACAAGTGCTCCAGCGTTGCATATTCGTGGTGCCGTTCGTTGGCAATGGTCAGGGCCTGATGCAGTGCCCTTTCAAGACTGGTAGAAAACGATGGCATATGACCTCACTTTTTCTCCATCACGCATTGCAGCGGATGCTGGTTTTGGCGAGAGAATTCCATGACCTGATTAACTTTAGTCTCAGCAACCTCATAAGTATAAACGCCACATTCGCCCACACCATGATTATGAACATGCAACATGATACGGGTGGCATCATCAATCGATTTCTGGAAAAAACGCTGCAAAACATGCACAACGAATTCCATCGGCGTGTAATCATCATTCAAAATAAGGACGCGGTAAAGGTTTGGCTTTTTTATGACAGTTTTTGTGCGCGTAATAACAGCTGTTCCGTGGCCGGTTCCACCACGGTCGTCCTCTTCATGATCCTGCATTACGATATTAAAAGATTTCATCTTGTCGAAAACCACTTAAAGCCCCAGCTGCATCGGATGATACATATGTAGAGAATGTTTTAAAGATTTTAAGCCCTCTGGCAAAAGTTACAACAGCCAAGAACACGAAACTGACAGCAATTTTAACGGACTGCTTTCAACCACAAAAATGCAAAATCAGTATGCCCGCATTCAACGAACATACTGATCGGATTTTTTAAAGCAATTGACTACAATCAGACTTGCTTAGTACCAGCCAACTGCAACTTGCGCTTCTTCAGACATGCGATCCGGCGTCCAAGGCGGATCAAAGGTCATGGTAACTTCAACATGGGAAACACCTTCAACCGTACCGACCGCATTTTCAACCCAGCCCGGCATTTCGCCTGCCACCGGACAGCCCGGTGCTGTCAGTGTCATCTCGATTTTGACCGTATAATCATCTTCGATGTCGATCTTGTAAATCAAACCGAGCTCGTAAATATCGGCCGGAATTTCCGGATCATAAACAGTTTTGACAGCCGCAATAATATCATCGGTCAGCCGCAGCAGCACATCTTCAGGAATGACCGAAGATGTATGAAAAGGAGAGCTTTTTTCCGCCTCATCCTGCGGCTTGTTATCGGTTTCTTGTGTCATCATTCTTATCCGAAAAATTTCTTGGCTTTTTCAAGCGCTTCTGCAAGCACATCAATTTCAGCAAGTGTATTATACATTGCAAAGGATGCACGGCATGTAGAACTAACACCAAAGCGCTTCAAGAGTGGCTGCGCACAATGGGTGCCGGCACGAACAGCCACACCTGCACGATCAATCACCATCGACACATCATGGGCGTGAATGTCGTCCAGCATGAAGGAAATGATTGCACCTTTATTTGGTGCTTTGCCGATAATGCGCAAACCTTCAATTTGTTCCAGACGTTCATGCGCATAATCACGCAATCTTTCTTCGTGCGACCAGATGGCGTGACGGCCGACGCTTTCCATATATTCAAGCGCTGCCCCCAAACCAATTGCCTGCACGATTGGTGGCGTTCCTGCTTCAAAACGGTGTGGCGGATGATTATAGGTCACATTTTCAACTGTGACATCTTCAATCATTTCACCGCCACCTTGAAACGGGCGCATTTTTTCCAGCATTTCTTTGCGTCCATAAAGTACGCCGATACCGGACGGCCCGTAAACTTTATGACCTGTGAAAACATACCAGTCGCAGCCCATATCCTGCATGTCCACATGCATGTGGACTGCACTCTGGCTACCATCCACCAATACGGGAATGCCCCGTTCATGGGCAATGCGCACGATTTGTTTAATCGGCGTTACTGTGCCCAAAGCATTTGACATATGTGTAATGGCAACCAGCTTGGTTTTTTCGGTCAGTGTTTTTTCAAACTCTTCAAGGTGCAAAGTGCCCTGATCATCGACAGGGGCGAAAACCAGTTTTGCACCTTGCCGCTCACGAATAAAATGCCACGGTACGATATTGGAATGATGCTCCATAATGGAGAGCACAATTTCGTCACCCTCCCCGATTTGCGGCATTCCATAACCATAAGCGACAGTGTTAATCGCTTCGGTAGCATTTTTGGTAAAAACAATCTCGTCGGTTGAATTGGCATTGAGAAAACGGCAAACCGTCTCACGCGCCTTTTCATATGCATCGGTTGTCGCATTAGACAAGAAATGAAGACCGCGATGCACATTGGCATATTCATTGGAATAGGCTGCCGTTACCGCGTCAATCACAGTTTTCGGTTTTTGCGCAGAGGCACCATTGTCCAGATAAACAAGCGGTTTTCCGTGCACTTGCCGTGACAAAATCGGAAAATCAGCACGAATAGCTTCAACATCATAAGCCGATGCAGGCGTCATAATTTTGTTCATGATTATTCCCTTTGCCAACGGCAATCATGTCCGGGCAGTCAAATCTGCCCGGACGTGATTAATCAGGCATGCGCTTCAAGCCAGTCGGAGAGAATTGCTTCCAATGCTTCCACCAATGACTCGTTTTCAAGTTCTTCGATGATTTCAGCAATAAATGCCTTAACCAATAAGCCACGTGCAACCGGCTCAGGAATACCACGTGCCATCAGATAGAACAGATGATCATTGTGGATTTCGGTAACAGTTGCACCATGACCGCAAGCAACGTCATCAGCAAAGATTTCAAGTTCCGGTTTTGCATCAAACTCGGCACCATCAGACAGCAACAAAGTGTTGCATGCCATACGGGCATCGGTTTTCTGTGCAATCTGGGCAACTTTAATCATACCCTGAAACACACCCCGTGCTTCACCGGTCACAACGTTACGTACGATTTCAACCGAGCGGGTGTTTTCCACCAGATGGCCGACAGTCATAGTGACGTCTGTGTGGCTCTTGTCACTAAGCAAGTTCAATGTGCGCATCTCGAAGTCGGAATCTTCGCCGAGAACATCAACGTGGATTTCCTGACGAACCAGATGACCACCTGCATTGACAATGTAAAGCGTGAGCTTGGCATCGGCACCAATTGTTGCATTGAACTGAGAAAACTGTGTCGAGCTTTCATCAAACTCGCGAACAATTACCCAAATGATATCCGCACCATCTTCCACGCTCACATGACTGACCGAAGATGACAGGGTTTCACTGGTACCACCGATCTGGCGCTCAATGATTGTAGCCTTAGTGTTCTTGCCAAACTTTGCCGGAAAACGCACATGGCTTTGGCCGCCGAACTGCACATTCTGTAACTCAAGTGGAGCTTGCAATTCTGTGCCGTCGGCCAGTTCCAGTGCCCAACCATCGGAAACATAAGCCGTGTTGATCTGCCCGACAGCATCATCAAAGCCCTTTGTTACCATTGTGCCAGCAATCGAACCATCGTGCAGCATATCGCGCACGAGGGTTACAGTGACATCACTGACCGCCTTGGCAGCTTGCGCAACACCGTTAACCACAGCCAGTTGGCTGGAGCCTGCAACTAATACAGGGCGCAGTTTTACGTCTGAACTGCTGACAAACGGTGCGGTACTCTTAAATAATGTGCGCAGATCCGTATAATGCCAGCTTTCAATACGACGTGAAGGCAAGCCATTATTTTTGAGTTCTTCAAGCGCATTATCACGCGCAGCAAGAACCTCCGGTGTGCCGGAAAGCGCCCCGATGCGCTCGCCAAACATATCAATGAGAGCGCTTTCAGCCGGTGTTTTCGGCCTGACGGTCTGAATATTCATAACCAGCCCCCCTTCAAGCGACTTCGCCGATGGTGTCAGCGTAACCATTGTCTTCCAGATATTTTGCCAGATCCTTGTCGCCAGATTTAATAATCTGACCTTTGTAAAGAACGTGAACGGAATCAGGCACGATGTAATCGAGCAGACGCTGATAGTGAGTAATAACAATCACTGCACGATCAGGCGAACGCAATGCATTCACACCGTCGGAAACGATCTTCAACGCATCAATATCAAGACCACTATCTGTTTCATCAAGGACGCAAAGACCAGGCTGCAACAGTTTCATCTGCAAGATTTCAGCGCGCTTCTTTTCACCGCCGGAGAAACCAACATTGAGCGGACGCTTCAGCATTTCCATGTCGATGTTGAGTGTTGCAGCAGCTTCTTTAACCAGCTTGATGAATTCAGGAATTTTCAGCTCAGGCTCACCGCGTGCTTTACGCTGTGAGTTCATAGCAACTTTCAAAAATTCCATAGTGGCAACACCTGGGATTTCCATCGGATACTGGAAAGCCAGGAAAATACCTGCGGCTGCACGTTCTGCCGGATCCATTTCGAGGATGGATTCACCGTTGAACAGAATGTCGCCTTCAGTTACTTCATAATCACTGCGGCCTGCCAGAATGTAAGACAGGGTCGATTTACCGGAACCGTTTGGCCCCATAATCGCTGCAACTTCACCGTTTTTAACGGTCAGGTTCAAACCACGGATAATTTCTGTATCTGTGCCAGCGATATTGGCGTGCAGGTTTTTGATCTCAATCATATTCTTAAACCTTATAATCGTGCTGGTACTCAGCCAGCTGAAACTTCAGCGTGTTTAAACACGCAAAGATTAGCCCCTTATCGGGTGAAAACGCGTCGTTAACCGACGCTGCCTTCAAGCGAGATACCAATCAACTTCTGTGCCTCGACGGCGAATTCCATCGGCAGTTCCTGAATAACTTCTTTAACAAAGCCGTTGACGATCAGAGCAATCGCCTCTTCTTCCGGAATGCCGCGCTGCATCACATAGAACAGCTGATCATCTGAAATCTTCGATGTCGTTGCTTCATGTTCAAACTGGGCAGTGGAATTTTTCGCCTCAATATAAGGCACGGTATGAGCACCGCAATCATTGCCGATCAGCAAACTGTCACACTGGGTGAAGTTACGGGCATTTTCCGCCTTGCGATGGGCAGAAACCTGACCGCGATAGGTATTGCTGGAATTACCGGCAGAAATACCTTTCGAAATGATGCGGCTGGAGGTGTTCTTGCCAAGATGGATCATCTTCGTGCCGCTATCGATCTGCTGATATCCGTTGGAAACAGCAATCGAATAGAACTCGCCGCGGGAATTATCGCCACGTAAAATACAGGACGGATATTTCCATGTGATCGCAGAACCGGTTTCAACCTGTGTCCACGAAATTTTCGAGTTCTTGCCGCGGCAATCACCACGCTTGGTCACGAAGTTATAAATACCGCCCTTGCCGTCTTTGTCGCCCGGATACCAGTTCTGAACGGTGGAGTATTTAATTTCAGCATCATCAAGAGCAATCAGTTCAACAACAGCTGCGTGCAGCTGGTTATCGTCACGCTGTGGTGCAGTGCAACCTTCCAAGTATGAAACATAGCCGCCTTCTTCCACGATGATCAGCGTGCGTTCAAACTGACCGGTATCTTTTTCGTTGATACGGAAATAGGTCGACAATTCCATCGGGCAGCGTACGCCCTTCGGCACGTAAACGAACGAACCGTCAGTGAAAACAGCCGAATTGAGTGTTGCGTAATAATTGTCTGAAACCGGCACAACACTGGCCAGATATTTTTTCACCAGTTCCGGATGTTCACGGATCGCTTCTGAAATCGAACAGAAGATTACGCCAGCTTTCGCCAGCTCCTTCTTAAAAGTGGTGACCACTGAAACAGAATCAAAAACCGCATCCACTGCCACACGGCCGGAAGCGTAAATATTATCTGACGGATCTTCATCCATCGGGCTCGGCTCACCATGTTTGCGCACACCGGCAAGCAATTCCTGCTCACGTAAAGGAATGCCAAGCTTTTCATAGGTGCGCAAAAGTTCCGGATCAACCTCATCCAGCGACTTAGGGCCGGTCTGATCTTTCGGCGCTGCGTAATAGCGGATATCCTGAAAATCAATTTTCGGATAATCCACACGCGCCCAATCAGGCTCTTCCATTGTCAGCCAGCGTTCATAAGCCTTCAGACGCCATTCCAGCATCCATTCCGGTTCATCCTTTTTGGCGGAAATGAAGCGGATAATGTCTTCGTTAAGGCCTTTTGGCGCTCTATCCATCTGGATAATGGTCTCAAAGCCGTATTTATACTGATCCACATCAAGATTGCGGACCTGATCGATCGTTTCCTGCACGGCAGGCATCGGCGTTCTCCATCCTCGTCAGGTTCAAGGCCCGACAGTTGCAAACGTCAAGACAGTAAAATCTTACTATCTCTATGTAGTGCGCGACTGGCGCTTTTGTAACCTGTATTGCCTGATATCCGAAAATATCTGGCCATTATTTACAACAACAGAGCTTTCACGCACTGATGTTGTGTTTATCATTCACACGCTGCTGTCTACTAACAATTTCGTGTAAAACCTGCATGAAACGGTCAATGTCAGCGCTATCAGTATCAGGTGATAACGACACGCGGATCGCACCGGTTCCATGTTCATAGCCCATCGCCACAATCACATGGCTGGGGCCAACCTTGCCGGATGAACAGGCAGAGCCTGCCGATACGGCAATGCCGCCTAAATCAAAGGCGATCTGTACTGTTTCCGCCTTCATATTTTTCAGCGAAAAAAATGTTGTATTCGGCAGACGCTCGACTTCTGCACCGTAAATCAGCGTAGAAGGTGCCACTTCCAGAATGCGGCGTTCCATAGCGTCACGCAAATCAGCAGACCAGCCACCATTTAAAATACGCTGATGTGCCTGATGCGCTGCTGCACCAAAACCGGTAATTAATTGCAGTGCTTCCGTTCCGGCACGATGGCCTTTTTCCTGACCGCCACCACGAATAAGTGCTTTCGGCATTAGCAGATCAGAAACAGCAACAATCGCGCCCACCCCTTTTGCCCCACCTATTTTGTGCGAGGAAAGGATGAAGTAATCACCACAATTATTTGTAATATCTAATGGAATTCGCCCAGCCGCCTGCACGCAATCCACCACCAGAATGCCGCCGGCATTTTTAACAACGCTCGCCACTTCTGATACCGGCTGAATCACACCTGTTTCATTATTGGCATATTGCACAGCCACAAGCGGCAAACCTTGCGCGCCATCATGCGCCGACAAGTTTTCGCGCAACGCTTGCATATCCAAAAGACCAGTCTGATGAACCGGCAATGTCACTATATTATCAGGTGAAAACTGACCACCGGCCAACATGCAAGGATGCTCGGTCGCGCTGACATAGAGCTTCGACATACGCACCGGCGCACGTCCCATCATATAGGTCGGACTCAACAGTGTTGACGCAGCTTCAGTCGCCCCTGATGTAAAGAAAACGTGATCAGCACGGGCATTGGTGAGTGCCGCCACCTGTCGGCGTGCTGTTTCCATCATAGCCTTGGTGGCGCGCCCTTCACCGTGAACCGAAGAAGGATTTCCGGTCACATCAAGTGCAGCGATGATTATATCGCGCGCTTGGCTCAAGAGCGGAGCGCTGGCATTATAATCAAGATAGAGCCTTTTCTTGCTCCCGCCCACGGGCTATTCTCCTAATTCTGCATCATTTAGGCGCTCAAAGCGCAATTTTCTTGAAATTTCAACCAAGAAAAGCCTATGAAGCCTATATAGAACAATGAAACGGTTCAGTTTTGAAACGTTCTAAAGTGGTTTTAGGTGTCATTCGTCCTTGCGTCAAGGAAAACTATACCTAAATCCTCCGATATTGCGGTTAACAGCGGAGTATATATGCCTGAAGTCATTTTCAACGGACCTGCAGGTCGTCTCGAAGGTCGTTATCAGCCTTCTTCTGAAAAAAATGCGCCTATTGCTATCATTCTGCATCCGCATCCCCAATTTGGCGGAACGATGAACAACAAGATCGTTTACGATCTGTTTTACATGTTCCAGCAGCGCAATTTCACCACTTTGCGCTTCAACTTCCGTGGAATCGGCAGAAGTCAGGGCGAGTTCGATCATGGCCCTGGTGAATTGTCCGATGCAGCCAGTGCGCTGGACTGGGTACAATCTTTGCACCCTGATTCTAAAAATTGCTGGGTTGCCGGTTATTCTTTCGGCTCATGGATCGGTATGCAGCTTTTGATGCGTCGCCCTGAAATTGAAGGTTTCATTTCAGTGGCACCTCAGCCGAATATTTATGACTTTGCGTTTTTGGCACCGTGCCCTTCATCCGGCCTCATCATTCATGGTGAGAACGACAAGGTCTCGCAGCCAAAAGATGTGCAGGTGCTGGTTGACAAGCTCAAGACCCAAAAAGGTATCACCATCACGCAAAAGACCATGGAAGGTGCTAACCACTTCTTCACCGGCCATGGTGATGAACTGATTGCAGAATGTTCCGAATATCTCGACCGTCGCCTTGCTGGCGAACTGGTTGAACCTCGTATGAAGCGCCTGCGTTAATCGCTGCCGCATTATTATATAAAAAATCCGGCACTCACCTGCCGGATTTTTTTATGTGTCACGCTCTGTTATGGTACCCATAAAGCTGAAACCCTATAATTTAAGAAACCAGTCCATATGCTCCGATTTCTCGCAGCCCTTTCAGATATTTATCGTGTTGCCACCATGAGCGGCGCTGATTATGCGCGCAGACGTGGTGTGAAAGTCGGTAAAAACTGCGATATCCATACATTCAAATGGGGATCTGAACCATTTTTGATCGAACTCGGCGACAATGTCGTCATCTCATATGATGTATTGTTGGTCACGCATGATGAATCAACGGCTCTTGTTCAAGACGAAAACGGCCGCCGCTATCACATTGCACCGATTAAAATCGGCAATAATGTTTTTATCGGAGCCGGCTGCATCATCCTGCCCGGTGTCATCATAGGTGATAATGTAGTGGTAGGCGCCGGAAGTGTTGTCACCAAAAGCGTACCCGATAATGTCGTCGTTGCCGGAAATCCGGCAAAATTTATGCAGACATTTGATAGTTTTCATCAAAAATCATTGGCAAAATCTTCTGCAAAAGTCTTTCCTAAAACAGACAACCATCAAAATTGGGCAATCAATATTGCCGATCGCACGCCACGGCGCAGCATCACCACAGATCAATCATAATTCAGGCTGAATACTGTTTAAAATCAAACGCTCTACGCTTTCAGCGGCAATCTTTATCAATCCGCCCGCCAAATTGATATTTAGCCGCAGCAGCTTTCTTTTTGTTTTCAAAATTTTATGTTAAGGGCAGAGCATAAACAATGAGTAAGTATTGTTATACTTCGTAACACATAGTCAGGAAAAGGGTATGTCCGGCTTCAAGTCCGATTTTCTTCGCACGCTCTCTGAGCGCGGTTTTATTCATCAGGTCTCAGACGAAAGCGGCCTTGATGAGTTATTCACCAAGGAAATCGTTACGGGTTATATCGGCTTTGACCCGACCGCATCCAGTCTGCATGCGGGCGGCCTTATTCAGATCATGATGCTGCATTGGATGCAGAAAACCGGCCATCGCCCTGTAGCGCTGATGGGTGGTGGTACAGGCATGATCGGTGATCCGTCCTTTAAAGATGAAGCACGCAAGCTGATGACCGAAGAAACCATCGCTGAAAATATTGCAGGTATCAAAAAAGTATTTGCCAATTATCTGACCTTTGGTGACGGCCCGACCGATGCGCTGATGGTCAACAATGCGGACTGGCTGCGCGGCCTCAACTATCTTGAATTCCTGCGCGATGTCGGCCGTCATTTCTCGGTCAACCGTATGCTGTCGTTTGATTCTGTCAAACAGCGCCTTGATCGCGAGCAATCTCTGTCATTCCTCGAGTTCAACTATATGATCTTGCAAGCTTATGACTATGTTGAGCTGAACAAGCGTTATGGCATGCGTCTGCAAATGGGCGGTTCCGATCAATGGGGCAACATTATCAATGGTATTGATCTTGGCCACCGCATGGATACACCTCAGCTTTATGCACTCACCTCGCCGCTCCTGACCACTTCGTCAGGTGCAAAAATGGGTAAATCGCTCTCCGGTGCGGTTTGGCTCAATGCAGACATGTTGAGCGCTTATGATTTCTGGCAATATTGGCGCAATACCGAAGATGCAGACGTAGAACGCTTCCTTAAGCTCTACACCACCCTGCCTTTGGATGAAATTGCCAAGCTTGCAGAACTTGGCGGCTCGGAAATCAACGAAGCCAAGAAGATTTTTGCCACTGAAGTCACCGCTATGCTGCATGGCCGTGAAGCGGCTGAAGAAGCGGCAGAAACTGCACGCAAAACCTTTGAAGATGGCGAAATTTCCGACAATCTGCCAACAGTCGGCGTTCACCGTGCTACATTGCACGAAGGCATCGGCCTGCTGGCTCTGATGACATTGGCCGGTCTCGTCAACACCAATGGTGAAGGTCGTCGCCATGTTGAAGGTGGTGCTGTACGCCTCAATGACGTTGTCATCAGCGATCCGCGCATGGTCGTCAATGCCGAGCATTTAAACGATCAGGGCGTTATCAAGCTGTCGCTTGGCCGTAAAAAACATATTCTGATCCGCCCTGCATAAGACAGTGAAACAAAGACATTAAAAAAGGCGGTTCATCATGAGCCGCCTTTTTATTTAAAAATCATAAACTTAATCAATTACCGCTGCCGCAACAAAGCTTGTCAGCGCAGCACCAACCGAAAGTGCCACCAATCCTACTTTAACCGTCAGCGATGCAACCTCGCCCGAATGCTTGCGACTGGTGCTATTGAGATAAAACAGAGCGTATCCAATAATAAATATTGAAAATACAATTGCAGAAACCCACTGGGCAAGCTCCGACATAAGAGACGTTCACTTCTGATTGCGTGTTGAGAACTGAATAAAATTAGCATTCATTTATGACGTTAGTATAAATTTTTAATCCTGAAAATCGCCAAAATCAGTGATTATTATCTTTAAGTAATAAAAAAGGCCGGGGCGAACCGCACCGACCTTCCTCAGGCCATTTTCACCAGTGCCAGTACATCCGTGGTCAAAGGTTTAAAATGACAGCAACATTCGCGAACAGCTGACGCGTTACAGCGCTCATAAACAATGTCTTATTTTCTTTATAAGAACATATTGCGTTCAAATTAAGACAATTGCATATTTATAAAAGGATGTGTGATTTTCCAACAATCTGACACCACTTAATAAAGTGGTGAGCGCGCACGGGTTCGAACCGTGGACCTACTGATTAAAAGTCAGTTGCTCTACCTGCTGAGCTACGCGCTCCCTTGGGGGAAGAAGTTGTCTCCCTCAGAAGTTGGCCGATACATAAGGCGCACTTTCCGTTTGGTCAACACAGAAAAATCAGAAATCGGAAGAAAACGCATTTTATTTCGTTTTTAACGCAAAAACAATTACCATTAATTGATATTAAACCCGGTTAAACACTGAATGGTTGTATATTTTATCCACAGAACGGCATTTTCTGCTGCAAATTGATTCCTCTAGCTTATTGAAATCGCATCACTTTACCCTGAAACGCGAATCTTCTCGCCGAATCCTGTCAATGATTCACTCGATTCTATGTTTTGATTCTGAAAAAGCGAATGATTGCACCTGAAAAACAAAAAAGGCGCTTGTTATAAGCGCCCTTTCAGTAAAATCACCTTTGAAGAATATTACTTCTTTTGAAGACTTTGAATTTTTCCGGCAACAACCCAGCCGATAAATGGTGTTATAATAAAGCTCACGGCAGCCAGAATGATCATAGGATAGACCGGGCTTTTAGCCAAAGCAGGCACCGTCAGAATTACAATAAAGCCAGATCCGACCAAAACCATAAAGGCAATCGAGCCCAGAAATAACGACATCTGCATTTGAGTGGACATAATAACTCCGTTAGGGGCAAAAACTGATCACTTCAAGCCTTAGGCTATCGCGTGAATTAGAATGATTCAATCTTATAAACACTGTTCACGCATTGATCCTGATCAACTTTAAAAATATATCATATTGTAAACAATTAAATTTTATTTGAACTGCATAATGCCGGAGTGAATTTTGCATACCGAACAATCCATTCTCAAAACCTCAATTACTGTCACAATATTTTTAGCCGGTTTCGGCGTCGTTTTCGGTCTGCTTGCCGGCTCGTTTTCTATTGTATTTGATGGTGTTTATCTGCTCATTGATGCAGCACTCAGTGGCCTTGCATTGATCGTGGCGCGGCTGATCAGCCTCTCTACCCTACCCGAACCGCCTAGCGGCAAATTGCGTGATCGCTTCACCATGGGATTCTGGCATCTGGAACCAATGGTGCTTGGCCTCAATGGCCTGATGCTGACAGGCGTATCCATCTACGCACTGATCAATGCCATTGGCAGTTTGATGTCTGGTGGCCGCCATCTCGAATTCAGTTATGCCGTCTTTTATGCTGCCTTCGCATTAGTTGTCTGCATATTAATGGGCTGGCTGGAAATGCGTGCCAACCGCAAACTAAAATCAGACTTTGTCGCCCTTGATGCCAAAGCATGGTATATGTCGGCTGGTATTACTGCGGCACTCTTTATTGCATTTATGATCGGGATAATACTTGAAGGCACAAGTCTGGATTGGATGTTATCCTATATCGATCCGGCTGTGCTAACGATTGTATGTCTTATTATTATACCGATGCCGTTTGTCACAATCAAACAAGCGCTGGCAGATATACTTCTATTCACGCCGATTGAACTAAAAGAAAATGCCGAAAGCGTCGCTCAAGAATTTGTCGAGCGTTATGGTTTTCTGTCCTATCGCGCTTATGTCGCCAAAGTTGGACGTGGCACCCAAATCGAGCTTTACTTTATTGTGCCAGCGAATTGGCCTGCAAAAAAACTGGAAGAATGGGATGCCATCCGCGATGAACTGGCAGATGCTCTGGGTGAGCGAAGCCCGGATCGCTGGCTGACCATCGCCTTTACGACAGAGCCTGAATGGGCAGATTAAGTCCTGCCCACGTTGGTTTAGTTCTTTGTCATTAAGGTTGCGGCTCCAGCCGCAACCAAGCCCCCCCCACCAGCGCGCCCCATCCAGATTTTCGTTTTTTTTGAACTGACTAATAAAGAGCGCGCTCTCGCAGCCGTTAAAGCATATAATGCATCCGTTATTCCAACCACCACGGTGAAAGTGCAAATCAACAATATGGCCTGCGGCCAGTATGCATGGTTGCCATCAATAAATTGCGGCACAAACGCCACAAAAAACACAATTGTTTTAGGATGAAAAACGCCGATCAGAATATTGCTGCGAAAAGCAAGGCTTGCTGAAATAGGATTGATGGCTGCAGCCGTATCATTAGCGTTCATATGACTGCTCCGGATTGCAAGAATACCAAGCCAGATCAGATAAAATGCCCCTGCCCATTTAAGAAGCATAAAAGCAGTTGCGGAGCTTGCAAGCAATGCGCCAACGCCGGCCAGCGAGAGTGTCATAGCAAATAGATTGCCAACGGCCATACCGGCAACGGACGCTAAAGCTGTACGCGTGCCGGAACTAATTGCATAGCCGACGATACTTAATACACCCGGCCCCGGCACGATACCCACAACAATAGAGGCCGCTATAAAGCCAAACCACAAATGATAGTTCATATACGTCACGCCTGTGCAAATAAAACAATCGGAACGTGGCCATCGCCATGCAATATTATGAATGCACGACTGTATATAACTGACAAAACATTTCAATCCACGTTCGGTCAAAAAAAGTCACAACGAACTGACTGCTTTCGTAAGCTCTGACATAGCCTGACTTACAGCCAATAACCTCTCGTCTCCCATTTGCTGCGATAATTCTTGTTTTGCCGCTTTCCAGACCGGCACAACATTTATCATTAAAGCCTGTCCGGCATCCGTCAGGTTCAGTCGTTTTCCCGAACGACCACGTCCGCCTTCCGTATATATCAGACCGCGTGTCACCAGATGCTGCACATTACGGCTAAGGGTCGTTGCATCAACCCCCGCACTCATTGCCAGCTGAACCACAGTCGCATCTTTATTAGCGCCGACACCAACTAAAAGAGCGAACTGCTCAGCCGTTAATCCAAATGGTTTGAAACATATATTATAATAACGAGTGATTGCGCGTGCCGTGGCTCGTGCCTGAAATGCAGGGCATTCAGAAGCAATCATCTCCAAAGATGCAGAATCCCATTCACTCATTAATGTCACCTCGACAATTCCATTAAATTAAAATACTGTATATACATTATTTAGCAATATGGAGATAAAACAATGCCAGCATATGTTCATATTAATCTTCGTGTAACAGACCCCATCAAACAAGCAGCTCTTGCGCCGCGCTTTCAAACTGCCCTTCAGGATGCAGGTGGAAAAATAGTGCACTTCGGCCCCGTTGTGCAGGTTCTTGAAGGAGATGATACACCTCTTCCGCTGGCTGGCATTTTTGAATTTCCCACACTTGCCCAAGCGACTGATTTTTATAATTCAGAAAAATATATGCCCATCAAGCTGGAGCGCATGCAGGCTCAAGAAGCAAGAATGTTCATCGTCGAAACCAAATAAATTTTGTCACTCGCGCAGTTTTTATCGCGTTCGACAAAACACTATTTTCAATGGCTCATACGGAGCCATTTTTGTTTGTCACCTCGCATTCGCACCATCTTCCCTTTTTAAATTCAAGATTTTTATGCAGACTCACGATAACTCTGCTTGCGGCGCGCCTTACAGCGTCTTATAGGGATAACTTGCCATGACATCACAAAACGTTTCCCCGCTGTTCCCTCATCGCCATTTGCTTGGTATCAAGGGACTATCGCCGCTGGACATTAACTGCCTGCTTGATCTTGCCGATCAGGAAGTGGCTGTTTCGCGCCAGTTTGAAAAGAAAAAATCCATCTTGCGCGGCAGAACGCAGATCAATCTGTTTTTTGAAGCTTCTACGCGCACGCAATCTTCCTTCGAGCTTGCAGGCAAGCGCTTGGGCGCAGACGTCATGAATATGTCTGTCGGTAATTCCTCCGTTAAAAAAGGGGAAACACTGATTGATACGGCCATGACACTCAATGCCATGCAGCCGGATATTCTGGTCATCCGCCATGCCTCTGCCGGTGCTGCCGCTCTTCTTGCCCAAAAAGTTGGTTGTTCTGTGGTCAATGCTGGCGATGGTGCCCATGAGCACCCGACCCAAGCCCTGCTTGATGCCCTCACCATCCGTCGCGCCAAAGGCAAGATCGGTCGTTTGATTGTCGCCATCTGTGGTGATGTTCTCCATTCTCGCGTTGCACGTTCCAACATTTTACTGCTCAACACGATGGGTGCGCGTGTACGGGTGATTGCCCCCTCAACGCTTCTGCCCGCAGGCATTGCCAATATGGGCGTTGAAGTCTTCAACTCGATGGAAGAAGGCTTGAAAGACGCAGATGTCGTGATGATGCTGCGCTTGCAGCGTGAACGTATGGCCGGTTCTTTTGTGCCATCCGTGCGTGAATATTTCCGCTTCTACGGCCTTGATAAAGAAAAATTAAAAATTGCCAAACCAGACGCGCTGGTGATGCATCCCGGCCCGATGAACCGCGGTGTGGAAATTGCCTCCGATGTCGCCGATGGCCCGCAAAGCGCCATTCAAAATCAGGTGGAAATGGGCGTTGCCGTGCGCATGGCCGTCATGGAAGCCCTGCTTGATCCGCGACGCAATCAAAGCACGGGAGAAGCCTGATGAAACCGATCTGCTTTACTAATGCCCGTATCGTTGACCCATCCCGCCAGCTGGATGAAATCGGTAGCCTGATTGTTCAGGATGGAAAAATTTTGGCCGCTGGCGCAAATGCACATAATCAAGGCGCACCTGATAATTGCGAAATCATCGATCTGCAAGGCAAATCCATTCTGCCCGGACTTGTCGATGCTCGCGTTTTTGTCGGTGAACCAGGCGCCGAGCATCGTGAAACCATTGCATCAGCCAGCCGTGCAGCTGCTGCCGGCGGTGTCACCTCCTTTATCATGATGCCGGATACCGATCCGGTGATTGATGATGTGGCGCTGGTTGAATTTGTCAAACGCACTGCACGCGACACGGCCATCGTCAATGTTTATCCGGCTGCTGCCATTACGCGTGGCCTCAAGGGCGAAGAACTGACTGAATTTGGCCTGTTGCGTGCCGCGGGTGCCGTCGGTTTCAGCGAAGGCCGCAATACAATTCATAATACCCAGACGATGCGCCGCGCCCTCACCTATGCACGTGATTTCAATGCGATTATTTCCTGCGAAGCACGTGACCCGTATTTGGGTGCCAATGGCGTGATGAATGAAGGCTTGCTTGCTAGCTGGCTTGGTCTTTCAGGTAGTCCGCGTGAAGCTGAACTTATTCCGCTTGAACGTGATTTGCGCTTGGCAGCTCTTACCAAAGGCTTTTACCATGCCAGCCAAATTTCATGCGAAATGTCGGCCAATGCTATCCGCAGAGCTAAAGCTGACGCTGTGAATGTAACTGCTGGCATTTCCATCAATCACTTGTCGCTCAATGAAAACGACATTGGTGAATTCCGCACATTCTTCCGCCTGTCACCGCCACTGCGACAGGAAGAAGACCGCTTGGCGATGATAGAAGCGGTCAAAGACGGTACGATTGATATTATCGTCTCTGCTCACGATCCGCAGGATGTTGATACCAAGCGCCTGCCATTTGCCGATGCGGAAGCCGGTGCAATCGGCCTTGAAACACTGCTTGGAGCAGCGCTGCGTCTTTATCATAATGAAGATTTGAGCCTGCTGCGCCTCACAGAAGTGCTTTCCACGGCACCAGCGCGCATTTTCGGCCTTAATGCCGGCACTTTGAAGCCGGATGCTTCAGCGGATTTGATTATTGTCGATCTGGAAGAGCCTTGGGTCGTGCATGAAAAAGACCTGCATTCCCTATCGAAAAACAGTTGTTTTGAAGGTGCACGTTTAACGGGACGTGTTCTGCAAACAATGGTTGCTGGAAAAACCGTTTTCAAACTGTAATATAAAAAATAAACAGGCTATCCTCATCAGATAGCCTGTAAACTTGTCGGCATCGATTCAATCGTTAAATTTTGATGATGCAACTCATAAGAATACCTCATGGGAGGCCCACATTTTTTTAATTATTGCAGCTCTTGCCCTCGGCTATTTGCTGGGCTCCATTCCTTTTGGCCTTGTGCTCACCAAGATGGCAGGGCTTGGCGATGTGCGCTCCATTGGTTCAGGCAATATTGGTGCCACCAATGTGCTGCGCACCGGTAATAAAAAACTCGCAGCCGGCACATTGATTTGTGACATGCTGAAAGGCACAGCGGCTGTATTGCTCGCCAGCTATTATGGCGCAGATTTCGCACTGGCTGCGGGTCTTGGCGCTTTTATCGGCCACACTTTTCCGGTTTGGCTGGGCTTCAAGGGTGGCAAAGGTGTTGCTACCTATTTAGGCGTGTTGATTGCCCTTGCTTGGCAGGTTGCCCTTATCTTTGCCGGTGTCTGGCTGTTGATTGCGCTTCTGACCCGTTATTCATCACTTTCGGCACTTGTGGCCTGCGTGATGGCGCCTATTGCGCTTTATTTGCAAGGTAATATCAACACGGCTATTTTAATGGCCGTTCTGACTGTGATTATTTTCATCAAACATCACGCCAATATCATCCGCCTGATTGATGGCAGTGAAAGTAAGATCGGACAAAAAAAATGAACGATCAGGCGGTTTCACCTCATGGAATACGCCTGTCCGACCAGCAAAGACTGAACTGGCTACGCCTTATCCGCAGTGAGAATATCGGCCCAGTCACATTCAGGGATCTGATTTTACACTGCGGTTCTGCCAGCAATGCGCTGGAAATGCTTCCCGAACTCAGCCGCCGCGGTGGTTCTTACCGTCGTATTCGCCTCGCCTCGCTTGAGCAGGTAACACGCGAAATGGAAGCCGTTGAACATTTGGGCGCACGCCTCATCGGCATGGGCGAACCCGATTATCCGCTTTATTTAAAAAATTGTGATGCTCCACCGCCATTAATTACGGTTCAAGGTGATTTATCGGTTTTCACCAAACCGCCTGTCGGCATTGTCGGTTCACGCAATGCCTCGATTGCGGGCGCACGTTTCACACAAAAAATCGCAGCAGAATTAGGCAAAGCAGGCTTTGCCATTATTTCCGGCCTTGCACGCGGTATTGATGCCGCCGCCCACCAATATAGCTTAAAAACCGGCACTGTTGCGGTATTGGCCGGTGGTATTGATCGTCCCTATCCGCCACAAAATATTGGCCTCTATCACGAGATTCCGGAAAATGGTGGCGCGGTTGTGAGTGAAATGCCGCTTGGCTGGGAGCCGCGTGCACAAGATTTTCCACGCCGGAACCGAATCATCTCCGCTCTTTCATCAGGATTACTTGTCGTCGAAGCCGCAAAACGTTCCGGCTCACTGATTACAGCAAGAATGGCTGGCGAAATGGGGCGGGTAGTATTTGCTGTTCCCGGCTCACCGCTTGATCCACGCGCAAGCGGCACCAATGAACTGATTAAACACGGCGCATTGCTTGTGACCGAAGCCAATGACATTATCGAAGCCTTGTCACCGCAACTGGTTAGGCAAAGTCAACAAAGCACAGACAAGCAATTTACGCACCAACCGGATCAACTGAGTTTGAAAATAGAAGAAGTGGAGCAAGACTATCAGTCGCACTCCTTGCTGAATACAACACCACATCCGGAAAAAATGACGCCTCCTGCTTCCGATAAAGACAGAGAGCAAATCTTTAATCTGTTAAGTCCTGTTCCGGTTTCCGTTGATGAGATTATCCGTCACACAGGCATAGAACCGGCACAGGTTTTTCTCATTTTGCTGGAGCTTGATCTGGCAGGTCAGCTCAGCCGATATCCCAATGGACATGTAGCTTTAATGCCCAGCATGTGAGGGTGAAATTCTAACACCCACGCTCTGATTTTCTTCTGCTTCAATCTGATCGCGGCTTTCAATTACCGCCATTTCAAGCAAGTACACAAGCACATGACAATCCGTCGACTTCGCCATTATCCGCATATCGCAAAGCATATCTTCAATAAATTGCAGAATTTCAATTTTATTAAATCGCCCATCACCCATTAACTCCCCCGCTCCGTCATTTAAAATTGCTCATCTGAAATAATTTTAAGTATGGCTCACAATATCGTATTTTCTTTTAGAGATTAAAATTGGTACTCTTGATGAGAGTGCTTATCAACAAATAAAACCAAAGGTTGTATTTTAAACAAAAATCAAGGCGCACTCTTGACCAAATGGTCTGCGCTGTTCATGTGATGGGAAACCCTCGCCATTCGGGCATGTGCGTAAAAACACTGTGGGGGACCAAGAATTTAGGCTGTTGTAATGAACGTCGTCGTTGTCGAATCGCCTGCCAAGGCTAAAACTATCAATAAATATCTGGGGTCAGACTATACGGTTCTGGCATCTTTTGGCCATGTGCGCGATTTGCCTGCCAAAGATGGTTCTGTCCGCCCTGATGAAGATTTTGAAATGTCGTGGGAAGTTGACAGTCAATCTTCCAAGCGACTTGCAGATATTATCAAAGCACTGAAAAACAGTGACAGCCTCATTCTGGCAACTGACCCTGATCGCGAAGGGGAAGCCATTTCTTGGCATGTGCTGGAAGTTTTGAATAAGAAAAAAGCAATTGGCGCCAAGCCGGTTAAACGCGTTGTCTTTAACGCGATTACCAAAAAAGCAGTATTGGATGCAATGGCTAACCCGCGTGATATCGACATGCCGCTGGTGGATGCCTATCTGGCACGCCGCGCGCTCGATTATCTCGTCGGCTTTAATCTGTCGCCGGTTTTGTGGCGTAAATTGCCGGGTGCCCGCTCGGCTGGCCGTGTGCAATCTGTGGCATTGCGCCTTGTCAGCGACCGCGAAAATGAAATCGAGCGTTTCGTTCGTGAGGAATATTGGAGCATTGCCGGCAAGCTGCAAACACCACGCAATGATGATTTTGTCGCGCGCCTCACCTCATTGGACGGCAAGCGCTTAGGCAAACTCGACATTAAAAATGAAGAACAGGCAACGGCCATCCGCACTATGCTGGATGGTGCCGAATTTAAAGCAGCTTCTGTTGAAGCAAAGCCTACAAAGCGCAATCCGGGCCCGCCATTCACCACCTCGACGCTGCAACAGGCGGCCTCCGGTCAGCTTGGCTTTAGTGCATCGCGCACCATGCAGGTAGCGCAGCGCCTTTATGAAGGTATTGATATCGGTGGCGAAACAACCGGTCTTATCACCTATATGCGTACCGATGGCGTGCAAATGGCGCCTGAAGCCATTCAAGCCGCACGTGCTGCCATTGGCAAAACCTTCAGTGATAAATATGTGCCGGAAAAGCCGCGCTATTATTCGACCAAGGCCAAAAATGCTCAGGAAGCGCACGAAGCAATCCGTCCGACGGACTTTATGCGCACACCTAAAGAAATGCGCCGCTATCTTGATGACGATCAGGCACGTCTTTATGAGCTGATCTGGAAACGCGCTATCGCTAGCCAAATGCAGTCGGCCGATATTGAGCGCACAACCGTTGATATTGAAGCCACCAATGGTTCGCGTGCTGCCATGCTACGCGCTACTGGTTCTGTCACGCGCTTTGACGGTTTCTTGGCGGCCTATATGGATCACCGCGAAGAAGAAGATGAAGACGAGGACAGCGCACGTCTGCCGGAAATCATCGCCGGTGAAAAACTGGTACGTCAAACCATTGATGCGACCCAACATTCCACCGAGCCACCGCCGCGTTATTCTGAAGCATCACTCATCAAGAAAATGGAAGAACTTGGTATTGGCCGCCCTTCCACCTATGCAGCGACACTCGCCACCTTGCGTGACCGTGAATATATTACGATTGAAAAGCGTAAACTTATTCCGGAAGCCAAAGGTCGTCTGGTAACAGCTTTCTTGGAAAACTTCTTCAAACGTTATGTGGAATATGATTTCACTGCGGATCTGGAAGAAAAGCTCGATCTGATTTCCGACGGCAAACTGCTTTGGAAAGATGTGCTGCGTGAATTCTGGACGGATTTCTCCGGCACGATTGACGGCACCAAAGAACTGCGCGTTACCAATGTGCTGGATGCGCTCAATGAAGCGCTGGCTCCAATGGCCTTCCCTGATCGGGGTGACGGCAGTGATCCGCGCAGCTGCCCCACATGTGGCGTTGGTCAGCTCTCGCTGAAGCTTGGTAAATATGGTGCATTTGTTGGTTGTTCCAACTATCCGGAATGTAAATTCACCCGCCAGTTCAACGGTGAAGAAGGGGCCGATGGCGCCAATGGTTCGAATGAGCCAAAAGTGCTGGGCCAAGATCCCGAAACACAGGAAGATATCACTGCGCGTACTGGCCGTTTTGGCCCTTATTTGCAACGTGGTGAAGGCAAAGAAGCCAAACGTGCCAGCCTGCCGAAAGGCTGGACGCTGGATACGGTGGACTATGAAAAAGCACTGGCTTTGCTTGCATTACCGCGTGATGTCGGCTTGCATCCTGAAACAGGCAAGATGATTTCTGCCGGTATTGGTCGTTATGGCCCTTATGTGATGCATGACGGTGCCTATGCCAATGTTGAAAATGTCGATGAGGTATTCACCATCGGCATCAATCGTGCTGTTTCTGTACTCGCCGACAAAGCCTCCAAAGGTGGCGGACGCACGCGCTCCACACCAGCAGCTTTGGCAATCCTTGGCGACCATCCGGATGGCGGCTCCATTACGGTGCGTGACGGACGCTATGGCCCATATGTCAACTGGGGCAAAATCAATGCCACATTGCCAAAAGGTAAAGAACCGACAACCGTCACTTTGGAAGAAGCCTTGCAGCTGATTACCGATAAAGCAGGTTCTACAAAGACAAAGGCCAAGAAGGCTCCGGCTAAAAAAGCTGCTGTAAAAGAAAAAGCACCAGCCAAAGCCAAAGCTCCGGCTAAAACAAAAGCTGCGGCCAAGCCAAAGGCTGCGGCTAAAACAACGACGAAAAAGAAAGCCGTAACGGCTGAAGAGGAATAAAAATTGGCACGTCGCTTCCCCACCAATCCCGACAAGGGTAAATCTATGCGTACAGAACGACGTGCCTCAAAAGCAAATTCGGGCCCGCATGATTCTGATCGGACTGATACCAATCTCGCTTATTTGCCGACGCGTGCAGATATTCTCAAATTCATTGAAGAAAATCCTGATCGCGCCGGCAAACGTGACATTGCCAAGGCGTTTAATCTCAAAGGCAATGCGCGTATCCATCTAAAAGATATTTTACGCGATCTCACCGATGAAGGTGAGTTGGAAAAACGTTCCAAAAAATTATCGCGTCCGGGCACCATGCCGTCCATTGCCGTGCTCGACATTACCGGTCGTGACAGTGATGGCGGCCTGATGGCGCGTCCTGCCGAGTGGCCGACAAATGGAAGTGATGATGATGAGAATAAAGCGCCGCTTGTTCTCATTCGCCGCTCCCGTGAGGATAAAGGCCCGACGGTTGGCATTGGCGACCGGATCATGGCAAAAATCTTCCGTAATTCAGATAATTCCGGCCCGCGTTTTACGGCACGTTTAATTAAGCGGCTGGAGCGCCACGAAAATTCTGTGCTTGGTGTTTTGCGCCATTCTGAAAAAGGCGGCTGGCGCATTGAACCGGTTGACAGAAAACAACCGGAAGTGCTGATCGATACAGATCAGATTAGCGAAGCGAAAGCTGGCGATCTGGTTGAAGTTGAGGTCACGCGCTCAAAACGCTTCGGCCCTGTCCGCGGCAAGGTTTCTCAGGTCGTTGGTGCTCTCGACAGTGAAAAAGCTCTGTCGATGATTGCTATCCATGCACATGATATTCCGCATGTTTTTCCGGAAAGCGTGTTGGAACAAGCCGAAAAATGCAAACCGCTGGAACTTGGCAAACGCGAAGACTGGCGCAATATTCCGCTTGTAACCATCGATCCGGCAGACGCCAAAGACCATGATGATGCAGTCTTTGCTGAGCGCGATGAAGACCCGAATAATTTAGGCGGATATATTGTCTATGTCGCCATTGCCGATGTCGCGGCCTATGTGACATCCGGTTCAGCAATGGATAAGGAAGCGCTGCACCGCGGTAATTCGGTTTATTTCCCGGACCGGGTTGTGCCGATGTTGCCGGAGCGTATCTCCAATAATCTTTGCTCTTTACGTGAAGGCGAAGACCGTCCTGCACTCGCAGTACGGATGATTTTCAGCGCTGAAGGGCGTAAAAAATCCCATACATTCCACCGCGTCATGATGCGCTCGGCGGCACATCTGGCCTATGGTCAGGCACAAGCTGCCATTGATGGCGCACCGGATGATGTGACAGCACCGCTCATGGAAAAAGTGCTCAAACCGCTGTGGGAAGCTTATTTTGTCATGAAGCGTGGCCGCGACAAGCGCGAACCGCTCGAACTTGACCTGCCGGAAAAGAAAATCCTGCTCACTTCTGAGGGCAAAGTCGACAAGGTGATTATCCCTGAGCGTCTTGATGCACATAAGCTCATCGAAGAATGCATGATTCAGGCCAATGTCTCAGCTGCCGAATCTTTGGAGCAGAAAAAACAACCACTGATTTTCCGCATCCATGATTCTCCGTCAATGGCGAAGCAGGAAGGTTTGCGCGAGTTTTTGCGCAGCCTCAATATCAGTCTTGCGCGTGGTGCAGAGCTCAGACCATCACAGTTCAACGGCATTCTTTATCAGGTCAAAGACACCGATCACGAAGAGCTCGTTAATCAAGTAGTGCTGCGCTCGCAAAGTCAGGCAGAATACAGCCCTGAAAATATCGGCCATTTTGGCTTGAATTTACATAAATATGCGCATTTCACCTCGCCAATCCGCCGTTATGCCGATCTGATCGTGCATCGCGCGCTTATCGGCTCTCTGCATTTGGGGACTGGCGGTATCACGCCTCAGGAAGAAGCCAATCTAGCAGAAATTGCCGCCGAGATTTCGATAACCGAGCGCCGTGCCATGTTGGCGGAGCGTGAAACCGTTGACCGTTTGATTGCACATCATCTGGCAGGCCAGATTGGGGATACATTTCAAGGTCGCATTTCAGGTGTCACCAAGGCCGGTCTGTTTGTGGCACTTGCGACATATGGTGCAGATGGCTTTATTCCCATTTCAACTTTAGGTTATGAATACTATTTATATGACGAAGCTAATCATTCAGTAGCGGGTGAGCGCAGCGGTAAAGGGTACCGGCTCGGCGATATTGTGGATGTGAAGCTTATCGAAGCCCTGCCGGTTGCCGGTGCACTTCGTTTTGAAATGGTTTCTGAACCGCGTCCACTACCCTCAACGACGAAATCCTATCATAAGTCAAAGAGGGCAAGTCGCATGAGCCGAGGAAAATCCGGTCCCTCAACCGCATTTTCTGGCAGCCGAAAAAGAGGTCGCTGATGAGCGCGTTACAGGTAAAAACAGTTGAAACCCCGCAGGTTTTCGGCGGTGAAAATGAACATACACAACGCCCTGCCCGTTCACTTGGTCAAGCTATGTGGCGTGGTATGCTATGCCGTTGTCCCCATTGCGGTGAAGGCAAACTCTTTCGTAAATATCTGAAATCCGTTGATGAATGCACTGTTTGCGGTGAAGATTATCGCGCCCAGCGCGCTGATGATCTGCCGGCTTACCTGACCGTTGTGATCGTTGGTCACATTGTCATTGCCGGCGCAATGATCATGGAAGCATCAACCACATGGCCGCTGCTGGTGCATCTGGCTATCTGGTCGCCACTAACGGTCATCCTCTCCCTTGCAATGCTCCAACCGATCAAAGGCTCGATCATCGGCCTGCAATGGGCACTTTATATGCACGGCTTCGGCGGTGAAGAAAAAGGGGATGCGTAAAAAAACGCTCTCCATTATAAATAAAGAATAACGATCGGCCGGCTTTTATTTCATAAGTGTCGGCCGTTTTGATAAGCATTCAAATCCTGTACCATCTGCATTGCCATGCTGTTCAATTTCAAACAAATTACATGGCGGCAGGATTTTAGGATGGTTTTAAGGGCAATTATTTCATGTCGGCGTTTCAATATAAACCGCGCGATGCAGAATCTTTTCCGCAAAAACCAGTGTCGGACAAGCCTGTTTCCAGAAAACGTCCCAAAGACGCCGCCTCGCTTTTATTGATTGACCGTTCGCAGTCAAAGCCGCGCGTGCTTATGGGGCGGCGCAATGCAAAACTGGTATTCATGCCCGGCAAATATGTCTTTCCTGGTGGCCGTACCGATCTGCAAGACGGCTCAATTTCTTCTGCCTCAGAACTACTCGAAACAGATCAAAATAAACTATTGGCAAGTATGGGATCACGTCCCTCCATGCGCCGTGCGCGCGCCTTGGGACTATGTGCGATTCGTGAAACCTTTGAAGAAACGGGCTTACGTCTCTCCACACCTGTGCGCGTTGGTGATTCCACCGTCTCGGATTATAATCATCCGGAATGGAGTGATTTTTTAAAATCCGGTGACCTCCCCCATCTCTCGAAACTTCGCTATTTTGCCCGCGCCATTACGCCGCCACATCATGTCCGCCGCTTTGATACCCGTTTTTTCATGGCTTTTCGCGACACATTACCCGATTTGCACATGCAAGAACTAAAACCGAGCGGCGAACTGGAGAATTTGAGTTGGCTAACTTTTGATCAGGCACTCAATCTTGATATTCTGGAAATTACCGAATCTATTTTAAAACATGCACAAGTACTGTTAGACGATAACCAACCGTCATTACCCGCTTCTATTCCGGTGGTGCAATATAGCCCCCGTTATGGTCGTTATCATCGCGAAGTAATCTGATTTATGACAAATCTGCCATCCTCTGACGAAGCTGTCGAGTTAAACTGGCGCTCATTGGGCGCAGCCATCGCAACAATCAGTGCCGTTGGTGCTGCAATCGGCTTAGGTATTCCGCTATTAAGCGTACTCCTTGAAAGCCGTGGCTATTCTTCTACCGTCATTGGTGCCAATACAGCCTTTGCCGGTCTTGCCTCCATTGCTGCTGCTCCTCTCGCCTCGCCCATTGCCTCCAGGCTCGGTGTAGTGCGTACCATTTTACTGATGCTGCTTGTCGGTGGTGCCGCTTTTATCGGCTTCCATTTCTTTCAAGATTTGTGGATGTGGTTTGCCCTGCGTGTCATGCTGCATTTTGCATTGACCGTTTTGTTTGTTCTCTCCGAATACTGGATAAACGCTTCCGCCCCGCCAGAAAAACGTGGATTCGTACTTGGCATTTATGCCACCTCTCTATCGATAGGTTTTGCTTTCGGCCCTTGGCTGTTTTCCAGAATAGGCAGTGGCGGTATGATGCCTTTTGCCGTCGGTTTCAGCATTATTATGCTTGCGATCATTCCGGTTATCATCGCATGGCGCGACAGTCCGGATTTTGACGAAGGCGAACATGTGCCCTTCCTGCCATTTATTTTTGCAGTACCAACCGCCACGATGGCCGTATTTGTCTTTGGTGCTGTGGAAACAGGCGGCTTTGCACTCTTTCCGGTGTTTGGTGCTAAAATAGGCTATCCTGAGAGCGATACAGCCCTGCTGCTGACAATGATCGGCCTCGGCAATGTTATGATGCAAATTCCGCTTGGCCTCGTCAGTGACCGTATTTCAGACCGGCGCAAGCTATTGCTCTTTTGTGCAATAACCGGATTGGCAGGTATGATCGGCATGCCCTTCCTGCTCGGCAATTGGTATTTACTGGCGGCTTGTCTGTTTTTATGGGGCGGTGTTGTCGCAGGACTTTATACGATCGGCCTTGCCCATCTTGGCTCGTCTCTCAAAGGACGCGAGCTTGCATCAGCCAATGCAGCCTTTGTTTTTTGCTATGCAATCGGCATGCTGGCAGGCCCGCAATTCGTCGGAATAGGCATGGATATTGTCGGCGTAAATGGTTTTCCGCTGGTTCTTGGCATCTTTTTTGCCGGATATGCCCTGATTGCAGCAATACGCTTGATGAGATTCAATAAGCGGGGTTGACATTCTTGTGTTTTTTCGTAGTGTCGCGCGGAATTTCCGCTACCGGGTGAAGTCGCCGGAATCGCTGGCGGTTTCAATTTTAAAAGAGCAGGTATAGCGAAATGGCTAAGGCTAACACGATCAAGATCAAGCTTTTGTCAACCGCAGATACGGGTTTCTTCTACGTTACCAAGAAGAACAGCCGTACAATGACGGAAAAAATGACAAAGACTAAATACGACCCAGTCGTAAGAAAACACGTTGAATTCAAGGAAACCAAGATCAAGTAATCTTGCTCCTGAAATCATTTAAAAAGCCACTCTTTCTCGAGTGGCTTTTTTTTATAAATCCCCCCCGATATTAAACATCAGCCGCGACCAAAAGAACCGCCCCGCCCATAAATGGGTGCAGGCCTTGCCTTGGCTCATGCTTATTGTCATTATCACTTCTAATTCCCATATCTGTTCGGCAAATATGCGAATTACGGTTTAATTCTTTGAATTGGCGGAGAACAACATGGCTATGGATGCTCACGAGATCGAAAAACTCATTCGCGTCGGAATACCTGACGCACAGGTGACGATCCGTGACCTTGCCGGAGATGGTGACCATTACGCTGCTGAAGTTGTTGCGGAGAGCTTCCGTGGCAAATCACGCGTACAGCAGCATCAGATGGTTTATGATGCTTTGAGTGGCAATATGGGCAATGCTCTGCACGCCCTCGCCCTGCAAACAAGCATTCCTGAAAAGGCATAAGCCTTAAAGATCATGCTAAAGCTGTAATTGCCGCAGGGTTCAAGACAATCTTGCATTGAACTTAAAAAAGTGTTTTTTACAGCTTAACAACGAACAGACCGGATCATTTAAATGATCACACCCTACAATTTAGACAGAAATTTCTGCTGATTGGGCGGGAAAAGAGAAGGACGAAGAATATGAGCGGCATCAACGAACTTATTGACAGTGAAGTAAAAAATAATGATGTCGTACTTTTTCTGAAAGGTACGCCTGGTTTCCCACAGTGCGGTTTTTCCGGACAGGTTGTGCAGATTCTGGATTACATCGGCGTTGATTACAAAGGAATCAACGTGTTGGCATCCGATGAAATGCGTCAGGGGATTAAAGAATATTCCAACTGGCCGACCATCCCTCAGCTTTATGTTAAAGGTGAATTCGTAGGTGGCTGTGATATTACCCGTGAAATGTTCCAGTCCGGCGAACTGAAAGCACTGTTTGAAGAAAAAGGCATTGCTGTTAAAGCAGCCTGATTCATATCATTCATCTTCATTGGATGTTTGAAGGTGCCGGTCTCCGGCACCTTTGCTGTTTTTGAGCCTCAGTGTTATTTGATGTAATATTGAGGCTTTCATTATCTTCACGAGTTCGTGAGCCAGCTTCTTTTTTTAAAGATACTGTCATTCATGAATGAGTTTCACTATTCAATTGATATAACCAATCATTGAAAAAAATTTTTAAAACATTATTGCTTGATTATACCGGCCAATCATAAGGCCGGGGGTCGAACGATAATTTTTGATCAACTCAAACGTATTTCACGCGCACGATACACTTGGACAATATGGTTCAGGTGCAGTCGCGGGTTGATCAGATGTATGCCGCAGACAGGAGAGTATTTTGCCAATTGATATAAAACAGGGTCACACAGGACAAGGTAACAGCATGCGCGGTCGGGGCGAATTCATTGCTCTGATTGCTGCTGTGATGGCGATCAATGCTCTGGCAATTGACATCATGCTTCCCGGTTTACAGGAAATTGGGGCAAGCCTTGGTGTCGAATCTGAAAACCATCGTCAGTTCGTTATTACTGCTTATTTGCTGGGTCTTGGCGTTTCTCAATTATTTTACGGCCCGTTGAGTGATCGCTTCGGACGTCGCATTCCGCTTTTCGTCGGAACCAGCATTTATATTGTCACCGCGCTGGCATCCGCTTTTACCACCAGTTTCTCGATGCTGATCCTTTTACGTGTATTGCAAGGTATTGGTGCCGCAGGCACGCGTGTTATCGCTGTTTCCATCGTACGCGACCTATATGGTGGCCGTCAGATGGCGGAAGTCATGTCGCTGATCATGATGGTCTTTATGATCTTGCCGGTCATTGCACCTGCAACCGGTCAATTCATCATGTTTTTTGGTGAATGGCACCTGATCTTTGTTTTCATGGCTATTTCAGCAGCTGTGGTGATGGTCTGGGTTTATTTCCGTCTTCCGGAAACATTGGCGGAAGAAAAAAGACGTTCATTATCTGGCGCAAGCCTCGCACAGTCTTTCAGCCTGGTGCTGACCAACCGTGTTGCCTTCTTTTATATGCTCGGCACCTCGTTCATTTTAGGCACGCTGTTCGGCTTTATCGGCTCCTCACAACAGATTTATGTTGGTATTTATGAGCTTGGTGAATTATTTCCACTGGCTTTCGCCGCGGTAGCAGCCACTATGGCGCTGTCTTCATTCCTGAATTCACGGTTTGTCGGTCGCTATGGTATGCGTCGTATTTCACAAACTATGCTGTTTATCTTTATTGGTTTCAGCCTGCTATGGTTTGTACTGTCATTGAGCTTTGAAGGGCCCGTGCCACTATTCCTGCTCCTGCCGCTTTACATGGTCATCATGTTCTCGTTCGGGCTAATCACGTCCAACTTTAATGCACTCGCCATGGAGCCGTTGGGTGCTGTGGCCGGAACAGCCTCCTCGGTACTGGGCTTCACCCAGACGACTTTGGGCGCGACATTGGGAGCTGTCATTGGTCAGTCCTTTGATGGCACGACTACACCCATTGCATTAGGCTTTACCATTTTGGGCGTTATCAGCTTCATCTGTATGCTGATTGCAGAACGTGGCAAACTCTTTGCTTCACAACATCAGGCACCCAAAGCATAAAAAGCATCGCTATCTATGCAAATGAAAAGTCCGTCATGACATAAAACAATCATGCCGGACTTTTATATTTTAAGAAGCAATCAAAACATCGAAATCTTTTTATCCTTTGCAGTCTGTCAATCGTGGAAAATGTCAATCTCACGTAAAACCCGTGTAAAACTTGACCTTTTGCAACGAATAATGCAGAACATAAAGCGAACCTTATTCGCTTTGTTAGAATTTGCATGGCATGATAAGAATGATTCGTAACAACGCATTGCTTGGGCTTTTGCCCATGTTAAAACGATAAATGACGACCCGTAATTGTCTGCACGTTTGATGCGGTATATTTAATAGATAGGCTGAACCAAAGCACATGGACGACAACAACGATCTTTTTTCAAGTGTTGTGAGTAAAGCCCGTGAAAGGCAAATGACATCGCAGGCTGACATCAGTGCGGTAGCCCCTGCCCCTGTGGCAGAAAAAGCCGCACCAACAATACCTGCCGTTTCTGCTGCACCTTCTGCTCCCACACCGGTTGAGTCCGTCAAGCGTGCAACATTAGCTGCCGATAATGGTGATTATAATGCCTCTGCCATCCGTGTTCTGGAAGGCTTGGAGCCGGTACGTCTGCGCCCTGGTATGTATATCGGCGGTACCGACGAAAAAGCGATGCACCATCTCTTTGCTGAAGTCATCGATAACTCGATGGACGAAGCGGTGGCTGGACATGCAAACTTTATTGAAGTCAGCCTTGATGCTGATGGTTTCTTGTCTGTCAGCGATAATGGTCGCGGTATTCCGATCGATAATCACCCGCAGGTTCCGGGAAAATCCACGCTTGAAGTCATTATGACCAAGCTGCATGCCGGCGGTAAATTCGACGGTAAAGCCTATGAAACATCCGGCGGGCTGCACGGCGTTGGTGTCTCGGTCGTCAACGCGCTTTCCGATGTGTTAGAAGTAGAAGTTGCACGTAATCGCCGCTTGTATCGCCAATGCTTCTCGCGCGGTATTCCGCAAGGCGGTTTGGAAGAACTCGGTGAAGTGCATAACCGCCGCGGCACACGCCTGCGCTTCCATCCGGATCCGGATATTTTCGGTAAAAATGCCAAATTTGACCCGACGCGCATTTATCGTATGGCGCGCTCGAAAGCCTATTTGTTCGGTGGTGTTGAAATCCGCTGGAGTTGTGACCCTTCACTTCTCGACCCGAAACAGGATACGCCTGAAAAGGCTGTCTTCCATTTCCCAGGTGGTTTGAAGGATTATTTGTCCACCACATTGGGCAAAGACTTTCAGGTCACACGCGAAATTTTTGCCGGTAAAACCGAAGCGCAAGGTCGTCATGGTGCCTTGGAATGGGCTGTCAGCTGGTATGGTGGCGATGCGTTTGTACATTCTTATTGTAACACGATCCCGACCGGTGATGGTGGTACCCATGAGGCTGGCCTTCGTATCGCTCTCACACGTGGTCTGAAAGCCTATGCCGAACTGACCAATAATAAACGTGCCTCTGTCATTACCACCGATGACGTGATGACATCAGCAGCTGCCATGCTGTCTGTTTTTATTCGCGAACCGGAATTTGTCGGCCAAACCAAAGACAAGCTTGCCACTGTTGAGGCGCAGCGTATCGTTGAAAATGCCATTCGTGATCCGTTTGATCATTGGCTGGCTGCCTCGCCGCAGGAAGCCTCCAAATTGCTCGACTGGGTGGTTGAACGTGCTGAGGAACGTCTGCGCCGCCGTCAGGAAAAAGAAGTCAACCGCAAGACGGCTGTACGCAAATTGCGGCTGCCGGGTAAACTCGCAGACTGCTCACAAAACTCTGCCAACAATGCAGAACTGTTTATTGTTGAAGGTGATTCCGCGGGCGGTTCCGCCAAACAAGCACGTAACCGCACCAATCAGGCGATCCTGCCACTGCGCGGTAAAATCCTGAACGTAGCGAGCGCCGGACGCGATAAGCTTACAGCCAACCAACAGATTGCCGATATTATTCAAGCGCTTGGCTGTGGAACACGGTCAAAATACCGCGAAGAAGATCTGCGTTATGACCGCATTATCATCATGACGGATGCTGACGTGGATGGCGCGCATATTGCTTCGCTTTTAATCACCTTCTTCTATCAGGAAATGCCGGAAATGATCAGTAACGGCCATCTCTTTCTCGCGGTGCCTCCGCTTTATCGCCTTAGCCAAGGTGGCAAAACTGCCTATGCCCGTGATGATGCACATAAGGATGAATTGCTGCGTACGCATTTCAGCGGACGTGGTAAGATTGAAATCGGCCGCTTTAAGGGCTTGGGTGAAATGCGTGCCGAGCAATTGAAAGAAACGACGATGGATCCGGCCAAACGCACACTCTTGCGTGTGGAGATTGATCACAGCACTGAAGAAGCCACCAAGGCAACGGTTGATGACCTGATGGGCACCAAGCCGGAAGCCCGCTTCCGCTTCATTCAGGAAAATGCCGAATTTGCCGACAAACTCGATATTTAGATGGTGTTTTACCGATAAGTTTTTAAGTTCCCAACGTACTGACTAGAGCATGTTTCCCAAAAGTGGGCACCGGTTTTGGGATAAAGACATGCGTAAAAACAAAACGGTAGAGCGAGCACATTGGATACGATTAAGTGAGACACGCTCTAGAAATTGATCATTCAGTTTGTAGGGAGCTTAAATGTGGCGAGAAACATTGTTAATGGTCTGCTGATACAGAATAATAAGCTTTTATTGGCACGTCGTAGTTCTCATCGTCATGCCTATGCTAATTGCTGGAGTTTTCCTGGCGGACATGTCGAAAACGGTGAAACTCAAGAACAGGCTTTGAAACGCGAACTGCGTGAAGAGTTAGGTATTGCACCGCAAAAATACAGCTTTATCTATGAGATAAAAGACCTGAACACTGCCGAAAAAGTCACTTATTATTTGTATATTATAAAGCAATGGGAGGGAAATCCGGCAATTCGAAATGACGAGCATTCCGAATTATGCTGGATCCCCTTGAATGAAGCCAATAATCTCAAAGAACTTGCTTTGGATTCCTATCTGACTGTTTTTAAATATCTGGATAATTACATCAGCCCTGACGCTCAGGCAGACGCACAATAAGGCCGTTGATTTCATCACGAACGCGGATCTGGCAGGAAAGACGCGAATTTGCCTGAACATCATAGGCAAAATCCAGCATATCCTCTTCCATTGCATCAGGTTCGCCCACAATTTCCTGCCAATTTTCATCGACATAAACATGGCAGGTCGCGCAAGCACAAGCTCCGCCGCAATCGGCATCAATACCCGGAATACCATTACGAATTGCCGCCTCCATGACACTGGAACCGTTCGGGCTTTCCACCTCGTAAGGGGTACCATCCGCAGTGATATAAGTAATTTTTGTCATTACCCGTCCTAGATTTTATAAAACTCCGGTCATCATCCGGTTAACTCTTTAGTCGTATCCGAGGAGATACGTATTTATGCGTGAAAGTTCAACCAGACAGCGTCAAAGTGACCGCGCTACGATCAGCTGTCCCGGAACCGGCTGGCCTTGTTCATGACGTACAATAATGTTCTGACAAGCCAGACATTCAAAACCATGCGCTTCCACCAAACGACGTAAATAATTTTCTGCGTGCGCAAAACGCTGATAGGCACCAACCATATAATCACGCTTCTGAAAAATTTCATCTGATTGTGTTTCGGATGAAAAAGCAATCACACCACCTTGATTGATATGTGCTTTCAATCCGGCAAAAAAATCTTCCAATGCACCCATATAGGGCAAAACATCAGTTGCAACGATCAAATCCCACGGTGCAGCTGTGTTTTTTTGTAAAAACAACACCGCTTCGCTGACAAATAACGCATCATAATCACCTTTTTCATAGGCGATTTCGATCATGTTTTCAGAAATATCAACGCCGGTTTTGTGCGTGGCAATATCATCCAGCGCATCTGCCGAAAGGCCAGTGCCACAACCAAGATCAAGCATACGCTCAAACTGGCAATCTTCGTCCAACTTCAAAAGTACTTCACGCAATTGCAGCGGCACATCATAACCAAGCTGATCGACCAAAATCGTATCAAACATATCTGCATGCTGATCAAACAACGTTGCCACATAAGCATCCGGCGCTTTAGGCGGCACATCCCCTTTGCCCATACTGGCAAGTCTGACAGCAGCACCGGCATGATCAGAAGGATCGATTTGCAAAACTTCCTTATAAGCTAAGCTGGCAGCTTCAAAATCACCGGCTTTTTCAAGGCTTAACGCGCGCTCATAAGCTTCTTCCAAGGCTTCTTCATCAAAAGCTGCCGGTGTTTCATTATTCAAAGTCATTCTTTTTCCTTCGGCGAGCAAGTAGCGCATCAGCACACTTACAGCTTTTTATTGATATCCGTTTGGATTTTTACACTGCCAGTTCCACATGTCCTGACACATATCATTGAGTGTTTTTTGCGCCGACCAGTTCAATATCTCTTTTGCCCGTGCTGGATCGGCATAATATTCAGCAATATCACCAGCTCGACGCTGAGCAATCTCGTAAGGAACCGATTTTCCAGTCACTTTTTCATAAGCCCTGATTACTTCAAAAACACTATATCCCTGCCCTGTACCCAGATTGAGTGTCAAACATTGCGGCTCATCCAACATTTTCAAGGCTCGCACATGACCTTTAGCCACATCTTCCACATGGATATAATCACGCACACCCGTGCCGTCATGGGTCGGATAATCATTACCCCATATGGTCAATTTTTCACGTTTGCCGCTTACAACTTGCGCAATTAATGGCATCAGATTATTAGGCACACCTTTCGGATTTTCACCTATTAACCCGCTTTCATGCGCACCAACAGGATTGAAATAACGTAAAATAGCAATTTGCCAACTCGGATTACCACGATAAATATCGCGTAAAATATCTTCCACCACCAGTTTGCTGCGCCCATAAGTATTGGCGGGCAGCAACCGGTGATCCTCGGTAAATGGCAACTGCTCCGGCTCGCCATAAACTGTTGCCGATGAACTAAATACAATCCTTTTGACATCCACCGCACGCATAGCTTCCAGCAAACGAATAGTGCCGACTACGTTGCAATCATAATAATGCAACGGTTTTTGCGTTGATTCCGTCACAGATTTAAGGCCGGCAAAATGCATCACTGCATCACATTTATGACGCTTTAAAACTTGCTCCAGAAATATACGGTCACGCACATCACCTGCTTCGCGAAACAGCTTCCGTCCTGTAATTTCTTCCACCCGACGCAGAATTTCCGGATAACTATTATCAAAATTATCAACGACCACGACATCATAGCCAGCCTGCAACAGCTCAACACATGTGTGCGATCCGATATAACCGGCACCTCCGGTCACCATAACAGCCATGTTTCTGCCTTCCTGAAATGCCTTATCCGCTGCGCCTTCATATTATATCGGTCAATCTCACAAAATTGAAAGGAATGATCAAAAAATAGATGAGGCAACGCTCAACCATGATAGACATATTGAGAATCGCATAGCATCGCAACGGATAGATTTGGAGACTATTTTGCAACCTTCCGGCAAAATTGAAAGACTGCTTGAAATCATGGCAGCACTTCGCAATCCTGAAACTGGCTGCCCTTGGGATGTAGAGCAAAGCTATGAAACTATTGCTCCTTATACTTTGGAAGAAGTCTATGAAGTGCTGGATGCTATCGAGCGTCAGGACAAAGATGATTTACGCGAAGAATTAGGCGATTTGCTGTTGCAAGTCGTGTTCCATGCGCGCATCGCCGAGGAAGAAGGCGCATTTGACTTTGAAGATGTCGTACATGCCATCACCCATAAAATGATCCGTCGCCATCCGCATGTGTTTGGCGATGAAGAAGCCCGTAATGCCGGTATGGCTAAAGGGGCTTGGGGGCGCATTAAGCAGGAAGAAAAAGCCGAACGTGAACAGCGCCGTGCTAACGCGGGATTGCCTACGTTGGAGAAGAACGGTTATCTCGATGATATTCCACGTGCTTTTCCTGCATTATTGCGCGCTTTAAAGCTCCAATTAAAGGCTGCCAAAGTTGGCTTTGACTGGAGCGAGCCGGAACCGATTCTCGCAAAGATCGAAGAAGAAATAGCAGAACTCAAACAAGCGAAACTATCGGCTGATCAGAAGCATATTGAAGAAGAATATGGTGATTTGCTCTTTGCTATGGTCAATCTGGGACGACATATGAATATCGACCCGGAAATTGCTCTGATGCGTGCCAATGATAAGTTTCTCAACCGGTTCCACTATATCGAGAAAAGCCTCAAGCAAAACGGTTCATCACCGGAACAATCCAATTTGGAAGAAATGGAAACGCTCTGGCAAAAAGCCAAAGCAAGCGGTTTGTGATGGTTTCTTGATCACAATCAATGCATCTGCGGCTCCAGCATTTAATATCCAAATATCACACCAAAGGGGATTTCATGTTCAAGCATATTCTAGTCGCAGCCGATGGCTCCGAAACCTCCATCAAAAGCATCAAATATGCTGTTGAACTGGCCAAAAAACATGAAAGCAAGCTCACGGTTCTGACCGTCAGCATTCCCTATTCCCTCTCAAGTTTCACGGTAGCATGGCAAAATGCACCAATCGACAGCGATGATTACGACAAAACCATCGAAGAAGCCGCCTCCCGCATTCTGCAAGAGGCAAATGATATTGCCACTGTTTCCGGCGTTGTGATGGCTACGCGTCATATTTCGGAAGTGTCTGCCGCCACAGCGATTGTCGACACTGCCGATCAATTGGATTGTGATCTGATCATCATGGCCTCACACGGACGACGCGGCGTCGTAAGAAGGCTTTTAGGCAGCCAGACCAACGAAGTTTTACAAATGAGCCGGATACCAGTGCTGGTCTATCGCTGATAGAAAATAAGATTCGTACTATTTTTCATATATTTATCTTCGGTTTTTGATATTTTGATGCGACTGATTATATCCGCCGCATCATTTTTCTAACGATCCAAAGCCGATAATCGTTTTTTTAAATTTTAGCCTGTGGGTAATGAAAACTTTTGTCATATTCTGCAAAATACAGCATTGACGAATGCAATATATAACATTAAACAACCACTCATGTTCAGCAGCAATGCTAAACAGCTAAGGCCTTCAAATAGAAAGCCTCTTTTAAAATGCGCGGGTGTAGCTCAGTTGGTTAGAGTGCCGGCCTGTCACGCCGGAGGTCGCGGGTTCGAGCCCCGTCACTCGCGCCATTTTAAAAACAACAGTTGAGAATTCTCCTGCATTTCCTTCCGGTCTTTAAACTACCCATTCATGGTTATGACTTTGATAATCATTGCTCTGCTTTGGTAAAAACGCCTTTGCATGATGATCTTTTAAAATAAAATTTTTTGACTTTAGAAATAAAAAGCCACCCATTAAGGGTGGCTTTTAACTGAGCAAAATTGAACGCTTAACTCATATCACAAGGAAAGACCAGCTGACGATTTCAGCTGCGGTTTTCTCAAATGCCTGGTCCAAAGCAGCAAGATAAGCATTATTACCGCTACCACGAACCTGCACGACATTACGGAATACTTTCGTTGATCGTATATGTCCGTTCTTATCATCCATAACCCGTACAGCAAGCTCAACGACTGCCGTTTGCGGTGATGTGGATGCACGAATGCCGAATTCACGAATATCTGTCAGTATCTGATAATTGATCGCCAGACCATCACCCGGACGCCCTACGCCACCGAGCAAGCCGGTATTTTCGTAAGCCTGCACAAGACGCGACTGGATAATATTCGGCAGACGATCCCCCCATTGGGCACCGCTCAGATATGCAATTGATCCCGATGCCGGATTGACCACAATATTCTGACTATCTAGTGCCTTGAGTGCGGCAGGAGCTGCCACCAAGATTTGTACAGATTTACGGCTTTTTGCTGTAACTGCGGAGTTTGGCGCACTCAAACTATAGGTATCAAGCGGCGCGGTGGTGCCGCAGGATGCCATTAATCCGGCAAGTCCAGCAATCATCAAGCCAAAACGGGCTCGCTTCAGGAGCTTGACATCAAATTGACTCATCGACGTGATCTCCCGTCATATTGCGGCACATTACCCTGACCGCCAAAGATAATACGTTGCGGATTCTTCTCAAGATCGGTGATGGCCTGCTCGATACGCTGGATCGCACGTCTGCTCTCATTGACCGCAGTCTCCACATCACGCAATCCCTGCCCCGAGAAACGCTGTATATTATCGGTAATCGGTGCCATACGATTATTAAGATTATCGGAGGTTTTACGGATGGATTCGAGCGTTGCATTAAGCTGTGCAACAACACCGTTTTTATCATCAGCAGACAACATATTATCTGCTTTTTGCATAATATCTTCCACACGCATCGAAGCATTATTCAGTCGTGACATCATTTCACGCGCATCCTTGATCATCAGCTGAATGTCTTCTGCATTTGAACCAAGTTTCTCAACAATGTCGGAATTTTTGGCCAAAGCATCTGTGAAGGTGCGCGTGTTTTTCACTGTATCTGTCAGTGGCTCACGTACATCGCGGATAAAACCTTCCAAAGCACCGATAGCACTGTTGGCACGGGCAAAAATATCCTGTGCCGTGGCAAGCAAATTGTTCACAATCGACGGATCGGCATTGATACGGGCAACATAGCCCCCTTCATTAGCTGTGGTCAGCAAATTCGGCTCATCCAGACGGCCACCTTTAAGCTCGACATAAGCCTGTCCGGTCAAACCCTGGAAGCCAAGAGTTGCAACCGTTGAACGCGTGATCGGCGTTGTTGCATTCACCTGCGTCAACACAATCACCATATCAGGATTGGTTTCATCCAGATGGAGACGGCGTACATCGCCGACTTTAATCCCGTTGAACAGCACCTGACTGCCCTGCGCAAGGCCTGTGACAGAGCCCGGAATTCTGATTTCGAGCGGCAGTGAATCGCGTGCCTCACCATAGCGCGCAATCCAATACACAAATCCGAAAGCAATGAGGCTGACGATCAGTGTAAAAACGCCCACCAGAACGTAATTGGCTTTCGTTTCCATAATTTACCCTGCCTGCGAGCGGAAAGTGCCGGGTCTGCGCCGGCTCGGTGCGGAAAGATCAATCTGCCGCGCCCGCTTGCCACGAAAATAAGATTTAACCCAAGGATCATCAAACTCCAGCATTTCTTCCATACTGCCGCTGACGAGTACTTTTTTATTGCCCAATACCGCTATCCGGTCACAAATTGCAAACAAACTGTCAAGATCGTGGGTCACCATATAAACGGTCAATCCCATCGTATCGCGCAAATTAGCGATCAGATCATCAAATTCTGCTGCACCAATCGGATCAAGTCCGGAAGTCGGCTCATCAAGAAACACCACATCCGGATCAAGCGCCAAAGAACGGGCCAAAGCTGCACGTTTGATCATACCGCCGGAAAGTTCAGACGGAAACTTTTCGGCCGTATCAGGTTTCAGCCCCACCAAATCAATTTTCAATCTGGCCAGCTCATCCATCAGCTTTGGCGAAAGATCGAGATATTCGCGCATTGGTACCTGAATATTTTCCAAGACATTCAGCGCAGAAAACAGCGCACCATGCTGGAACAATACCCCCATACGCATATCAACGGCCATTTTTGAACGTTCATTCAAACCATCAAGATTTTGTCCGAACACTTCGATTTTGCCGGTTTTCTTAGGGGTCAGGCCTAAGATTGCACGCATCAAAACAGATTTTCCGGAACCTGACGGCCCGATAAAACCCAAGACTTCACCGGGGTAAATATCAAGATTGAGCTTGTCCAGCACAGTGTTTTTGCCAAAAGCCACAGTGACATCACGAACAGAAATAATCGGTTCATGTTCATTATTGCCCATTGTCTCATGCTCACCGTTGCTCAAGACATGTGCTTTCTGGTTACCTTGATACTGCTGCTCCATATATACTCTTTAACTCAATCTGACGTATTTTACGAATATCAATAATATTCTAAAATGATTATTCTTTAGACCTGTGATCATTTAGTCATGGCAATGATTGTTATAACCACTTTTATTGCTGTACCTCATTAAAAATCAATCGCAGCATAGAACATTGCAAACAAACCATCGATCACAATCACCACAAAAATGGATTTGACCACCGAAGCTGTTACACGCCGACCCAAAGATTCTGCACTGCCGCCAACTTTCAAACCTTCGACTGAAGCCATAATACCGATAATCATCGCCATGAACGGCGCTTTGATCAATCCTGCAAAATAAGTATTCAATGCTACCGCATCATGCAGACGCGCAATAAATGCCTCTGGTGAAATATTGGAATAAAACCATGCAACGCCACCGGCACCCAAAAGGGCTGCCACATCGGCCAGAATAGTCAACAATGGCAACACAATCACCAAAGCGACCAAACGCGGAAAAACCAATACACCGACAGGGTTGAGCCCCATAACCTTCAAAGCGTCAGTTTCCTCACGCATTTTCATCGAACCGATTTCTGCGGTAATCGCACTGCCTGACCGGCCGGCAATCATAATGGCCGTCAGCAAAACCCCCAGTTCGCGCAATACCAAAATACCGACAAGGTCAACGACAAAGATTTCAGCACCGAAATAACGTAACTGGAACGCGCCCTGCTGCGCAATAATTGCTCCGACAATCATCGACATCAACATGACGATGGGTATTGCACCCACGCCCATCCGGTGCATTTGATGCACGATTGCCGGCATACTGATACCAGTACCGCGCCCCTGCTTCATTTGCGACCCGCGAATAGTGGATCCTAAAATATACATCGACATTTTAAAGTCTTTGTACATCGAGAAGACACCTTCGCCGATTGCGGCAAAAAATGTCGTCAAGAAGAAGTCTTTTTTGTCTTTTTTGCGCTGCGTAACAGGTTCGACTGCCTTGCCGACCTCTTGCATCAATGGCTGCCAACTAGCCTTCAAGCCGATGATCTCAACCTGAACATCAGTCCCCTCAAATGATTGACGCAGACGCTCGATCAACCAAGCACCTGCCGTATCCAACCCCTGCACATCGCTCATATCAATCTGGATGAAACCGGAACGATGCGAACGCTCAAGCTTGCGCATCTGCATATCGATCTGGTTGACACAATGCGTCGTCCAACGACCGCTCAAGCAAAGCATTTCGCCGTTTTCCTGTTTCGTGACGCTGATTTGGGGGGCGGCACGCATTTGTTTTTTTGCATCACTTACAGTGTCGGTCAACATGCAGCTTTCTATATACGAGTCGCACAAACCTTAACAGCCTATTAAAATTGGCTTTATTTCGATCAATATACAACCGTTTAGTTAAGCGCATTTAGCAGACGAATGACAGAAAAGCGATAATCCTATAATAAAGATATTATTATAACATCTGGATGCTTGCTGCATGTCGATTTAAGCTTTAATGCAGAAGGAGAAGTTTGCCAATGATACCGGAGCACTCCTGATGCCACCGCCTGCGCCATATCATCATAAGCCAGCCACATATCTTGATATGTGTTTAAAAGCGGGCGCATTCAGCGGCGACAAATCATCACCTTTAAGTGACATGAATATTCGTTAAAGGTGATTATCAATTCTGGCTCTAATCACCAAACCAATCCCTGATATATTGCTTTGACCGTAACAGAAGAAAATACTGTCAAGGCAGAAAGCGGAAAAATCACGCTGATGAAACAGGATGGCTGCCAGAGTAATATTATGAAAGCGAGACGAACATGACGACTAAAACCCCTTCGGGCCGTTCAGATTTCGACGAAGCAGCGCTTTATTTCCATCGCTACCCGAAGCCGGGCAAACTGGAAATTCAAGCGACCAAACCTTTAGGCAACCAGCGTGACCTTGCACTCGCTTATTCGCCAGGTGTTGCAGCGCCTTGCCTTGCCATTCAGGAAGATCCGGCATTGGCTGCCGATTTTACTGCTCGTGCTAATCTTGTGGCAGTCGTCTCCAACGGTACTGCGGTTTTAGGCCTCGGCAATATCGGCCCGCTTGCTTCCAAACCAGTGATGGAAGGTAAAGCAGTTCTCTTCAAAAAATTTGCTGATATTGATGTTTTCGATATCGAAATTGATGCTCTCAAAGTCGAGCAAATGGTTGATACCATTAGCGCGCTGGAGCCGACCTTCGGCGGTATCAATCTCGAAGACATCAAAGCACCGGAATGTTTTGAAGTTGAAGAGCAGCTTCGTGAAAAGATGAATATTCCAGTATTTCATGACGATCAGCACGGCACGGCGATTATCGTTGCAGCCGCTGTCATGAATGGTCTGGAACTTGCCGGTAAAAAATTGAGCGATGTCAAAATCGTCACCTCCGGTGCGGGTGCTGCCGCAATCGCGTGTCTTAACCTTCTCGTCTCGATGGGTGCAAAACGCGAAAATATCTGGGTCAATGATATTGATGGTCTGGTTTACGACGGTCGCAACACATTGATGGATCGCTGGAAATCCGTTTATGCGCAAAAAACCGACCATCGCGCATTGGCAGATGTCATTGGTGGCGCAGATGTATTCCTCGGCCTTTCCGCCGCTGGCGTTCTCAAGCCTGAACTCTTGAGCCAGATGGCACCAAATCCGCTCATCATGGCACTGGCCAATCCGACACCCGAAATTATGCCGGAAGCTGCACGCGCTGTTCGCGCCGATGCAATCATCTGCACCGGTCGCTCCGACTATCCAAATCAGGTCAATAACGTTCTTTGTTTCCCTTACATCTTCCGCGGTGCATTGGATGTTGGCGCAACCGCCATCAACGAAGAAATGAAGATGGCAACTGTGATGGCGATTGCTGGTCTGGCACGTGAAGAAGTGTCGGATGTTGCAGCCAAAGCCTATTCGGGCGATACGCCAAGCTTCGGCCCTGACTATATCATTCCATCACCATTTGACCCTCGCCTCATTTTGCGCATTGCACCAGCCGTTGCAAAAGCTGCAATGGACACCGGCGTTGCCACTCGCCCAATTGAAGATATGGAAGCTTATATTGATAAGCTTAACCGTTATGTCTTCCGCTCCGGTCTTATTATGAAACCGGTTTTTGCCGCATCCCGTTCGGCCAGCAAAAAGCGCGTGATCTACGCCAATGGTGAAGATGAACGTGTGCTGCGTGCAGCACAAGTGGTGTTGGAAGAAGGCATTGCTATTCCAACCCTTATTGGCCGCCCAAGTGTAATCGAAACACGCTTGAAACGTTTTGCCCTCAAAATCCGTCCCGGAGTTGATTTTGAAATCATCAACCCGGAAGATGATCCGCGCTACCGTGACTATGTCGAGCTGATGCACAAGCTGACTGGTCGCCAAGGCATCACACCGGAAGCGGCGCGTGCGCTGGTTCGCACCAACCCGACTGTGATTGCGGCTTTGGCAGTGGTGCGTGATGAAGCCGATGCGCTTATCTGTGGCTTGGAAGGTCGTTTTGAACGCCAGCTAACATTGGTTAAACAGATATTGGGCATTGAAGCACCATTGCGTGATCTTTCAACGCTCAGCCTGCTGATTTCTCCGCGTCAGACTTTATTCTTCACCGACACCTATGTGAATATTGATCCGACCGCAGAAGAAATCGCCGAAATGACTATTCTGGCTGCGAAAGAAATTCGCCGCTTTGGTATTGAACCGAAGGCGGCACTTCTCTCGCATTCCAACTTCGGCTCGCGCGATTCCGAAAGTGCAGCCAAAATGCGCAAAGCCTGCAACATCTTACAACAGGTTTCGCCCGAACTTGAAGTTGATGGCGAAATGCATGGCGATGCGGCTCTGTCGCAAATCCAGCGTGATCGTGTCTTCCCGAATTCACGCCTCAAAGGCGAAGCCAACTTGCTGGTGTTCCCGAATTTGGATGCTGCCAACATCACCATGAATGTGGTGAAGATGATGACAGATGCACTGCATGTCGGCCCGATCCTGCTGGGTGCAGCCCGTCCGGCGCATATTCTGACCCCATCGGTAACCTCGCGCGGTATCGTCAACATGACAGCTTTGGCTGTTGTGGAAGCTTCACAACGTGCAGTTCAAAAATAAACTCAAGGTTGCAAAATACAACTATTAGTAGTTAGTTAACTATAATATGCAAATATTCCCCCAGATTTCATTCATCGTTCTGGGGGAATATCGACGTGCAATATACTTCACGACTTTCAGTACGCATTTTTACTTTTTTTATATTTTTGACATTAACCTTGATTTTAGCTGGCTGTTCACAAACAAGCCAACCTAAAAGCTGCACGGCAGCTCAAAAAAACAAACTAATCAAAGAATATAATTTACTCAGCTATCAAATAATTAAAAAACGAAGTGAACTTATCACTGCGCATGAGAATATATTAAACTCCAATTGCCGAAGATCACCATTTTCTACTCGCGGGAAATCTAAATTCTGTGACTGGCAAGTTGCGAAAATTGCTGCACTTCAGTCAGATATGCAAACATTGCAAAATCAGGCAGAGATCTATCACGCCGTTATCAATGGCAACTCAATTACACATCCTTCATTACGTGATGACGGATGCACTATTCGCGATAGCCATCGATATAAGCAGAAAATCAATGCTTCACGAAAAACAGATAAAACATCGGCTCGAGCAAAAGCTGCAAAATATTCAAAGCTGAACAACGCGGAAAATTCCGTTAAAGAATTGTCTGGAAAACTAGAAAGACACCCGTTGGAGGATGAGGAATATAAGGTCTACACACCGCCGGCATCGGTGAAAATTACCCATGAAATAGTGCCGGAAACACTGGATAAAAAAGACAGCGAGCTAAAAAACGAACCGGTTAAAGCTTTGTCCTTTTCACCGGTTTCACAGGAGCTAAAAAACGTGGCAGCAGGGGCAGAGCGCCCCTATCAGCCCGATCCAAAAATTAGGGTAGTCGGTTCAAAGTTCTTTCCCGACCAAGAAGCGGTAACATCTCAGCCAGTTCCGGACCAGACTCCTTAAGTGTCAATGCCAAACGCAAGGGCATGAACAAAGATTTGCCCTTGCGTCCTGTGGCAGCCTGCACTTGCTTCGTCCATGTTTTCCATGTGGTATTGTCCCATGGTTCAGCTGGCAAAAGTGCAAAAGCTTCACGAACAAAATCACGGTCTTCGTCAGAAAGTTCGGGCTTGTCGCGCAAATCGCCAAACACAATCGGCCACCAAAGAGCCGCATCGGCCACACGTTCCAGATTGCCGCGAACCAGCAGCCAGAAACTTTCGGCTTTGTCACCTTGAATGCCCTGCTCTGCCAAACGGTCAGCAACATCGGCATAGCTATATTGATGGATCAATGCACGATTTAATGCATCCAAATCAGACGGATCAAACTTGGCAGCAGATTTGGATGTAGCCGCGGCATCAACTTTTGTCGCAAGCTCCGCCATTGTTGCAACAGGTACCACATTTTCAGAGGTACCAATCAGCACAGCCAAAGATGCAACCGCCATAGGCTCATAACCACTGTCACGTAGGCTTCCGATAGACAATGCACCACTGCGCTTCGACAGCCCCTCACCTGAAACGGTGGTCAGCAGATTATGATGTCCAAACACTGGCGGCTTTGCACCAAGCGCTTCAAAAATTGCAATCTGCACACCGGTATTGGTGACATGGTCATCACCGCGAATAATATGGGTGATGCCCATATCAATATCATCAACTACGGATGGCAGCGTATAAAGATAAGTTCCATCCTCGCGCACCAGCACCGGATCAGACATTGAAGCCAGATCGACAGTTTGTGGGCCACGCACCAGATCATCCCAATGCACTTCGGTACGCTGGGTTTCAAATGGATTTTCAGCAAAATTTGGCAGCAGGAAGCGCCAATGCGGTTTGCGGCCTTCAGCTTCAAAAGCGGCTTTTTCTTCTTCCGTAAGTTTCAGTGCTTCACGACCATAAACCGGCGGTAGGCGACGGGTCAGGCGAATTTTACGGCGACGTTCCAGCTCTTCAGCCGTTTCATAGCAAGCATAAAGTAGCCCTGCTTCTTTCAGTTTATCAACTGCCCGCTGATAAACATCAAAACGCTTTGACTGATATTCAACGCGCGAAGGTTTGATACCCAGCCAATCAAGATCGGTAGCGATGGCTTCCGAATATTCTTGTTTGGAGCGTTCAACATCGGTATCGTCATAACGTAAAACATAATTGCCGCCATTTTTAAGGGCAAACAACCAGTTAAACAAAGCAGGACGGGTATTGCCGATATGGATATATCCCGTTGGTGACGGAGCAAAACGCACTGTAACAGTCATCTGATTTACTTTTCTAAAATGTCTCTATAGCGATTGGTGATCGGATAACGCCGATCACGACCAAAATTTTTCGTGGTAATTTTTACCCCCGGTGCAGATTGTCGGCGTTTATATTCAGCAATATACACCAAATGCTCAATGCGTTTAACCACAGCCCGATCATGCCCGCGCGCAACGATTTCGCTTACACTCATGTCACCCTCAACGAGACATTGCAGCATGTCATCCAGTTCCGGATATGGTGGCAGGCTGTCCTGATCAGTTTGATTTTCACGCAGTTCTGCGGTTGGCACCTTGGTGATGATATTGGCCGGTATCACCTCGCCTGCATGCCCCAAGGATGTGGCAGGCACGTGCTTGTTACGCCATTCACACAAAGCATAAACGCGGGTTTTATAAACATCCTTTATCGGATTGAAACCGCCATTCATGTCGCCATAAAGGGTCGCATAGCCAACAGCCATTTCCGACTTATTACCGGTGGTCATCACCATTGAGCCAAACTTATTCGACAGCGCCATCAAAATGGTACCGCGCGCGCGGCTTTGCAGGTTTTCCTCCGTAACATCGCTTTCTGTTCCAGCAAAGAGCGGAGAAAGCGCGCTTAAGAAACCTTCAACCGGTTCGGCAATCGGCACAATATCATAACGGCAGCCCAACGCCTTGGCGCAATCGGCAGCATCTTTTAAGGATTCTTCCGTGGTATAACGATAGGGAAGCATAATACCGCGCACACGATCAGCCCCAAGCGCATCAACTGCAATGGCAGCACAAATGGCTGAATCGACACCACCGGAAAGCCCGAGGATCACATCCTTGAAACCATTTTTATTGACGTAATCGCGCAAGCCCAGCATACAAGCTGTGTAATCAGCTTCCAAATCATCCGGCAGCGTTGCAATGTTATTGCTTGTACAAACCCAGCCATCTTCGCCGCGTGCCCATTCTGTCACGGTTATTTGCTCTTCAAACTGCGGCATTTGCAATACTAGCGAGCGATCAGCATTGAAGATAAACGAGCCGCCATCATAAACCAGCTCATCTTGTCCACCAACCTGATTGGCATAAATCAGTGGCAGACCGGTCTCGATCACCTGGCGCAACACAACCTGATGACGCATTTCTAATTTATCACGCTGATAAGGCGAACCATTGGGCACCAGCAGCAGTTCTGCGCCACTTTCACACAAGGTTTCGGCCACGCCGAGATCACCCCAAATATCCTCGCAAATCGGAATACCAATGCGGATACCGCGGAAATTGACCGGCCCCGGCAGTTCACCACTGGCAAAAACGCGTTCTTCGTCAAATTCGTCGTAATTAGGCAAATCAACCTTAAACCGTTCGGCAATGATTTCGCCACCATCCAACACAACAACCGCATTATAAAGTTTGCCATCACGCAAAAGCGGCATGCCAATGATAACACCAGCGCCTTGATCGGCGGTATCTGCGGCAAGTTCTTTAACCGCCTTCTCACAAGCAGCAACAAAGCTTGGGCGCAACACCAAATCTTCCGGCGAATAGCCACTGATGAACATTTCAGTAAACAGCACAAGATCAGCACCGGCAGAGACAGCCTGTGCCCGTGCAGCACGCGCTTTTGCCAAATTTCCGGCAATATCACCTAAAACAGGATTGAGCTGTGCAATCGCAATTCGCATCATGGCAGGATTCTCATCAATGTGACTCATGAGAAAGCTTTACCCCGCGCGTGCTATGGATGCAATTGTCAGCAACCGCCATTAGCCCAAAAGACGATATGTGCCGTCTTTCAGTTCAACCAATAGGTATTGATCAACACATAGCCCCAAATGGTTGCTGCAACGATAATCGCAATCAGCACAGCCAGCGAACCGGCATCTTTGGCAACCTGAATATTCTTGTTAAAATCGGTAGTGACAGCATCGCAGGCAGCTTCTATAGCTGTATTGATTATTTCAACCAATAATACCAACAGAACGGCGCCAATAAGCACTAAAAATGTTAAAAAGCTTGGCGCCAGAAAAAACGCCACTGGTAAAGCGATCAGCAATAAAACCAATTCCTGTTGCACAGCCTTTTCATGGCGCGCCATATGGCTCAGTGCTCTGATTGAATTGATAAAGGCCAGATAAATACGACGCATTGCTCATCCGTTTTGCGAAATTCAAACTGGTCTTTAGCCGAAAGAACCCGATCAAGCCAAGTTGATAATCTGGGTTTGAAGCGAATATGTCAGGAAACCAAGATTTTTACATAGAAAAAAGGCGGAAAACTCATTTTCCGCCTTTCCAGATATTTTAAGCAGTTGCTGCTCTGGCAACCGGATTGGCGTCGCGTTCATTTTTCAGAAGCTCTGCGAGCAAGAATGCCAGTTCAATGGCCTGATCTGCATTGAGGCGCGGGTCGCAATGGGTGTGATAGCGGTCAGACAGATCATCAGCAGAAATCGCGCGCGCACCACCGGTGCATTCAGTTACATTCTTACCGGTCATTTCGATATGAATACCACCCGGATGAGTACCTTCTGCCTGATGGATGGCAAAGAAGTTTTCCACTTCTTTGAGAACACGATCAAACGGACGGGTCTTGTAACCGCCGGCACTGATTGTATTGCCATGCATCGGATCACAAGACCAAACAACCTTGCGGCCTTCACGCTCGACAGCACGGATAAGGTTCGGCAAATGGTCACCCACTTTATCATAACCAAAACGGGCAATCAGTGTCAGACGGCCAGCTTCGTTTTCCGGATTGAGAAGATCAATCAGACGCAACAAATCATCCGGCTGCAAGGAAGGCCCGCATTTCAGACCGAGCGGGTTTTTAATGCCGCGGCAATATTCGATATGGGCATGATCGGCCTGACGGGTACGGTCACCAATCCAGATCATATGGCCGGATGTGCCATACCAATCACCGGAGGTGGAATCCACACGGGTCAAAGCTTCTTCATAGCCCAAAAGCAGTGCTTCATGGCTGGTATAGAAATCAGTTTCACGAAGATTACGCTGAGCATCGGCATTAATACCAATAGCCTTCATGAAGTTCATCGTATCAGAAATACGATTAGCCAGAGCCGCATAACGCTCGCCTTGCGGGCTGTTGCCGACAAAACCAAGCATCCATTGATGTACGTTTTCCAGATTGGCATAACCGCCTTGTGCGAAAGCACGAAGCAGGTTGAGTGTCGCAGCTGACTGGCGGTATGCCATGTCCTGACGCATTGGGTCAGGGATACGCGATGCACTGTCAAAACCGATACCATTGATAATGTCGCCGCGGTATGAAGGCAGCTCAACATCATTCAATGTTTCGAAATCGGATGAACGCGGCTTGGCAAATTGACCGGCAATACGGCCAACTTTTACAACCGGCTTGGAAGCACCAAAAGTAAGCACGACAGCCATTTGCAAAAAGACGCGGAAAAAGTCACGGATATTATCCGCGCCATGTTCAGCAAAACTTTCTGCGCAATCGCCACCCTGCAATAGAAATGCACGTCCCTCGGCAACATCTGCCAACTGGTCTTTTAGCTTACGTGCTTCGCCTGCAAAAACTAAGGGTGGATAACTACGAAGACGGTTTTCGACATCAGCCAAAGCCTGTGCATCCGGATAAGACGGCACTTGCTTGATTGGCATGTTTCTCCAGGAATGTGGGGTCCAGTTCTTCGTCATGTTAACACCTGTTATAAAAATTCGTAAACTTTTACGAACTCAAGTCCTCCTTTCACGAAAGCCCGAAGCTCTTCTCCGGGCGCGCGTGATTGTGCTGATATAGTCTAAAGACACAACATATACCAGCGCAATTCGTAACAGCTTGATATTTTGAGGCGTGAGCTTTGCCTTAAATACGTTTGCCGTTTACTACCCGATAAGTCGGGCTATACATGGTAACAAACTCTTCGGCGGCTGACGGGTGTACAGCCATAGTACGATCAAAATCATCCTTTGAAGCTCCCGCTTTCAAAGCAATGCCGATGAGCTGCGCCATTTCACCGGCATCCGACCCCAAAATATGAGCGCCGAGCACTTTGCGGCTCTTACCATCCACCACCAGCTTCATCAGCATTTTATCAGCGCGCCCCGACAAAGTGTTCTTCATCGGACGGAAATGCGCGCGGTAAATTTCAACCTCTTCGTAATGCTTGATCGCCTCGTCTTCCGACATGCCCACTGTGCCGATTTCCGGCTGCGAAAAAACAACCGTCGGGATCAATTCATGATCCGGCCGTGTCGGATTGTCCTTATAGACCGTCTCAAGGAAACACATCGCTTCATGAATGGCGACAGGTGTCAGCTGAACACGGTCAGTCACATCGCCCACAGCATAAATATGTGGCTGCGTTGTGCTTGAATATTCATCAACAATCACCGCACCATGATCACCCTTGGCTAACTTCACGCCAGCTTTATCAAGGCCGACGCCCTCGCTATTGGGCAGGCGGCCAATCGCAAGCATTGCCTGATCGACACTCAGTGTTTCGCCATTAGACAATTCAACAGCCAAGCGATCACCTTCTTTGCGTACCGCATCGAAGACGGTTTCCGTCACAATGCGAATGCCTTTGGCAGTCATTGCCTCAGCCAAAAGGACACGCAGATCATGATCGAAGCGCGAAAGAATTTCTTTGCCGCGATAAACAAGCGTTGTTTCAACACCTAACCCATGGAAGATATTGGCAAATTCGACCGCAATATATCCGCCACCCGAAATCACAATGGATTTCGGCAGTTTGGCCAAATCAAAAGCTTCATCGGAGCTGATGCAATATTCATGCCCCGGCATTGATGTGTTACGGTTTACACGCCCACCGGTCGCAACCAAAATACGCTCAGCCGTCACACGCTGACCGGTGCTTTTCAGCTCAATCGTATGTGCATCAACCAGTACTGCCCGGCTTTCGAAAATATCGACTTTGGAGCCTTCCAAGCCTTTACGATAAAGACCTTCCAGACGGGTGATCTCTTTTTCCTTGGCATCCACAAGCTTGCGCCAATCAAATGTGCTTTTTCCCACGCTCCAGCCATAGCCGACAGCATCTTCAAAGCTTTCAGCAAATTGTGAGGCATAAACATAGAGTTTTTTCGGCACGCAACCGCGTATCACGCAGGTACCGCCCATGCGATATTCTTCTGCAAGACCAACCCGCTTGCCCATAGCCCCTGCCAATCGCCCTGCCCGCACACCGCCGGAACCGCCGCCGATAACAAACAGATCATAATCATAGGTCGCCATAGTCAAACTCCACATTTTTTTGCTCATTGCTGCATATATAATAATGTTGCATTCAGCAAATTACATCACCAGCCTTTTTTGTTGTCAAAACGCGGACTTCCGCCACCGCCCACCGTTATAATTTAGCCATATTAATGACTTAACTGTAATAATATCTGATTTGAAGATATTATTCTTCGATGATATTCGCATTCATTAAAAGGTCGTGATGCAATTGCATATTCATTTGCAATAGTGGAAAATTGGCCAGTCAGGTTACAGTAACGGAACGAGCAGACTATTGTTATTTTAGCGAATCGTCCCACTATAAAAATAAAGAGAATATTCGCCATGAACATATTTGCTCCCGATAGTGTGGTTACCCAAAAAAAAATAATGCTGCCAAATGGCCGCTTGCAACAAGTGGCGGCTTTGGTATGGCGCATTGAAAATGGTGAACTGCAATTGCTCACCATTACCAGCCGTGGCACAGGTCGCTGGATCATACCTAAGGGCTGGCCGCAAACAGGGCGCACTTTAGCTCGCACTGCCATGCGCGAGGCTTTTGAAGAAGCCGGCATTCGCGGCGTGATTGATCCCATCCCTGTCGGCACTTATGATTATCAAAAATATGATATGCCACCCGAAGCTATCAGCAGCTTTACAGTTGCTGTTTATGCCGTTGCTTTCACTGAACAGCTGGATAAATGGCCGGAGCGTGGCGAACGCATATTAGATTGGGTTTCGCCAGACGTGGCAGCTGATCGGGTTGAAGAGCCGGAATTGAAGAAATTGATCCTTGGTTTTGCGCCACAATTATCGCCCTCGATCACCTCAGGCGAACAATAATAACAGTAGGATTATATCAATGAAGCTGGTTGAACCAGCTTCATTTCCGGCTTTGTCTGATTTGCAAGGTCGTGGCCGCCATTTTTTATTTTCTCCCCACTATCCACATTTTTTCGATTACCTATCCACAATATCTAGTGCACGTTAGTTTAATTTAAACCAATGCTTGACCCTTGGCGCCGAGTCATCTTTATAAAGAAGTAGTTGGGTATCCAGTGATTTGCCGGGCGTATTCATCTTCCGGCCGTTCTTTCACAGACATAAATAATTTCAATCGAAAATAGGTGCCCAAAAGTGCTGTTCTCGAAATGATATTTCATGTCTGCATTTTGTCATGCAGATGAAAAACTTTCTTTGCATGAGCATAATTTGATGTAAGAACACGCTGGACACGCTACATCTTGTGTGCGTAAACTAATTAGACACAATTTGATGTAATAATCAGTGTCGAGTCATTTTCCGCATACCGTGTATGGCTTATTATGAAAACCGTTTGCAACCGCATCTGCATTCAAACGTTTTTCACAATGAGAATGCGCTTCTCTCGTTTTTTCAACGGAGAACGTTCAGCAAAATTCTATGGTTACAACTTGCAAAAGTGGTAACCGACAGCAGTTCAAAACCTTGAATTTCACAGGAAGCATTGAAGCTCCTGTATCAACCGCATGACACACAAGCCACACTATATATAGCGCTGTGGCACACAAGAAGTTGGATGGGACAGATGAAGATCGAACGTCGTTTTACCAAAGAAGGCCAGTCGGCATATGCAGAAATAGTATTTCGCACGGCCACCAGTGAGATCAAAAACCCTGATGGTTCGGTTGTGTTCCGTCTTGAAAACATCAATGTTCCGGCGCAGTTCAGTCAGGTTGCTGCCGACATTCTGGCACAAAAATATTTCCGCAAAGCCGGTGTTCCTGCCAAGCTCAAAAAAGTTGAAGAAAACTCCGTCCCTTCATGGTTGTGGCGCTCGGTTGCTGATGAAACCGCTTTGGCCCAATTGCCGGAATCAGAGCGCTACGGCTCCGAAATGGATGCTTGTCAGGTTTTCGATCGCCTGGCTGGCACATGGACCTATTGGGGCTGGAAAGGCGGCTATTTCAACTCTGAAGAAGACGCTTTGGCATTCCGTGATGAACTGGCTTACATGCTGGCAACCCAACGCGTGGCGCCAAACTCACCACAATGGTTCAACACCGGTCTGCATTGGGCTTATGGCATCGATGGTCCGGGTCAGGGTCACTATTATGTCGATTGGAAAACCGGCAAACTGACCAAGTCAAAATCCGCTTACGAACATCCGCAGCCGCATGCTTGCTTCATTCAGTCCGTTGCCGATGATCTCGTCAATGAAGGCGGTATCATGGATCTTTGGGTTCGTGAAGCACGTCTGTTCAAATATGGCTCCGGCACCGGTTCCAACTTCTCACATTTGCGCGGTGCAGGTGAAAGCCTCTCCGGCGGCGGTCGTTCATCCGGTCTGATGAGCTTCCTCAAAATCGGCGACCGTGCAGCGGGAGCGATCAAATCAGGCGGCACCACACGTCGTGCAGCCAAAATGGTTGTCGTTGATGTCGACCATCCGGATATTGAAGAATATATCGACTGGAAAGTGAAAGAAGAGCAGAAAGTTGCGGCTCTCGTCACCGGTTCCAAGATCGTCAAACAGCACCTTTCCGCCATTATGAAAGCCTGCATCAATTGCGAGGCTGACAATAATGATTGTTTTGATCCGGCCAAAAACCCTGCTTTGAAGCGCGAAATCAAGCTGGCCAAGAAAAATCATGTACCTGAAAACTATATCGGTCGCGTCATCCAGTTTGCGCGGCAGGGTTACACGGACATTCAGTTCAAGACCTACGATACGGATTGGGATTCAGAAGCTTATCTGACCGTTTCCGGTCAGAACTCCAACAACTCCGTATCCTTACAAGACGGCTTCTTGCAAGCTGTTGAAAATGACGGTGACTGGAACCTGACTGCACGCAAAGACGGCAGCACCATCAAAACCCTCAAGGCACGCGAATTGTGGGATAAAATCGGCTATGCTGCATGGGCATCGGCTGATCCGGGTCTGCATTACAACACCACAATGAATGACTGGCACACCTGCCCTGCCGAAGGTCCGATCCGCGCATCCAACCCTTGCTCGGAATATATGTTCCTTGATGATACAGCCTGTAATCTGGCTTCCATCAACTTGCTGACCTATCGTAATGCAGACGGCACATTCGACATCAATGCCTATGAACACACAGCCCGCCTGTGGACCATTGTGCTTGAAATTTCGGTAATGATGGCGCAGTTCCCGTCCAAGGAAATTGCTACCCGTTCTTATGAATATCGCACATTGGGCTTGGGCTTTGCCAATATTGGCGGGCTTTTGATGACCTCCGGTATTCCTTATGATTCAGACGAAGGTCGCGCTATTTGCGGCGCCTTGACAGCAATCATGACCGGTATTTCTTACGCAACCTCGGCTGAAATGGCGAAAGAACTGGGTGCATTCCCGTCTTATGAACCAAATGCTGAAAATATGCTGCGCGTTATCCGCAACCATCGTTTGGCAGCCCATGGCGAAACAGAAGGCTATGAAGGCCTCTCCGTCAATCCGGTTGCCCTTATTGCACAAGATTGCCCTGAACAGGCACTGATTACCCATGCACGTGCTGCTTGGGACAAAGCTTTGGAATTGGGCGAAAAACACGGCTACCGCAATGCGCAAGCCACCGTTATTGCACCAACAGGTACCATTGGTCTGGTGATGGATTGCGACACCACCGGTATTGAACCTGACTTTGCTTTGGTGAAGTTCAAAAAGCTTGCCGGCGGCGGTTACTTCAAAATCATCAACCGTGCAGTGCCGGAAGCTTTGCGCACCCTCGGCTATGCTGAAAACCAGATCGCTGAAATAGAAGCATATGCAGTCGGTCACGGCAATCTCAATCAGGCACCGGGCGTCAATCCTTCCGCCTTGCGCGCCAAAGGCTTTACCGATGAGAAGATTGCCGCGCTCAATGCAGCTTTGGCCAGCGCTTTCGACATCAAATTTGCCTTTAACAAATGGACACTCGGCGAAGATTTCTGCAAAGATGTTTTGAAGCTTACTGATGAACAACTCAATGATTTCTCCTTTGAAATCCTGCCTGCAATGGGCTTTTCCAAGAGCGATATTGAAGCCGCCAATGTTCATATTTGTGGAGCGATGACACTTGAAGGCGCGCCTTTCCTCAAGGAAGAGCACTATCCTGTTTTCGATTGCGCTAATGCTTGCGGTAAAATCGGCAAGCGTTACCTGTCGGTTGAAAGTCACATCCGCATGATGGCTGCCGCCCAGCCTTTCATCTCCGGTGCGATTTCCAAAACCATCAACATGCCGAATGAAGCAACCGTGGAAGATTGCAAGAATGCTTACATGCTTTCATGGAAGCTGGCATTGAAAGCCAACGCGCTTTACCGTGATGGTTCCAAGCTGTCACAGCCATTGAATGCATCGCTGATTGCAGATGAAGACGACGAAGATGATGCACTGGAAAACCTGATTGAAGCACCGGCAGCAGCACGTGCTGTTCAGGTCACAGAACGCATCATTGAAAAAGTAGTCGAAAAGGTTGTGCATCAACGCGATAAAATGCCGAACCGCCGTCAGGGTTACACCCAGAAGGCGCTGGTTGGCGGCCATAAGGTTTACCTGCGCACCGGTGAATTTGGTGATGGTCGTTTGGGTGAAATCTTTATAGATATGCATAAAGAAGGTGCAGCCTTCCGTGCAATGATGAATAATTTTGCCATCGCAGTTTCGCTCGGCCTGCAATATGGCGTACCGCTTGAAGAATATGTGGAAGCTTTCACTTTCACCAAATTCGAGCCTGCCGGTATTGTTCAGGGCAATGATGCGATTAAAAACGCAACATCCATTCTCGATTACCTGTTCCGTGAACTGGCGGTTTCCTATCTCGGACGCCATGATCTGGCGCATGTTGATACATCAGATTTTGGCAATACCGCTTTGGGCAAAGGCATCAAAGAAGGTAAAACCAATCTGCTGGCCACCGGCTGGACACGCGGTTACAAGCCCACACTGGTGAGCGGTGACAGCAATCCATCGGGTGCCAAAGGTTCGGCTGGCACACAGACAACCCAGACTTCAAATGTAACAACGCTGAAAACCACCACGACAACCGCCTCTGCAACGTCGCGCACGACAACAGTAGGTCTGGTCAGTGATGGTGCTACAGCTTTCAAGCGTGACTATGAAGAACACGCAATTCCGGCCGTTGAAACTACACCGGAACAGCCGTCAGCAACAGAACTGTTCTCCGATAAAGCAGCGGCTGATGCTGCGGCTGCAAAAGCTGAAAGTGTAAGCTCGGCCAAGAAACTGGAAGCTGACCGCCGGATGAAATCCATGATGCAGGGCTATACCGGTGACAGCTGTACCGAGTGCCAGAATTTCACCATGGTTCGCAACGGCACCTGCCTGAAATGCGACACTTGCGGCGCGACGAGCGGTTGCAGCTAATAGGTTTAGCTTAAAAACACAAAAACCGGCTGATGCAAATCAGCCGGTTTTTTATTGCTCAATAAAAAGCGCACCGTGATTTTAAAACCACGATGCGTTTAAACTTAATGACTTCGTTCCTTAGATAATGAAATCAGACAGAACCTGATTGTCGGTAATATCTTGATAAGCCCAACCAGAGGCATCGAATTTCTCAACCAGCCTGTCGAAATTTTCGGTATCTTTGGTTTCGATACCAATCAACACCGAACCAAAGTTACGCGCAGATTTTTTCAAATATTCAAAACGCGCCACGTCATCATCAGGCCCAAGCAGATCCAAAAATGTACGCAAAGCGCCCGGACGTTGCGGAAAACGGAAGATGAAATATTTCTTCAACCCTTTGTAGCGCATAGCGCGTTCGCGCACATCCGGCAGGCGTTCAAAGTCAAAATTACCGCCTGAAACGACAATGACGATCTTTTTGCCGCGAAGCTCTGCCTTATCAAAACCTTTCAGCGCATCAATGCCGAGCGCGCCTGCCGGCTCTAGCACCACACCTTCCACATTGAGCATTTCAATCATGGTGGCGCATAACCGGTTTTCCGGCACAGTCATCACCTGATCAACGCTAAACTGCTGCAAATATTTGAAGTTTTCTGCACCCAGTTCTGCAACGGCCGCACCATCAACAAAATTATCAACCTTTTTAAGCTTGATGCGTTCACCCGCAATCAAGCTTGCTTTGAGGCTTGAGGCACCATCAGGCTCAACGAAATAAAATTCCGTCGGCCAACCAAGATCGCGCAAATAATGGGTCACACCGGCAGACAAACCACCGCCACCAACAGGCAGCAGCACCATATCCGGTCTGGTGCCTTCGGGCAGTTGTGCCGCAATTTCATAAGCCACACTTGCTTGTCCTTCGATGATGGCAGCATCATCAAATGGCGGCACCATCACGCCGTTATTTTCACGCGCATAGGCTTGCGAAGCTGCATAACATTCATCAAAAATGTCGCCAACCAATACGATATTGATAAATTCTCCACCAAAAGTGCGCGTTTTATCAATCTTCTGCTGTGGTGTCGTCACCGGCATGAAAACCACGCCCTTGCGGCCAAAATGGCGGCAAACAAAAGCAAAACCCTGTGCATGATTGCCAGCAGAGGCACATACAAAAACCGCGCTTTCATCCACCTTATTGAGAGCAGCACTAATGAAATTAAATGCGCCGCGAATCTTGTAAGAACGAACCGGTGTTAAATCTTCACGCTTGAGCCAAATTTCCGCGCCATATTTTTTCGACAAGAAATCATTTAGCTGTAACGGGGTTTCCGGAAACAATGCACGCATCGCTTCCACTGCTTGGGAGACAGATTGTGTGAAGGCAGACATTTAAAAAATCATTTTCTGTTTATGACAAGATGCCACAGTCATAGTACCTTCTGGTACATTTTCCAATAATTAAAGCATGTTTCGCAAAACTTTGAATGCGTTTTGCGAAATATATGCAAATTTGAATTGAGTTTCAAACTGTTACAAAGCGATAAACCGACTTTCAACTAGTGAATCAACTCAACATCTACTACGCCTTGAATTGACTTCATCGCACTGGCAACCTGCGGGCTCACCCGATAACGATGCGGCAATTCGATTTCAATTTCACGCTGACCGTCTTCTTTGATGACAATGAAACTTACCTGCCCGTCCCCACGGGTGTTGAAATGTGGCTGAATATGTTTAAGCGCTTCGGCACTACGTAAATAGAGACGCAATGCTTTTTGCATCCGGCACGCTTCGTCTTCCAACGAAACCACTGTTTGAATGCGCAAGCCCACGCCTTCCGGCCGGTCTTCCGCGGCCACCGTAATCACCACAGATTTACCGGTTTCGAGCAAATCGCGATATTGTGCCAAACCTTCAGAAAACAGCACCGCCTCATATTGCCCGGAGGCATCCGACAAGGCCACAATACCCATCTTGTTGCCGGTGCGGGTTTTACGCTCCTGCTTGGTGGTAATGGTACCTGCAAGCCGTCCGGCATTGGCACCCTTTTTGACAGCCGCCGAGAAATCAGCCCAGTTTTGGACGCGCATTCTGGCCAGCACTTCGTTATATTCATCAAGCGGATGCGCCGACAAATAAAAGCCTACCGCCTGAAACTCACGATGCAATTTTTCAGCCGGCAGCCAAGGGGCAGCAGAAGGCAATTGCAATTTTTCTTTTGGTGCGCCACTCAGTCCAAAAATATCCGACTGGCCACTTAAAGCATTTTCTTGTGTGCGCTGTGCATAGCCGGTCACGCGATCCATACCGGCACTTAAAGCAGCGCGATCATGACCAAAACAATCCAACGCTCCGGCATTGATCAAGCTTTCCCAAACGCGGCGATTGACCAGTTTCGGATCAATCCGCTCGCAGAAATCTTCCAAGTCTTCAAATGGTTTATCACCGCGCACTTCGGCAATGTGATCAACCGCTGCCTCACCAACACCTTTAATTGCAGCGAGTGAATAAAAAATTTTATTTTCGCCCACTTCAAACGGACGATATGATGTCTGCACCGATGGCAGCACCACCTCGATGCCAAGGCGCTTTGCTTCACGGCGGAAATCGTTGAGCTTGTCCGTATTGGACATATCATAAGTCATCGAAGCAGCGAGAAACTCAACCGGATGATGCGCCTTCATATAGGCTGTTTGATACGACACAATCGCATAAGCAGCCGCGTGCGATTTGTTAAAACCATAATCGGCAAATTTAGCAAGAAGATCAAAAATCGTATTGGCCTGCGCCTTGCCAACGCCGCCTTCCATCGCACCATCCACGAAACGGACGCGCTGCTTGTCCATTTCCTCACGTATTTTCTTACCCATCGCACGGCGCAGCAAATCCGCTTCACCGAGCGAATAGCCCGACAGAACCTGCGCGATCTGCATCACCTGCTCCTGATAAACGATAACGCCCTGCGTTTCTTTTACCAGATAGTCAATTTTCGGATGGATAGAGGCGATTTCTTCTTCGCCATGTTTGCGCGCATTATAGGTCGGAATATTTTCCATGGGCCCCGGACGGTAAAGCGCCACAAGCGCAATCACATCCTCGATACGGTCAGGGCGCATACCAATCAGCGCCTTACGCATCCCCGCACTTTCCACCTGAAATACGCCAACCGTTTCACCAAGCGAAAGCATGTCATAAGTCGGCTTGTCATCAAGCGGCAGGTGAGACAAATCAATCTCGATGCCTTTGCGCGCCACCAGTTTGACCGCTGTTTCCAAAACGGTCAGGGTTTTCAGCCCCAAGAAGTCGAACTTAACGAGACCGGCCTGCTCCACCCATTTCATGTTGAACTGGGTGACCGGCATATCGGAACGTGGATCGCGATACATCGGCACCAGCTCGGAAAGCGGGCGGTCACCAATCACAATACCGGCAGCGTGGGTGGAAGCGTGGCGATAAAGCCCTTCCAGTTTGAGCGACATATCAAGCAAACGGCCAACAACCGGTTCCTGCTCACGCTCTTCGTTGATTTTTGGCTCGGTTTCAATCGCCTGCCCCAGCGAAACCGGATTGGCAGGATTGGACGGCACCAATTTACATAGGCGGTCAACCTGACCATATGGCATTTCCAGCACACGTCCAACGTCGCGCAACACCGCGCGCGCCTGAAGTGTTCCGAAAGTAATGATCTGCGCTACCTGCTCGCGGCCATATTTGCGTTGCACATAACGGATGACCTCTTCGCGCCGATCCTGACAAAAGTCGATATCAAAGTCCGGCATCGACACACGATCTGGATTAAGAAAGCGCTCAAAAAGCAAGGAAAAACGTAACGGATCAACGTCGGTAATGGTGAGCGCATAAGCTACCAAAGACCCCGCACCCGAACCACGACCCGGCCCCACCGGAATGCCTTGTGATTTTGCCCATTTGATAAAGTCGGCAACAATCAGGAAGTAGCCCGGAAACTTCATCCGCTGGATGATGCCGATTTCATATTCCAAGCGCTCGTCATAGTCTTTTTCACTATAACCTTCAGCAAGACCTGCCGTTTTAAGACGGAATTTCAAGCCTTCGCGTGCTTGACGCGCGAGTTCATCGGCTTCTGCCTGCAAAGCTTGTTCGGGGTCATCAGACTCACCCGTAAAGCGCGGCAAAATCGGTGCACGCGTCTGCGTAAAATAGGAGCAGCGCTGCGCAATCTCGATGGTATTTTCAATCGCTTCCGGCAAATCAACAAAAAGTTTTGCCATTTCACCCTGCGATTTCAAATAATTATCCGCAGTCAACCGGCGGCGATCATCATTGGAAATGATCTGCCCTTCAGCAATAGCCAGCAAAGCATCATGCGCTTCAAAATCTTCCGATTTTAAGAAAAAAGCTTCGTTTGTTGCCACGAGAGGCAATTCGTATTTATAAGCAAGCGCAACAGTTTTGGCTTCCAAAACTTTGTCATAATTGGCAAATCTTTGTAGCTCGACATAAAGCCGGTTGCCGAAATGCTCTTTCAGGAAAGCCAAACGCTGCTCGGCTCTCTCTTCACGATCCGCACTGATCGATTTGCCGATTGGCCCCAATGGGCCGCCGGTGAGCAGGATAATGCCCTCAGATAGTTCTGCCAACCATTCCGAGCGGATATGTACCGGATCGCCATCAGCGGTTTCCAGATATGACCGGCTGACAAGGCGCACCATATTGGCATAGCCTTCTTCAGTACTGGCATAAAGAACGACAGGCGCCAGATCCAACACATCACGACGGTTCGCAGTACGGCTATTTTCAACATGATCGCCGAAGCAAATATCAAGCTGGCAACCGATAATCGGCTGCACACCATCTTTGGAGGCTTTTTGCGCAAATTCAAGCGCACCAAAGAGGTTATTTGTATCGGTTACCGCAATCGCCGGTGCATCATCGGCAATCGCATGTTTGATAATTTTTCCAATCTGCAATGCACCTTCAAGCAGCGAATAAGCAGAGTGGACACGTAAATGCACAAATTTTGGTGCCTGAGCATTGATTACAGCTGGCAGATCATGATGTGCATCAGTCATATATATATTCCCGGATCTTCATTGAAGCAGCAAAATATCACGCTTTGCAATTGCTTCATCAGTCATTTGACGCACCCTATCACGAGCACTTTTAAAAAGGCAGAGAAATCGCATCTTAATGACGACTCTGCCTCCAACCTGACAATGACTGTCGGGGAATAAATATTGAAAGTCCAGCCTCATCAATCATGAGAACGCTATCAGATTAAGCGATCCCATTTTATCAACAGACGGACAGTTTAGCCGAGACTATATTGCGCTGATCCAAATTGCGAATGTCGCAATGAACAGACTGACAGAAATAAAAGACATCACATCCTGAATAAGATCCGTCATCGGGAAACTCCATTGTTTGTTCTCTTATGTTTTTAATTTGTTCCATTATTGTTCCAAAGTCAAGCACTTTGTACCATGTATGTTCTACTCATAGTTTATGATTTATGAAATTTTCTCTGAAAGCATTATGGTGGGAAAAGAGCGTTTTATAGCTGCAAACCATGACAGGCATAAAAAAAGAGGGCTTAAAAGCCCTCTTCAGTTTGCCAAAAATATAAGTAAAATAATGGCTTAAACGTCGATGACTTTGCCATCCTGCAAGGTCACACGGCGATCCATCCGGCGTGCCAGTTCATGGTTATGTGTGGCAATCAATGCAGACAAACCTGACTGACGCACCAATGCTTCCAGCGCCTCAAACACATAAGATGATGTATGCGGATCAAGATTGCCGGTTGGCTCATCTGCCAGCAGAACAAGCGGCGCATTGGCAACGGCACGGGCAATCGCCACACGTTGCTGTTCACCACCCGACAATTCAGCCGGACGATGCGATGCACGTTTACCGACTTTCATATAATCCAGAAGCTGTTGCGCACGACTTTCTGCTGCTGCCTTTGGCAAACCACGGATCAATTGCGGCATCATCACATTTTCAAGTGCTGAAAATTCCGGCAGCAAATGATGGAATTGATAAACAAAGCCAATGTCATTACGGCGAATGGCCGTACGCTCACCCTCGCCCAATTCGCTGCAGGAGCGGCCATTGAGAAACACATCACCATGATCGGGACGTTCCAGCAAGCCTGCCGTGTGTAAAAGTGTGGATTTACCTGCACCCGATGGCGCAACGAGTGCCACCATCTCCCCGCGTTTCAGACTAAATTCAGCATCTTTCAAAATGACCAGTTCACGGTCAATTTCTTTATAGGCACGACTGACACCGGAAAGGCGTAAAATCGGTTCCGCAGCCATTATTCGTACCTCAGAGCTTCAACAGGATCGAGCTTGGCAGCGCGCCATGCCGGAAAAATGGTTGCGATGAAAGACAATACCAGTGCCATGATAATGACCGTGAGCGTTTCGCCCAAATCCATCTTGGCCGGAAGCTGGCTCAAGAAGTAAAGCTCCGGGCTGAACAATGTGGTGCCGGAGATCCATGAGAAAAACTGGCGGATCGATTCCACATTCAATGTAACAACCACACCGAGAATCACACCAGCCAATGTGCCGGTAAAGCCGATAGCAGCGCCGGTCATCAGGAAAATGCGCATCACGGAACCGCGGGTAGCACCCATAGTGCGTAAAATTGCAATATCGCGCCCTTTATCCTTCACCAGCATGATGAGGCCGGAAATAATATTCAAGGCTGCCACCAATACGATCAATGTCAGAATCATGAACATCACATTGCGTTCAACCTGAAGGGCTGAAAAGAAGGTCTGGTTGCGCTGTCGCCAATCGGTCAACAGCAGCTGCCTTGCTGCCACTTCTTCCACCGGCCCTTTTAATTCGTCAACTTTATCCGGATTATCGATAAAGATTTCCAAGGATTGTACACGACCTTCCTGATTGAAGAAAAGCTGTGCTTCATTCAAGGGCATCAAGACAATCGAGGCATCATATTCCGACATGCCGATTTCAAAAATCGCAGCTATATCATAAGATTTCACGCGCGGGTTCACACCAAAAGGTGTCACATCCCCGTCAGGCGATATCACCTTGAGACTGTCGCCAATGGTCAGCCCCAGATTTTGCGCCATACGCGTACCGATAGCCACACTGCCACCGTCATCAAAGCCTTGCAAAGTACCCTGACGGATATTTTCAGCAACCAGTTCCAGCTTATCAATATCTTCTTCACGAAGACCGCGCACCAAAGCACCGGTTCCGGCACCAATATTGCCCTGCACCAGTGCCTGCCCTTCCACTACAGGAATGGCAAAGGTAACCCCTTTGATATCATCCACACGCTTGATCAGATCAGCATAATCTTCCAGTGGCTGATCTATTGGCTGCATGATCAAATGACCATTGATACCGAGAATACGGGTCATCAATTCGCTTCGAAAACCATTCATGACCGCCATAACGATAATGAGGGTCGCCACCCCCAGCATGATGCCGGTGAAAGAAAAACCGGCAATCACCGAGATGAAAGTCTCGCGGCGGCGCGCTCGCAAATAGCGCCAAGCGATCATGCGTTCAAACACCGAAAACGGTTTCGAATCCAAACTGGATGCTTTTTTCTCGACGCGTTTGGCAGAAGCTGCCGCCGTTTTTGTCATTATCGGCCTGCCAGGAAATTAATCGCTGCTTCAACGGAAAGGGTCTGTCTTTCGCCGGTTGCACGGGTTTTAATTTCAACTTCACCATTGGCAACACTGCGCGGGCCTGCAATCACCTGATACGGCAAGCCAATCAAATCCATGGTTGCAAATTTCACGCCTGCACGCTCGTCGCGGTCATCCAACAACGGATCAAGACCGGCATTGATCAATGCTTCGTAAATCTTGGAAGAAGCGGCATCACAAGCCTCGTCACCCGGCTTCATGTTGACAATACCAACATCAAACGGAGCGATAGCTTTTGGCCAGATGATACCATCATCATCATGCGAGGCTTCAATGGTCGCAGCGACAACACGTGACGGACCGATACCATAAGAACCCATCGAAACCAGATGTTCTTTACCATCAGGGCCTTGAACCTTAGCGCCCATTGGCTCGGAATACTTGGTACCGAAATGGAAGATATGGCCAACTTCGATACCGCGTGCAGCTACCTGTTTGCCAGCTTCCACTTTTGCCCAATCAGCTTCGTCATGCATTTCTTCGGTGGCCGCATATGGTGTCGTCCACTTATCAACAATGGCTGCCATTGCTGCATCATCAAAGAAGTTGATGTCGGCGCCCGGCACTTCCAGATCAAGATAGGCGCGATCACAGAAAACCTGACTTTCGCCGGTTTCAGCCAGAATAATGAATTCATGGCTAAGATCACCGCCGATAGGGCCGGTGTCAGCGCGCATCGGCACAACCTGCACACCAATGCGGGAGAATGTGCGCAAATAGGATACAAACATACGATAATAAGCCGCTTTTGCGCCTTCGTAGTCGATATCGAAAGAATAAGCATCCTTCATCAGGAATTCGCGTGAGCGCATTACACCAAAACGCGGGCGCACCTCGTCGCGGAACTTCCACTGAATGTGATAAAGATTAAGCGGTAAATCTTTATATGAACGCACATAAGAGCGGAAAATGTCGGTGACCATTTCTTCATTGGTCGGGCCAAAGAGCATTTCCCGTTCAGAGCGGTCCTTAATGCGCAGCATTTCCTTGCCGTAAGCGTCATAGCGACCACTTTCACGCCAAAGATCAGCAGACTGGATGGTCGGCATCAAAATTTCATTACCGCCGGCGCGGTTCTGCTCTTCGCGGATAATCGCATTAACTTTGTTAAGGACTTTCAAACCCAGAGGCAACCAGGCATAGATACCGGCAGACTGCTGACGGATCATACCAGCGCGCAGCATCAAACGGTGCGAGACGATTTCCGCCTCTTTAGGTGTTTCCTTAAGAATGGGCAAAAAGAACTGCGAAAGACGCATTAAAACCACCAATCAGAGAATAGCCCGTTCGGCAAAGAATCAGGCAAAAAACTATATAAAGCTCTTAATTTCATAGCCACATCTGCAGATAATGGGAACCCGAAGAGTAAGCTTTGTTACCATTGTTGCACTTTGAAAAAGCTTTAAAGTCAATTCGGCACCAAATCATGGCAAAGAGTAAAGCCCGACCAAATAGTTGCGTAACATTTTTTGTAGCCGCTTGTTTTGCAGCCACAACAAAAAAACACGGCACCAACCAGACTTTCAAAGTCTGACCAATGCCGTGATTGCATATCAATTATTTAAAGCCAAACGCCTTAATCAGACGTTTTCGTTTTTCAAACGCACCAAATCCGGTGGTGTTGCCTCTTTCACCAGTGATGCAACAGCCTCATCAAGGCTCATGGACGATTGGTCACGTGAACCAAGACGGCGGATATTGACGGTGCGCTCTTCCGCTTCACGATTACCGCAAACCAGAATAACCGGCACTTTCTGCAGTGAATGTTCACGAACCTTATAATTGATCTTCTCATTGCGAAGATCGGTCGTGACCTGCAAACCGGCAGCTTTCAGCGTTGCAGCCACATCGCGCGCATAATCATCTGCATCGGATGTAATCGTTGCCACAACCACCTGAATTGGCGCGAACCACAAAGGCATATGACCGGCAAAATTTTCGATCAAGATACCAAGGAAACGCTCCATTGAGCCGCAAATCGCGCGGTGAATCATCACCGGCTGCTTCTTCTCGGAATCATTACCGATATAGAAAGCACCGAAACGTTCCGGCAAATTGAAGTCGACCTGTGTTGTTCCGCATTGCCATTCACGACCAATCGCATCACGCAGCGTATATTCGAATTTCGGACCGTAGAACGCGCCCTCGCCTTCGAAGATCGACGTTTTAATTTCCGGAGACTGTTCTTTAATTGTCTCCAGAACTTCCATCATCACACCTTCGGCGCGATCCCAAAGCTCATCCGAGCCGACACGCTTTTCAGGACGCGTCGACAATTTGATCGTTATGCCTTCAAAGCCAAAGTCTTTATAGACAGACAAGATCAGGTCATTGATACGAAGGCATTCTGCCGCCAACTGTTCATCAGTACAGAACACATGCGCGTCATCTTGCGTAAAGCCGCGAACACGCATCAAGCCATGCAGAGCGCCTGATGGTTCATAACGATGCACATTACCAAACTCAGCCAAACGAATTGGCAGATCGCGATAGGATTTCAAACCATGTTTGAAAATCATCACGTGACCCGGGCAATTCATTGGCTTCAACGCAAAGACGCGGTCATCATCAGTGTCATCACCGGCAACAGTTACCTTGAACATATTGTCGCGATACCAGCCCCAGTGACCTGATGTTTCCCAAAGGGATTTATCAAGCACCTGCGGTGCATTAACTTCCTGATAGCCGTGATTGTCCAGACGACGACGCATATAACTGACGAGTGTCTGGAACATGCGCCAGCCTTTAGCATGCCAGAACACAACGCCCGGCCCCTCTTCCTGAAAATGGAACAAATCCATTTCACGTCCCAGACGGCGATGGTCGCGCTTTTCAGCCTCTTCAAGCATTGTCAGATAGGCTTGAAGGTCTTTGTCGCTGGCAAAGGCTGTACCGTAAATACGCGTCAGCATCGGATTATTGCTGTCACCACGCCAATAAGCACCAGCGACTTTCATCAGCTTGAAAGCATTACCCACCTGACCGGTAGATGCCATATGAGGACCACGGCAAAGATCAAACCAATCACCCTGATAATAAATATTCAGGTTCTGATCTTCCGGAATAGCGTCAATCAGCTCAACCTTATAGCTCTCGCCTTTGTCGGCAAAAACTTGCTTGGCTTTATCGCGCGACCAGACTTCCTTGCTGAAGGCTTTATTGCGACCGATAATCTCGCGCATTTTCTTTTCAATCACCGGCAGATCATCCGGTGTGAAAGGTTCGTTACGCGCAAAATCGTAATAAAAGCCGTTTTCGATCACAGGGCCGATGGTAACCTGTGTACCGGGAAACAGTTCCTGCACAGCTTCTGCGAGGATATGAGCACAATCATGCCGAATAAGCTCAAGCGCGCGCGGGTCTTCGCGGGTCAGAATTTCCACATCACCAGAAGCGCCGAGCGGATCGCTCAGATCACGGATGGTGCCATCCATGACATAGGCCACAGCTTTTTTCGCCAGTGATTTGGAGATTGATTCTGCCAACTCCGCGCCGGTCATGGCACTGTCATATTCACGTGACGAGCCATCAGGGAATTTTAACGAAACAACATTCGACATAATTTTGTCCTTATCCAGTCCCGCCAACGATTGCGGGTGGTTGTCTTCATTGAATTGATTATTTTGATTGCAAACTAGATTTTTCAAGAAAATTCTAAAGTTTACAGTCTGCACAAGCTCATAAATGTTTTTGCAGCCAAGGTAAAGCTTTCAAGCCGTATCAAGCTTTGGTTTTGCGGGCGATAAGCCAATAGCGCCACGGCTTATACCAGCGATAACTCTCCGGAATTGCCTGCGGCACCGGATCAAAACCATCAGTACCAAAAGGTCCGCAACGCATTACGCGAAAAAGCCCCATCCAGCCACCGCTCCACAAACCATACCGCGCAATGGCTTCATAGGTATATTCCGAGCATGTCGGCAAATGGCGGCAGGAATTGCCGATAAAGCCCGATAATGTCAGTTGATAAAGCCGGACGAAACCGGTGCCAAACAACCGCCCCGGCGTTTTTCTCCATGCACCATTGAAATTGCGCCCCATATAGGGCTTACGCTCTGCCTTGGCTTTGGGCGCATGATCATGACCGCAGCCGCACATCAGCCAGCCTGCCCCACATGTTCGCCCTGCTCAATTTGTGTCAGGCAATCCACCACCGCGTCAAACACCAATAATGTTGACGCATGGCGCGCCCGATAATCACGCACAGGCGCAAAATATTTAAAATCGCCAAAACGTCCCTTCGGCGCATCACCGTTATTTTTCAGCATTTCATACATGCACTCACGTAAAGTTTTCAGCTCTTCCGGTGTCGCACCAATGATTGTGCGCGCCATAACCGAAGCCGTTGCCTGCCCTAAAGCGCAGGCTTTTACATCTTGCCCGTAATCACTGACAATTCCATCAATCACGTCCATATCTACGATGATGGTCGATCCGCATAATCTGGAATGCGCCTTGGCGCTTGCCTGCGGGTGTTCCAGGCGCTCGGTCTTGGAAATACTACCGGCAAACTCCAAAATCCGCTGATTATAGAGATCGTCAATCATGGCTCAATCTGTCTCGCAAATCCGATAAGGCACACATAATAATAAACATGCCCTTTTTTTGATGCTGTTTCCATACTATATAATCATCTGATAAAGCTTGCGCCATAGTTTAAGCCAGCATAGCGATAATTGTCGTGCAATCTTTAAGTATTTCAGCTAATAGCTGTTAAGCTTGCGATAGCCAGACCAAACAAATACTCTTTTATTTAAAAGAGACAAAAATCCTTCCAATACACACCTGCAATCTATCAGGTTTAATATGTATTGCCGTTCAACTCGTCTCCTCCGCGAAGGAGACTACGGGAGATACTAAAATGGATCATCCATGCGACAACAAGATTGAAGCCGCTGTAAATAGTGACATGATGGCAGCTGTAAAGCGCCCGTCACAACAAGAAGCCGAAGCAGCAGTACGTACCTTATTGCTCTGGGCTGGCGAAAATCCCGATCGTGAAGGCCTGCTGGAAACGCCAAAGCGCGTCGCCAAATCCTATAAAGAACTTTTTGCCGGTTATGGAGAAAATCCGGAAGACATTCTCGGCACCACTTTCGAGGAAGTCGGCGGCTATGATGATCTGGTATTGGTGAAAGACATTAGTTTCCACTCTCACTGCGAGCATCATATGGTGCCGATCATCGGCAAGGCACATGTGGCCTATCTGCCGGATGGCGAAGTTGTCGGCCTTTCCAAAATTGCCCGCACGGTCGAAGTCTTTGCCCGCCGTCTGCAAACACAGGAAAATATCACCGCCCAAATCGCTAACACAATCCAGACGATTTTAAAGCCACGTGGCGTCGCTGTTTTATTGGAAGCAGAACATATGTGCATGGCCATGCGCGGCATCCGCAAGCAAGGCTCCAGCACCATCACCACCACCTTCACCGGTGAGTTCCGCGATAATGTCAACGAACAGGTTCGCTTTATGAGCCTGATCCGCGCATCTTGATTACAAAAGTTTGAAGAGAACCGCATGAGCGTTGAATTTTTGTCCCAGAGCGAATGCACAAAACACGAAATTGAAGAAGGTTCCATTTTCGCTCCCCGTTTTGACAGTAACGGCCTGATCACCGCAGTTGTCTGCGATGCGCGTGACAACACTATTTTGATGGTCGCTCATATGAACGCGCAAGCACTCAGCCTGACACTGGAAACAGGTATTGCCCATTACTGGTCGCGCTCGCGCCAGCAATTATGGAAAAAGGGCGAAACATCCGGTAATTTACAAACGGTTGTTTCGCTTAGCACTGATTGCGATCAAGACGCACTCTGTCTTCATGTGGAGGTAGCGGGCAATGGCCCTACCTGCCACACGGAAAGACGCTCGTGTTTTTACAGGCAAGTCAGTCTCGTTGATGGCGAAACCCGTTTAACAATCAAAGCAGAGTAATTTTTTTAAAGATCTCACCCCACCGGTGAGGTCTTTTTTCTATGTAAGTACCTCAACGAGATTCGGGCGCATGAATCCAATTCAGCGAAAAATCAACCTGACAGTGTCCCGCAATTATCTCCACAACTTACAAAACAACTATTGTGGAAAACCTGTTTCTTTTCTCGCACATGCCAGATCGGATCAGAAGGCCGGAAATACTGGCTTTTTGCTGCATTGAATCATGAAAAACGTAATTGCAGCAATGTTTTACGAAAATAATCATGATAATTTTATTATAGGGCTTGTGCAGTCATAAGTGATTTGCTAAATCGCCTTCACCGAAGCAGTTCGGTTTCTACCACACAGTGCGGTCGTGGCGGAATTGGTAGACGCGCAGCGTTGAGGTCGCTGTGGGGCAACCCGTGGAAGTTCGAGTCTTCTCGACCGCACCATTCTCTCCTTACGAGGATTGAGATTTAATTAACAAATTCAATTCGTTAGTTTAAAGTTATATTTTTACAATCCCTCACCATACCGCCAAAAACCTCCATTGATTTTATTATGGAACTTAAATTAAGCCATCACCCTTTCACCCTGCAATAACCGGCAAACGCTACCGGCCAAATGTCGCAAACGCGCCTCCAATTGAAACGGCGACGATTGATATAAGCATCATCGCACCACTCCGCGTTTAAACCACTTCCTGATTCCTTCCCCCTCTTTAACCGAGTGTCCAGTACGTCAAGCTTTTGGTGGCTTGGGCGCGCCAGACCGCTCGCCATATTGTTTTTGAAACATCACAGACAATGAAAACATTAGTGTATTTCGTGTTTTCCACACCCTACCACAAGGAACATATGCCTAGATATTGACAAATATTCCTATTTCGTTCACCTTAGAACAAAAGGAGTACGAGTCATGAGCAGCAATGTCCAAACAGCCGAAAAGTTCATTGTAATCCCCTATCGTAAAAATCGCCGTAACTTAGTCGCCGCAGAAATGAGACCAACACAAACCGCAGAGAGTGCGACAAGGATTGCTGGGCTCATGGCAGAACGCTTTGCCGGCGTTGTTGCTTATGCAGTCACGGTAGACACAGAAACAGGCGATATGAATAACCCACGCCTGCTCGCCTCTTATGGCGAAGTTCCAGCACAACAAGAAGACTAACAACCAATTCACATTTTGTAGACATGAACTTGCGCATTTTGTTGCGTGAGATTGATGTAACTCGCCTTAGTTTAGGAAAAAGTTATGCGTAAGCCGGAAACGATTGAACGGCTATATCTGGACTTTGACGGCTTCTTTGCCAGCGTTGAGCAACAATGCGACAAACGTCTGCGTGGCAAGCCCATCGGAGTTGTGCCTTTTGCTGGCACCGACCGGACAGCCGTGATTGCATGCTCAAAGGAAGCCAAAGCGCGCGGCGTGAAGAACGTTATGAAAATCAAAGACGCCATGCAAATTTGCCCCGATCTGATTCTGGTGCCACAAAAGCCTGATCTGTACCGCCGCGCGCATAATGCCCTGCTCTGCGAGATAGAAACTATTATTCCCATTGATGCAGCCAAAAGCATTGATGAGCTGACTTGTGTGCTGGATGAAAATGGTCGTCAAAATCCTGAAGCTCTAGCGCAAGCAATCAAGACACATCTTGCAGAAACAATCGGCCCATACATCACCTGCTCAATAGGATTTGGAGCTAACAGGCACTTGGCCAAGATGGCATGCAAGGCTGGCAAGGAGGCAACCAAACGAGCAGGTAACTCTGGCAACGGCTTAGCCGTCTGGCACCCTCACCTGATGCCTGCCCCACTTTTTGAGGTGCAGCTGGAAGACATTCCGGCAGTCGGTCGCAACATGGCACAAAGATTATACCGCCATAATATCTATACGACTGAGGCACTTTATAACCTTCAGCCGAAACACATGCGAAAAATCTGGAACAATGTCACCGGCGAGCGCCTTTGGTATGCTCTGCACGGTTACGACATTCAGACACAGCCGCAAAAGCGCGGCATGTTCGGCCACGGTCGTGTGCTGCCGCCTGAAGCCAGAAGCATCAATGGTGCCTATGAGATTTCAAGGCTACTGCTCACCAAAGCTGCCAGACGGTTAAGGCGCGAGAACTATTATGCCGATGGCTTATCGCTTTGGCTATCCATCCGTGATGACGGATGGTTTCGCAATATCAAAATTCCGACCGTCAATGACGATCAAGCCATCCTGTCTGCCTTACGAGAACTATGGGACATGGTGCACCGTGATTTTCCACGCGGCCTCACCATTTTGCGTGTCAGCGTGACGCTTTACGATCTAAGCTCTGCCGATGCACGTCAGATGGATATGTTGAACAATGACGATATGATGCGCCAGAAATGGGAGAAAGCCAGCACAGCCATCGATAGCTTAAACAATCGCTATTCCAAAACCATGGTTAGTATGGGCGAATGGAAACCACCGGCAGGCGGCCATGTTGGCGGCAAGATAAGCTATGTGCGCATCCCATCGCCTGAAGATTTTTGGTGATCAAATGACGCGTCTTTATGGATTAAGCCACAATGACCTCTACTCTTTTTCATCAGGGATAATGATCTATCCATTTGAATTATTAAAAAAACAAAACAACGCTAAAAAACTTAAATACAAGATGGATAAAAATCTCATAATATAGACGCCTACAAATTTAAAACTTGGAAAAAATAATAAAGCCCCGCATAAAGCGAGGCTTTAAATATTTTATCTGCAAATGATCTGAAAAATTAGAATAGCCGACAATTGTTTACCAACAAATTTTTCATTGATTATTAGCATCAGCCTTCTTTCATTATATTATGAAAGCTAAACTCTTTTATATATTATCCAAACACCTTGAAACGGGCAGAATCATCAATAAATGTTTTTTCCGCAAATGGTGCTTCATTGGAACCAAAAGGCATTTGGGCGATTAGTTTCCATGAGGATGGAATATCCCAAGTTTTTGCCACTTCATTATCGATCAGTGGGTTATAATGCTGAAGACTGGCACCGATTCCAGCTTCGGCAAGAGCTGTCCAAACAGCAAATTGAGCCATACCTGCAGAGTGCTGTGAAAAGATCGGGAAATTATCGGCATAAAGCGGAAAGCTTTCCTGAAGCTTCTTAACGGCATCCTGATCTTCATAAAATAAAATAGTACCTGCACCAGCTGCAAAACTGTTCATTTTGGCTTCAGTTGTCGCAAAAGCATCAGCAGGTACAAGTTTACGCAATGTTTCTTTGGTAATCGACCAGAGTTTTTCACTCTGCTCCCCAAACAAAATAACAGCACGTGATGTTTGTGAATTAAAGGATGATGGAGCCAATTTGATTGCTTTTTGAGCCAAATTTATAACTTCATCTTGAGAGATCGGCAGGTTTTTACCCAAGGCATATTGCGTGCGTCTTTTGCTGATCAGCTCAATTGTAGTGCTGGTTGTCATAAGATCGGTACCTTTACATTTCATCTATATTTTATTGACCGCCTGACCTCAATTTCGACCGGGCTTAAAATCTTGCACTGTACATAAGTGACTAATTGTGAATTGACTAGATTGAAGAACAGAACGGTGTGTTAATCACATGAATACAATCATTAAGGCTTGCACGAATCAAACCGGGCTTCGTGTCTGTATAGCTGCCTCTACCGTATGAAGTTTGTGCCGTTAACCGGTTCCAATCAAAATTCAATTGACTTTTTTGCGTCAAAGAACAAATAAAGAACGGTCAATAAGGTCTCAATCAATGACAACTGAAACAGCTTCTGAAAAATACATCATCATTCCATATCGCAAAAACAAACAAAAACTTGTTGCCGCTGAAATGCGGCCAGCGCAATCTGCTGTCAGTGCTGAAAGAATTGCTGCTGCAATGGCAGAGCGTTTTGCAGGTGTTGTGGCCTATGCCGTTACGATTGATGAAGAAACCGGTGACATGATGGAGCCGCGGTTACTCGCCTCTTTTGGCGAAGTACCGGCTGAACAGGATGATTAAACTTCTCACAGGATTCTGCCTGGAGCAGGTCTCCCAAAAGTGGGCACCGGTTTTGGGATAAAGACAAGCCTAAAAACAAAACGCTAGAGCGAGCACAGTGGATATGATTAAGTGCGACACGCTCTAGTTTAGGCTATCTGCAAGTAATCATTTAGAAAAAGGCAAGCTTTGCATGGTGATTAGCATCGTTACGACTAAGGAAAGGCCCGAGCTGGCACAAATTACCGGCGCATGGCGATGGGAGGCTTTCTTCAGTGATACGGATGTTTCTCTTCAAGATGTTGTCGCGATAGATGTCGCATGTACAAGTGAAGCGGATATTTTACCAACCGTCTGGGTTCTGTTAAAGGATGAACAGGCCATTGGTATGATTACACTTTGCCTTGATGATTTGGAAAACAGACCTGAACTTAATCCTTGGCTGGCAGGACTTTACATTGTCCCGCAATATCGAGGCCAAGGTCATGCTTTACAGTTGATTGCACATCTCGAAACAGAGGCCGCAAAAGCAGCCATCAAACGTTTATCGCTCTATACCGAGGGATCCGTCGGACTTTATTCAAAAGCCGGTTGGAATGTAATTGAAACCTTTGATGAAAAGGGGGGTACTTATTCCATCATGCAAAAACAGTTTAATTTGAGCTGATTGAATTTTCAGCTTACATAATATGCAAAAAAGGCGGGAAATCTGGAAGCGGTCACTATAACAACTGCCCCTTTATTTTCCCGCCTTTTTTTGACATTCCGTTAGTTTATTTGGCAGTTTATTCCGCTTGTTCAAAAACGAATGGTTCGGCATCAACGAATTTATCGGATACTTCACCAACCATAATACGCCCCATGTCCACCCCTAGATCCAGTTTACGGACTTTTGCACCTTCCGAAAAATCCAGCTTTTTCAAATCCACCCAAAATACATTGGGGGCTGTGGCTGATTCTGCTTGAAATTGCAGCGATTTTTGATCTGCCACAATGCGCCAGCGCGTTGTTGACAGATTGGGTGCATCCGGAAGGCTGACGCCATAAGGCACAGACGCATTGCGCACCACACTGAAAACCGCGGCTGAAGCAATACGCGGATCATCTGTTTGTGTGACGGCATTCACATAAAATCCGGCACGAACAAAGCGGTCTTCAGAGCGGCCGCTCCCCGGCAAAAAGTTCAAAGAATTGATCTTTGACCAATATTCTTTGTTGGCAAGCTGGAAATCATATGCAGGATCATTGGTGACCGCCTGATATGCCCGGTCATGGTGGATATTCAATTTACCATCGATCCATTCCAGAATGGCACTATCGCCGCTCGAATCGGAAAGTGTCAGATGTAGAGGTGCCAGACTGCCGGGGCGCCCCGGAACTTCACCACTAACGACCTGAATCGGGTTTTGACGGGTATAATCAATGGCTTCTTTAACACTTGCAAATTGATCCAGATAAAACTGAGCCCAAATTGCCAGCGACATACGCGGTGTTTTTTTGTCATCAGCGGGATATTGTGATGCATTCAACCAGAGAAGGCTGGCATTAAGACCTGCTTCATTCATGCCGTCTACGGTTGAAATATCATAGCCGGAAACAGCAAGGCTTCCATATTTGGATGTCCATTTAACCGAACGTTCACCAGCCTGCCCCCCACGCTCCATACCTTTCGGGAAAACCCAGAAATTGCTGATCATCGGATCTTTAAAATCCATACTGCGGCCGGTCAATACGCGCCCTGCTTCACCGTGATAAACCACGCGTGTGCAAGCCTGCACTTCAGCGGTCATTAGAGCCGCAATTGCCGTTAAAGCAGCTGCAAATTTGGTATAGCGATACATAGTAACCACCTATTCATTGAAGGACTGGTTTCAGTTAAATTGCAGTATAAACAATAACAACTTTATATTATTTGAAAATAATGTTCACTATCATGTTTTAAATATTTTATCGTCAATTGAGTGCGATCAATTGTTGCAAATGATCATTAAAATCACCGCCTTCGCCACCCGCATTAATGGTGTCAAAATAAGTATGCCAACCGGACTGGGCAATACCATTAACTAATGCATCGAGTGCCACATTATCGTTGCAGCGCCATATTGCATAAAAACTATTTTTGCTTGAAGAAAGTTTGGTTTGATCAATAGTGCCCAAAGAAATCGCTTCCACACCGAGAGCCGCCAAAGCTGGCATCGCTGCGCCAACCTGATTTAAAAAATACAAGCGTTCCTCAGATGATAAATTCAGCCATGCTTGTTTGGGGCTGTAGAGCTCAGCAAGATAATGCGCCATTATTTTTTCCTTTGAAATTTAAATACTCAGTTTCGAATCGAGCGCATTGCACGTTTACAAATGCGTTGGGTTGCCTTTGAGGGCAAATTTTCCATCCACCGCAAACATAAGTCCTGAACCCAATCAGCACGATCTTTCGATGCATCATTGAGCCAGTTTGCAACCGAATCCTGCACATAAGGAGAAGGATCAGCTTTGAGCGCCTCCAGTAAAGGCATAACTATTTGTGGATTTTGTTTTAAAATGCCGATATGGGCGCACCATACTCCACGCGGGCGCAGAGATTCAGTTGCGAAACGACGAATATATTCGCTGCTGTTTTGTGTCCAAGGCTGTAATAAGTTGACCGCTTGTTCGATGTTTTTAGCCAAGTCATCACGAACAGCCATCCACGACCATTCACGCACCCCAAAATGGCGATCATCAGCCAGTGGTTTAATCGCGTCCAAACGTTGCGGCAGCGTTAAATCCGTTTGCTGTCCGGTCATAAAGCATACCCATCCACGAACCGTATCAGAAGGGTGCTTTGAAAGTTTTTCGATAAACGCAGTGCCATATTCGGCTAAAATGAAAGTCGCCATCAAACGCATTCGCCTGGAGATACCTGCATCTGCCTGTGCTTTTATCTCCGCAAGTTTTTTTTCGCTGAGATCAGGTAAGACTTGCTGAACCAGTTCTCTAAAATCCACCGCCAGACATTCGGTCAGATTTGTGGTTTCGACACCATGGTTCAAAGCATACAAACGTTGCGGCGTAATATCTTTTACGCCGCGCGATTTGTTTTGTGTTTCGCTCATGATGAACCACCATCTAAATTTTTACGAATACGCTGCAAGAAACCATCTAATGATTTTCGCTCTTCATCAGAAAAGCCGGCAAACAAGGCTGAAATCCATCGCGTATGTTCGTTAAACAGTTCATGCGCTGTTTTGCTGCCCTGCTCTGTCAGCATGATCGTGATTTTGCGCCTGTCATCCGGGCTTGGGCACCGTTTGATGAATTGATCGCGCTCCAAGCCATCAAGAAGCCCCGTAATTGTTGCGCGCGTGACACCTGCCCGCTCTGCCAATTCAAATGGTGACAAACCATTGAGCTGTCCGTTTAGCAAAAACAGCAGCACAAATTTTCCCTCAGAAAGACGATATGGCGCAAGACGCGCTGCGCAATCTTTGTCGATCGCACCAGCCAATGCCAACAACTCAAAACAAGCATACAGATTATCGGTCTGCATTTGGCCGCGCCGCTCTGTCTCTTCAATAAGCGCCAGATGTTTTTGTTCTAAATTTTTCATAAGCTGACATATAATATGGCGCCTAACTAAAATCAAATAAAAAAAGACCAAATCCGGAAATTTATAAAACACCGGATTTGATCCCATTCAAACACTTAAAAAACGCTGAACTTACTCGCTCCACGGCCCTTGATATTCACTCACCTTGGCTGTCATATCTGCCCGCGGACGTTCAGGAACATCGACCTGCGATGTACCGATATGAATAAAACCTGCGACACGCTCATTTGGAGCAAGACCTAGAATTTTAAGCCCCTCTTCATCACGAGAGTACCAATTGGTGATCCAATTGGTACCAAATCCCAGCGCATTGGCTGCGTGGCATAAATTCATTGCCGCAGCTCCGGCAGACAAGAACATTTCCCATTCCGGAATACGCGGATGTTCAACCGGTGAAGACACAACACCAACAACCAAAGGTGCGCGATCAAACCGTTTCAGCTCCTGCTCTTTACGGCCATCTGTTAACGGGCCTTCAAGCGCTTCCGCGCGCTCTGCCAATAATTGCCCCACTTTTTGGCGTGCATCGCCCCGATAGATAATGAAGCGCCATGGCGTCAAACGTCCGTGATCCGGCACACGCGCAGCAAGTTTTAAAATCAACTGCAGCTGATCTTCATCAGGCCCGGGTGCAGAAAGCGCAGAAATGGGCGTCGAGTGACGCTTGGAAAGAAATTCAATAACCGGCTCTTGCATTTACAGACCTCATTCAACAGTTCATTCAACGGCTGGCAACTGCGAAAGCAGCCGCTTTTCCATTCTGATGGCGAATAAAACGAATGGTTTGTCGCTTGCCATTCATTTGACAGAGATAAGTTTCATTTTACACCAAAATGATAGAATTCTTTTTTAAGGCTTCGGTATTTTAAAACAAGCAGAAGCTTCGTTTTTTCCGACCATTTTATGAGTTTTGTCATCAACAAATAAAATAAATCAGAAAAAGACAATTCAGGCCTTGAAAAGGCCGTCAGACTGGTTTCAAAAATAGATATGTCATATCAACTGTTCCGTTTTTCTTTTGCTAATTTTTCGGTGCGCCTTGGTGCAAGCCTTTGTGCTGCGTTAATGGCCGTAACTGCCGGCACAGCGCCCCTGATGGCCCAAGAATTAAACATCCAGCCGAAGCTGCCGGATTTGTCACATATTCTGCCGCCAAGTACAGACCTGAAGCCGCTGCCTTTTTCCACGATGAGCGAACCGGAGAAAGAATATCCCGAGCTCGTTTTAAAGGCGAAATTAACCGATGAGTCGCCAGATATTACCAACGGATTGATTTGGCGGGTTTTTTCACCTGATGCTGGCGATGATGGCCAGTTGCCGCTGATTGCAACAGCAAAAGGCGGAACAGTAACATTTACACTACCTAAAGCCAGCTATCTGGTTCATGTTGCTTACGGACGTGCGGGCGCCACAAAACGCATTACCATGCAGAATGAAGCACGCCATGAAACCATGGTGCTTGAAGCCGGCGGCCTTAAACTGAATGCCGTTTTGCCTGAAGGCAAAAAACCGATTGCCGATCTCTTGCGTTTTTCCATTTATGGTGATGATGACACCTCCAACGACAGGTCGCTGATCCTGCCTGATGTAAAACCGGATGTAATTACACGTTTAAATGCCGGCACCTATCATGTGGTTTCCAATTATGGCGCTGCAAATGCTGTCATTCGCGCGGATATTCGCGTTGAAGCCGGTAAATTGACAGAAGCAACAGTTGAGCATCGTGCAGCCAATATCACGCTGAAACTGGTACGTGAAAAAGGTGGTGAAGCACTGGCTGACACCTCATGGTCTGTTCTCAACGCCTCCGGCGATGGTGTGCGTGAAAGTGTTGGTGCCTATGCTTCCATGGTTTTGTCGGAAGGCGAATATATCGCTATCGCAAAAAATAAAGACCGGATCTATCAACGTGACTTCAAAGTGGTTTCCGGTCAAAATGACGAAGTTGACGTGATTGCCAGCGCCGAATTTGAAGCCAATAATGGTACGATCGATAATGAATGATATTTCAGACAGGACATAGCCGTGACAACTGCGCATCAGGATGAAACCGTCAAAGCTGCCATGCTTGCCATTGGTGATGAATTATTATCAGGGCGCACCAAAGATAAAAATATCGGTTATCTAGCTGAAATAATGACCGAAATCGGTATTGATCTGAGCGAAGTGCGTATCGTTCCCGATGATGAAGCGCGTATTGTTGCCGCCATCAATGAATTGCGGCAGCAATATCATTATGTTTTCACCTCAGGTGGTATCGGTCCTACCCACGATGATATTACCGCCGATGCGATTTCAAAAGCTTTTGGCGTTGCATGCATTTATGATGAAAAAGCTCTGCAAATGTTGGCGGAAAATTATAAAAGCCGCGGCCTTGAGTTTACCGAAACCCGAAAACGTATGGCACGGATGCCGCAAGGCGCTGTGCATATCGACAATCCGGTTTCGACTGCGCCTGGTTTTAATATTGGCAATGTCTATGTGATGGCCGGAGTGCCTTCCGTATTTGAAGCCATGCTGCATAATGTTGCCCCGACATTGCAAACCGGCAAAAAACTGTTGTCGAAAAGTGTCGATTGTCCGTTTGGTGAAGGTGTTATCGGCATCCCCCTTTCACAAATTCAAGAAAATCACGCGGATACAATTATCGGCTCTTATCCGAGTTTTAAAAACGGTAGTTTTTCAACGCAACTCGTTGTGCGTGGTCATGAGCAAGGCGCTATTGATGCAGCCGTGCGAGAAATTCAGTCAATGCTTGACGATTTATTGGCAAAACAAGTGCAATAATTTTTATCATTTTTATACAAAAATCTGAAATCTGTGCTTATATATAATAAGTACATCAGGAGGTCGAAGAATGTCCTATAAGACCGTACTCGCCTATATCAGAAGCGAATCTGAACTACCGCGAATTTTATCTGCTGTTGAGTTGGTTGTTGCCAAACATCCGGATGCCCATATTGTCGGGCTCTACTCTATTCCGGCAGCTGCAGTTTATGCCGATATTAACGGATTTATTGATCCGGGCATGTTCGAGATGCATGATAAGCATCACGATGAAAACGCCCTAAAAATCAAAAAATCCTTTGATGCCGCCATGAAGAACGGCACCAATAGTTATGAATTCCAGATTATCAAATCCGATACCGGAACCGGCGCACAAGGTGCAACCCAGATTGCCTGTGGTGCAGACTTGATTATTACCGGCCAAACAGATCTTGATGATCCTGATATCGCCAATGATGCAATTGATACATTGGTGTTCGACAGTGGCCGCCCTGTCCTTATGGTGCCTCTCAAACCTGTTAATCCGATCAAGGCGCTTGACCGCATTGCCATTGCCTATAATGGCAAAAGAGAAGGCTCGCGCGCTGCAATGGATGCGCTGCCATTATTAAAAACCGCTGAAAGGGTCGAATTGCTCTGGATTGATCCTCCGCTTGATGATCAGGGACAAGGTATTATCCCTCAGGCGCAAGAGCTGGCAAAAGCACTCAACCGTCACGGCGTTGATATCAGCATACAAACACTGACATCATCCGGCCGCTCGGCCATGGAAACCTTGCAAGAATATTTGCAAGCGACCAATACAGATATGATGGTGATGGGCGCTTACAGCCATTCACGGCTGCGTGAACTGGTTTTTGGCGGCATGACAAAATCTGTCCTCGGCAATATGCCCGCACTGACATTATTCTCTCGTTAAACCAATTGAACAATCAAAATAACACCGGAACACCATTTGCTCCGGTGTTATCTAAAAAACTGCATCGAACAAAAAAGCGCATCTCTAAATCGAGATGCGCTTTTTATCTGTAAAATATTTTAAAAAGCTATTCAATTTCAAATAAATAACTTTATTTCTTAATGTTTTAACTTACCGACCATCCGGTGTACGCAAGCCAATCCATTTATCTTTAACAGCTTCATAATGCTGCTCTGGCTTATATTCTGCTACCTGAAGGCTCAGATGACGAGCAGTCATGCGACCGGAAGCATTAAGAATTGCATAGCTGGCAACAACCAGATCATGTTGTGCCTTAACCTGCGCAATTTGCACATCGGTCAGATCATTCTGCGCCTTCAACACATCAAGCGTTGTTCGCTGACCAACATTCCGCTCTTCAATCACGCCTTCAAGCGCCAATTGTGCAGCAGAAATACCGGTACGTGTTGAAACCACATTGGCTTTTGCAGCTTCATATTGCGCCCAAGCTGAGCCGATACCCTGGCGAACCTGATCGCGGATGACATCAACTTCAATACGTGCTTGACCGAGCTTCTCTTTGTTCTGACGAACCAATGCAGACGTACGGCCACCCTGATAAATCGGAATAGTTACCCCCAAACCGATAGAAGCACTGTTTCCATCGGTAATGCTGCTATTGGTACCACCTGCATAAGTGTCAGTACGCGATGCCCCGGCGTTCAAATTAACACCTGGCAGCAAGGCACCTTCAGCCGATTTAACATCATAACCAGCGGCATCAACTGCATATTGAGTTGCCAGGATGCCCGGATGCGTATCATTGGCAATTGCCAGTGAGGCGGCAGGATTGCGCGGCAACAACTTGTCGGCCGGCGATGCAGCAGAAAGTTTATCCGGCTCGGTACCAATAACTTCTCGATATGCTGCTTCTGCAGACTTCACATTGGCCTTGGCAGCGTTCAAAGATGCAACAGCATTGGCACGGCTTGCTTCCGCCTGAGCAACATCGGTACGTGTCCCTTCGCCAACATCAAGACGGGCACGCGCGGCACGAACCTGTTCGTTCATCGCGGCCAGATTACGCTCATAAAGCGCTGCAATCTGACGAGCCTGATAAACATCCATATAAACGGTAACAGCACCATAAAGACTGTTCATCTCTTCGTTTTTAAGCTTCTCACGGGTTGCGAAAACCATCGATTCAGCAAACGCTACTTTGTTTTGGGTTTGAAACCCGTCAAAGAGCATCTGATTAAGCTCAACACCTACCTTTCCAACGGTTGCGTAGGTATTGCCCAGTGAATTGTGGCTACGCGAGCGAGCGACATTATAAGAGCCGTTAACTGTCGGACGGTAGCCGGATTTAGCAACAGCGACACCTTCGTCGGTCGCCCGCAATCCGGCGCGAGCAGAGTTAAGCTTGGCATTATTATGATATGCCTTTGTCAAGGCGCCTGTCAGCGTATCTGACCAGGCTGAACCGGACATCAATACGGAACCGGCTAATAATGCAGCTGTCAAAATGTTCTTGCGCGCCTTGTGCACCGTAAACCTCATCTCATTAAGTCAAATATCTACCGAACCAACTAGTTCGGTAACGTATCAATAACCATAAAACCGTTTCATTTCTAGCGCCCAAGACAACAGATCAACAAACAATCTCAGCAAGGTTGCAGATTTGCCTCAATCTTTTGGTTCAAAATGTAAATTCGGCTTTACGAGCAAATTCACGAAGCGGTTTTACCGACAAATTAAATGCATCACGACAAGAAACAACAGCATTTTCCTTGGTATAAACCCGTGCAATACCGAGGTTTCCTTGTCCTTCAACTGTTACCAGCCTACCGCCATCCTTAAGCTGGTCTTTCAGTGTTTGCGGCACAAAATCCGCGGCACCTTCGATCAGGATGACATCATAAGGTGCTTGCGCACTATGACCAAGGCCAAGTTCGCCGGACACGATCACAACATTGTCATAACCAAGAGAGCTCAAAACCGAGCCCGCCCGATCTGACAAATCAGAATCACTTTCCAGCGCAATGACCGAGCCTGCAAGCTGTGAAAGAATTGCAGCCGCATAACCACTGCCCGCTCCCACATCCAAGACCAGATCACTTGGCTTAATCTCTGCCAACTGAATGAGTTTTGCAAGAGGTGAGGGCTCCATCAGATAACGAGAAGCATCATCCTTAAGCTGAATGTCTTCATCAATATATGCAAGCTCTTTACGATTTTCCGGAACAAATGCCTCACGAGGCACTGTCAGAAACGCGTCCAGAAGCGCCAGATCAGTGACATCAGTGGTGCGGATCTGGTTATCGACCATTTTGGTACGAAGGTTTTGAAAATCAGCCAACATGGCCTCGCCTTTCAGTTACTCGCTGCTCACACGCAGTATCGGTTAGCAAGCACATTGAGAGAGATACGACATTATCAATGCCCTGAGCCCCCTCAACGATATGCAATTGGATATTCACATGTGATGTCGCAAAAAAACTCTGTCCAGTCAATCAATAGACCGCGTGACGAAACAGCACTTAGTCAGATTGATTCTGCTGAAGGTAACTTAAAGACCAAAAAAGAACACGGGAAACGATCAATGCAAAAACATGCACTATGGCTGATGCAGATTTTATCTGTTGATGAAATCTGAAGAACGATTTGCTTTTGAAGAAGAGTGGCTCCCCGGGCCGGATTCGAACCAGCGACCAACCGGTTAACAGCCGGTTGCTCTACCACTGAGCTACCGGGGAACAGTGCTCTATAAGCAATATGCTTACGTTTTAACTGAAAATCAACTGCTCTTCTTGACAAGAAGAGTGGCTCCCCGGGCCGGATTCGAACCAGCGACCAACCGGTTAACAGCCGGTTGCTCTACCACTGAGCTAC
>NZ_JBHEEH010000008.1:108294-134166 GCF_041929845.1 Paenochrobactrum pullorum
CGGGGAACAGTTGCTCTTAGTATTAACCAGATGGCGTATAGCAAATGATTTTCTGATTTGCCAAGTCCTAAATCATTATTTTTGAAACTTTTTGGCCCCTTCCCTCAAAAAAGCGATTTTAGACATTATATTGAAGCATAAAAGCAGACAGAACTGTGCATAACTTTCAGAAATCACTAAGAAAATCGCCAATCCGGAAAATCAGATGCCCGCATCAGAATCACAATCGCGCAAAAAACATACGATTCTTATTTTGGGGAAACGCATTCCGATTCCAGCCACCGTTTTCATGCGTCGTGTCGTCGGCTGTGGATTCATAATTGGCGGCTCATTAAGTTTCTTACCGATTTTGGGCATATGGATGCTACCAGTTGGTTTAATTTTGCTGTCGCATGATTCTCATAAAGTAAGACGATTTCGCAGAAATTCCGAAATCTATGTCTTAAGAAAATGGCGCAGCAGCCGCTTTGCCAGGAATAAAGCGTGATACCGACAGGCCAATCGATAAGCCCGTGCATATCAAGCCCTTATTATACAGATATAATTGCTATTTTTATCAACACGGCTTGACGGAATCAAAGCCTTACAATATTGAGAACCCACTTCCAGCGATGGCCTCGTGGCGGAGTGGTTACGCAGAGGACTGCAAATCCTTGCACCCCGGTTCGATTCCGGGCGAGGCCTCCATCTTTCCCCTTATTACCATATACAAGTCTTTGTAATATCTGATCTTTTAGGATCGGGTGTGGCACTATGTTCTAACGCTGTTCCGCCACACTTTTTGTGGTGTGGCAACCTGCTATCAAGCTGTTTGTTCCCTGACCTATGGCCACGTCATTTATTAGCCTACGAATCTCAATCGTATTTTTGCTATCCACAGCCCCGAAATACGATTTGACTCTCATATTAAATTAGAACATTTATAGAACAAATTAGCATTTGTGAAAATACACTCAACCCTTTTGCGCATATTTAGCGCCACGGGATAGCTGTGCCATGAGCTGGAAAAGCCAAATACAAGTTCGTGATCTGGAAGATGACCAACGTTTAGAAATGATATGCCTTAAGTGTGGCCGCCTTGTTTACATCAAGAAAGCCGACATTTGTAAGAAGGAAGGTTATGAGCAGCTGTACCTCGATGAAGTTGAGCGGCGTTCACGGTGCCGGGGTAAAGGATGTGATGGACGTTTCCGCATGGCTATGGAGCGTCTCAAGGAATTGAGCGGCTTTGTAGGTGGCATAGCATGAGCGATGAGAAGAAGGTCAGAACATCCAAAGGAATGGATGAACACTGGTGCATGCATGACGGCTGCAAGAAATGGGGAAGCTTCGGCTTTCAAGGACGCTATGGCCAGCTGTGGTTTTGCATGGAGCATAAGGAAGAAGGCGACAGCGCACCGAAGTGACTGCCGCCCTCATCTATTTTTTATTTAACCGGTTACTGATTGCTTCAAAGACCGCGTCACTAATCCACATACCGCAAACACCAACAAGAAATGCACCAGCATGGATTGTGACGTTAGAGCCATCGTCTGGTGGTAAAGGGAAATGCACGGCGTTTAAATAGTGAACAAATGGGCTGGTGAGATACCCTGCCGCCAATGCCCCGCATACCGGTGATGCAATAGCTTCTCGGAAAGTATAATTCTTATGTGAGAGCGCCCGAAGTAACCCTCCCGCAAAACCGGCGACAACTACAGAAGCCTTTAAGCCGTATTCGTTTAAAGGATCATCCATCACCAGCACCCCGCTTTATTTCCATAGGCATTATGTCCGGCGATTGATTTGCCAGCATGAGAATCGTTCTGCGCCACGTAGACAGCCGTATCCGGTTTAAGGCTGATCTTCTGCCAGCCCGCGCAATTGCTCACAGTCTGACTGCACCCCGCCAAGCTCAATACAAAGCCGCACAGCATCCATATTGTTGATTGTCTCATTGATGCCTGCCCTGCTCTGGATTGCTTGTGTGACGGCTTGTGCGGCTTTAAGCGCTGCATCCTGTTTCGCGTCATGTTGGCCGAGCGCATAAAAAAAGAGGCCTGAAACTGCCCCTCCGATTAATGCGCCGATGATGTGTTGAAGTGTGATCTTCATCATAAAGCCTCGATCAGCTTTGAGAGTTTGGCTTTTACGCTCGGCATGGAGTAAATCGCGTAAATTGAGATGCCGCCCACAACCACAACGGACGCCATCTGCACCCGCCAGTCGAGCAAACCAAGTGCAGGGAGAGCTGCAGCTGTCAGCCATGTCCAAAACCGTTTTGATTTGGCGACTGGCTCAGGCTCAACCGGTACTGGCACAATATCATTGGCTGGCGCTTCAATTACCTGATCAACACCATAGCCCTCAGCCAGTAGCAGCTTGTCATATTCACTGGCATAGCCGGCAATCAGATCGGCCTTGTCTGTGCCATTGACGATACGGCGAGCGCCTTTGAAATCGGACTTCTGCAAGGTGATGTAATCGGAAAGCTTTTTGCCAGTGAACCAGCCTTCGACCATACCAGCAATGATGATCGGCGCGGCATATCGTGGCTCTAGAAGCAGCTTCGGATTACTGACGAAATCAACACCGAGTTCGCGGCTGGCCTTCGCGGAGTTGTATTCCCATGTGATTTGCACATAGCCCATGCCTACATGCGGGTAGTATTTCTTTGAACGCAGGTACTTTTCACCGCCCATTTCCCGGACAGGCTTCATCGTGTGCGCAGTCTCATGGTAAGCCGTGGCCAGCACATAGGCCATTTGATTGCGCAATAGGCCGTACTCTCGCCCCGCCTTAATCAAGAGACGAGTGTCGCCAAGGTTCATGTTCATTGGGGTTCCTTTAGGTACAAAAAAACCCCGCATAAGCGAGGCATCTTTTGTGTGTTTTAGATTTCATATTTTTTTGAGTGGCGTGGTTAAGTCGCCATTCTATTCAGGGGAATAGTTTTCGAGAACAATAATGAAGTCGCCACTGTCATGGAAGAAAGACAATCCTTGAATTAGTTTTCTTCTGCACTAAATCGGAAGCGTCATTCCAACTAAATTCGTTCTTATAAAGGAGGCTAAGGTGAGCGACCGTTTGTTTGACAAACCAGTTTACGTCACCAAGGGGCGTTATTTGACATTAGAAATTGCCAGTATCCACGATGCACTTATGTTTTTACATGAATGGCCGGAAGATGATCGTGATATGATTTACGAGACCGCTTGGAAAGCTTGTTGCGATGCGCATGATGGTGTGAAGCCAATTATAGCTGCACAAAACGCGATTAAGGGCTTTGCAAGAAAACGCGGTATACTTGATCAACCTACAGTTTCCGTTCCTTGGCTGGACACAAAAACGGCCTCTGACCAGAAGCTATCCGCATAATTAAACCGCTAATGACAGCCCTGTTAGGTAGAGCTTATCAGGGCTGTTTTTCCTAATTGTGACCATAGATAACATCATATGAAGCACGGCTAGTCCCGCCGACTTCAATCTCACGAACGAAGTCAAGCAGGATCGCCGCGCCAACTGGCACGGTTCTATCCATGATAAATTTCCTGTAAAATATCTTTCTTAACCCTTGCTGATCTATAGTTGACAGCTAGGAATTATTTTAGCAGCGCCCATCATTGCTAAATCACTGATTAATCACTAAAGGTCGAAAACGTAATAACTAAAAGCAAGTGACCATCCAATGCAACGCAATGACTCAGCAGACACTCTAAAAGCCATTCTGATTTTGTTTGTTGTAGTTGGTCATTTTTTTATTGAACCAGTAAAAAACAATGAGATTAAGCGTGCGATATACGTATTTCATATGCCGCTATTTTTAGGCTTATCTGGTTATTTATTCTCATTCAAAGCCCCAAATGATTATTTTTCGGCCATTAAAACTCGTTTTTTTGTGCCTTGGGTTATAGCAACGACCGTTTATTTCGCTTACTTTTTTATTGTTCATGAGCAATTGAAATTCAACATGGTGAACGCATTCATCAAACCATGGTTTCACCTTTGGTTTGTACCATGCTTAATCGCTTACTCTCTATTCGCATGTACATTACGTAATCAAAATATCTCACTGCTTCTTATTGCTGGAGTAATTCCCTATATCACCCGCGCACTTGATTATGACATCTTGAAGTTGATCGGCCCAGTCGATAGCAGATTTGTATATTATGCGATATTTTTCTTCATAGGTGTGGCCATCCGTCAATACAGTCATTTAATCAACAGGCTCTCATCGATTGTAATAACTTTATTAGCAGTCACCGCCTGTATTGTAACTTTCAAATTAAATTTATCGAATAATCAACTAGGTACATTAAGAATGCTTTTAGTTGTAGGCGTTATAGGAATGGTAGCCAACTTTCCAAGCTTCAAGACCAAGATTGGAAATTCAATTTTGTCGCGAGAAAGTCTCAGTATTTATCTCTATCACGTTATACTAATACTTATTCTTCGTGAATTTTTATCATCTAAGACATGGGAGTACTGGATTGCTTGCTATGTACTAACTCTACTACTTCTCCCATTCACGGTGAAGATCATTAGAACAACAAAGGTAGGCAACTTAATTCTTGGTAGGAATAAACGATAATATAATCGTCTCTTAATAAAGACTGTAAATTTATGATGCACGCCCTCCCCAAATCCTAGCGCCATTTGCAGAAGGTGTATTGAAGGGAATATTCGTCTCTTTTCCTGTTGTCAGCCTGATTGAATACGCCCCAACTTCTCCCGCTGAAAGTGCATTCACACCGAAAGAACCTGCTGATTGAGCATCAACTGAATTTGCTGAAATACGAGAGCCTCCACTACAACGCAATGCATCCTGCCCTGCGTATGTTACATCACTATTCACTAGGGATATGTCGCCACCACTTGTAGACCATACGTTATGTGTTCTACTATGAGCTACCGCACCATCGCCTATATTCACCTTGCCACCTTGTTCGCAAAGAACACCAATTCCGTTTCTTTTGATTTCGGACGTAGCGAGATCAACATTCCCTCCGAAATGACAATACACGCCTTTATTTACACAATCGTTTACAACCATGGTATCTGCATCAACAACACCCGCGTGCCGAATATAAACACCCGCATCCCCTTTAGCCCCACTGAAGTTGGCGTAGGTAGTATCTGCTAGCCCTCCATGATGTATTTTTAATCCACAATCACCTGCATTTTGAGCGCTTATTCCTCTAAGACTGGCTCGACCACTCCTATGGATATAGACATTGTTAATGTCGGCATCATCAAACACCCCGAAAGACAAGTCCATATCACTAGCAGAATTACAAAATACATTAGAACTCGCGGACTTTGTGACAACCGCTTTATGTGCAAACAGCGTAGACATATATAATTCAATGCCATTTCCGGATGCTTCGGTGATCCCGCATCCTTCTAATATATTTAATATGCTACCTTCAGCACCTAAGAATCCACCGCGAGAAGGGGACGCACCAGATTTATCCATAATAAAAGCGCAACCAATAGTTGGTAATTCACTATTCTTAATAGCTGCGAATGCAGGGAATAAAATTCTAGGGGAACCTTGGTTTTTAGTCTGGTCAATTACATATGGACTAAACGTCAGACTAGAGCGATTTATAATAACACCTTCATCCTCTGACCTTAATGTCACCCAACCTAGCTTAACACCATTCTTCACAATCACCTGTTCATCCATCACGAAGCCAGACTTTAGTTTGATTGTAGCATCAAAACCATCGAACAAATATGTTGGGTATGATTGTGTTAAGTGCATTAAAGCACTGTTGATTGAAGTAAAATCACCGCCAACACCGACCGTTACTTCATAGGCTGATTTAATTGGCCGCAAATATGTGATATTTAAACGTTCTTCACCTACATCTTTCACCCGATACCAAATTCGCGCAGTAGCCCCACCCGAATATCCGGTATCAGAACTACCATTATCTTGGATGACATAAAGCCCACCCTCACCATCGCCCACAGTGTTACGACCATTAACACGAATGGCATTAATACCCGCTGGGATTTCAACTGAAGCAATTGCCGTAAGCGTTGAGTAAATCGGCACATTACCTTGACTAACTGTATCTGAGGCTAAATTTTTAACGATATCACGCGCTTCTTGGGCAGCCTGCGCTGCTCTTTCTGCCGCATCTATAATAGCTTGACTTGCCTGATCAGAAACCAGACGGAAGTTTTCGCCATCATCCAGAAACAGCCAAATACCTGACACCAAACCACCCGCCACAATCTGATTGCCGGAGCTAGTTAAAAGCGGCTTACCGTTAATGGTCACATTGCCCGTGTTAGGCAGTGTGATTTCAATGGTGAACAAGGCTTCACCAGCAGCCGTTGGCGGCGTTGCACTTGGCTGGGCGATGATATTATTTTCATTGCCACCGTTTATCCAATATTTATAAATCAGATCTGGCAGATCGATGCCGCCAGCCCCCGCCAGCAAGCCTTTGATGAGGCGTTCAACCTCGGTCATCCAGATTTGAAAGTCTTGTGGTGAAATCTGGCGTGGGGTGCCATCCGCATTAAAAGGCGCAGCAACGCTCACTCCGAGCTTTGTGAAAATGCTCATGACCTGTAGTCTCCAAATTATAATGGATGTTGATTAATCGTTGCCTTCACCGGCAACGTAAATTGATCTGGTAGCCGCTAAGCTCTCGGTACCGTTTGAAGTGATGGCGTAAGCGCGAATAATGTAAGTGACGCCATGATTGCCGCCTGATAGCTGGACTGCGCGTGAAAAACCTTGCTGTGGCCGCGTGTTTTCCTGCCCCATTGGATTTCCATCCATTTCAAGACGGCAGGCACAAACTTTGAGTTCATTGGAGACAACCGTAATCGTTCCGTTAAAAACATAAGCCCCACCATCATCTTCACTGATATTGATTATGGGTGGTTCCGGCTGACTATTATCAATGATAACCGGATCAACACTCAAAAACGGTGACCAATAAGAGCCTTCGTCTTTATCGTTGAAGAAACGGACACGTAGATCAGCCTTTTTGCCGTTATGATCTCCTGCCCGATAAGCATAACGAGCGCCTGCTCCACTGCCATAGGCAGTCATCTGTTGCCACGGATCAGGCTCACCATCAGCGTAAGTGCGAACCACCGCCTCAGCCTCCGTACCACCATCCACACCGTTGTAAGCGGCTCGCAATTCATAAGAACCATCAGGGTAGCGAACTTGTGTTAATCCTGAAGGCAGTGCCGGTGTTGGCAATTCACTTTCATATTGCATATCCGGAATGCGTTCCGGTGGCGGTGCCTCATCCCGTGTTACGCTCCAAGTGGGTAAATCAGGCCAGATCATAAAAGGAATTTCCACAGTGCCATCACTGTCATTCACCCGTGGCGTACCAATTGCCACCGTCACCACCTCATCCAGATCAGGCAGTTCCAGTTTAATTGTCGTATGTCCCCAAGCGGCCAGACCTGCCATATTGGTTGTAACCATACCGACATCAGCACGCGCCAAGGAAAACAGCCTGCGCCCAATCCTTTGTGCTTGTGCAGCTGACGGGCAGAACGGTAACTCGACATCAAAATATTGCTCACCAACGCGGTCAATCTCAGTCTGATCACGCGACCAATCCAATGGAACCGAAGCCGGATCGTCCGGCTTTTTGGACAGCGCAATCTCCGACATTTCATAATTGCGCTCAGGTGAATAATATTTAATCCGGCAAACATTAGGCCGCTCAACACTATCGGGGCCTGACTTCCATTGCAGATCCACGATGTCTCTGGCCGTGATCGTGAGCGAAGGTGTGCGAACATCATCAATCAAACGGATGGCGTATTTATTATTCTCGGTCGGTACAATCTCAGCGCCGATAGATTGCAGCGCCTGCTCAACCACTTCACCGCGTGGCCGCTCGGACGGCCAGATGCCCCACGCTCTTGCACGTGGCTCAGTACCGCCATGTACATTCAACACCTGATCCGCCTTCGTAGCTTCTTGCCCGATCACAGCCCAATCAATATCTGATGATTTCAAGCTCGGATAAGAGCGAAGGATATGCGCCACACCCAAAACACCATTGTCGGAATATTTCCATGTGTTTGGATTATCCACCTGCTGCGACGGATCACGCGGATCATAAATAAACTCAGACCGCTGCACCCGCTCATATTGAGGTTCACCGCCCTGATAAAGCTTCAAAAACTTCTCATCATTAATGCCAGGCGAGATATACTGAATGAGCGTCTGGGCAATGCCACGCACCCGATGTTCTGCTGTCCAAAGTGCGGGGAAAGCGTTCATCAGTTCCGGCCATGCTACCTCAGAGCCATTGCCGTTCTTGCTTTTGATATAGAGCCATGAGCCACCTTTACGCGACCAAGGCGGCGATGACACCGCGCCGTCACTATCAATGGTAACTTCACGCCCACCGATGAAGTGCTCTTCAATTGCAGCGACGCGTCCGCGCACATGACAAATCAAACGCCAGCGATCTAAGCCGACGGTATTACCAAAGGCTTTAAGGCCAGCAATTCGTACGCGTCCAATGGCGCGAATTTCAGAACTATTGCCGGTTTCAAATGTACTTTTATATTCACCCGGATCAATCTTTGGTGCCTTAGGCCCGAACATTGCGCCAGCAAGTAATTGCGCACCAATTGCACCTGCGCCAAGAACTAAAGAACCAAGCATACCGGCACTCATGGCAGGCAATATTCCGGCAGCACCAATCGACATCAAGCCTGATATAACTGCACTGCCAATAGAAATTGGATCAGCCAAAGCCGTCCCGCTCATAAGCAGATATGAGCTGACTGCAAGAACAAGACGTTTTTTCATGATTAAATAGCCCAGACCTTTACAAAGGATCGCGGTCTTAAAAATCGGGTACCCGTTTCAGTACGAAGAATACAGGCACCATCATTGGCAATAATCACGCCAACATCGCCATAATCGGCAGTGCGCACCAATGCTACATCGCCGAGCTGCGGCTCACCCCTATTCTCAAAAATACCTGCTTGAGCAAGAGCGTTAGTCCAAAGCGCCAACAAACCGCCGTGGTGATCAATGATCTTCAAAGCTTCATCTTTGCTGGAATAGTTAGCCAAACGCGGCACATGGCAACCAGTGGCTATTTCTACCCACTTGGCAGCATAAGCCGTGCAGTCACTCTCACCCCAGATAACAGGCACATCTTTCCAGCCCTCAACATAGGCTTTTAAAAGCTCAGCACGTTCCATGTTATTTCCAGTTTTCCATGACTTTAACACCGACGAAATCCAAGCCCTTATCGCCTGGGTATCTGCGGCGCTGATCAGCTGGGTTCCACTGCCCACCAAACGGATAGTTTTGCGACGACCAGATGCTTTCAATCGTCACGGTGACCGTGCGCAATCCGATACCGCTCCACGCCAGAGACGGCGCGCTAAGCTTGCCCGGAAAGAGCTTGCGCTGCGGGATAACCAGTTCTTCGGTTTCACCGTCAAATGCTGCCCAATAGAGATCAGCCCGCCTGCCCTCGATGTCGCGCGCACTGGTATGCACCGATTTGAAAAACTCTTTATTCGCACCAGATAATGTAACCTCAACAGCCACAGCCTGCCCGAAGCGTGGTTCTTCAATATTACTCAAAGCCACCATCTGCGTGCCGAGTGGATCAGTTACACCACGCCATTCATGGCCGTTGAGCATGACACGTCCGGTACCGTTGTGCAGTCGAACGATGCCAATTGGCAGATCCAATTCTAAAAACCACGCACGAGCCACATGAGGACGGCGCAGCTTTGCCAGATCATCTTCTGTGAAGGTTGTCATTCACGCCTCTTGGATTCGACAGCAGCAGCAGCCTGTGCTTTTCTAGTGATGTTTTAAAGGGGACGAAAATGTCAGAATCAATTTCATTGACTGCTATGAAAGAACAAATCGACAATTTGCAAAAAGAAGTGAACGAGTTACGCAGCATTGTTCGTCAATTGGCGTCACAAGAGTTTATCAAAAAAAATGAACTCAACACTCGTCTTTCTGCGGAGTTAAACAAGCCCCGATCAGGTCGGGGGAGATAAGCCCCTCTCCATAAGATTTAATCGCATTTTCGAAAGTCTTGATACGCTCTCCGTGCGGCTCATCCAAAAAAACAGTATGATGTGAATGCCGCATGGATTGCCAATGCACGATAAATTTTATCCATATCCGTTTTCATGTTTAATCCTTCCAATAATCGCGAACATCATAATCAAGGCACTCAATGAGTGAGATTGATAAACCGGTAGCGAAAGCGGCTTCACGCGGCAGCGGGGCAGCATCCTGACTGGATAATCGCATAGCCAATGTCGGGTTGAGCGTTGCGAAGTCCTCGATAGTCAAAGCCTTTCTAAGCTTCGGCCAGATACGATAATGTCCCAGGTCAAACATCTCGGTAATCATATACAAACCAAAGTGAAACGGAGAGAACCCGATCATATCCCCGACATCGAGGTTATAGCCGAAGAAATCCGCATTCAGTCTGATCTCTGTCGTATCTTTGGGTGCTGGTGAAACAACAGGCACTAGCGGGTTACTGGAAGCCCACTGCCGCCCATTATCCCACGGCATCTGATTATTCCAAGGCTGGCCTGCTCGCCATTTATCAGTAGTAGAAGTCAATCCACGCTGGCTAAACGACAACCCATCCCAATCACAAAACGAGACACGCACAGCATTTGCCCCACCATGTAGAGCAGTAACAAGACCACGATAGCGGCGAAATTCCTGACCGCGTAATGGCGGGAATGAAAAACGCCATGACCACAAACCGAACGGCGAACCATAACTTTGATTAAACCCGCCAACACTATCAGTTGAGCCAGAGCCGATTGTACGCGGCCCCGATAAAGGCTCACGGAAATTAGCCCGTAATCCTACAGGCCATGATAATAAACGAGCCATCAGCCACGTGTCCCCCGTACTTGTCGGGCATTACTGCGATTATCCACCATCGTTGGAATGTTTTTTGATAACTGGGCGGTTGAGCGTGACGCTTCGTTTCGAGCAACACTTTCAACGAATGGCATCAGGTTGCCGTTTCCGTCAGTAGAAACGCCCACTGTCACATGCACATTCTGCGCGCCAGATCCCGTGCTTTTCGGTAAATTTAAATCGACGGGTATACGCCTACCATCAGGAAGTGGCACCGCCGCCTCCGGCCCTGCCTCACCAAAAATAGCAGCAGTTCGAGAAACACCGCCACGGGCAAAGGTCTTCATCGGTTGTGGTCGACCATGAGCAGCAACGCCACCTTTAGCAAACCCAAAGATCGTACCAAGCAGACCAGTCCCGCCCCCAAACAATCCTGCCAATGGCCCTTTACCCAACAGTAACGCCTGATTAACAGCGTCCATCAGCGTATTGAGGAAACCATCAAGTGCCTTATTACCTGTTTCAATGGCTGGTATCATCGACTGGAAAGCATCCATCATTGAGCCTTTTAAGAAGTCGGATGCTTGTCGAGCCTGCTCATGAGTTTCTGCGAGTTGATTTACTGCGACTGTGGTCTGGGCATAGCCTTCTGCCAGTGCCTCAATTTCTGCCCTAAGTTCTGGGGTGTCCTTTAACCCTGCCTTTTGCGCAGCATTTAGTAACTCTTGCGCAGTCTTTGCTTTTGTAATCGCATACTCATAGTCATTAATCAGTGGGTTGAGATTGTCTAAAACCTCAGCCTCTTGATTAAGCATCGCCCAACGCTCTTTGATCTGCTCTATCTCACGTTGAAGGTCATCTTTTTTATTACCACCACGACCAGACTTTTTACGACCACCTCCCCCATTCGCTTTTTTCTCAGCATCAGCGATGGCTTTGGCCTGCGCCTCTAAGTTCTTCGCTAAATCACTACCGAAACGACGGTCAAAGTTTAATTTGTAAGCTCTGTCACCTTCCAATTTTTCAGCATCAGTAAACGGTATTAACTTGCCGCCTTTACCACTACCGCCACCCACTCCTGCACTTGCTATATTCAAGGCGTTCACTTCACCCCGAGTGGCAGCTGCTTGTTTGGCTATATCCTGCATTTTAGCGATTAATGACGTGATATCAGGGTCAATTTTCGAAAGCCGATCAAGCTCTGCATTATAATCCTCAACCGACAGCTCACCGTCTTTAAACCGTTGGGTTAATGTACCAAGCTCACCATATACCGGTGAAAAGTAAGTTTTTAATCCAAGTAGACCACGCCCTGCCGCATTAAATGCTTCATCAAGAGCAGCAAGAGACTTAGTGACGTTATCTTTCGCTTCATCAAGTTTGATTGCTCGCTGCGCCTCGGTTAACCCTTCTGCCACTGCAAAAAGCTTTTCCGCTGTTTTTTCAATACCTAACCCAGCATAGTCGGAATCCTCGCCAGCCTTACGAATAGCTTCCGCGTATCTGTTCGCACGCTCTTCTGCTTCCTGCGAGCGCGCTGAGAGAGCGTACATGATACCAGTCAGAGCAATCAGGCCAATACCGACCGGCCCCCCTAGCGCACTAACGGCAGTTGAGAAGCCACGTACAGCAGCAGCCGAAGCTGTAGCGATTGGGCCTGTAGCAGCCAATTGAGCATTCGCTGCACTTAATGCCATGCGAGAAGCGAGCAATTCACGGCTTAGATTGCGATGAGAAGCTGTGACAAGGCCATTTGCTTTCGCTGCCATGAATGCTGCCTCAGCACTGCGAACTCTGGCAACCGCTACGGCTTGCTCTTCAATAGCGGCAACACGTGAAGCCGCCATCGCCGCATGTGTGGATTTAGCATATGCGCCAAGATTATTAGCGGCATTTCCGATTTGTCGAGATGCAAGTACAGTTGCCATAGCCAAGCCAGCAACGGCTACGGCATCCATATTATTAGCAACTCCTCCGAGCAAACCGGCAAGCTTTTCAGAAACCTTACCTGTCTGATCCAAAGCTCCAACTGATTTAAGAGCAGAGTTCTGGATCAACTGAAAAGCGTCACCCATTGTTGCGGGCATACTTTCTGCTTGTTCGGAAAGTTCTTCCATACGCTTTGTCAGAGCATTGTAGATCACTTGTGATGTAATCTTACCTTCTGCACCGATAGCGCGTAGTTGATTCACGCCAACACCAAGCTCAGCGGCCAACACCTCAGCAACACGACCACCAGTTTCGATAACTGTATTAAGCTGATCGCCGGACAGCTTACCGGAAGCCATAGCCTTGGAAAGAGCATTGCTAACGCTAGCTGCACGATCAGCCTTGGCACCAGACACAACAAGTGCGTTATTTAATGCTTCTGTGTAATCCAGCTGTTGGTTTGTATTGTAACCAAGCTCCTTGAGTGCAGTGCTGTTTGCAATGAAGCTTTCTGCCGTCTGCTGAAGACCGGAATATGTACTTTGCGCGAGATCGTAAATTCTCTCCATCACGGCAGGAGCTTGGGACATTTCACCAACAGCAATGCCAACACGAGCAGATATATCAGACCAAGTATCAGCCATGTTAACCAGCTCGCGTGCAGCAAAGATGCCTGCAAGACCGGTCATCATGCCACGCATTGATGCCGTAGACTGACTTAACTTCCCCTCAGCTGCACTGACCGCTGCTACAGACGCATCAAGGTCTTTCTTGATTGACTGGCTAATCCCACCGCGAGCGAACACGCCCTCAATGTTCTTATTCATATCACGGAAACGGCGTTCAATCTGCGTAGATTGCTTTGCGGCCTGAGCATTCACACGCTTAAGCTCTTTCTCAAAAGAGGCTGTACGTGCTTCAAACGCGATGACAAGGCGCTCAACATCTGTTGCCATTATTAGTTACATCCTGATAATGATACTGGTGAGAGAGGGGAATTCCGCAATGAAAATCAAGATTAAATCTTCCACTCAACTTACTATGGTAGGGTGGTTGGGGGCAGTTCTGCTAGTTGCTAGCCCAACTGCAGCAGTTTTTCTTTACATGTCAGCGGTCAGGAACATCACGTCCTATAGCACTGGACAGATTTCAGGCCGAATAGACATGTCCATATTTTTCGCGCTCCTGACTATCGTCGGATACATGCTTTTTTCTATGGGAAGAGAAACAATCTCAGTTGCACTCAGCGGTGAAGATGCAGAATAGAAAAGCGCCCCGTAGGGCGCTCTCTATGAGCGATTGATAGCCCTCGACATTCCAGCTCTCTTTTGATTTGATAGCGTGGGGATAAGGGGGAGTTAAAGTATGCGGGCTATGTGGCTTGTTACCATTGCACTTTTAACTGGGTGCGCTAGCGGGATGGAGCCAATTTCAGACCCAGTCTTCATTCAAGGCTTTACCATTACGAATGTTGGCAAAACCGTAGTTTGCATGGGGTCGTATTCACGCCCTACCTTGGAAACTGATATCACGACAGATATTACATGCGATGGCGGCCTAACTGGCCGTATTGCGATCAAGACGTTGAGCAACGGTCACCCAACTGTCGCGACAGCATCAATATCAAACGGTACTGTCGCACAAGCTCGATTTAAGCCAATTTTAGGCGACAGGCACGCTTACGGCGATATTGTTAATGTCGCTGTGAAATCACCATCACCTAACGCTAAGGTGAAACAGGCTCCGAGAATGTCAACACGTGCCCAAACAAGCTCCAGCGCATCTCGATGGTCATCTAGCCGGAGGTATTATCGCGGCCCACGCGGTGGCTGCTATTACATAAACTCGAATGGTAACAAAACCTATGTCGATGGGAGCTATTGCCGATAGCCCGCCGAAGCGGGCTATTATCATTCTAAACGCCTTCAATCCCAAGCTCTCGCATACGATCGATACTCATAGCATCGGGTTTGTTTTCTTCGACACCATTTGCGGCTCTATGACCCGCTGTGGCGCAAGCAAACTCCCAGAGCGTCATTTTCCCGATATCCTGCGGAATCACTCCTGCCCACTGGTAGAACTGGTTGAATTTCCACTTTCCTCGCGGGAGCGGTTTCGGGTCTTTTTCGCCCCCGCCTTTAGCTCCCCCGGCTGATCATCCTCGTTTCCATATAGAGCAACTAGTAAAATAGCTTGTGCGGTGAGGACTGACAGTGTGAGCGGTCTATCCTCAACGAATTTTGCGACCAGCTTTCGGGCATCCTCTTTAGGCATCCCCCCGCCCTCCAGTCCAAGGCGAATGGTCTGGATGACATCATCAACCAGCCATTGCTTTGTTGTCAGGCGAGAAAGTATCCATTCAGGCCCTGCATCGCATCGATCTTGCAGGGCGCGAAGATGCTCAATGCGGAGATCAAAATCATGCTCTCCGCCTGCCCATGTGAGTGTGCGCGCCATTATGGAGCAACCGCCTTAGCAGTGCGAATTGGCAGCCCATCAAACTGAATATCCAAATCGCCGGAATTGACCTTCTGACCGCGTTCCACACTATTTGGATAAACGACAAGATAGGCTGGGCCTGTCTCATATTCAGTATCACCTACATCAGCATTAACATGGTGGACACGAACATTCTTAGTTTGCCCGCTGTACCACCAGTCGAGAAGCATTTGGTGCGACTGCTTGGCCCAAACACCACTGGTATTAATCGTAACTTCCGAGGACTGGACAGCTCGTTCGATCTGGGCAGGTGCAGACTCATCACTGCACGGCGGTACTTCTGTAGTCTGCATATTATGGCTGCGGTTGATACCGCGTGATGTCATCCCGCAGATACGCGCCCAAGTGCCTGCGGTTTCCGTCTCGACTTCCAACACCATTTCGTGAAAGTTAGCTGTCTGGGCATATTCAATAGGATCAGCCATTGCTGTTCTCCATGCGCTAATAGACCGGCGCACGGCCAGTCAAGGAAGGGCTTAAGCCCGATTAATGGGGATGTTTGTTAAATCTTACGACGGCCTTTGATGGCGCGTTTCTCATCACGTGAAGGGCTATCAACATTTGTTGCCCAGCCGTTTTTCACGCAATAATCAATGAAGTCATGAGGCCGCTCTTGAGGCTTCGGTGAAGCCTTAGCGCTGAATGAATAAATACTTTTCGGACGTGACCAATTGCAATCTTGATGAAATATTGCCCAAGCCATCATTTTGCACCCTCCCTGATTGCCTTACGCATTTGGCGGGTTACGCGAGCACGAACGCGCTTTCGTAATGCGCGCCATGATGGAAAGAAATACGGGCTTGCCTTCATGTGCTGGGTGCCGAACTCTTGAAGCCGAGCAAGTTGAAATTGTGCACGTTCGCCCACTAATGTGCTTTCATCGCCTGCGTAAATTGTGATAACCAAGCCATCGCTTGTTTTAGGTGAACGGCTTAAGACCATTGCACCCCTTGGTGGATCACCCCAAGTCCAGCCAATGGTTTTTGCCAAGTCGCCAGTGTCTTTAGGCGCCAGTCGCTGCATCATACCAACGGCTTCATCAGCCCCAGCTTCCATAGCCTTGATGGTGGCTTCGACAACGGCATTTGGAATTGTTTTGGTGAGTTTGCGCTTTAGTCTATCAAGCCCTTCAACCATGATGAAAAGCCTCCTCGATCATAGCGGTGACCTGAACAACGCCGTGAACCGTAATGCCGTCCGGATCATCGAAAATACGGGATAGCTCTACCCGCACACCCCCTAATGTGCCCGCTGTAAGATCACCCTTGAAACGCCGCAACACATTCACAACCGCATCAACGATCTGCTTGCACGGCCACTTGCGGCCATTGGCTCGCGTCCATACATCCAACTGAACGGTTTCTTCACGCATATCGATGCAGTCGGCATCAGTCGGTGTGAAATCCGTTGCTCCTAATGTGATATATGGAAACTCTGGTGAAGATGGCGGGCTATCCCAGACACGGTTCCCGACCAGTGAGGCAACACCCGGATCAGCCTTGAGCTTAGCCAGCAATAAGTCCTGAAATGCGACGGAAACACTCATACCGCTACCCCGCTTTCGGCTGTAATTTCGATAAACTGACGGCTCTCTGAGGGGACGATTGCCCGTATCTGATATTCAGTACCAGTGCGAGCGTCTTTCATCTGGGAATCAGTGGTGAGCGATGCCATATTGTTACTTCTACGAACCGTAACAACGACTGGCTGTTTGCCAGTTAAACGTGCGGCCTGCACAGTCTCCCCACCCCGCAAAAAACGTATGTGCGCTCTGACAGTGAAGTCCGTCAACACCAGCTCAAACCCGCCATGCCCGTCTTCTTCTTCAGTGATTGTGCTAAACGTTATGGAATGATGGAACTGCCCTAAGCCTGTTTTTGTCATGATCACACCTTCGGCCGGCGAAACGGCCAGATGAGTGCTGCATATGCAGAATTATCTTCGATTCGTGGGCCTTCAGGATCGCCTCGATACGAATACATCAACCCGACATGCATCAAGATTGCCGCTTTAAGTGATGCCGGAACGTCTGCCGCTGCTGAACCGGACTTATATTCGACAGTTACGGCATCGGCACGATTGGCAGAAACTGGCCATGCATCCCCAGTCGAAGCCTGAATTACCGTTCCTTGTGCGTACTTCAAAGCGCTGTATGCGGTGTTAAATACGACCTGCTCAACATTGTCAGCGTCGTAATACTTCACAGCATCAACGCTTGCCACCGGCCCCATACGGAGCTGTAACAAGCTGTTAAACGAACAAAATGACTGCTTCCAAGTTTGAGTAACAAGCGCGATATTAAGGGTGCGCTCCAGATGATCAGTCGCGGCCTGAATAAAGCGCTTGATCTGTTCGTCATCATCGGTAAAGCCTGAAACAATCAAATGCTGACGCGCTTCTTCTAACGCTACCGGCATCTCAGCGGGCGCTTGTGTACGGACTGGAAGCAACATTGATTACTCGCCCTTATTCTTCGGCGCTGCGCCTTCGACCTTATTCTTAGGCTTGCCTTCGACCTTGGCTTTCAAAACACCACTTTTAACCAAGTGGGAAACATCGACTTCTGATGCTTCGCGTTCATCACCCTGCTCATAAAATTTATCACCCTGATGGCGGCGTAAAACTTCGTACTTCATGGGTTTCTCCTTCAGTTCAAGAAACGGGCAGCGTTAACTGCCCGTCGATATGAACCGACCTTAGCCGCCCGTTACTTCGTTTACGTCGCCGTAGATGAATGCTTCCGGACGATAAACCGCCAGAGCAAGGCGTTCTTCTGCGAGGATTGTGACAAGGTTCTTGATGAAGTCGTCTTCATTCTCAGTCGCGACTTCAACGCGAGCCTGCCAACGGTCAAAGATTTGGGCGCCAAGCTTGAAAGCGCCGGTCAGGAACTTGCCGGCAGCGACTGCTTGGGTGGTTACTACCGGCAGACCCCAGAGAGTTGGCGAAAGCGTTCCCTGCGGGTTTCCGATGATATAGCGCCCCTGAGTATCCTTGAGCAGCTCAATCGACGTCCAATCAATAGGATTGAGAACGTGGCCTGTTGCTGGGTACTCGGCCAATGCAGCCTGAAGCATTGCTACACGAAGGCGGTCAATACCGGTAACCGTTGCCGGCATGGTTGTGCCAGCAGGGATGGCAAACGCAGTGGATTGAGGAATAATACCCAGCAAGTTCTGACCAGTGCCATCGCCATTGAGTAACTGGTTTTCTTCAACATACGCCAGACCATACAGCAAACGCTGATCAATGATCGAACGGAGCTGAGAGATGTCCGACAACACCTGACGTGATGCCTTCATCCAGTGCGCAATTACCTTGGCAGAAGTTGTGACAAGCTCAAACTGAATATCAGAACTTGGCTTCGCAGCACCTTCCGCAACCGGAGCGGCATTGTTGTTGAAGCCCTTTTCTTTAACATACTCAAGTGAACCACCGTCCATCTGCCCCTGAGAGAGAAGGTCGCGGATTGTCAGACGTCGCTGCGGCAGTTCAAGAATGCCAGGCAAGCGGGTGGTCTGAATTGCAGCCCCGACTGAACCAGCTGCGTTTGTGGTTGCGGTCGTCAAGGTGGCTTTGGTCTGCAAGTCCACGCGTCCACGCGGGTTTGCCTGACCTACAAACTCTTTGACCTTATCATCCTCGACAAACAGCTCACCGATTGATTTCTCACGGTCGCCTTCGCCACCAGATCGCGCTGCCTTTTGCTCGATCTCATCAAGTCGAGCTTTGACTTCATTCATGCCGAGAAGAGCTTCGTCTGCCTTCTCTTTAAGACCAGAGCTCAAATCGCCGTTCTTCTTGGCTTCTTCAAGCGCTTTTTCGGCCAGCTCTTTGACCGCGTCATGCTTGCTATCAAACTTTTGTTTCAACTCCGTTGCCAAAGCTTCAAGTTCACCTGCTGCGCCTGCGCCAGCGGTTGCAGTAAAGATAGACCCTGCCGTGGCATGATCAATGCCGATAAACACAAGTACTGCTGCCAGTGCGAAGCAGGAAATCATTGTGAGTGCGAACACTCGGTTAATACTTTTGATATTCATGGGTATTCTCCAGATGGTTGAAATATCGGATCAGTCGCGAAGCAATTTGCGAAGTAGCGCGACCCGTTGATCAGCCTTTTCGCCCTCTGGCTCACCCAGAATGGCCTTCGAATAACCGACAGAGGCGATCTGTACGGCCATGCTTTTGGGAACCCCTGCCTCACGCAAGATGTCCTCAAATTCTTTAATCGGCATGGGGTCGCCATCGCGCAATCTGCGGGCGAATTCATCCATGCGTTCAGATTTAACTGCCTCGATACGGGCGCGGCGATTAGCTGGGAATGACACCGGTGAGATTTCTCGCAGGTCAAGTTCATCCAGATTACGCACATTTCCATCAGGCGATGTCTTGATCTCACGGTACCCGATAGACAATCCGCCAATGGCCTTGGCCTTCATCAGTGCATAAACTTCACGGGCTTTCTGCACTTCCATAATAAGGCGACCCTTGCCCCACAGGCCTTTTGCATCCTCTGCAAGGTCTTCCCAAATACCGATTGGTTCATTGGGATTGTGCTGCCAGAGCATGAGAACATTCGTTCCTTCACGCTTATGCTTAGCCAAGCTGCCAGCAAAAGCCCCAGGCATAACCCGCTCGCCGTAGCTGTCCACATTGCCATTGGCCGATCCGTAACCCGTAAAGGTGCCGTCTTCCGACAGGTCTTTAACCTGCAGGGCAAAATCTTTCGTTTTCATCGAGATTATTCCTCGTTGTCAGTCTGACGCGGGGTCAGTTCTCGGTCTTCACCGGCTTCGGTAATTGGGACATTCTGCATTTGCATACGCGGTACGTTCCCACCCTCTACCGGTGGTAAATTCTCAAGCGCTCTGACTTCATTGATTGTCATTGCACCGATTGCTGTCATCTGCTGATAGAAACGCGCTCTACCCACTGTATCGCCGCGGAGAAGACCTTCTTGGTTAAACTCTATGATCACCCCTGCTGCCTTATCCGCTGGCGTTAGGAGCTGTTTCATCAAGGCTTGCTCAATACGTTTTAAGCGACGGCGTAGAGTGAATTTCTGGAAACCAAGGGTTTGGGCTTCAATGCCTGATCCCCAACTTGTCGATTTAGATGTGTGCCCAACCATGTGGGGCGGCACTCCAAAGAACCGGCAAATCTCTTCAATTGAAAAAGACCTGCTTTCCAGCATCTGCGCATCTTCTGGCGTAATCGTTAGCTGCTGCCACTCAGTGCCACCTTCAAGAACAATCGGCTTCCCAGCATTACCGCTGCCAATCTTTGCTGCAAGTTTCTGTTCTGCGACTTCGCGCTGTTCGTCCGTCAACCATTTGTCGAATTTCAAAACACCTGAAGGCCGCAAGCCATTCTCGAACATAGATCCGGCCGACCGCTCTGCAGCTTGTGACAGACCAAACACCCGACGACCAAAGAACAATGTGGACGCGCCGCCAAGCGGATTACCACCAAAGCCACGAATATGCAGGATATCGCGGTCAGTCGCTTCGTTCGCTTTACCGTCCTCTGTCCACTTGTAAATCAGATCGCCGTTCTGTTTCTTCTGCACACTCATCAGAGCAGGGAGAATAGGTGTCAGAGCGCGAACATTGCCCACTGACCGATCAACACGAGCATATCCGTTGCCCCACAGTTCCACCGAAGCTGCTATGAAATCCCAAAAATCAACTGCCGTCTGATCATAGTTCGGGCTGTCATGCAGCACTGCATAAAGCGGGTGATCGCTTGCCACGTCACGTGAACCATCTGCATTCGTACGGTAAATCATTAAAGGCAATGAAGAAATCGTACCGGAAATCAGGTTCACACATGCCCATACAGCAGAAAGCGCAAGAACATTTCTCTCTGTTATGATCTCACCTGCTCCGCCAATGCTGTCGGCCGGATACCAAGCGTCAGGTTCCCGAATGGTCAGATTACGCTTTGCTGGCGTTGAGCCGATGAAACCATTCAGCATTTTTCGCAATAGTTTCACGCTGCACCTGCCAAGCTTTTGAAGTAATCATCCATATTACCGCCTTCTGGGGCAGCCGGGTTCCGGCTCATCACCGTAACCGCGTCGAATAGCGCCATGACGGGGTCTATCTTTGCATCACCTGCATTCTGCTTGGTAGCTCGGATCGCCGTAGCTGTAGGCTCAATTTTAAGGTTACTGACACACCAAGACATAAGTGCCGATCCGGAATGCCTTAGCGTACCGTTGGCAAGCTTACGCTCTGCTGTTTTGATTGCATTCATCATGGCGTAGCCTTGAGGCGCGCCGATCAGCAGCCCTTCCTCCTGAGTGACGCCAATTTCTGACAAAGCCTCGATCATTTCACCAAGCCCAGCCGGATCCACTGCGACCGATGCCAAAAGGCCACGCTGTTTAATATCACCAATGATCGCAACAATTGCGCTGATATCGTCCAGTTCATCCTCGACAATGGTCAGCTCGCCAGCTTTAGCAAAATCTCTCAGCCGGTCAGCAATTGACTTGCGACGTTCAAGAACTCCCTTGTGGCACCAAGCATGCGTCCAAAGCAGCCAATCCCGTGTGACTTTGTGCCGTCCGAGTGCTGCGAAACCAAATAAGTCATCCAGACCGCCGCCGTCGAGGCCAACCACGACTACTTCCGATTGCTCAAGCAAGGCTTCCAGCGTCAAACTTGCATCTGCTCGGCGCGACCAGAAATCAGTGCCAGCCCATCGGTTGTTCCTGTGGCTCTGCCCGATTTCAATATTCAAATGTTTGGCAAGAAAGGTATTGCGGGTGCTGGCATCCTTCGCCAGCTCCTTGCGCAACTCGTCCTCAATCCATTCTTGGCTGACAGAACGGCCAATATTAGGGTTTGTGATGTAGAAATTATCCGGATCAAGATAGCTTTCCCTCTCAATCATACGCTTGGGAAACTCGTAGATCACCGGCAAGAATTTATTATCCTCGATCAGCCCATCACGTACATTGCGCGCATAGTCCAGTTTATCTTTAAAGACACCGGATGGCGGGGCATCTGCTTGTGTCGTGATAGAGATCAGAAATCCTTCTGGCCTTGAAACCAACCCACCAGTGGCCTCTCTCAGCATTGCATCGGCATTTGCTTTGGTTCCAAACTCCCAAAGCTCGTCGATCAGGATAAAGCCAGCCTTCTTACCAACAACCGTCTTACCGTCAGCGGCTACGATTTTTAAAGTCGCGCCGGTTGTCAGGTTTTTAATCGTTCGTTGATGTTCAATGATGTGCAGGAAGCCGCCGCTTGATGCATCAAGGACTGGATCAGCCCGAACCATATCGGCGGCGGGCTTAAAGCTATTCTGTGCGGCCTCAATTGTTGGCGCGAGAATGAGCAACTCCCCAGACTTTCGCCAGTTGCGAATTAACGCGGTCAGCATAATGCCCGCGGCAATTGTGGATTTGGCATTCTTCTTACTGATTAAGAGAAAGTATTCCCGAATATGCCGCTTACCGGTTTCCTCATCATATGAGCCAAAAATTGCCTCAACGAAATCAAATACCCATTGCTCGCAAGCTTCGCCAAAAGTCGGCTCGCCTGCAACATCAACAATTCGCAAAGCTTTGAAATCAGCGAGTGCATCCTTTGCCTCATTCGGAAATAAGGGCTGGCATGGGATCATCGACTTGTTGGCAACAATACGCTTTTCCCAATCAGGAAGTGCAGTTGTCCAATCTTTCATCGATTATCTACCACCAACTTAGGCGCACGTGGCGTTGAAAATCTTCCAGCTGATGCGCTCTTTTCCGCGTTGGCTTGTCTTGCAACCTTCTTCCCGACTTCACCTGGCTTTGTGAGCGTGAAACTCGCCAGTGCTTTAGCTGCCTCCAACCTGAGTTTAGGCGCTTCTTCAGCATCGTTCATCATCCGTTCGAAGAATGATAATGGGTCTGTTACAGGCTCTTGCTGGCCTTCCTCAGAGTTAACAATGTTAACACCAGACTTAACACTGGCCTGAGCAGTGCTTTTGCGCTTAATCGCAGCAATAACATCAGCATCTTTCTCATACCTTGAAGCAGCCTGAGATGCAGTCTTTACAGGGCATCCAGCATGTATAGCGGCATCACGTTGTGACATGCCTGACAGACGCGCATCGGCGTACCGTCGCTTCCGTTCAGTTAGCGCCATACTTAACAACTTTCGTTTTCAGAGAAAAAATCTGTGCGTGAGGGGGACGCGGGTCTAGGCTGACGAGCCTTTTCAGAGTTATGATGCCCCCCCGGCCTAACGGTCAGCGCTCTATCAATTGCCTTGAACTGCAAAACAAGTTTAGCTGCTTAAGACAGACTAAGGAGGACAAAATGCGGTTAATATTCACCAAAAACATGCATCAGCCCTTAGATGACGCAAGCGTTTTAATTCATATTTTTAAGAGTCCAAAACAAGGGGTGCAAGCCCAACTCATCTATCCAACGAACGGCGTAATCCCTTCAAATCGATTTGACGTTGGTACAGTACCTGATGCGATTGCTGCTGCTCATATACACACTCAAGCTGCTTGGGCGATTACGCTCACAGGCAGCCCTTGCATCTGGGTTTATTCAGAGGTCCAGTGGGATGAACATAGCTGGGGAACTACACCAACATGGGGTTAAGACCCACATCAAAAAAGCGCACGCTCCGCCCGCTGCTTATCTCGGTCATGACATAGCTTGCACAAGGTCTGGAATGGTCCTGACCAGAATGCTTGCTCATCACCGTGGTGACGCTCTACGTGGTCACAGACTAGCTGGCTGGTGTTGCTCTCCACCTTACCGCACATAGCGCAGGTAAACAGATCACGGGTAAGGACTGACCATCTTAGCTTCTGCCATCGGCTGGTCTTGTACCATTGTCGCCATGCTTGGGTCTGGTCACGGTACTGGCTGCGCTCTCGTTCGTTGCCCGTAGTATATCCCAGCCTTGGCTTCATTGTAGAAACCAGAGGCTTGATTGTATTGATCTTAACCACCTATGCTCCTTGAAGGATGTTTTTCGAATGGGTGAACTATGCAGAACGATGTCAATAGCGAGCCAAGTAGCCACGCTCAGCGAGCCTACGATATCCATTACAGATTCCACGCGACTATGCTTAACGCTGCAATCGATTCTGGTAAGGAAGCAATTAAGGCCGCGATCCTTTTGAACGGCGGCGCTTGTATTGCACTGCTCAGCTTTTTGGCTGTTATCTCCACTCGTGAGAACAGTCTATCTTCACTAGCACTGGTTCAACCTACGAAAGATTCGCTGGGATGCTTTGCATTAGGCCTACTGCTCGCAGCTATCGGTAGCTGCATGGCCTTCCTGAGTTTCACAAGCGGGGCGAATAGCCAAGCTCATTATGATTTGCGTGACGAATACCCATTCATTTTTCAAAACAGAAAAACTGTATGGCTTGATCGTCTTTCGCTACTTACAACAGTATTAGCTATTACCTCTATTCTAAGCTCGTATAGCCTATTCGCTTATGCTGTTTTCACAATTGGGATGAGAATCTAGCTTTAAATCATCACATACATCTAACGATTGTGTACCGAGCCTGCCCACTTCACGCCGTGATATGCAGGGTCTTCACCCTAGAGCGGCCAGCGTGGCTTCTTCCGCACGAGTGTAGCTATGGCCTCATCGCTCGGTGAGAATGTAGATTGCCGTGTTCTTCTGATCGGCGTTTCCCAGCATATCGATATACTTCCAGCGCTGATCCACGTGCTGAGAGGGAGGTGAAATTAAACGAACATCATTACGACAATACCGCCGATGATAACCAATATAAGCCCGCCTATCAGCATAGGGATCAGCGTACTGCCTTGGTCACCGCCACTGGCCTCATCGCCGGTGATTGTTACTTCGTGCTTATCATCGTGTTTCACTGTCATGATGCCGCTCCGTAAGGGAAAGGTAACCTCTCAGTCTACTCCAAAATAAGAAAACTGCAAACGGCAGATGAACTGTAAAGTATGGGCAATAAAAAACCCCGCACTAGGCAGGGCTACAGAAATTGTTCGCGAATATCGTCGTATGACTTAGTGCGCGGCTCCTGATCATGTTCACCACTTGCAAACACAACCAGATCACCACCTGCAATTTCACGCTGCGCCCTCAAATCCCATCCGCGATGAATGAAGTCTGGTTCACCGAATACTCTCACTGCTGATAGGTATTCATCACCACGGAACCCGACGAAGTGAATGCAGTGTTTCATACCTTTTGTCCGGCGTCAGCAATATGGTCAGAACGGGCAGGACGCTACTCCTGCTCCCCATGTTTACCCACGACATGAAGGCTCCCACCCCTAACGGGTAATGGCGCTATTTCCGTGTTGTGCCTGCGCTTCTGCTTTCAGCGCCGCCGTTCTGAATGAAAAAGGCTCGATGCTGGTAACATCGAGCCTCTGATTTGCCAGCGTCCCTTGGTTATCTGATAGTGCAACCCAAGGGCGAAAGCAAAGAGTAACCCGCCGGGTACACCGGTGCGTGGCGTGGCGGGTTTTGTTAAAGTGTCATCCTTTAGGATAATTGCCGCTTCATGAGTGCTCAGCTATTCGCTCACGATGGAAAAGATCATAGATTATGCGATTATTATATCTTGGCTTGTAACCCTACT
>NZ_JBHEEH010000009.1:0-102201 GCF_041929845.1 Paenochrobactrum pullorum
CCTCTCTACTGTCAAAACCTAAAAATCAATAAAAACACTCAATAAAGACAATTGTTTGATCAGCTCCACATCCTAGGTATTGCTGAGAAATATGTGATCGTCAGCCCGCAATCAGTTAATATTACTTATGTTGCTGATGATAAAAAATGGCAGGCAACGATGAGCGCTACCAAAGAAGAAATCGAAAAAGCACCGGAATTTAAATATGAAGGTCGCTGGGAAAAATAATAATATAACAAATCTATAAAAATGCCGCCTGTTACAGGCGGCATTTTACTGTCGGTTGGGTTAATGGCGAAGTTTTAGTTCTTCAATATAGTCGCGGCACCAATGATGAATGTCATTATCCATTAAAAAATCCATCATGGTCTGAAAACGTTCTTTTCTCTCATCAAACGGCATTGATAAAGCTGTACGTAGAGCAATAGAGATGGATTGTTTGTCATAAGGGTTGACCAAAATGGCACCATCCAGCTCGCGTGCAGCACCTGCGAAGCGAGACAGAACCAAAACACCGGGATTGTCCGGATTTTGTGCCGCCACATATTCTTTGGCAACAAGATTCATCCCGTCACGTAATGGGGTAACCAATCCTACCTGCGCCTGACGATAAAGGCCTGCCAATGTGTTTCTGTTTAATGAGCGGGTAATATATCTGATCGGTGTCCAGTCAACGGCTGCGAGTGCGCCGTTAACACGGCCGGCAAGCTCGGCCACCATACTTTGCATTTCAATATATTCCGGCACTGCCGAGCGAGATTTTGGCGTTATTTGTAAGAAAGTAACTTTATTTTGTTGCTCCGGGTTTTGGACAATGAATTCTTCAAACGCTTCGATGCGGTTTGGGATACCTTTAGAATAATCAAGACGGTCAACGCCGATGATGAGTTTCCGCCCCAGCATGCTTTCGCTCATACGTTTGACAGTGACATTATTGGCCGACTTTGCTGCAATCTCGGCGAATTTTTTTGTTTCAATGCCGATACCGAATTTTTGAACTTTCAGTCTGTGTCCATCAATATCGAAGATTTGATTGCCGACAGGCTGACCGATTTTTTCACGTTTTAAACAACCGATAAAATTTTCCACATCATAATCTGTTTGGAAGCCCACCAAGTCATAAGACGAAAGCCCTCGTATTATGATTTCATGGACAGGAAGTGTAAAAAAAACATCTGCTGATGGCCAAGGAATATGCATGAAAAAACCGATACGGTTTTCTACGCCTAATTGTCTGAGTTCCGCGGCCAGAGGGATGAGATGATAATCATGAACCCAGATAATATCATCAGGTTGAAGCAGATTTTGTAATTGTTTGGCAAACAATCGATTGACCCGAAAATATCCGGCCATATCTTTGCGGGTATAATCAATCAGGTCCAAACGGTAATGGCATAGCGGCCAAAGCATTCTGTTGGCAAAACCGGCATAATATTCATCAATATCAGTACGGTTCAAATCAAGAACTGCATAGTTTATTTTGCCGTTCTCGATGATTTTTAACTCAGGATTCTGATGATTGGAAATTGTTTTGCCAGACCATCCCATCCAAATTCCGCCATAAGTTTCAAGCGCTGCGTGGAGTGCAACGGCCAAGCCGCCTGCTGGTATTTTACCGTCTTTCTCCGGTAAGGGTACACGGTTTGATACGACAATTAATCTGCTCACAATTTTTCCCTCTCTGTTAATGTGAATTCAGTCGGGTTTTGTGCCTTTCTCAAAAAATATTACTGAAGATGTTTTCGTTGGATGATTTTTGAGTGGTTTCAAGCAGCCATTGCCGTAGTATTGCAGGCGAAGATATGGACAAAGCCGCAGCTGAATTCTCAGTATTTTCAGCAATACGGATCCCCGCGCCGCCCGATTGAACAGCAGCATAAAACATTTGTTCATCGGTAAGATCGTCACCAAAAGCGTAAGGTTTGCGCTCTATAAAAGCGGGGAGTTGCATGATCTGCAATAGGGCAGTGCCTTTGTCACAATCGGCAGGACGTAGTTCGGCAACCATTTTGCCATGCTGTACAGCCCAACCCGTGCCTGCAATTTGTGCAGCCTTTTCCAGCTGTTCTTTAACAATGGCCTGCATGGAAAGGGCATTTCGATAATGCAAGGCAGCAGCCATGTTTTTATCTTCAAAGGCGACCCCCATCAGATCATCGGCCGCTTGTTTTAAATAGGCTTTGGCTTTGAGAAAGTTTTCACTTAATTGCTGGCGTCGGATTTTATTCTTTTCAAGACGAAGTTCCGCACCATGAAGTCCCGCAACTGGTAGGTTCAAATTGGGAAAAAGTGTATCTATAAATGCAATCTCACGACCGGTTATCAAAGCAATGGCCCCTTTGAAACATTCGGACAAGTGAGCTAAAGTTTGGGGTAAATTCGGCGGCACTTTCACCGCATCAGGCGTATCTGCTATGTCAAGAAGCGTGCCATCTACATCAAGAAAGAGTGCTGAATTCAGCACTGTTGCTTTTATCTTATTTTGTTCCATCATTTTATGATTGTTCTGGATATTCACCTTGATAAGTTTTTAGCAAAGCTTCTGTATAATTTATAATATGCTCACTGATTTCATGATGGTTTGCCCCATCATGAAGAAGCCGCTTCATGAGTAGTTTAATGGCGCGGGCATGTGTATTTTGATCGTCAGTAAGATTGCAGGAAACGTTCTCATCTTTCATCCGGCAAAATTTTGCTGCTACAAGAAAATCGGAAAGAATTTTAAAGCCATCAGAGCCTGTTTTTGTCTGATCCTGGAGATGAGACAAAATTACACTTTTTATGAGTAGTTCATGGCGCTCTCTATCGACGGTCATAATCATCTGCTTCGCCTTTAAAAGATGATGTGCGCCATCAGGCGCACATCATCTGATCACCATTTCTGGTTGTTATACCAGCTGTCTACTTCATGCTTAACACGGTCTTTTTCAACACCGTAACGTTCTTGAATTTTGCCTTCCAACTGTTCACGCTGACCTTGAATCTGGTCAAGATCATCATCGGTGAGTTTGCCCCACTGCTCTTTTACCTTGCCCTTAACCTGCTTCCAATTACCCTCAATACGGTTCCAATCCATTAATCTTCTCCTTTGTTTTATAAAGATACTAAAACAACGTAAGAACTTGAAAATGGTTCATATTATTTTGATGAAAATTGTAACTCTATATAAAATAAAGATATTTTTGTTTATGTAACGAGTTGTGAATAAAAAGAACGGAACGTTTTCACTTTCTCATGTGTTTATTCAATATCACTGAAATACAGTGACAAACACAGGAGCTGATCATGAATATCAAAACGATGACGCTTGTAGCTGCTTGTATATGCGTGCCTACGATTTCACAGGCGCAAACAACGCCGACTACAGATAAACCTGCGGTTGTCATGCCGGAACAAGCCAACCCGTCCGCTCCGGTAAAAGGCGAAAACAGTTTCACCCAAGAACAGGCAAAAAGCCGGATGGAAGAAGCCGGTTTCACCAATGTTATGGGGTTGACCCTTGACGATGATGGTGTCTGGCACGCTGCCGGCGAAAAGGACGGAACACCCGTGATGATCAAGATGGATTATCAAGGTAATGTCACTTCAGGATAATGAAAAAGGGCGAATATTATGAAAACACTTAATCAGTTATTCGATAATTACACCACCGCAAAAAGTGTGGTTATTCAACTTGAAGCAGCGGGTATCCCTTATAAAGATATTAGCATTGTTTCACATCATGCAGAAAACAAAACGGAAGCCGGTGAAGGTGCGGGTGTCGGTGCAGGTGTTGGCGCGGCAATTGGAGCAGGCGGCGGATTGCTGGCCGGTTTGGGCATGATTGCCATTCCGGGAATTGGCCCTGTTGTTGCTGCCGGTTGGTTGTCTGCAACACTTGCCGGTGCACTTGGCGGTGCAGTGGCGGGCGGAGCTGCCGGCGGGTTGATTGGCGCCTTGATTGATAGCGGTGTGCCGGATGAGGAGGCACATGTTTATGCGGAAGGCGTGCGGCGCGGCGGCGCACTGGTTTCGGTTAAGGTCGATGATGAAAAGGTGCCTGTCGCGCAACGCATTTTGGCCGATTCAGGTGGTGTCGATATTAATGCCCGTCGCCAATATTATCGCGAGCAGGGTTGGGAGCACTTTGATCACACATCGGCGCCTTATACGCCGGAAGACGTAGAGTTGGAGCGTCAAAAACTTCTCACCATGCGATAACTGCATATTGAGATCGATGGCTTGAGCCAGCATAATAATTAAAATGGCCTGGGAAGAGAGCGCGTTAAATATGCACTTTTCCCGGCCATTTTTAAAATTGAGGGGTAAAAACAGGAGATGGTGATGAAAAAAGTACCGGCACAAGATGCACGACAAGGACGCAAAGGTGTTCCTGTGCTTGTCGTTTTACTATGCAGTCTTTTATTGACAGTGCTTGTGTGGGTCGGCGTCGAGATTTATGGGCGTAATGCTTCGGAAAATGATAATTCATTCGCCAATGATAATCAGGTGCCTGATGTCAGCGCACCGTTGCAAACCCCGCCATCGGCCCAGTAAGGCGAAATCTTATCTTGCTAGTTGACTGACCGTCATAGTGCCTCTACTCATGGATAGACCAAGGGGTGTCCCGTCAAGGGGCTGAGATATTGCTGTTTTTTTAAAGGCGCAATGACCCTTCGAACCTGATCCGGATCATGCCGGCGAAGGGATGGGAAGACAAACCTGCCTTTTGCCGGCCTCTTTGCGAGGCCGTTTTATGAATAAGAAATTTACCGGTCTTGCAGCCAACCATGAAAAGGCAAAGCAATGACTGATCGTTTTACCGATATTTTGAAAAATAACAGCCAGCCGGTCTGGGACAATGCGGTTGAGCATCGCTTTGTACATGAACTATGCGCCGGAACTATTTCAGACGATGTTATGGCATCTTATCTGATACAAGATCATCGCTTTCTGGACAGTTTTTTGGTGCTTCTTGGCGCCGCCCTTGCCACGGCTGATAGGTTTGAAGCGCGTTTACGCTTCGGACAATTTGCAGGTATGGTTTCTAGTGACGAGAATACTTATTTTTTACGCTCTTTTGAAGCGCTGGGCGTGAGCGATCAAGCCAGAGAGGCAATTGCTGATAGTGAGCCGACAAAAGGTTTTAAAGCGATCATGCGTGAAGCCGCGGAAACGCGTTCCTATCCGGTGATTTTATCGGTGTTGAATGTGGCTGAATGGCTTTATCTGGAATGGGCATCAACGACCACGAAAATATTGCCGGAAAATTTTGTGCATGCTGAATGGATCACATTGCATGACAACGGTTTTTTTCGAGATTTTGTTGATTTTTTGCGTGCTGAACTTGATCGTGTCGGCGAACAGGATGCAATGCGTTGCACAGATTTTTTCCAGCGCGCTGTTAAACTTGAACTTGCATTCTTTGATGCAGCCTATGAAAATATGGCTTAATTAATGAAATCGGGTCGGATTATTAATGATCCGCCCCGATTTTTACTTACTGGTTTGCGATTTTGCGGCTTTCAAAGCGGTCAAATATGATGCGCGGCGCCAGAATTTCTCTGCTTGTTGGTTGCGGAAATTGAGCGTGCGGTAAATACGGATTTCCACCAGCAAGTCATCTTCAGCTGTGCCAGCCCGTACCAGCAATTTGCGGCTGAGTTCATCACTGACCAGACTTTGCGGTACCCATGTCACGCCGTGGCCGGAAATAGCCATTGCTTTGAGCGCACTCGACATACCGTTTTCATAAACGGAATGAAGATTATATTGCCGTTTTTCGATTAAATGCTGCAAAGCTAGTGAGAAAAAGGCGTTGCTGCGATAGCTTAAAAAATGGGTTGGCTGATAATTATTGACGAGGCTATGCATAGGCGTGCCATCGCGGTTGGGCGCGCTGACGGCAATAACGCGTTCCAGACCGACAGACAAATAAGGAAACTTTTTCAAGTCTTCCATTTGTTTAACATTATCAAGTGCATAGGTTAGAAAAAAATCGCATTGACCATGTACAAGCGTTGAAACATTGCCCAGAAATGAAGCATGCGGATCGGTAAAACGCACACGAAATTCGTCGCCTGATGCTTCCATATCCGCCATCCATAGCGGAAAAAAACTTAAAGACAGGCTGTTGAGCGTGGCAAAGGAAAGCACTTCCCACACCGGATTATACTGCTCATAAAGCCATTTGCGGGCATTGGTCAGAAGGTCGATAGCATCATGGGCTGATGGCAAAAAGCTTGCGCCTGCTGCGGTTAGTTTGACCGGATTGCTGCTGCGGTCAATCAACGGCATGCCCACCCAGCTTTCCAGTTGGCGGATACGACGGCTCAGAGCCGATTGGGTTATATTACGATCCTGAGCAGCGCGGGAAAAACTGGAATGTTGTGCAAGCGAAACAAAATCTTTCAGCCACTTTAGTTCCATTCTTTCTCACTTCAATTTGGGCACTGTTGCTATTTTCAGTTTAATTCTTTGTGGATGGGTGAACAATTGCAATTCGTTTCGATCTTAGCGAAAGAACGGATGGACTCATGCAAAATTAGAATATGTAAACGGGCTATATTGGTGTTTGAATGAATTATCTAAAACACAAAAAACTGTAACTCAATGATATCTGCTGATTAAATTATAAGATACTTAAATTCCACCTGTTACATGCACGAGCATTGAATGCAGATTTTTCAATTTTGTCATGATTGTTTCATTTAGCTCGCTTTGGATGACTATTGTCGGATTAAAATTCTCACTATTCCGAATTGGAATAACTAGTCTGATTTTGCATTGGTATTCTCAAAATTTTATTGGCACTAAACAAGGCACTCTTTGTTTCAGGTGGAGGCCTGAGCTTTGAAGCTCAAGAGTGATTTATGCGGCAGATCTGGTTGTTACAGATCGGTTTTGGGGGACAAAATGACATTACCAAATGCAGAATTTCGTCTTGCCGTCAGTGATGGGCATGAGCTGGCTGTTTACGCATATGGTAATCCGCAAGGGATTCCGGCGGTATTTCTGCATGGCGGCCCGGGTGCAGGTGCATCTACGCGTTCGGTCGAAAGTTTTGATCTAGAAACCTATTATGTCGTGACCTTCGATCAGCGCGGTTGTGGTCAGTCCACACCTTTTGCCGAACTTGAAAATAACAACACCCAAAAACTGATTGCCGATATTGAAGCCATTCGTGAGCATTTAAACATTGATCGCTGGGTTGTCACCGGTGGCTCATGGGGCTCATGTCTTTCATTGGCCTACGGAATTGCACATCCGGAAAGATGTTTGGGCTTTCGCATTCATGGTGTTTTTCTGGCCGGTGATGAAGATGTGGCATGGTGGTTTCATGGCTCCCGTGCGATTTTCCCAGACTTTTGGCAGGAATTTGCGGAATTTGTACCAGAAGAAGAACGTGGCGATCTGCTCACCGCTTATTACAAGCGCCTGACCTCTGGTGATGCGGAGTTGGAAATGGCGGCGGCGCAAGCTTTGCGCGGATTTTCTGCCCGCACCCAGACTTTGGAGCCAAGTTCCGATCATGTGGCAAAATTGCTTGATCCGAAGGCTGCTTTGGCTGTCTCGCGCATTTTCACGCATTACTCCATCAATCGTGCCTTTCTGTCAGCTAATTATCTGACCGATAATATCGACAAGATTCGTCACATTCCGGCAGAAATTGTACAAGCGCGTTATGACACTGTGACGCCGATGATGACCGCATGGAAGCTGAAACAAGCGTGGCCGGAGGCAAATTTCACCATTGTGACATTGGCTAATCATCAAGCCACTGTCGGGCCGATGCTGGAGGCTTTGACGCAAGCAACAGCACGTCTGGCTGTCAATATCATACAAACCACGAATGCAGATGCAGCGGTTTAAGCCGCAAAACAGAATTTTATAAAAACGGGTAGGGTAGTTATGGCTAGCGGCGACAAATCAATTTCGATGACCGATTACATGGATATTTGTAAGGCGGTTAAACCGGCATTTTCCACCGATGGTGCATGGCTGGTTTATTTGAGCGATCAAAGCGGAATGATGCAGGTGTGGATGCAGCCTGTGAATGGTGGTGAGCCGCGCCAGTTGACCAATATGCCTGAACCTGTCGGTGCAATGGCTTTTAACCCGAAAAACAATGATCTGCTCATTACCACTGACTTCGGTGGTGATGAGCGTCATCAGCTGTGGCTGATTAAGGATTTGCAGGGCGAGCCGCACCCGCTCACCACCGATACAACTGTTGTGCATGCATGGGGTTGCTGGTCGCCGGAAGGCACGCATATCGCTTATGCTGCCAATTATCGCAACAAATCCGACATGGATTTATATGTAATGGAAGTGGCTTCTGCAGAAGCTGTTTGTGTCTACGAAGGCATTGGCTGGCGCACCCCTGCTGCATTTACCCGTGATGGCAAGGCGCTGATGGTCAATGATTGTACCCGCGCTATGACCGATCAGGATTTCTGCCTGCTTGATATTGTAACCAAGACATATACAAAGATTTTGCCGCATCAGGGACGTGCACGTTATCAGGCTATCCGCTCATTGAAAGATGACAGCGGGCTGTTGATGATCAGCGATCAGGAACGTGAATATCTTTCTGTCATGTTCAAACCTGCCAATGAAGATGTTCTGAAGGAAGTTGCAGCTTTTGAGGACCAGGATGTGGAAGCATTGGTGCTCTCGCCTGAACAGGACAAGTTCGCACTCGTCCTCAACCGCCAGGGCTGGAATGATATCGTATTAGTCAGCCGTCAAGGTGAGGTGCTGAAGCGCTATGAGATGCCGGTTGCCGGTGTTGTCGGTTCACTCATTTGGTCAAAAGACGGCCAATCTTTGGTGATGCCGATTGAAGGTGCGGCACATTCATCAGACATCTGGAGCTGCGATGTCGAGACCGGTGTTTTCACACGAGTGAGCGATGCGCCAAAGGCTAAAAAAGCTTTGCCTGCATTTTTGGAGCCGACAGTCACGAGTGTTGCAAGTTTTGATGGTCTGGATATTCCTTATTTTGTCTATCAGCCACAGGTACCAGCTGATGAGAACGGTTATCCGGTGATGATCATCATTCACGGTGGCCCTGAAGCACAATGGAAACCGGATTTCCGCGCTGACATTCAATATATGCTGGCGCAGGGCATCATGGTGATTGCGCCCAATATTCGTGGCAGTACCGGTTATGGCCGTGCCTATCAGCATCTGGATGACCGCGAATTGCGCCTTGATAGTGTGGCGGATTTGAAAGCTGTGCGTATGGCTGTAGGGGCACGCGCAGATGTGGATGAAAGCCGCATTGGCGTCTTTGGCCGCTCTTATGGCGGCTATATGGTGCTGGCAGCGCTGACCGAATATCCGGATTTGTGGAAGCTTGGCGTTGAATTTTACGGTATTGCCAATTTCCTCACATTGCTGACCACCACTGGCCCTTGGCGCAAACAACTGCGTGCCATCGAATATGGCGACGTGGAAACCATGCGCGATGATTTAGAGCGTTTTTCTCCGATCAATAAAATGGATCAGGTGCAGGCACCTTTGATGATTGTGCACGGGCTGGAAGATCCGCGCGTGACACCATGTGAGGGTGAGCAGATTTATTCATGTCTGCGTGGTCTTGGCAAGCCGGTTGAAATCTTGCGCATTCCGCATGAAGGCCATGGTTTTGCCCGTGTTGAAAACCGTCGTCTGGTTTTTAGCGAGCTGGCACGTTTCATGAGTGAAAATCTTTAAAATCTTAATATCTGGAATTATGACTGGGAGTGAGCACCGTGAAGAATGGTGAAGTAATCTGGGATCACGTGGACGCTAAAAAGGCTGAGTTTGAAGCTTTGAGCGACCGCGTCTGGGGGATGCCGGAAATCGCATATACGGAATATAAGTCCTGCGCTGAACATACCGCAATGCTGAAAGAGCAGGGCTTTCGCATTACCGAAAATGTTGGCGGTATTCCAACGGCTGTGATGGGTGAAGCCGGTGAAGGCGGCCCTGTTATTGCAATTTTGGGTGAATATGATGCACTGCCGGGCTTAAGCCAGGAAGCAGGCATTGCCGAACCACGTCCGATGGCAGGTAGCACCAATGGACATGGCTGCGGCCATAATCTGCTGGGTTCGGCTGCGATGCTGGCAGCAACTGCTGTTAAAGACTGGCTTGAAGCAACCGGCAAAAAAGGCCGTGTGCGTTACTATGGTTGCCCGGCTGAAGAAGGCGGAGCTGCCAAATCCTTTATGGGACGTGCCGGTGCATTTGATGATGTGGATATTGCCATTTGCTGGCATCCGGCATCGTTCACGCAAGTCGATGATGCACAATCTTTGGCTAATACCCGTATGGATTTCGAATTTACCGGCCGCGCATCCCATGCGGCGGCAGCACCGCACCTTGGCCGTTCGGCGCTTGATGCGGTTGAGTTGATGAGCGTTGGTTGCAATTATTTGCGCGAGCATGTGCCTGCCGATTGCCGTTTGCATTATGCCTATCTGGATGCCGGTGGCATTGCGCCAAACGTGGTGCAAGCCAAAGCAAAAGTACGTTATGCTATCCGTGCAACCGATCTGGCTGGCATGTTTGCATTGAATGAACGCGTTAAAAAAGTAGCACAAGGTGCTGCCATGATGACCGACACCACGGTTGATATTTCCATCATGAGTGCGGTTTCCAATCTGCTTGGCAACACACCTTTGGAAATCGCCATGCAGTCAAATATGGATCGTTTGGGCGGTGTGCCTTTTGATGATGCAGACCGTGCATTTGCACGTGAAATTCAGGCGACACTTTCGCAGGAAGATATCGAAACCGACTATTTGCGCGTTGGTCAGGACTATGATGCCAATTCGCCGCTTTGCGACTATGTGTTGCCGCGTGAACAAAAAGGCGTGCCGATGATTGGCTCGACTGATCTTGGCGATGTCAGCTGGATTGTTCCTACCGTACAGGCTCGTGTTGCAACGCACGCTATCGGCTCGCCGGGGCATTCGTGGCAGATTACGGCGCAGGGCAAAATGCCTGCCGCGCATAAGGGTATGGTTTATGCCGCCAAAGTGATGGCCGGCACAGCGATCGACGTCATGGAAGATGAAAAAATCATGACGGAGGCAAAAGCAGACCATAAGGCGCGCACTGCGAAAATGCCTTACACCTGTCCGATTCCGCCAGAGGTTAATCCGCCTCTGCAGCCACGTCCTGCCGAGTAAAGGGCGGTATAAGCAAAGTACATGTCATATCCGGTTTCGTTCCACATGCGGCTTGGATGAAACCGTTAGTTTTAAATCAAAAAATAAAGTGGGAGACATCATGACCTTAACAATGAAATCAATTCTTGGTCGCAGCAGTGCAGTTGCCATTGCTGCCGGTTTGGCCGGCGCAGGCTTTGGCGCAGTCTTTGCAGCTGAAGCGGCCTCACCACCCAATACTTTAGTGATGGCGTGGAATATTGACGCGATCAGCACCTTTGATCCGGCGCAGATCGGGGAAGCCGCTACCAACGAAATTATTCAAAATATTTGCGATCCGTTGGTGGATGTCGATCCGGCTGATGAAAGCAAGGTTGTACCAAAGCTTGCTAAAAGCTGGGATGTTTCGGAAGACGGCAAACAGATCACCTTTCATATGCGCGACGATCTGAAATTTGAAAATGGTGACAAAGCAACCGCCAAAGATATGGCTTGGTCCTTACAGCGTGCGGTCAAACTTGGTTTCGGTAATGCCGCTACTTTGAACGAATATGGCTTTGTTAAAGAAACCATTGATGACACCATCTCGGCACCTGATGACAATACATTGGTGATGAAGCTTGATAAGGCTTATCCAATCAATTTGATTATGTCGGCCATCGCCGCCAACCGTGTCGCTTCGCTTCTCAACCAGAAACTGCTGATGGAACAGCAGGTTGATGGCGATATGGGCAATAAATATCTCACCACCCGTTCGGAATGTGTCGGCCCTTACAAGCTGGTGCGTTGGAACCCTGCCGAAGTTGTCATCATGCAGGCAACCAATAATTATTGGGGTGAAGCGCCAAAACTGCAGCAGGTACTGATCCGTCATGTGTCTGAAGCAAGTACCCAGCGTCTTCTGCTTGAAAAAGGCGATGTTGACGTTGCCCGCGATCTCACACCTGAAGATCTGGACGATCTGGAAAAGCAGGACAAGATTAACGTTTCGCGCATTCTCAATCCGTCGATCTTCTATTGGAACCTCAATAATGGCGATCCTGTCTTCGCCAATGAAAAAGTGCGTTTGGCAATGCGTTACCTGATTGATTATCAGGGATTTGCCGACACGATTATTAAAAACCGTGGTGTACCGCGCGCTTCGTTTGCCCAGCTTGGTGCCTTTGGTGCGCTTGATGCAGAAGAAGGTCAGCCGTTTAAACTGGATGTGGAAAAAGCCAAAGAATTGCTGGTTGAAGCCGGTTATCCTGATGGTTTCGAAACAACCATGTTGATTACCAATCAGCCTTATGCAGCGCCGATTGCACAGTCCATTCAGGATGCGGCAAGCAAAGTGGGTGTAAAAATCAAGATTGAGCGTATGGCATCATCGCAGCTTTTCAGTCGTGTTCGTGGTCGTGAATTCCAAACCACATTGCTGGGATGGAAAACCACAGTTCCGGACGCACATGGTAATGCGTCACGCCAGATTTACAATCCGGACAATCGCTTAGAAGCCAAGCAGTCGATGTATCCGAGCTGGCGCGCATCTTATTTTGATGCAGCAGTCAATGCCAAAGTGGATGAGGCATTGCTCGAACGTGATGAGGAAAAGCGTAAAGAGCTTTACCATGCGTTGCAGAAAGAAATGCTGGAAAAGGGCCCGCATGCCTATATTTTCCAGAGCCTGACCACTGCAAGCCTGAGCAAGGCGATGAAAAATTGGCAGTGGAATGGTTTTCGCGCCTATTACGACTTGGCTGAAAAATAAGTGTTCAAAAACTGTCCTGCCGGTCTTTTGCCGGCAGAACAGGATATTTTTTCAACCCTGTTTATGACAAGCACACGCCCTCACTTGTATAAAATCTTGCTCTTATTTTTTAGGAATAACTGCCGATGACGACGCATGAAATCATTGAAGATGGGGAGGTTGAACGAGAACTTAGCCCTGCGCTTCAGTTTCTCGCCGCCGCCGCGCGTCTGATCATTTCCATCGCGATTACGCTTCTGGGATTGGTTACGCTCACTTTCTTTATCAGCCGCCTTTTGCCGCTGGATCCGATCATTGCCATGCTGGGAGACAATATCTCGCAGGAAACCTATGATATGATGTATCGTAAACTTGGCCTCGATCAGCCGCTGATTGTGCAATATGGTATGTATGTCAAAAATGCGCTGATGTTTGATTTCGGGCAGGCGCTGACATCAGGTCGCCCTGTGCTGGAAGACATTGCCCGCGTGTTTCCGGCGACCATAGAATTGGCAACGGTCGCGATCATCATCGGAACGGCTTTTGGTATTCCGCTCGGCGTTTATTCTGCCATGTATCGTAATTCGCCGCTGGATCACAGCGTGCGTATTATCAGCCTGTTTGGTTATTCGACCCCGAATTTCTGGATGGGTCTGATGGCATTGATTATTTTTTATGCCAGGCTCGATTGGATCGGTGGGCCGGGACGCATTGATTTCATTTATGAATATGCGTTTGAAAACAAAACCGGTTTCATGCTGCTGGATACGGCGATGCAAGGCCAGTGGGAAGCGTTCCGCAATGCTTTCAGCCACATCATCATGCCGGCATTGATTTTGGCTTTTGGTTCGATGGCTTATATCAGCCGTATGACCCGCGGCTTTATGATTGAGCAGCTCAATCAGGAATATATCATTACCGCCCGCGTCAAAGGTCTCTCATGGTCGCGTACCGTATGGGGACATGCTTTCCGCAATGTTGCTGTGCAGGTGGTGACAATTGTTGCGCTTTCTTATGCTTTCTTGCTGGAAGGTGCGGTTCTGACCGAGACGATATTCGCATGGCCGGGCTTTGGCCGCTATCTCACCAATGCCTTGATGGCTGGTGATATGAATGCGGTTGTCGGCTGTACATTGCTGATCGGCATTCTCTTTGTTGCAATCAATCTGATCAGCGATCTCCTCTATCGCGTCTTCGATCCGCGCACCAGATAAGGAAATATGACAATGAGTAATCATTCCGCTTCTGAACCATTGCGCAAACAATCGGCATTTCGCGCATGGCTGAGCGCACCTGTTGCTGTTTCCGCTTTCCAGTCACGGGTGCAGCAATCCTATCGCTCATGGCTCAAATTTCGCATGAATACATCGGCGATGTTTGGTATGATTGTCGTCTTCGCTTTGGTGTTGATTGCAATTTTTGCGCCTTATATCGCGCCTTATGATATTTATAGCAGTGATCTGGCCAATCGTTTGCAGCCGCCTTCATGGCAGCATTATTTCGGTACTGATGAAATCGGCCGTGATATATATAGTCGTCTGATTTTCGGCTCGCGCATAACGCTTTATATTGTAACACTGACCGCCATTATTGCCGCGCCGATTGGTTTGATCGTCGGCACCACCGCTGGCTATATGGGTGGTTGGGTTGATACAGCTTTGATGCGTATCGTCGATATTTTTCTGGCCTTTCCAAGTTTGGTATTGGCGCTCGCCTTTGCCGCAGCCCTTGGACCCGGTCTTGAAAATGCTGTGATTGCCATTTCGCTGGCTTCCTGGCCGCCGATTGCGCGTCTGGCGCGAGCCGAAACCCTGACCATTCGCTCATCCGATTATGTCGCGGCGATCAAATTGCAGGGTGCATCCAGCATGCGTATTATTTTGCGCCATGTCGTGCCGATGTGCATTCCTTCTGTAGTGATCCGTATCACCTTGAATATGGCTTCCATTATTCTGACCGCTGCCGGTCTTGGCTTTCTCGGCCTTGGTGCACAACCGCCAAGCCCAGAATGGGGAGCGATGCTTTCAAGTGGCCGTGAATTCATGATGACATCATGGTGGCTGGCCGCTGTTCCAGGTTGCGCCATTTTGCTCTCAAGCCTTGCCTTCAACCTGTTTGGCGATGGTTTGCGTGATGTTCTTGACCCGCGGAATGGATAATAAAATGACCAAGCCTTTACTTGAAGTTGAAGATCTGTGGGTTTCTTTTCCAGGCGTTGATCGGGATTTTGATGTCGTGCGCGGTATCAGTTTTTCGATTGGCCGCGAAAAGGTCGGCATTGTTGGTGAATCCGGTTCGGGTAAATCAATGACTGGCCGCTCGGTGCTGAAACTGACCCCTAAAGCTGCAAAAATCCGCGCCAAAACCATGCGTTTTGGCGAAACGGATTTGCTCAATGCTTCCGAGAAAGACATGCGCAAAGTGCGCGGCAATAAGATTTCGATGATCCTGCAGGATCCCAAATATTCGCTGAATCCACTGATCCGCATCGGTGATCAGATCATGGAAGCTTATCGCCTGCATCACAAGGTCAACAAAGCAGAAGCGCGCCAGCGTACCTTGAATATGCTGGAAGCGGTGCATATTCGCGATGCTGAACGTGTCATGCAATTGTTCCCGCATGAAATTTCCGGCGGCATGGGGCAGCGCGTGATGATCGCGATGATGCTGATCCCTGAGCCGGATATGATTATTGCCGATGAGCCAACCTCGGCGCTGGATGTCACTGTACGCCGTCAGGTTTTGACAGTTCTGGATGAACTGGTCAGCCGTTCAGGCACAGGTTTGATGTTTATCAGCCATGATCTGAACTTGGTTGCGGATTTTTGTGATCGCGTGCTGGTGATGTATGCCGGACGTATCATGGAAGACTTGCCCGCTAAAGAACTGCACAAAGCGCAGCATCCCTATACGCAAGCGCTTCTTGCCAGTCTGCCGCGTCTTAACGAGCCGGTTGATATGCTGGAAGTGCCGCAGCGTGATCCAAGCTGGCTGACCGAACCAACTTTGGCTGGAGCAAATAAATGACAGATATGACACGAGCTCCTTTCGTTGATGTGCGTAATCTTTCCATCAGCTTTGGCAAGGGAAGCAAACGCGCCCGCGTTGTCAAACAGGTGAATTTCCACATTGAACGTGGTGAAGCCTATGGTTTGATTGGTGAATCCGGTTGCGGTAAATCGACAATCCTGCGTGCGCTTGCAGGGCTTATTCCACATTATCAGGGTGATGTTGTCTTTGATAAAGTGACATTGCCACAGACACGCGACAAGGCTTTTTTCCGCCGTGTACAGATGGTGTTTCAGGATCCTTACGCCTCGCTGCATCCACGCAAACAGGTGCATAAAGTGCTGGCGGAGAGCCTTGCCATTCACAAAATGGATCGCAAAGAAGAGCGTATTCTGGACGTGTTGAAAGCGGTTGGTTTAGGTCCAAGCTTTTTATACCGTTATCCGCATGAATTGTCTGGCGGGCAGCGTCAGCGCGTGGCCATTGCACGTGCCTTGATTATCGAGCCTGATGTGCTGTTGCTGGATGAACCGACATCAGCATTGGACGTTTCGGTACAGGCGGAAATTCTCAATCTTTTGAAAATGCTGCGCCGTGAAAGAAATCTCACTTATTTGATGGTGAGCCATGATCTGGCGGTGGTGGCGCATATTTGCGAGCGCGTCGGCGTGATGCACAAGGGCGTCATTCTGGAAGAACTGACGGATGATGACCTTCGTCATTCACGTGCGAGTGCCACTTATACGCAGGAATTCCTGCAAGCCAGTATCGAAGCGGTTGAACGCCGAGTATAAGGCATAGTATTAAGGACATATAAAAATGGCCTGCACGATCTCATCATGCAGGCCATTTTTATTATCGTTAATATAAATAAGGATTATTTCCCATCCGGATGCACATACTGATAATAATCAGTCAGGCGCAGTTTAGCGGCCGCTTCACGGTCGGTGATGATGGTTGCATGGCGGTGGAATTGTAGCGCCGATGCTGGGCAAACAGCAGAAACAGGGCCTTCAACCATATCAGCGACTGCTTGCGCTTTATCGGCACCGGTTGCAATCAGCAAGCACTTACGTGCATCCAAAATTGTACCGATACCCATGGTCAGTGCGAAACGAGGTGTTTCTTCGCCTTCGGGGAAATATTGGCGATTGGCAGCGCGTGTGTTCTCCGTCAGCGTTTTTACGCGTGTGCGAGAGGTAAGCGATGAGGATGGCTCGTTAAAACCGATATGGCCGTTTTTGCCGATTCCCAATAATTGCAGTGAAATGCCACCGGCAGCAGCGATTTCTGCTTCATAGCGATCGGCTTCCGCGTCAACATTATCGGGTAAACCATGTGGTAGATGCGTGCGGGATTGGTCGATATCAATGTGCCGGAAGAGAATGTCACGCATATAAGTGTGATATGAACATGGGTGTTCCGGCGGGATACCGATATATTCATCAAGATTGAAAGTTGTCACATCGGCAAAGGATATTTTGCCTGCTTGATAAGCACTGACGAGCTGTTCATATAAAGGCACCATGGTGCCACCAGTGGCAAGGCCGAGAACGGCTTTTGGCTGCGCATGAACGTGATCAATAATAATACCTTTGGCGCGCTCGATCGCTGCATCGCGATCAGGACAAATGAGAACTTTCACGTCTAACTTCTTTCTGTATCTAAAGCACCAAGGCTTGCATTATCATGTGTAAAAAAAGCGATTAACCAGAAGGCTCATCGCTGTATCATTGGTAACAGAATTATTGCTGCCAGACAGTTTTTGCAAGCCGTTATATTGCATGTTGTTTTTAACACAACGTCTCTGTTCGCTGATAGGATATAGCAAGATCTTATGATTTTAAAACGATTTAATTTTCAACTTGCCGGCCTGTTAGTTTATTCTCAAGTGGCTGATTTGCTTGCGTCTGCTTTATGCTAGCTTTTGCTTATTTAAAGCTTTGATTGTTGCAGGAGAAATATCATGTTTGCGACTTCTGAACGTCCTGATCAATTGGCGGAGATGGCGAATGTGCATGATCAGAAGACATTGTCGCAAGCTGATATAGACCGTTTTGGTCATGATCCGAAATCATCCTTTGCCGCTAATTTGTTCAACGTCCAAGAACGGATGGCAGCTGCCTGCCTGCGTAGCGGGCGCAACATTGATGATGTGCGCCTTTTACCGGTGACGAAAACGGTTCCGGCGAATGTTCTGCGACTTGCTTATGCCGCCGGTATTCATGATTTTAGCGAGAATAAACTGCAGGAAGCGCGTGATAAACAGGCAGTTTTAAGTGATCTTGCAATCAATTGGAGCATTATTGGGCATTTACAGACCAATAAGGTGAAATATCTGGTGCGCTTGGCATCGGAATTTCATGCACTTGATAGTTTTCGCTTGGCTGAAGAACTCAATCGCCGGCTTGAAAATATGGGGCGGGATTTGGATGTTTTTGTTCAGGTCAATACGTCTGGAGAGCAAAGCAAATATGGCCTGCATCCTGATGATCTCACGGCTTTCGTAGAGCGTCTATCTGATTATCCTCGTCTTAAGCCGCAAGGACTGATGACTTTAGCAATTTTTAGTCAGGATCAGGAGCGTGTACGGCAATGTTTTCGTTTGCTGCGACGTTTGCGCGATGAAGCGATAAAGGTTCATTCCGGTCTCAGCCAGCTTTCGATGGGGATGTCGGGCGACTATGAAATCGCTATTGAAGAAGGTGCGACAGTTGTACGGGTAGGGCAGGCAATATTTGGTGCCAGACCCACAGCGGATGCTTTTTATTGGCCGGGATTTGCACCTTACAATGCGGAAGAGTCCAGCACGAATGAAAATTAAGTGACAAAGTTTCCGGATTAAAATTTTGTTGGTCATATAGGTGAAACTATTGCATTTATTTTATTATTTCATAATGATTTCATCAAATAAGATAAGATTGAAAAGCTGATATAATTGTGTAGTCCTGTTAAATGTAAAATATTTATAACGTGACAGGAGTCCCCGTTTCATCATGACGGGGTGGAGAGCATGACCCAGCCAGATAATTTTGCCCGCATCACTGATTTGGAACCACAACGGACAGCGTTAGAAGATATTCGCCATCATTTGCATGCCAATCCGGAGCTTTCTTTTGAAGAAGAGAAAACTGCGGCTTATGTGGCTGATAAACTGGAAAGCTGGGGCTATGAAGTTACCCGAAATATTGGCGGACACGGTGTTGTCGGTTGCTTGACCGTCGGTACCGGCGGACGCAATATTGCTATCCGTGCCGACATGGATGCTTTGCCGATTTTGGAAAAAACCGGTCTTGCCTATGCAAGCCAGATTGATGGCAAGATGCATGCTTGCGGCCATGATGGCCATACAACCATGTTGCTGGGCGCGGCACAATATCTGGCGCGCACCAAGAATTTCATAGGCACGGTGACTTTGATTTTCCAACCGGCAGAAGAAGCCGGTGAGGGGAGCGGCGCGCAAGCGATGATTGCCGATGGTTTGTTCGAGCGCTTTCCGGTGGATGCAATTTTCGGACTTCACAACCATCCGGGCATTCCGGAAGGAACTGTGTTGACGCGTTCAGGGCCTATTATGGCCGCTTCAGATACAGCGCTGATCCGTGTGATTGGCAAAGGTGGCCATGCTTCGCGCCCACATCTGACAGTTGATCCGATTATGGTCGCTTCCAGTCTGGTTATGGCTTTGCAAACCGTTGTTTCCCGCAATATCGATCCGACGGAAACGGCGGTGATTACGGTTGGCAGTATTCATGGCGGCGAAGCTTCCAATGTTATTTCAGAACATGTGGATATGGCAATCAGTATCCGTTCTTTCTCGCCCGTCATCAGGGAATTATTGCAAAAGCGTGTTTGCGAACTGACCGAACAGCATGTTGCGGCCTATGGTGCGAGTGCGGAAATTAAATATCAGTTAGGCTATCCGGTGGTGGTCAATTCCTATGACGAAACGATATTTGCCACTGAAGTTGCGAGTGAATTGATTGGGGAGAGTAATGTTTCTACCTGTCCTCTTCTTCCGGGCAGTGAGGACTTTGCTTACTTTCTGCAACATAAACCGGGTAGTTTTTTGCGCCTTGGCAATGGTTTGAATTCTGCGGTTTTACATAATCCGAAATATAATTTTAACGACGAAAATCTGACTATTGGTGCAGCTCTTTGGGCACGGTTGGCCGAACGCTATCTTGCTGCCGGGGGCAATGGCTCGCAAAGCTAAGTCATTTTTGCCGATCAAGTTTCAGGGATACCGCATGTTGAAAAAAATGCGGTATTTTTGTCTCACCGCTTCCAAAAAACAATCTGGTGCAGAAAGTTCTTAATTCGCTCATCAGGCAGATATAACTCGGTCTCTAAGGCAATAATGTTTTATATGGATACACAAAGTTTGTGACTTGATTTATCACATGATCTGTATCAATTGCCTTGTAATATAGCGTTCATTTTTCAGGCATAATGCCTGTTTAGAGGTTTAAATGTCTGCGCAAGTGATTGCGATGATACTCGCTCCCGTCTTAGGCTTGTTCATTGTCAGCATTGGCAATGGTTTTTTGTCCTCACTGACAACCTTGCGTCTGGATAGTGCAGGCGTATCGGAGACGATGATCGGCTTCGTTTCGTCCTCTTATTTTATTGGTCTGACAGTCGGTGCTATTTTCCATGATCGATTGATTGCGCGTATTGGCCATATTCGTGCTTATAGCAGCTTTGCCTCTCTAATTACCGTAACTGTTTTGTTGCAAGGCATGTATTTCGATGTCTGGTTTTGGTTGAGCTTGCGTTTTCTTTATGGCTGGGCGGCGATTGGTATTTTTCTGGTCATTGAAAGTTGGCTATTATTGGCGGCTGATCAAAAAATTCGCGGGCGTATTCTCGCGCTCTACATGATCGCTTTATATGGCTCTGGTATGCTTGGTCAGATCGCGCTTGGAACTGTCGATGCTATGGGTGCGGTTATTCCCTTTATGGCGGCAGCCATTCTTGCGTCACTTTCCGTTTTGCCGATTGTGATCTTGCCGAAAGTAACGCCGGTTGTTGAGCGTGTCGAGGCACTCAATCCCTTTGATTTGCTACGTATGACGCCCAGTGGCGTGATTGGTTGCTTTGGTTCGGGTATTGCCATTGCTGCTGTATATTCATTGCTGCCACTTTACTTGCAGCGTACTGGGCGTGACATCAGTGAAGTGGGTACAATGATGGCGAGCGTCATTTTTGGTGCAATGGTTTTGCAATATCCGGTCGGTCGCTGGTCTGACAGGCAGGATCGCCGCATTGTGCTGATAACGCTGAGCATTGCCTGTGTGGTGCTTTCAGCGCTGGTGATTACATTGCCCCAGGCTTCGCCATTATTGATCGTGGTGTTCTTTCTGCTGGGTGGCGCTATTTTTGCCATCTATCCGGTTGCCGTTAGTTTTGCGGCCGACAGTACTTCATCTGACGCATTGGTGCGTATGATCCAAGGTTTGTTATTGATCAATTCAGTCGGCTCGGCAATCAGTCCTGTGATTATTTCTCCGGTAATGGCACTGATGGGGCCGCTTGGGCTCTTCTGGTCGTTAAGTCTTCTCAATCTTTTGATGGTTGGCTTCTTTATGTGGCGACGTGGTGCGCGTCCGGAGTCTACGCCGGCGGCACCTTTTGCACCGGCAACACCTTATTCACCCGTTGGTGCGGAACTACGTGTTACGGATGAAATGATACAAGGTGCGGTTGAAAACGAAAAAAATGATGCTGTTAATGTCGTCCTGCCTGAGGCTGAGCAAAATAACTAATCTATGAATTGAGGCGAGCATAATTATTTGTATTGTCTTGTTAGCTGCAAATATTCTTATTCTTATTCTTAGCTTACGGTCTGTCGTTTCAAATGCGCAGTAAACGCATTGAAGCGACAGGTTTAATTTTTATAATTTAAGCAATTGTGCAGACTCAACAGTAGTGTCTAAATAGCAGTGGCTGCTGATCATAATATTCATTTTAAAGTGCAGCCATCAATGGGAGGAGTTACCATGTTCAAGATGAAGTCTGCACTTTTAAGTGCAGTCTATGGAGCTATTTTGGTGAGTACTTTTTCTGCTGCCGTCGCACAAGAAAAACCGCGTGCACGTGATTTAGGCATACCGTTTACAGGTGAAACAGGCCCTAATAATGCAATTACTGATGTAGAAGGCGTAACCGTTGGTTATTCCACAATTATTGAAGGTGAAGGCAAAATTGAGGTTGGCAAAGGGCCTGTTCGTACCGGTGTGACCGCGATTTTACCGCGTGGTAAAAGCTTCAATCCGGTTTTTTCCGGGTGGTATTCGCTCAACGGTAATGGCGAAATGACCGGTACAACATGGGTGGAGGAAAGTGGTTTTCTTGAAGGCCCGATTACCATCACCAATACGCATAGTGTCGGTGTTGTGCGCGATTCTGTCGTCTCATGGCTTGCGGACAACGATCTGACAGGGCCGCATTTCAGAGATCTCTATTGGTTGTTGCCGGTCGTTGCCGAAACTTGGGATGGAATTCTTAACGATATTAACGGCATGCATGTCAAAAAAGAACATGTTTATGCAGCTCTCGATAATGCGATCGGCGGCAAGATTGCAGAAGGCAATGTCGGTGGCGGTACTGGTATGAACCTATTTAATTTTAAAGGTGGTACCGGTACATCATCACGTAAATTAAGTGATGAGCAGGGCGGTTATACGGTTGGCGTGCTGGTGCAGGGCAATTTTGGTTCGCGCAAAGATTTGTTGATCGCAGGTGTTCCGGTTGGTCAGGAAATCACCGATATGATGCCGGATACATCATGGACGCGTGAAGAGGCAGGCTCGATTATTGTCGTGGTTGCAACGGATGCGCCATTGTTGCCACAGCAGTTGAAGCGTCTGGCGCGTCGTGTGCCGATTGGTATCGGCCGTGTTGGTGGTTTCGGCGGCAATGGCAGTGGTGATATTTTCATCAGCTTCTCAACCGGTAACCCGCAAGCTTATAGCCGTGAAGAAAATACCAAGCTTGAGATGGTATCAAACAACAAGATGGATCCGCTTATTCAGGCAGCTGCTTTGGCAACCGAAGAAGCAATTGTGAATGCTATGATTGCAGCGGAAACGATGAAAGGACGCGATGACAATGTGTCTTTCGCGATCCCGCATGATCGTTTGGTCGAGGTGATGAAAAAATATAATCGCCTTGACGCCAAATAATGGTCGTTAAGTTGAAAGCGGTCTTTACGGCCGCTTTTTCTATATCCGATGTCTCTTGCATCAATCATAAAAGTCTATACAAAAAGGAAATGATCATCTTTTGATGCGATATAATGCAAGGTGATTTTATTTTGTGTGGGAAGTCAGCATTTTGCTGAAAGTGACAAGGGTGCTGTTTGAACCAAGAAAATAATGCTCCGGTCAGTCTTTCTGAGCAAATTCAAAAAGATATCGAAGATAATATCATCAACGGACATTGGGCGCCGGGTGACAAAATTCCAAGTGAAAGCGATTTCATGGAGCAATATCAATGCTCCCGCATGACGGTTAATCGTGTTTTATCGCGCCTCGCTGAACGTGGATTGATTAATCGTCGCCGCAAAGCTGGATCTTTTGTTTCTGCGCCGCAAGCCGATAGCGTGATGTTTATGCAAATCCGCGACTTTGCCAAAGAGGCGCAGGAAACGGGCCAGCAATATCGGCATGAAATTTTGCTACGCAGAGAAGAGCGCATAGCACCTGCAAAAGCCAAAGAATTGCAGTTAAAAGCCGATCATATGGTTTTGCGCGTTTTGTGCCTTCATATCGTCAATGAAAAGCCGGAAGCTTATGAAGATCGTATTATTTCTTTGACCAAAGTACCGGAAGTAGAGGTTGAGTTTTTTGAAGAAACGCCGCCTGGAACATGGCTGCTTGGCCATATCCCGTGGAATGAGGCCAAGCACACCATTCGCGCGATCAATGCAGACACAACATTGGCGGGCATTCTTGGTATTGAGGCCAACGCAGCTTGTTTGAAATTGAACCGGCGCACTTGGCATCGCTCGGAATTGATTACCGATGTGGATATTATCTATCCCGGTCTCGGACACGAGATTACAGGTGTGTTCACCTCTAATCTCGGTTCCTTCCCGCAAGTCAACTCCTGAACTTAGTTCAGCAATTCACGAATTGTCTGCTGGAATGCACGCTCAGCTTCGTCGCGTTTAGCATGGCGGCCATTTTCGACTTGTTTGATACCGTGTACCCAGACATCTGACACTTTTGCACGATTTGCAAAAATCCATGCATCAAGAATGGTGTCGCCTTTGGTGTCAGGAAGGCGCGCTGTATCAAGGGAGATAAAATCGGCGGACGCACCGGCTTTGAGGCCATCTTCTGCGCGTCCCATTGAGATGTTACCGCCTTTAACCGCGCCATCAAACATGGCTCTGCCGGTAGAGCCTTCATTCTGTGCCAGCACATTGCGGGCGCGATGTTGCAAGCGTTGCGAATACTCATATTGGCGCAATTCATCACCAATACCAATCAACACATTGGAATCGGAGCCAATGCCGAATTGACCTTGATGCTCATGAAAACATGTGGCGTTGAAAGTTCCGTCACCCAGATTAGCTTCTGTCACGGGGCAAAGTCCTGCAATTGCGCCTGATTTTGCAACTGCTGTTGTCTCGGCATTTGTCATATGCGTTGCATGAATAAGGCACCAACGCGAGGAAAGTTTTTGATTTTCCAGCAGCCATTCAACAGGGCGTTGACCAGACCACATAATGCAATCTTCAACTTCTTTAACTTGCTCGGCGATGTGAATATGCACCGGTGCATCCGGTAATAATTGCGCGGCAAAACTTAATTCGTCAGGCGTGACAGCACGCAAACTATGAGGAGCAACGCCTAAAACCGCACCATCGAAACCGGATAATGCTTTCTGACAACCTTCAATAAGTTTGCCAAAGCTTGCCTCATTGTTGATGAAGCGGCGCTGGCCTTCATTGGGGGCGCTTCCGCCAAAACCGGAATGAGCATAAAACACCGGCAGTAAAGTCAGCCCGATGCCGGAAGTTTTTGCAGCATCGATAATCTGATTGGCCATTTCAGCGATATTGTCATAATGGCTGCCGTCGCGGTTGTGGTGGAGATAATGAAACTCGCCAACACGGGTGAAGCCAGCCTCAAGCATGTCGATATAAAGCCGCAAAGCAACTGATCGCGCCTGATCCGGCGACATGGTGAGCGCGAACTTATACATGATTTCGCGCCAGCTCCAGAAACTGTCAGCGGAGCTGCCGCGTTTTTCAGCAAGCCCAGCCATGCCATATTGAAATGCATGGCTATGGATATTCGGCATGCCGCTCAAAATCACATCATGGCACTCGTCATCGGCTCTAGCGGCAACGCTCTTTTCGAGCGCGCTAATCTTTCTGTCGACAATGGTGATGCGCACATCTTCTGCCCAGCCGCTCGGTAAAAGCGCTTGTTTGGCATGGATTATTTGCGTGTTTTTTTGCGCTGCCGCCATAAATCTTAACTCCTCTTGCCGCTTGGTTTTCCCGTTTGTTTTTCAACAAAATGCATTTTGAAGCATTTTTCCTCTTGGCGGCTCGATTATTATGTATATACATTATATGCAAACAGGGGAAGAGTGAAAATGCTGATGGCAGAAAAATCCAACTTCGTTTTAACCAATGCGCGTATGATTACGCTTGCAGAAGATGCGGGCGGTTTGGGTCTGGTGGAAGATGCAGCTCTTGCCGTAAAAGACGGCAAAATTTCCTATGCCGGAGCGCGAACAGAACTCGGCAACCAATATACTGATTTTGAAACAATTGATTGTCAGGGCCGATTGATCACGCCGGGCTTGATCGATTGCCACACCCATCTGGTTCATGCGGGCAATCGGGCGCATGAATTTGAACTGCGTTTGAATGGCGCAACTTATGAAGAAGTGGCGCGTGCGGGCGGTGGTATTATTTCTTCTGTTAAAAATATGCGAGCGGCGAGCGAAGTTGATCTGATCCATGAGACATTGCCACGCCTTGATGCTTTGATTGCCGAAGGTGTGACGACAATCGAGATTAAATCCGGCTATGGGCTGGACACTGAAAATGAAATAAAAGCCTTGCGTGTCGCACGCCAACTTGGCGAAATACGTGATGTTGCGGTACGCACCACTTTCCTTGGCGCTCATGCACTGCCGCCTGAGATGAATGGCGACAAGCAAGCCTATCTTGATAAAATTATTGATGAAATGCTTCCCCGTATTGCGGCAGAAAATTTGGCTGATGCAGTTGATGGTTTTTGTGAGGGTATTGCTTTTTTACCGGATGAGATGGCGCGCGTTTTTGATGCCGCTAAAAGCTATGACTTGCCGGTCAAACTTCATGTCGATCAGCTCTCCAATTTGCATGGCGCTGCATTGGCTGCTTCTTATCAGGCACTGTCTGCCGATCATCTGGAATATACCGATGAAGAAGGTGCCAAGGCGATGGCAAAGGCTGGCACTGTCGCAGTTTTGCTACCAGGTGCTTATTATTTCATTCGTGAAACGCAAAAACCTCCCGTTGAGCTTTTCCGTGCCGCGGGCACGAAAATGGCACTCGCCACTGATAATAATCCGGGCACATCACCATTAACATCGCTGCTTTTGACCATGAATATGGGCGCCACATTGTTTCGTATGACGGTTGATGAATGCATCGCCGGTGTGACCCGCGAAGCGGCGCGGGCGCTTGGAATTTTAAAGCAAACCGGCACGTTGGAAATTGGCAAAGATGCAGACATTGCCATTTGGGATGTCGAACGTCCGGCAGAGCTTGTTTATCGCATTGGTTTCAATCCGCTGTGGAAGCGGATTTTCAAAGGCCAGATTTAATTTTTTCATAACCCGTGGGCTTTGTCCCCGATGGAGCAACAGATGACTCTCGTTCTAAAGCCCGGCAGTGTTTCTCTTGGAATTCTTGAGAAAATCTATCGCGAAAAACTGAGTGTGCGTATTGATACATCTTTTTATGGCGCGATTAAAAAAGCTGCCAATCGTATTGCGGAAATTGCAGCTGGTGATGCTCCAGTTTATGGCATTAATACCGGTTTTGGTAAGCTGGCTTCTATTCGTATTGCGCCGGAAGATGTTGCAACCCTACAGCGTAACCTGATCCTGTCGCATTGCTGCGGCGTGGGCGAGCCTTTGAGCGAAGAAATCGTACGTCTCATTATGGCACTCAAGCTGATTTCGCTCGGCCGTGGTGCGTCTGGTGTACGCCTTGAACTCATTAATCTGATTGAAGGCATGCTGGAAAAAGGCGTGACACCAATGATCCCTGCCAAGGGTTCGGTTGGCGCTTCCGGTGACTTGGCACCTCTTGCCCATTTGGCAGCGGTGATGATCGGCGAAGGTGAGGCTTTTTATCAAGGTGCGCGTCTTTCAGGCGCAGATGCTTTGAAAAAAGCAGGACTGATACCAGTGGTGCTGGCGGCCAAAGAAGGTTTGGCTTTGATTAACGGCACGCAAACCTCAACGGCGTTGGCGCTTGCGGGATTGTTCCGTGCACATCGCGCTTTGCAAGCAGCATTGATTACCGGTGCACTTTCCACCGATGCTGCCATGGGCTCGACCGCGCCATTCCATCCGGATATTCATTCATTGCGCGGCCATCAGGGACAGATTGATACAGCATCTGCTCTGCGTAAGCTGCTTGACGGCTCTGTTATTCGTGACAGCCATCTGGAAGGTGATCAGCGCGTACAAGATCCTTATTGCATCCGCTGTCAGCCGCAGGTGGATGGTGCATGTCTGGATATTTTGCGCCAGGCTGCCCGCAGTCTTGAAATTGAAGCCAATGCGGTGACCGATAATCCGCTTGTACTCTCCGATGATAGTGTGATTTCGGGTGGCAATTTCCATGCCGAACCGGTGGCTTTTGCGGCCGATCAGATCGCACTCGCTATTTGCGAAATCGGTGCTATTGCACAACGCCGCATTGCGCTTTTGGTGGATCCAGCGCTCTCGTTCGGCTTGCCAGCATTTTTGGCCAAAAAACCGGGTCTTAATTCTGGCCTGATGATTGCGGAAGTGACCTCTGCCGCCTTGATGAGCGAAAACAAACAAATGTCGCATCCGGCATCGGTGGATTCAACACCAACCTCCGCCAACCAAGAAGATCACGTCTCGATGGCGTGTCATGGTGCGCGGCGTTTGTTGCAAATGACTGATAATCTTAATGCGATTATCGGTATCGAGGCACTTACTGGCGCTCTCGGTGTGGAGCTGCGTGAGCCACTTGAAACCAGTCCGGAACTGAAGAAGGCCATTGCAGCACTGCGTGCAAAAGTGCCGACCTTGGAGATTGACCGTTATATGGCCAATGATCTTGAAACTGCAACTGAGGTTGTGGCCGATGGATCACTGAACGCCAGCATCAGCAACGGCATTTTGCCAAGTTTGGAGGCTTAAATGCAAGCTTTTGAACTGAAATCTGGCTCATCGCCGGTGATCATCGCTCTGCCCCATACCGGCACAGATGTGCCGGATGATATCATGGTGCGTCTGAATGATAACGGTCTTAAGCTTGCCGATACAGACTGGCATATTCATCATCTTTATGGTGGACTGTTGGAAGATGCCACGATGATAAGGGCAACTTTCCATCGTTATTGCATTGATGCCAATCGTGATCCGGAAGGTGTCAGCCTTTATCCGGGGCAAAACACGACGACACTTATTCCGACCACGGATTTTGACGGATTGGCCATCTGGAAAGAGGGTGAAGAACCCACTTCAGATGACATTGAAGATCGTTTGAACCGTTTTCACAAGCCTTATCATGATGCACTGGCTGCTGAAATCGAGCGGGTTAAAAAGATCCACGGCATCGCAATTCTTTACGATTGCCATTCTATCCGCTCCCATATTCCGTTTTTGTTTGAAGGTATTTTGCCGGATTTCAATATCGGTACCGATATGGGCAAAACCTGTGCACCGGAAATCGAAGCCATTGCCGTTGATGTGACCAGCAAAGCGCAAGGTTATACCTCGATTTTAAATGGTCGCTTTAAAGGCGGCTGGACAACGCGCCACTACGGCAAGCCGGAAAATCGCGTGCATGCCATCCAGATGGAATTGGCGCAAAAGACGCATTTAGTCTCTGAAAACTTGCCCTTTGCCTATGATGAAGCAAAGGCAGAGCGCTTGCGCGTTCATTTGAAAACTATCTTGCAGCGCATCGAAGCTGCGGCAGCCAAATTATAAAGATCGAAAAGGGGAAACCATGTCCAATCCACGTCATAATGAACGCGATGTTCGCGCACCGCGCGGCACTGAACTCAATGCTAAAAGTTGGCTCACTGAAGCGCCATTGCGTATGCTGATGAACAATCTTGATCCGGATGTTGCCGAGCGCCCGCATGAACTGGTGGTTTATGGCGGCATTGGCCGCGCCGCCCGTACATGGGATGATTTTGATAAGATTGTTGCTACACTGAAAACATTGGAAGACAATGAAACCCTGCTGGTACAATCGGGTAAACCGGTTGGCGTTTTTCGCACCCACAAAGATGCGCCGCGTGTATTGATTGCCAACTCCAATCTGGTGCCGCATTGGGCGACATGGGATCATTTTAACGAATTGGATAAAAAAGGTTTGGCCATGTATGGCCAGATGACCGCCGGTTCGTGGATCTATATCGGCGCACAAGGGATTGTGCAGGGCACTTACGAAACCTTTGTCGAGGCCGGTCGCCAGCATTATGGTGGCAACCTCAAAGGCAAATGGATTTTGACCGGTGGTCTTGGTGGCATGGGTGGTGCACAGCCTCTTGCAGCCGTGATGGCAGGTGCGTGCTGCTTAGCTGTTGAATGCGATGAAACCCGCGCCGATTTCCGTCTTCGCACCCGTTATGTCGATGAAAAGACCCATAGTCTTGATGAAGCATTGGCAAGAATTGACGAATGGACCAAGGCGGGCGTTGCCAAATCCATCGCACTGATCGGGAATGCGGCAGAAATCTATCCTGAACTCGTCAAGCGTGGTGTACGTCCTGATATTGTCACCGACCAGACCTCGGCGCATGATCCGGTACACGGCTATTTGCCGATTGGCTGGAGCGTTGCTGAGTGGCGCGCGAAACAGGAAAGCGATCCGAAAGGTGTTGCAAAAGCTGCCCGCGCTTCGATGAAAGTGCAGGTTCAGGCTATGCTCGACTTCTGGAATGCCGGTATTCCAACAGTTGATTACGGTAATAATATCCGTCAGATGGCGCTGGAAGAAGGTTTGGAAGATGCTTTTGCATTCCCGGGCTTTGTGCCAGCCTATATCCGCCCATTGTTTTGCCGTGGTGTCGGGCCTTTCCGTTGGGCAGCGCTTTCCGGCGATCCGGAGGATATTGCCAAGACCGATGCCAAGGTTAAAGAACTGCTGCCGGATAATAAGCATCTGCATAACTGGCTGGATATGGCGAAAGAACGCATTGAGTTTCAGGGGCTTCCGGCGCGCATTTGCTGGGTTGGTTTGGGTGATCGCCATCGCCTCGGTCTTGCCTTCAACGAGATGGTGCGTAATGGCGAATTAAAAGCACCGATTGTGATCGGTCGCGATCATCTGGATAGTGGTTCGGTTGCCTCGCCAAACCGTGAAACAGAATCTATGAGAGATGGTTCGGATGCAGTTTCCGACTGGCCGTTGCTTAACGCGCTGCTCAACACGGCATCGGGTGCAACATGGGTTTCGCTTCATCATGGCGGTGGTGTCGGCATGGGTTTCAGCCAGCATTCCGGCATGGTGATTTGCTGTGACGGTTCGGTAGATGCGGACGAACGCATTGGCCGTGTTCTTTGGAATGATCCGGCAACCGGTGTAATGCGCCATGCCGATGCAGGTTATGATATAGCGCTGGATTGGGCAAAAGAGCAGGGGCTGCGCTTGCCTGCAATTCTTGGCAATTAACTTGTCTTTTCTCCCGCAAGTATCCCACTTGCGGGAGATTTATTTTACGAGGCAATACCGATGAAAATTTTGCGCAGCGATGATCACAAACAAATGCCGTGGAAAAACGGTGGTGGTGTGACGGTTGAAATTGCCATTCATCCGGCGGATGCAACAGTTGATAATTTCGATTGGCGCATTTCTACCGCAAAGGTGGCTGAAGACGGTGCTTTCTCAGTTTTTGCTGATATCGACCGGACGCTTGCAGTGCTGGACGGGAACGGTATTGTCTTGTCCGTTGACGGTGTGGAGACGAAACTCACGCAAGCAAGTGAGCCTTATAGCTTTGCGGGTGATGCACCCACCAGTGCCTGTCTGATTGACGGAAAAATCACTGACCTGAATGTAATGACGCGACGCGGGGTTTATACTCACACAGTGACCCGCATTGTGCTGGATGGTTCGCCAGTTCATTTACAAATTAAAGGGCAGAGCCTGTTGTTTGTTGCGAGCGGCTCAGTGCGTATTCAAAACGTGCAACATGAAGAAAAACTGTTTGCCAGAGATTGTGCGCGTTTCGATGTGGAAGAAACAAGTAACCTCCAGATTACGGGTGAAGCCGTTGCTTATCTGATCAGCTTTAAAAGCATTTAACCATTTTTAAGCGTGGTGACGGCCTGTTCACTGTTGCGGATATAATCATAAGCGTCACTTTGTTTTTGAATTAGCAAGATGAAAAGCAGGTCGGTCAGAATAAGCTGTGCATCGCGCGATGTGATCGAGGATGAGCGGACTTTTTCTTCATCCGCAACCGTATACAGATTGATATCGCCATTGGAAGCCAGCTTGTTTTCTTTCAAGCCGGTAACGGAAATTACCATTGCTCCGCGTTCTTTTGCGGCTTCTGCAATGCGCAATGTTTCAATACTGGCACCCGACTGCGAAAAAGCAACCAACACATCATGACTGCTCAACGTGGAAGCATTGGCCATTTGAATGTGGCTGTCGTCATTGTGCAAGACATTGCGGCCGAGCTTCATCATTTTATAGGAAAAATCGCGCGCAACAAGTGATGATGCCCCAACGCCTGCCAGATGAATGCGGCGTGCTGCATCAAGGGCTGATAGTGCTTTGCCGATATCATCTTCATTATTGACTGCAACGGTCTGCTGCATGGATTGCAATTTGCTGCCGATCAGTTTTTGCAAAATGGTCAGATAGCCATCGTCTTTTTCAATGGAGCCGTGAATAACACCGGCAGGCACGCGCCATTCTTGCGCTTTGGCTTCAATAACTGCGCGTTTTAGTTCCTGATATCCGGCAAAGCCCAGCTTTTGGCTGAATTTGACTACGCTTGATTGGCTACGCCCTGTTTCTTGAGCCAATGCGGCAGAAGATAGCTTGGCGACTTGCTCTGGTCGCTCGAGAATAAACTCACCGATCTGCTGGTCGGCAGGTGCCATGTCTGTTAATCTGACACTGATCATCTGTAATACCGACACTGGTGATCTCCCAAATCTATTCTATTATTGCCGCTATCCTATGTTTTTTTAATTGCTGTTCACAATAGGATGGGGTGAGGAATATATTATTCCAAATCAATTGACACATGGTACTGCTGAATTCATAGTCAATGCAAGTCCATCATAGCAGCCCATTATAGCAACAAGGCAGTTTGTTCCATGGATAAATTACGAATAGTCGGCGGAAAACGCCTTCAAGGTGCTGTCAGCATAGCGGGTGCAAAAAATTCGGCACTGCCGCAAATCGCAGCTTCGCTATTGAGCCCGTTTCCGCTGGAACTGACAAATCTGCCGGTTGTAACCGATGTTCAAGCCATGTTGAGTGTGGTGGAAGCGCAAGGGGCAGTAATCAATCACACGGCGCAGGGTACGACAATTGAAGCTCACGAGTTGTTTGCGGTTGATACAACTTATGAAACTGTGCGCAAAATGCGCGCGACTGTGCTGGTGCTCGCGCCCCTTTTGGTGCGCAACGGACAAGCACGGGTTTCGATGCCGGGTGGTTGTGCCATTGGTGCAAGACCAGTAGATTTGCATGTCAAAGCGCTGCAGGCATTGGGCGCGCATGTGGAAATTGACCGCGGTGTGATTGCGGCATCTTTGAAGAGCAGCCTTCGTGGTGCGCGCATTGTTTTAGGGGCACCATCGGTAGGAGCAACCGCTATGGCGATGATGGCTGCAACCTATGCAAACGGCGAGACAGAAATTCTCAATGCGGCGCGCGAGCCTGAACTCGCTGATCTGGCAGCATGTCTGACAGCAATGGGTGCCGAAATTGAAGGTGCTGGGACGCATCGCATTTTGATTAATGGCGAAACATCCTGGCGTGAAGCCAGTCATCACAGTATCCCTGACCGGATTGAGGCGGGGACTTACGCGGTGGCGGCAGCCATTACCGGTGGCCAGTTGGAACTCACCAATGCGAGGCTTGATCATCTGGCATCAGCTGTGCAGATTTTGGAAATGATGGGTGTCAATGTCTGGCCGAGTGATCGCGGCATTGTCATTTCTCGTGACGACGCATTGAAACCGGTTGATCTGACAACAGAACCTTATCCGGGCTTTCCGACTGATTTGCAGGCGCAGATTATGGCGCTGGCAACTTGTGCCAATGGTGCGTCACTGATCCGTGAAACAGTGTTTGAAAGCCGTTTCATGCATGTGCCGGAGCTTTGCCGATTGGGTGCTGATATTACGCTTAAAGGTACGTCGGCCTTGGTGCGTGGCGGCGGGAAGCTCTACGGCACAGAGGTAATGGCGACAGATCTGCGTGCTTCTGTTTCGCTGATTTTGGCCGCTCTTGTGGCTGAGGGCGAAACCATTGTTAATCGCGTTTATCATCTTGATCGTGGCTATGAGCAGCTTGATCGAAAGCTGCGCCAATGCGGTGCTGATATTGAACGGCTGAAAGGGTAAGTGTCATCATGTCACAAATTTCAGCCTATTTTCTTGGTGTTGATGGTGGCGGAACCGGTTGCCGTGCGCGGATTGAGGATGCGCCAGGTCATGTTTTAGGACAGGGTCTATCGGGCTCAGCCACAACGCGTCTTGGCATAGAAGCGGCATGGGGTTCAGTCATGCGCGCCAGCGAAGCGGCGATTGAGGAAGCCGGATTAACTGCTCAAGAATATAGCCAAATTCATGTCGGTATTGCGCTTGCCGGTCTTGGTCGCAAGGGCGCGTTACAGGCTCTGCAGGCCATTCCGCATCAATTTGCGTCAATTGCTTTTGTCAATGATGGCAAGGGGGCGTGTTTGGGTGCGCATTCCGGCCGTGATGGAGCCATTGTGATTGCGGGCACAGGCTCGGTGGGGCTTGGTTTTGTTGAAGGCGAAGATTTGCGCGTTGGCGGCTATGGGTTTCCAGTTTCCGATGAGGGGAGTGGTGCTTATTTGGGGCTGAAAACCATCCAGCATGCATTGCGTGCGCATGATGGACGTTTAGAAAAAACAGCGCTGCTATCGGAGGTGATGCAACGTTTTAGCAATGATCCGATGGAAGTTGTGGCGTGGATGGATCAGGCCGCTGCCACTGAATATGCGACACTTGCGCCGATGGTGATGCGTCATGCAGATCAAGGGGACGCTGCCGCACGCCGGATTGTGCAAGGGGCTGCCGGTCATGTGGATGCATTGGTGCGTGCTCTATTTGAGCGTGGCGCGCCGCGCGTCTCGTTGCTTGGCGGGCTTGCCACGCCGCTTTTGGCATGGCTCGCGCCTGATGTGCGCCGCCGTTTGAAGCCTGCTGATGGCGATGCGGTTTCAGGTGCGATCATTTTAGCCAGGCGTGAAGGAGAGGTGAAAAATCAGTAATTCCTGACATACTGTGAATTGGAATAATAAATTCCAATAATTTATTGACATATGGAATATTTAAACTTAGATTTTGTATGAAGTCAGGCATTTGGCGAGGGATGCGTTGCATTTGTGTCCTCGCTCTGATGGCTGGCCGGACAGGTGAATTCTAGAGCGTGTCGTACTTAACCGTATCCACTGTGCTCGCTCTAGCGGTTTGTTTTTACGCATGTCTTTGTCCCAAAGCCGGGGGGCACTTTTGGGAGACATGCTCTAGATGCGATTTTTAAGGCGATCCGCATGTTGAAGCGAGAATTATTGTCAGAGCTGGACGGGCTGGTTTCCGAAGGGCGCAACCCGCGGACAATGGATATTGATTTGCTCGACAGTCTCGCCGTTGTTCGCAAAATCAACGATGATGACAAGATCGTGCCGCTGGCGGTGGAAAAAGTGCTGCCGGAAGTGGCGCAAGCCGTTGATGCCATCGTTGCAGCTTTTCGCAAAAACGCACGTCTCATCTATATTGGTGCCGGTACAAGCGGTCGTTTAGGTGTTTTGGATGCCTCCGAATGTCCTCCCACATTCGGGGTGCCGGAAAGCATGGTTGTTGGCCTGATTGCCGGTGGAGACGAGGCCTTGTTGCGCGCAATTGAAGGCGCGGAAGATGATGCTTCACAAGGTGAGGCGGATTTGCGCAATATTCAATTGAGTGCGGATGATGTGGTTGTCGGCATCGCTGTCAGCGGGCGTACGCCTTATGTGATTGGTGCATTAAATTATGCCAAATCATTGGGTGCGGTAACAGTTGCGCTTTCATGCAACCCGCAATCCACCATTGCAGCGCTTGCCGATATTGCGATTTCGCCGGTTGTAGGGCCGGAAGTTCTCACTGGTTCAACGCGATTGAAATCCGGTACAGCTCAGAAGCTGGTGCTTAACATGCTGACCACTGCGAGCATGATCAGGATCGGAAAAAGCTATCAAAATCTGATGGTTGATGTGTCTGCAACCAACGAAAAACTGGTTGCCCGTGCAGTTCGTATTGTTATGCAGGCTAGTGGTTGTGACGAGCGCACTGCCGAGGAAGCGCTTCGTCTGACAAACAATGATGTCAAGCTTGCGATTCTTGTTGTAATGAATGAGACAGGGGTTGAAGAAGCACGACGCGCACTGCATGAAGCGAACGGCTTTTTAAGACCGGCAATACATGTAAAATCAGTTTGAGACTAAGCACAATTCCGCGATGGATTTAGGGATCGTTAAGGGGAGCATGAATGAAAACGTCATTTAAAATCAAACTGCTGGGCTGCGTTGCAGCTTTGGCAATGTATTCGCCGGTGATGGCCGGTGATGCAATGGCGCAAACTTTGCGCATGGCTTGGTCGCAGGATGCCACCGGCCTTGATCCGCACAAGCAGACGGCATTCTCGTCGCAGCGTTTGCTGGAGCTGGTTTATGAGCCGCTTGTTCGCTCCGACGCACAGCTTTTGGCAGCACCTGCCATTGCAGAAAGCTGGGAATTCTCCGATGATGGTAAGGTACTGACCTTCAAGCTCAATAAAGATTCAAAATTCCAGAATGGTGAAAATGTCACCTCTGCGGATGTGAAAGCTTCTTTCGAGCGTATTCTGGATGAAGCAACCGGTGCAGCAGCGCGCGCCAACTTCCAGTCTATTGAAACAATCGAAACACCGGATGATGCAACAGTTATTTTCAAGCTGAAACAGGCTGATATTCCGCTGCTAACTGCAATGACTTCAATTAATGCGGCTATTTTGCCAGCAAGTGAAATTGCAGCCGGTACTATTGGTACCAAAACGGTTGGTTCAGGCCCTTTCATTCTGGAAAGCTGGAACCCGAACTCCAAGGAAGTTTTGAAAACCAACCCGGATTGGGCTGGCGGCAAAGTTGAAATCGATGGTATCGACATCAGCGTTCTGCCGGATGAGACAGCAATTCTGGCAGCTTTGCGCGCCAAGCAAATTGATTTTGCCGTGCTGAACGATCCAATGGTCGCCACCATGGTTGATCGTGAAGCCAATGTGACGCTCGATCGTACGCCAAGTCTTGCATATCATGTTTTGCAGCTCAATCCATCGCGTGCACCGATGAACGAACTGGCTGTCCGTCAGGCGATTTCCTGTGCTATTGATCGTCAAGATGTCTTGGAAACAGCGTCTCTTGGTGAAGGCGCTGTCACTGGTCCATTAACTTCACCGGCTTTTGCCAATGATCCGTCGACCCTTTTCTGCTATGAAAAAGATCTGGAAAAAGCCAAGAAACTGATGGCTGATGCCGGCTTTAAAGATGGTTTCTCTGCAACGGTTATTGCTGCAACCGGTGAGCCACCGACTGCAGCATCCGAAGCACAGGTTATCCAGTCGCAGCTTGCTGAAATCGGTATCAAGCTTGATATCCGAATGATGGAACTTAACGTCTATGTCGATACCTGGTTGAAAGGTGATTTTGACATGGCGGTCGCGCTCAACGCTGGCAGTGCAGATCCTTACACTATGTATAACCGTTATTGGACGAAAAATGGTAACCTGCAAAAGGTTGCACAGTTCTCTGATGATAAGCTGGACAGTTTGCTGCAAGAAGGGCGTGCAGAGACCAATCTGGAAAAACGCAAAGAAATCTTCTCGGAATTTGAGAAGCATATTGCGGAAGTTTCGCCATGGATCTGGCTCTATACGTCAAACAATTATGCTGCATTCCAGAAGAATGTAACCGGTTTTGAGCCGCGCCGCACCAATTCTATTTTTGGTGTGACCAAGATTAAACTGGACAAATAAACGTAAAATCACCCGTCCGGTTGTCTTTTAAAGATAACCGGACGGGTGATCTTCCCATTGATAAGGTCTGCCACTATGAGTTACCTGACGCGGCGGCTAGTGACATTTCCATTGGTCATGGTCGGAGTCTCTATTCTGGTTTTTGTCTCCATCCGCATGGTGCCGGGGGATTCAATCACTGCGATGCTGGGTACAGAAGCAGGGCTTCTGACGCCGCAGCAACGTCAGGCATTGGCAGAATATTTCGGCATTGACCGTAGCTGGCTGGCGCAATACTGGCATTGGCTGACCGGCGTATTGCAAGGCAATATGGGAATATCGGTTACTTATGGTAAGCCTGTTCTTGATGTCATTTTGGAGCGCTTTCCGCTGACGCTGCAATTGGCGCTGATGTCGATGATCATTGCTTTGGCGTTTGGCTTGCCTGCCGGTGTTTATGCGGCAACCCACAATGAGCGCCCATCTGATTTGATTGTACGTATTGTTGCGATGATTGGTCAGTCCACTCCAAGTTTTGTACTTGGTCTTTTGGTAATTTATGTATTGTCTGCGGGCTTCGGTGTTTTGCCGACAATGGGTGAATTTGTGCCGATCTGGGTTGATCCGATATCCAATCTTGGTCAGCTGATTTTTCCGTCTTTGACCCTTGGTTTTGCATTTGCGGCGGCAGTCACGCGCATTTCACGATCTGCTATGCTTGATGTTTTGGGCGATGATTATGTGCGTACAGCACGCAGTAAAGGTGTACCTGCGCGCAAAGTGATCTGGCGCCACGCACTTCCCAACGCGCTGATACCGGTGGTGACATTGTGTGGTGTGGAATTTGGCTATCTTTTGGGTGGCGCAGTGCTTGTCGAGCAGATTTATGCGCTTCCGGGGCTTGGCCGCATGGTTCTTGAAGCTATTTTGCAGCGTGATTATGCGATGGTGCAAGGTGCAGTTTTGTTTATCGCTTTCAATTTCATGATTGTTAATTTGCTTGTTGATCTTGCCTATGTGGCACTCGATCCGCGTATCCGGATGGAGGAACGCTGATGCAACTTCTTCGTTCGATCTTTTCCCATCCGAGCGGACGCATCGGTGGGATTATTATCCTCGTCTATTTGATCGTCGCCGTGATGGGCTATGTCGGATTGACCCCGTATGATCCGTTGCTGCAAAATCGTCTTGCCCGTTTGCAAGCGCCGAATAGTGCTTATTGGATGGGCACTGATCTGTTTGGTCGTGACGTGATGAGCCGTTTGATGACCGGTATCACGCAATCCTTTATGGTAGGCTTTGCGGCTGTCGCTATTGCTGCTTTTGCAGGAACGGTGCTGGGTTTGACCGCCGCATGGTTTGGCCGTTGGTGGGATGGCTCTGTTATGCGTTTGATGGATGTGCTGTTGGCATTTCCCGCGATTTTGCTTGCACTTCTGATCATCACCGTGGTGGGACCGGGTGTCGGCACCAGCATTGCAGCCATTGCGATTGTCTATACGCCGATTTTTACCCGTGTTGTGCGTGGCCCTGCATTGTCACTGCGCTCGCGTGATTTTGTCGATGCCGCGCGCACATTTGGCAGTAGTCGTTTTTACATCTTAACGCGCCATTTGCTGCTTAATCTGGTGGCGCCTTTGACCGTACAGATCACACTGGCATTGGCTTGGTCATTGCTGACAGAGGCCGGTTTGAGTTTCCTCGGCCTTGGTACACAGCCTCCGGCCTCATCACTTGGCCTGATGCTCGCCGATGCGCGAAACCTGATGGAAAGCGCTCCATGGCTGCTGATCTTCCCTGCTCTTGCCATTATGATTGGCATTCTCGGTTTCAACCTGCTCGGTGATGCGCTGCGCGATATTCTCGATCCAAAGACGCGGAGGACTGCATCGTGAGTGCTCTTCTTTCTGTTAAAGACCTGCGCGTCGGTTTCGGGCGTGATCCAAAAGCCAATGAGATTGTCCGCGGTGTCAGCTTTGATTTGAACGCCGGTGAAACAATGGCGATTGTCGGCGAAAGTGGTTCGGGTAAATCCGTGACCTCGCTTTCGGTCAACCGTCTGGTAGATTTTGGCGGCGGCAGCATCATTGGTGGCTCGATGCTTTTCCAGCGTGCTGACGGCTTGATCATTGATCTGGCAACGGCACAGGAAAAAGAACTGACGACAATCCGCGGTGCGGAAATCGGCATGATTTTTCAAGAGCCGATGACCTCGCTTAATCCGGTTTTGAGCATCGGGACGCAGATTGAGGAATCCTTCCGTCTCCATCGTGGTTTGACGGGTAAACAGGCTCATGCGGCTGCAAAAGACGCGCTTGATCGGGTACGTATTCCGGATGCGGCGCGTCGTTTGAAATATAGCCCTAACCAGTTTTCCGGCGGTATGTTGCAGCGTGTGATGATTGCTATCGCGCTGGCTTGTAACCCGCGCTTGCTGATTGCTGATGAGCCGACAACAGCACTTGATGTAACTGTGCAGGCACAGATCATGGCCTTGTTGAGTGAATTGAAGCGCGAAACCAATATGGGGATGATTTTCATCACTCATGATATTGGTCTTGTGGCTGGAATTGCCGATAAAGTTATGGTGATGCAGTCCGGTCAGGTGGTTGAGCAGGGCGCGATCTCTGACGTACTGGATCGTCCGCAACATGCCTATACGCAGCATCTTTTGCAGGCTGTACCGCATTTTGAAAACGGTGCTGCCGTACGCCACGATTATCATCGTCCGCAAGAAGACACAGAAAAGCCAGCCCTTAAAGTGGAAGACCTGACGGTTCGTTTCTCGGTCAAGTCCGGTCTTTTTTCACGCACAACCGGCAATGTACACGCGGTGGATGGCGTCGATTTTGACCTGATGCCGGGTGAAACACTGGCCATTGTTGGTGAAAGTGGATCGGGTAAATCCACCACTGCACGTGCCATTTTGGGGCTTGTCAAAGCAACGCGCGGTACATTTGAAACCAATGTGGTGAAAACAGCGCATGGCAATGCTGATGAGCCAGTGCAAATGGTATTTCAGAACCCTTATGCTTCGCTCAATCCGCGTCTGCGTGTTGATGAAATTCTGGCTGAACCGGTTATTGCCGCGGGCGGCAGCCGCACACCAGAAGTGAAGGCCAAGATGATCGCGTTGCTAAAGCGCGTTGGATTGCCGGAAGATAGTTTGCTGCGTTATCCGCACCAGTTCTCCGGTGGGCAACGTCAGCGTTTGTGTATTGCGCGCGCGTTGATGCTCAACCCATCCGTGCTGGTGCTTGATGAAGCCGTTTCTGCGCTTGATGTGTCCGTACAGGCAAAAGTGCTTGAACTACTTGTCGATTTGCAAAAAGAATATGGCCTTGCTTATCTTTTTGTCTCGCATGATATGGCTGTTGTGGAACGTATCGCACATCGCATTGCGGTTGTTTATGCTGGTCAGATTGTTGAAATCGGTGATGCGTCTTCTGTGCTTTCCAAGCCGCAACATTCTTATACCAAGCGTTTGATTTCGGCCGTGCCGAGTATTACCAAGCGCAACGAGCATTTTACGCTGGATTCACGTCAGGTGCCGTCATTGGTGCGCCCGTTAGGCTATGAACCGCCAGCGGCTCATTGGCTGAATTACGGTGTTGATCATAAGGCGAGAGCTGAGGCATAAGATGAGCAAAATTTTTGCCCAAGCATTTGGTGTTGTTGAAGAAGCGGTTGCTGCCGGCCGGATTCCAGGTGCCGTTTTAGGTCTGGTTGAAGCTGATGGCAGGCGCAAAATTCAAGCCATCGGGCGGGCGCAAATTGAGCCGTCAGAACGCGCCATGCATGAAGATACATGGTTTGATCTGGCATCACTCACCAAAGTGCTTTTCACCACGCCGCATATTCTGGAACTTGCAGAACAAGGCGTCATTGATCTTGATGCGCCTCTGATAAGCCATTTGCCGGATTTGCGCCAATATAATGCCAATGCATGGGAGCGGAAGGTAACATTCCGCCAATGTTTGGGGCATCAGACACCCTTTCCGGCGGTCGAACCCATTTATACTTATGGTCGTGATGCGGATTTACTGCGCACTTTCATCATGCAGCGCGAATGGAAGGCCGGTGCGCCGGTTTATTCCGACATCAATTTCATTTTGTTGGGCTTCGTGCTGGAGCGTCTTGCACGCAAAACTATCCGTGAAATGGAAGCGGGTGCTGGTTTTGCTTGGAGTGCGGATGCTAATCAAGCGGCTGCTACCGAAGATTGCACTTGGCGCCACCGTGTGCTTTGCGGCGAAGTACATGATGACAATTGCTCCGCCTTGCAAGGAGCAGGACATGCGGGTCTGTTTGGCACTGCGGCATCCGTTCTCGATTTCGGCGAAGGCTTGCTGAATGGCAGCGGCGCCAGCAAACAGGTGATTGACTGGATGCGGACACCTTTATCATCAAGCCGTACGCATGGCTTTGAACGGGCGCATCAAGGCTGGTCTGGTGGCTCTGCCTGTTCGGCAGAAACAATCGGCCATACCGGTTTTACCGGCACTGGTTTATGGATTGATTTTGAAAAAAATCGGGCATGGACATTGCTCACCAATCGTATTCATCCTACCCGTCATTTTGACAGTCAAATTGTGTCGCTGCGCATTGCTGTCGGCGATCTTATCTCTCAAGGCTAGGAGTTTAAGCCATGCAACCTGTATGGGCCGTTGGTCTGATGACCGGAACTGTTCTTGATGGCAATGTGGATGTGGCGCTTTTAAAAACCGATGGCGAGACCGTCACCGAGTTTGGTGCCTATGCGCTCAAACCTTATCCGCAGGAAATCCGTGATCTGTTGGAAGAAACCTTGGCGCAGGCACTGAAATGGAGTTTTGACGGGCCGGAGCCGGAAATTTTTAAAACGGCTGAAGAAGCATTGACCAGAGCACAATCCGCAGCCGTGCGTGAACTGGTCAATGAAAGCGGCCTGACGATGGCTGATATCGGCGTGGTTGGTTTTCACGGCCAAACAGTGCTGCATCGCGCCCCAACTAAAGATCGTTTGGGCGACACCCGCCAGCTTGGCGATGGTGTTTTGATGAGTGAGTTGCTCGGCACTAAAGTTGTTTATGATTTCCGCAGTGCCGATATGCGTGCAGGTGGGCAGGGTGCGCCGCTTTCAGCCGTTTATCATGCGGCATTGCTGAAATCTGCCGATGCCAGCGGTGACACAGCTGTGCTTAATTTGGGGGGCGTTGCCAATGTAACTTGGTGGGATGGTGCAGATGCAGTTGTGGCCTTTGATACCGGCCCTGCCAATGCACCGCTGAATGATTTTATCAAAGCTCACACCGGCGCTGATATGGATCGTGATGGCGCATTGGGGCTTGCAGGCACTGTTGATGAGACACGTCTGGCCAAATTGCTGGAACACAAATATCTGACCGCCCCATATCCAAAATCACTGGATCGTTTTGACTTTGGCGCAAAGATGGCTGAAGGTTTGGAATTGAAAGATGGTGCTGCCACGCTTACCGCTTTCACTGCAAGTGCTGTCGGTAAAGCGCTGGATTTATTGCCGCATCGCCCGAAGGGTCTGGCTGTCAGTGGCGGTGGTCGTCATAATCCGGCGATGATGAAGATGCTGGGTGAACGTGCAGGTGTTGAAGCGGTGCAAGCGGAAACATTTGGCTGGCGCGGTGATGCTGTGGAAGCAGAATGTTTTGCATTTCTGGCTGTGCGCGCATTACGTGGGCTGCCGATCAGCTATCCGGGCACAACCGGCGTGCCGGCACCTATGACCGGCGGCCGGTTGGCCGGTTAATCATCTGGTTAGCTGGCGTTCGCGAGACGTTTTTTAAGGAAACTGCGGGTGCGTCCGATTGGAAAATCGGGCAACTCGCCAAAGACCTGATAGCCCTGGCGCTCATACGCAATTTTGGCGACAGGGCTGAATGTATCAATCAGCGCACCATGGCAGTGACGTACCAGCGCTTCGTCTTCTGCAGCCTGCAACATTTTTCCAGCTATACGTTGGCCGCGCAAGGAGCTATCGACCCAAAGCCATTGAATATAAAGCCAGCCCCAAGCTGTATATCCGGAAATACCAGCCAGTATTTTGCCATTCTCATCACGCACGAAAACGGCAAGCGATTTACGATCTGAGGCGCCAACATCGGCATCGTTGAAGGCCGATAATTGTTGGCCCACAAAGGCAAGATCATCGGCAGAAGGTGTGGCGGTCACTTCAAATTCTGTGGTCATTCCGGTTGTCCGATAAGAATGAAAATGAGCTTAATGCTCAAGAGAATAGCGAGAGCATAGGCGGCTTTTATCGCCTTCTGTCAATTTGTATTTGAAGCGCTTACGCTTAAAATACAAGGGATGGCATAAAACAATGACGGAGACAGTCTGATGAATGCTTATAGTTTAAAAGGCGCACGAATTTTTGACGGCGAACGCTTGGCTAATCATAAGGCTGTCATTGTTCGCGATGGGCGCATTGAAGCCATTGTTGCTGAAAATGAGATTGATGAAAACCTGCCGCAAATTAATCTGGATGGCGGCATTTTAGCGCCGGGCTTTATTGATGCGCAGGTCAATGGCGGTGGTGGTATCATGCTCAATGATGCGCCAACCGCAGAAAATATGCGCATTATGGCTAAAGCGCATCGCCAATTCGGCACGACCAGCATGTTGCCTACATTGATCACCGACGTGCAGGAAAAATCTTTTAGAGCCATTGAAGCAGCCATCACACTTGCCAATGATGATGCAGGTATTGTGGGTTTGCATTTGGAAGGCCCGCATATTGCACCAGCCCGTAAGGGTGTGCATTTGCCGAAATTCATGCGCCCTCTCAGCGATGATGATGTGGCGGCAATGGTAGAAGCTGCAAACCATATTGATGCTTTGCTGGTCACGATGGCAGCAGAGCAGGTAAGCGTTACGCAGGTTGAAAAACTATCGGCCAATGGCGTGATCGTTTGCCTTGGCCATACGGATGCGACAGCCGAAGCTGCAACAAAGCTTTTTGATGCTGGCGCACGTGGTGTGACGCATTTGTTCAATGCGATGAGCCAGCTTGGCAGCCGTGCACCGGGTGTGGTTGGTGCAGCGCTTGACCATCCATCCGTTTGGGGTGGCATTATTCCGGACGGTCATCATATTGACCCGATGAGTTTGCGGGTGGCCATTCGTGCCAAACATGCCAATATGGGTGAGGGAAAATTGTTTTTCGTCACCGATGCTATGGGCTTGGTTGGCTCGGATAAAGACAGTTTTGATCTGCATGGTCGCATTGTGCGCCGCAGTGTTGGCGAAGGTTTACCAAAGCTGACCCTTGATGATGGCACCATTGCCGGCTCCGATCTTGATATGGCATCGGCTGTGCGATTTGGCGTCGAGAGGCTGGACTTGAGCCTTGCCACATCACTTGCCATGGCGACATCCTATCCGGCTCGTTTTTTAAGGCTTAATGATCGTGGCTATGTGCGGGCAGGTTTGCGCGCGGATTTGGTTCATCTTGATGACCAGCTTCAAGTGCGTCGTACTTGGATTGCCGGTGTTTAGTTTTGAATTATCAAGATGAAAACATGAGATAAACAGACGAACAAAAATCTTGTTGTGACTGAAATGGCATGTCTGCTTTAATGGTGATAAAATAAATCTAGTTTTTGCACGATGAGGATAGTATCAACTCTTATCCGAGTTGATTCTTAAATTTAGAAAGCCTTGTTATGAGTGAAGCCATTGCTCTTGAAACCGCAACAGATTTGCCGCGCTCCAAGCGTTTGAAGGCCGTAACAACCGGCACGCACGATACGCTGGATAAATCGATCATGGCGGGTGAACCATTTAAGGATCGCGAAAGATATTCACGCTTTTTGAAAGTTCAGCATCTGTTTCATCGCGATATTGACGCGCTTTATGACAATGAAAAACTTGATGCATTGTTGCCTGATCTCAAAGGTCGCCGTCGTTTTGGATTGATTGGCGAAGATTTGGCTGACTTGGAAGTTTCTGTTCCTGAAACATCTGATGCACCGGCTTTTGCAAATAGCAATGATGTAGATCTCCCGACTGCTTTGGGCTGGCTCTATGTTGCTGAAGGCTCCAATATGGGCGCGGCTTTCTTGCTTAAGGCTGCACAGAAGATTGAACTCTCTGAAGAATTTGGTGCCCGTCATTTGGCCGGCGCGCCTGAAGGTCGTGGCCTGCATTGGCGTACATTTACGCAAGCACTTGATGATATTGACTTAAGTGAAGATGAAGAAGGCAAGGTTGTTGCCGGTGCAGAAGCTGCGTTCAAGCGTGTTCATGAGCTGGTCAAGCAGATGTTCAGGTAATCATATTTATCTATAAAAATCAAGGCTGTGGCAGAGAGGTTCATCTCACTGCCACAGCCTTGATTTTAGAATAATCTTGCATGCAATCATCAATGCAGTCAATGAAAGCTGATATCCGGTTAGGTAGTTGACGCTCTGCCATTGTGATGGCAAGGATACTTCGGTCCATCCCTGCATTTTCACGAAACGGAATGGCGACGAGATAGCCGTCTTTAATCCATGTAATGCCGGTAATATGGGCACAGAATACAATAGCTCCGCCTAAACGCGCAAAGTGTATTAAACTGGCACTGTGCGGCGATGTCATAGCGACATTCAATCTTATGCCCTCGGCCGCACATCTGATGTCGATGATTTTCCTCAGTGAGGTCGAGATATCAGGAAGTGCAACACTATAGGGCTGGATGTCTTGTAATGTTACATATTCGTAGCTTGCCAATTTATGTTCCGGATGTACAAGCACGATGGTTTGCATGCTGAAGCGCTTGACAATATTGACGGGTGGAAGATTGGTAAGTGCAAATGTAATGCCGACATCAACCTGACCTTCACGTACCAGGCGGCCAACATCGGAAGGTGAGGCGACAAATGCCTCAAACTCTATGGCTGCATGCTGTTTCCTATAATTAAAAATAGCTTCCACTAACAAGGCATTGGCAATACCATCACTGACAGCAACCCTGATTTTACCGAAATAATCTTGTCGCAGATTGCTCAGATCACTGATGATTTCATCGGACTCAAGCAAAGCTCTACGGGTATAATCGGCTAATTTTTCACCTGCCGGTGTTAAGGTCATGCCTGATGAGCCGCGCTCGAAAAGCTGCAACTTCAGTTTGGCTTCAAGCGAGCTGATCTGGCGACTGATTGCAGAACTTGCAACATTTAATTGTTCTGAAGCACCATTCACTGAGCCAGTTTTGGCAACTTCTAAAAAATATTTCAGATTACTCGGCAGCATATGTCTCTCCCCCATATTGCCGTTTCAGCAATACAATATTCTCACAATTGATATTGCAGCAAGGGGCAAGCTGTCACATGATCAGTGCTATAAAAAACGGGAATTAAATTAATTATAAAAATAATATTTCTATTGGGAGGGAAAGATGAATTCAGGATTTTTAAAAGCTGGTGTTGCGGCAGCAACTCTCATTATTTCGATTGCAGCTTTAAGCGGTCCGGCTCTTGCCGGAAAAGCGGATAATACTGTACGCTTTGCTTATGATCAGGCGCCGGAAAGTCTTGATCCCTATTTTAATAATGTCCGCATTGGCGTGATTATCGGCCAGCATGTGTGGGATACTTTGGTCTATCGTGATCCTGATACCGGTGAGTATAAAGGCCAACTCGCTGAAAGCTGGAAGCAGATTGACGATAAAACAATTGAGTTCAAATTGCGTGAAGGCATCAAATTTCATAATGGTGAAGAGTTTGATGCTGACGACGTTATTTTCACGCTTAATTTTGTTTCAAAACCTGAAAATGGCGTGATCACCCAGCAAAATGTATCTTGGATTGATCATGCGGAGAAGGTTGATAAATATACCGTCCGCCTTGTGACCAAGGAAGTGTTCCCGGCGGCTATTGAATATCTTTCCGGCCCCGTCGTCATGCATCCGAATGAATATTATGCCGAGGCTGGCCCTAAGGGAATGAATGAAAAACCAGTGGGTACCGGTCCGTTTAAAGTGACCAGTTACGATATGGGTAAATCTGTTACACTGGAGAAAAACACTGATTATTTTGCCGATTCACCTAAAAAACAAGGCGTGATCGAAAAGGTTGATATCCGTTTTATCCCTGACCGCCAGACCCAAGCGGCGGAAGTACTTTCCGACGGTGTTGATTTTATCATGCATGTGCCGAAAGATCAGGCCGAGCAGATGGAGGCTGTGCCGCATCTCAAAGTAACATCCGGTGAAACGATGCGTATTGCTTTCATGCAGATGAATTCGCGTGAAACGACACCTAATAAAGAGTTGCAGGATATCCGTGTACGCAAGGCAATCAGCCATGCAATTGACCGTAAAACCATGACCGAACAGATAGTTGGCAAGGGTGCACGTGTGCTCAACACTTTCTGTTTCCCTTCACAATTTGGCTGCACAGATGAGGGTGCGGTTGTTTATGAATATGATCCGGAAAAATCGAAAGCACTTCTCGCCGAAGCTGGATTTGGTAAGGGGCTGAACTTGGAAATTGTAGCCTATCGTGAACGTGATCAGACAGAGGCTATGATCAATTATCTCAAAGCGGTCGGCATCAATGTCAATCTGCATTTCCTGCAATATGCAGCGATGCGTGAACTGGTGCGCGGTGATAAAGTTGGCCTTACCCATCAGACATGGGGCTCATTCTCGGTCAATGATGTGTCCGCTTCAACGCCGGTTTATATGGCTTTTGAGGGTGATGATATCGTCCGTGATCCGGAAGTGCGTGATCTGTTGAAAAAGGGTGACACCACCATTGATCCGGAAGAAAGAAAAGCTGTTTACAAGCAAGCTTTGAATTTAATTGCAGATAAAGCACTGGTTCTGCCGCTTTATTCCCTGCCGGTTTATTATGTGACGACGGCAGATTTGGAGTTCAAAGCCTATCCCGATGAAATGCCACGTTTCTGGGAAATGAGCTGGAATTAATTTCCGCTTTTACCGGCATTTCACATTTAACTCACTAACGCATAGAGCTTCCGCATCACTGCGGAAGTCTCTGTCAGCTTTATGAGGTCAGAATGGCGCTTTTTATTTTAAAGCGACTGGGACTGGCATTGCTTGTTGCATTGGCTGTATCCGCTATCGCTTTTATTCTGCTCCGTGTTTCAGGTGATCCCGCTATTGCTATTGCAGGCGAGGGCGCGCGTGATATTGATATCGAGGCGGCGCGTGTCCGTCATGGTCTCGACCAGCCGCTGCTTGTGCAATATTTCTTTTGGCTCGGGCAAATTTTGCAAGGTAATTTTGGTCAGTCTGTTTTTTATAAAACAGATGTTCTGCCGTTAATTACAGCGAAAATGCCGATTACCTTGAGCCTCGGCCTTTTTTCTATTGCCTTTGCCTTGCTTATTTCATTTCCGCTTGGCGTATTAGCTGCTGTTTATTCCAATACATGGGTTGACCGGTTGTGTCTCTCCATTGCCGTTGTTGGTCAGGCACTGCCCAACTTCTTCTTCGCACTGATTTTGGTAATGATTTTTTCAATTAATCTACGCTGGTTACCGGTTTCCGGCAGCGCCAGTTGGGTGAATTATATCATGCCAACAATTGCGCTTGGCTATTATGTAACGCCGGCTTTTATGCGGCTGATACGTGCGGGCATGATTGAAGTTCTGTCATCGGATTATATCCGGACAGCACGCGCCAAAGGGCTTTCATCGACTTCGGTGATTTTCAAACATGCATTACGCAATGCGGTGATGCCGGTGGTGGCTTTAACAGCCGTTCAACTCGGCTATCTACTTGGTGGCTCGGTGGTGATTGAAACCATCTTTGCCCTCGATGGCCTTGGATTCCTTGCGTATCAGGGCATTATTCATAAAGATTTTCCGGTCATCCAGTCTGTGGTAATGATCCTGTCGGTTGTCTATGTACTGCTCACTTTATTGTCGGATATCGCCAATGCATGGCTTAATCCACGATTGCGGGGGCAATAAATATGACAAATTCGACTTCAATGGCTTTGCCAACAACCACTGAAATCAGCGCCGGTGCTCGTTTACGTAAGCGTATCTTCGGACAAAGTTCGCTGTTACTTGGCGGCGGCGTTTTATTGCTGCTGATTTTAATCGCAATTTTTGCACCTCTATTGGCAACCCATGATCCTTATGTGCAGGACTTGACGCAGCGAAGCCTGCCGCCGGTCTGGTATCCTAAAGGCACATTCGAACACATCTTGGGCACAGATAATCTGGGGCGGGATTATTATTCGCGTCTGGTTTACGGCACGCGTATTTCGCTGCTGATCGGCCTGTCAGTGATGGTCATTTCAGGCATTATTGGTTCCGCACTTGGTCTTCTTGCTGGTTATTTTGGCGGGCGAACCGATCTCGTTGTCACTTTTATTGTTACAACCCGCCTAGCCATGCCGGTGATGCTGGTAGCGCTGGCAGTGGTCGCTTTGTTCGGTGGTTCATTACCGATTATTATTCTGGTTTTGGGTCTTTTGAAATGGGATCGATTTGCAGTGGTGATGCGTAGTGCAACACAACAAGCGCGCTCGATGGATTATGTCACCTCGGCACAGGCCATCGGTGCCAGCACGCCTCGTATCATTCTCGGAGAAATACTGCCCAATGTGTTGCCCCATCTGATCGTGGTGGCAACGCTGGAAGCGGCAAGTGCTATTTTGCTGGAGGCATCCTTGTCCTTCTTGGGGCTCGGGGTGCAGCCGCCGATACCTTCATGGGGGTTGATGATTTCAGAAGCCAAAAACTACATGTTTTTTGCTTTCTGGATGATTGCATTGCCCGGAACTTTACTTGGTATTCTGGTTCTGTCGATCAATCTGACCGGTGACGGTTTGCGAGACATCTTTGCACCGGAGGAGCGCTGATATGACAGATAATCTTTTAACGGTGCGCAATCTCAGTGTGGATATCCGAACCTCTTCGGGTACGCTTCATGCGGTGCGTGATATTTCCTTCGAGATCAAACGGGGTGAAACACTTTGCATTGTTGGTGAATCCGGCTGCGGTAAATCTATGACCTCATTGGCGATTATGGATTTATTGCCCAAGGCTGCAAGTCGCAATGCCAGCGAAATTCGTTTCGATAATATGGAGCTGCATAACAAAAAGAAAACGATCGCTGCTTTGCGCGGGGATCGTTTGTCGATGATTTTTCAAGAACCGATGACAGCGCTTAATCCGGCTTATACTATCGGCGACCAGCTGACTGAAGGTTATAAGCGTCATCGAAAAAGCGGCATGCAAGAAGCGCAGGAGAGGGCGGAATATTTGCTGCATAAAGTGGGCATTGCTTCGGCGCGTGAGCGTTTGTCGCAATATCCGCATCAATTATCGGGCGGTTTGCGTCAACGCGTGATGATTGCAATGGCACTGATGTGCGGGCCCGAATTATTGATTGCCGATGAGCCGACAACTGCACTTGATGTGACTATTCAGGCACAAATTCTGCTGTTGTTGAGTGAGTTGCGTGAAGAGTTCGGCATTTCACTTATACTGATCACCCATGATCTGGGTGTGGTTGCCCGTATCGCTGATCGTGTGGCGGTGATGTATGCGGGGCAGATCATTGAAGAGGGGCCAGTCGCCGATATTTTCAATGATCCTCGTCATCCTTATACTAACGGCTTGCTGAATTGCATCCCGCTACCCGGTAAAACTGCGCCGGGCGGCAAGCTTGGTGTTATACCGGGTGTTGTGCCTTCTCTTATCGGTGAAATCGAAGGCTGTGCCTTTCGTGATCGTTGTGCTTTTGCGCAAACTGAATGTCATCAAAATCCGCCGGTCAATCAGTTCGCTCAGCATAGCTGGCGTTGTATTTATAAGGAGGCGGTACATGCAAACGCTCATTGAAGTTAATAATGTTACGCGTTCTTTTGCAATCAACGCCGGCCTGTTTAAAAAACAGCGTATTTTGCACGCGGTCAACGGCATCAGTCTCTCTTTGCAAAAGGGCGAGGTTCTGGGAATTGTGGGTGAATCCGGGTGTGGTAAATCCACGTTCGCACGCATGTTGTTGGGGCTGATGCCACCGTCGACCGGCCATATTTCCTTCAACGGGACCGATCTGGCCAAACTGGACCGCAAAGCGATGGCCAAACAGGTGCAGCCGGTTTTTCAAGATCCTTTTTCATCGCTCAATCCGCGCCGTACGGTGGCTTCTATCGTTGCTTTCCCGCTGGAAGTCCATGGGATTGGAACAACACAAGAGCGGCGAAAAAAGACGCTTGAAATTATGGATATGGTTGGTTTACCTGCACGTTTTGCTGATCGGTACCCAAAAGAACTTTCCGGCGGGCAGCGGCAGCGTGTAGCGATTGCCCGTGCCTTGATCATGCGGCCCGATGTGATCATTTGTGATGAACCGACATCGGCGCTTGATGTCTCGGTACAATCTCAAATTCTCAATCTTTTGATGGATTTGCGTAACGAGCTGAACCTTACTTATGTTTTCATCAGCCATAATCTGGCCGTGGTCGAGCATATCGCGACCCGCGTTGCGGTGATGTATCTGGGGCGAGTAGTTGAACTGTCTGACACAGCGCGTTTGTTCAGCGATCCGCAGCATCCTTATACACGCGCTTTGTTGGGTTCCGTTCTGACACCGGTGCCCGGACTGCCGATACCTGACACAGGGCTTGGTTTGGCTTTTCCCGATCCGCTTAATCCACCATTGGGCTGCGTATTCAATCCGCGCTGTCATCTGGCCACAGAACAATGTCGCAGAGATCAACCGCCTCTAATCCGTCATGACGGACGCGAGGTAGCTTGTTTTCTGGCTGGACAACGCTCCCATATATCAATGAAGGAAATGCACTCATGAGCCGTGAAGCCAGTATTGCTGCTGCGACCAACTATTTTGATAATGGTCAGTTTAAAGAAGATTTAGCCCGTCGTGTTGCTATCCCGAGCGAAAGCCAGAATAGTGAGCGATTGGATGCGCTTCATGCTTATTTGCATGATGAAATGATCCCTGCTTTTCAAGAAATGGGATTTGCGACCGAAATTATCTATCACGATAATCTCGATCTGCCTTTTCTTTATGCCGAGCGGATTGAAGGCGAGGGATTGCTTACCGTTTTGGGTTATGGGCATGGCGATGTCATTCGCGGCCTTGATGATGAGTGGGCAGATGGCTTGTCTCCGTGGGAAATGAAAGAGAAAAACGGGTTTTTATACGGCCGAGGGACAGTTGATAATAAAGGCCAACACCAGATTAATATGGCGGGTTTGAGGGCAGTTCTCGATACACGTGGCAAATTAGGGTTCAACGCCAAATATCTGATTGAAATGGGTGAGGAACGCGGTTCACCGGGTTTGCGTGAAATTTGCCATAAATATAAAGACAAGCTGAAGGCTGATCTGCTGATCGCATCCGATGGGCCAAGGCTTAATATGGATCGCCCGACGATTTTTTTAGGCTCTCGTGGTGGCGTTACTTTTGATCTCACGATCGACGCGCGTGAGGGCGGGCATCATTCCGGTAATTGGGGCGGTGCTCTGTCAAATCCGGCAGTACAATTGGCACATGCTTTAGCAAGTCTGGTGGGGCCGACGGGCCAAGTGCGATTACCTGAATTGGTGCCGGAAGCCCTGCCTCAAGCAGTGCGTAATGCACTGAAAGATTGCAAAATTGATGGTGGTATAGACGGGCCGGAAGTTGATCCCGACTGGGGGGAGCCGGGTTTGACAACCGAAGAGCGGGTTTTTGGTTGGTGTTCGCTGGAAGTGCTTGCCATGGAAGCGGGTAATCCACGCACGCCGGTCAATGCAATCCCGCCGCGCGCGTGGGCGCGTTTGCAATTGCGTTTTGTGGTTGGTGTTGATCCGCATAATGTTGTGCCGACCGTTCGTAAACATTTGCAACGCCAAGGACTTTCAATGGTGAAAGTTGAATTGTCGAAGGAAGAGATTTTTGCTGCGACAAGACTGGATCCGGAGGATCCATGGGTCACATGGGCGCTTAATTCACTTGAAAAAACAACCGGTAAAAAGCCTGCTTTATTGCCTAATCTGGGCGGGTCTCTGCCTAATGACAGTTTTTCTGATATATTGGGCATGCGGACGATTTGGGTGCCGCATTCTTATCCGGGCTGCTCGCAACATGCGCCTAACGAACATATGCCTTTATCCATTGCGCGTGAAGCGCTTGGCATGATGGCAGGGCTTTATTGGGATTTAGGCGAACCAGCCGCCGGAAAAGCATAAATATGGCAGATAAGCCCTGTTCCCGCAGGGCTTATCGTGTGCTTCAGACATCAGGAGAGCAGCTTTGAGTAGTTTGTCTTTCTTCCGCGATATGATTGATGCCATCGCTGAAAGAGGGCAGCGATTGATTTTAATCGCTCCCCGCAGCACAAAAGAACATGCAACAACCGATGAATTGGCGGCTCAGTGCGAGCATTTATTGTCGAGCCGTGGTGAAGCATCTGGCCTCGCTTTAGCCCATGATATTTTAACCCAATGGCAAAATCTTAATGACGAGGAACAAACTGCTTTTATGCAGATGCTGTTGCAGCGCTTTGGTGCAGATGATGAGCGGATTGAACGGGCAATCACTAGCTATCAAACGGATAAAACACCCAAAAATCTGGCCAGGTTACATCTTTGCGCTGAGCCGAAACGACAAGAACTGATCCGGCGTTTGAATGCAGCGCCAAAAGGCACTGCCAAGCTTGTGCAAATGCGCGAGAAATTGCTTAAATTACAACAGAAAATACCGGAACTGGAGGCGGTTGATGCAGATTTTACGCATCTTTTTACCTCATGGTTCAATCGTGGTTTCTTGCAACTGCGTTCGATTGATTGGACAACGCCTGCGCATATTCTGGAAAAGATCATTCAATATGAAGCTGTGCATGCGATTGGAAATTGGAATGAATTGCGCAGTCGATTGGCACCTGCCGATCGCCGTTGTTTTGCATTCTTCCACCCGCAATTGACGGATGATCCGCTGATTTTTGTTGAGGTAGCACTCACACGTTCGACACCGGATAACATTGCCGATGTGCTCGATGATGATCGCGAGCCTCTTAATCTTAAAGATGCCGATACGGCGGTTTTTTATTCCATCTCCAATTGTCAGGACGGTTTGCGTGGCATTTCGTTCGGCAGTTTTTTGATCAAACAGGTCGTGGAGGAACTGCGGCGGGATTTGCCGCAACTCAAAACTTTTGTGACACTCTCGCCGGTACCGGCTTTTGCGCATTGGTTAAAACAGGCTGGTGATTCAGATGGAAAGTTGCAACTTGATCATCTGCGAACGCTAATCGCCAGACCTGACTGGTATGAAGATGACGTATGTATCAAAGAGATCGAACCTTTGTTCGATCGCATCGCGGCACATTATTTTATCAATGTGCGCGATAAACGCGGGCGGGTGCTTGATCCGGTTGCTCGTTTCCATCTTGGCAATGGTGCGCGTTTGGAGAGGCTTAATTTCATGGGCGATTTGTCAAAAAGGGCTTTGCATCAATCACATGGTTTGATGGTCAATTATCTCTACAAGCTGGATGATATCGAGCGCAATCATGAGGCCTATGCCGAACGTGGCGAAGTGATTGCTGCACCTGAAATCATCAAGCTCGCAGCTAAGTCAGACAACAAATAAAATCATAAAAATAATAGGGGAAGAATGAATGACTAATCATCTATTCGATGCTTTTCGCGGTTTTATGCCAAATCCAGGGGCAACTTTTATCGAGACGCTAAACGGTCATATTTTGACCTATGCCGATATGCTTGATCTTTCAGCCCGATTTGCCAATGTACTTGTTGATGAAGGCGTTAAAAAGGGCGATCGTGTTGCTGTTCAGGTGGAAAAAAGCGCTGAAGTCCTGATGCTTTATCTGGCTTGTGTGCGTTGTGGCGCGGTTTATCTGCCACTGAACACCGGATATACCATCGCTGAGCTTGAATATTTCTTTAACGATGCCAAGCCTGCACTTATTGTTGTTGCCCCTGAAAATACTGAGAAATTATCCGCGTTGATCGCTGATTGCGGTGCAGTGATGGAAAGCTTGGGTGATCATGGTGATGGCACTTTGATGGAAAAAGCGTTTAAAGCTTCCGCTGCGTTTATTGATGTTGTCTGTAACGCCGATGATCTGGCTGCAATTCTTTATACATCGGGTACAACAGGACGTTCAAAAGGCGCCATGCTCAGCCATAATAACCTGTTGTCAAATGCACTGACTTTGCGTGACTATTGGCAATTTACCTCTGCTGATAGGCTCATCCATGCTTTGCCGATTTTCCATACCCATGGACTTTTTGTGGCAACCAACTGTGTGCTGGTGTCTGGTGCTTCGATGTTCTTGCTACCGAAATTTGATCCGGAAGCGATTATCGCACGTCTGTCGCAGGCCACTGTTCTTATGGGTGTGCCAACATTTTATGTGCGGTTGGCGCAAGATGAACGGGTTAACCGTGCAAGCACTGTATCAATGCGGTTGTTTATTTCGGGCTCTGCACCTCTATTAGCCGAAACCCATAAAAGATTCCGTGAAAAAACCGGTCATGCCATTCTTGAGCGCTATGGTATGACCGAAACCAACATGAATACATCCAATCCTTATAATGGTGAGCGTATCGCTGGAACGGTGGGCTTTCCTCTGCCAGACGTGGAAATCAGAGTTATGGATATGGAAACGGGCGCACCTTTGCCTCATGGTCAAACCGGGATGCTGGAAGTGCGTGGGCCTAATGTTTTTAAAGGCTATTGGAACATGCCAGAAAAAACGAAAGAAGAGCTGCGGGATAATGGTTTTTTCATCACTGGCGATCTGGGTCTGATGGATGACAAAGGCTATGTGCATATTGTCGGGCGCGGTAAAGATCTGGTGATTTCCGGCGGATATAATATTTACCCGAAAGAGGTGGAGGGCGAAATCGACCTGATTGATGGTGTGGTGGAAAGTGCAGTTATTGGCGTGCCTCATCAGGATTTTGGCGAAGGTGTTACGGCTATTGTTGTGCCGCAAAAAGATGCTCATCTGAATGAAGATGACATGATTGCATCGCTAACCGAAAAGCTTGCCCGTTATAAATTGCCCAAACGCATTATTTTCGTTGAAGAATTGCCGCGTAACACAATGGGTAAAGTGCAAAAGAATATTTTACGGGAAATCTATCATCATATCTATCAGTGATTATTCATAGCATTGGTCATTGAAGTTAAGGTTTTGGGGATGGTTGTTGTTCACCAATATAGAGTGCTTTGAACCATGAAGATCACTTCGCGCAATAATATTACGTGAAGTGATCTTTTGTGGATAAATCTTGCGTTTAGGGATGCTTTTTGATTGCGTAATCATATTAGAGCATTATAAGAGTGCTCTAATTTAGCGAGCAAAATTGGGCGGATTTTTAAAATTCCTGGCTCTGCCGTCCGAGCATCTCTCCGGAGGACTGAAATTTATGAACCATTCTCGCATGGTGCTTTGTCTTGTCTGTAAAGGGGAAAGACAATGAATGCCACGACCAATGTTGTTCAGCCGGACAATGCCCCAAAAACAGTTATTGAGCTTAAAAATGTAGCAATTTCATTCAATCTGGCCAATGGCGGCCGGTATGATGCAGTGGCTGAAAGCAATCTAAAAGTTGCTGACAATGAATTTGTTGCCATCGTCGGGCCAACAGGTTGTGGTAAGTCCACTCTGTTGAATGCCGTGGCAGGTCTTTTGATACCGGCAAGCGGCACTGTGGAAATCAGCGGCAAGCAATTAAGTGGTTTAAATCGTCAGTCTGGTTATTTGTTCCAGCAAGATGCATTAATGCCGTGGAAAACAGTGCTTGAAAATGTTGCTATTGGTTTGGAAATTGCCGGTATACCGAAAAGACAAGCACGTGAAGAAGCACAAGCCTGGCTGGCGCGTGTAGGCCTTGCTAATTTTGGTGACCGCTATCCGCATATGTTGTCGGGTGGACAGCGCAAGCGTATTGGCTTGGCGCAGGTGCTTATCCGCAATCCTAAATATTTGCTGATGGATGAACCTTTCGGGCCTTTGGATGCACAAACCCGCGTTATCATGGGCGATCTTTTGCTGGACCTCTGGTCGCAGGATCGCAAAGCTGTGATGTTCGTGACCCATGATCTGGAAGAAGCAATCGCATTGGCTGATCGTGTGGTGATTATGTCTGCGGGGCCGCGCGCTCATATTCTGGCTGAATATCAAATTCCGCTGGAACGTCCGCGCGAAATTTCTGAAATTCGCCTCAATGACCAATTTCATGAAATCCATCGTGAAATTTGGGGTGCGCTGAAAGAAGAAGTGCTTAAAGGCTATCAGCAGACAAGCGGAGTGCGCAAATGAACAAGCCTCTCTTATTTTTAGCGCAGCTTAGCGTGGCTGTGTTTGTGATCCTTGTCTGGTATTTGTTCACCGAAACGCATTTGTTCGGCAATCCGTCCAACGCCAAGTTTTTCTTTGCAACACCGACACAAGTGGCGGTGCGCATTTATAAATGGTTTGCTGAAGGCACGATCTGGTATCATCTCGGCATTACGCTGGTGGAAGCGATGCTTGCTTTTGTCATTGGTTCCGTTGGTGGTATTTTGATCGGCTTCTGGTTTGCCCGCAAACCGATGCTGGCTGCGGTTTTTGATCCATATGTGAAGGCTGCCAATTCATTGCCCCGTGTGGTGCTGGCACCAATTTTCATGCTCTGGTTAGGCTTGGGAATTTGGTCCAAGGTTGCGCTTGGTGTTTCGCTGGTCTTTTTCATTGTGTTCTTCAACGTTTATCAAGGTGTCAAGGAAGTTAACCAGACCGTGCTTGCCAATGCCCGTATGCTTGGCATGAATGAGCGTCAGTTGTTGCGTAATGTCTATCTGCCATCTGCTTTGTCGTGGATGTTTTCAAGTTTGCACACTGCCGTTGGTTTTGCAGTTGTTGGTGCAGTTGTTGGCGAATATCTGGGCTCTTCCGCAGGTCTTGGCTATCTCATCCATCAGGCTGAAGGCGTGTTTGACGTCACCGGTGTTTTTGCCGGCATGATTGTTTTGACGGCTTTTGTCTTGCTGATTGATTGGGTCGTTTCCATTGCAGAAGAGCGCTTGCTCGTCTGGCGTCCCAAGACTGTCGGGCCAAATGGTGCTTAAATTATCATTCAAGGAATATAATCATGCATATAACACGTCGCGATTTAATGCTTGGCGCAGCTGCTTTTGGGCTGATGAATATTGCTGCACAGCTACCGGCTTTTGCGCAAGATCCTGATGCAAAGCCTGAAAAAACCGACCTGATGCTGGGTGTAGGCGGCAAGCCTTTGTTCTATTATCTGCCACTGACAATTGCCGAGCGTTTGGGCTTCTTTGAAGAGCAGGAACTTAACGTCACTGTGAATGATTTTGGCGGTGGGGCCAAATCATTGCAGGCCTTGATTGGCGGATCGGTTGATATGGTAACCGGTGCTTATGAGCATACATTGCGTATGCAGCACCGCGGGCAGGATATTAAGGCGATTTGCGAGCTAGGTCGTTTGCCGGGTATTTGTATTGCTGTGCGTAGTGATTTGGCCGACGAGATAAAAACCATTGCTGATCTGAAAGGACGCAATGTTGGTGTGACCGCACCTGGTTCGTCTACCTCGTTATTTTTGCAATATGCGCTGATCAAAAATGGTCTGGCGGCTGATGATGCATCGATTATTGGTGTTGGCGGTGGCGCCAGTGCCGTTGCTGCTATTAAAAAAGGCGACATCGCTGCATTGGTACATTTGGATCCGGCGATTACCAAACTGGAAGTTGACGGTGACATTAAAATTCTGCTCGACACCCGTACAGAAGAAGGCACCCGTGCTTTGTTCGACGGTACAAATCCGGCAGCTATCGTTTATATGCAGCAGAGTTTTATTGATGCCAATCCGGTGACAACACAACGTGTCGTCAATGCTTTTGTCAAAGCGCTGAACTGGATTCATAATGCAACGCCTGATGAAGTGGCCGATGCCGTGCCGGAAGAATATTTGTTCGGCGATCGCGAGCTTTATAAGACAGGCTTTGAGAAATCACGCGCCATGTATTCTGAAAAAGGTTTTGTGGCAGAGGATGGTTTCGCAAGCATGTATGACATGTTGAAAAAACTTGATCCGGATTTGGCCGATAGTGATCTGAAATTCTCGCAGACCTTCGATCCGCGGTTTGTTGAATATGCAAATATTTGATCATAATAGTGTTTGAAAAAAAATGTGCGGTCTGAAACTCAGACCGCACATTTTTTATATCTAAATTTTGGTCTTCCGGTTGAATCGTAACCAGACGACCTTTGTTTATTTTAGAATTTCATTGTCAGACCGGCACGGAAGGTGCGGCCCGGTGCAGGCATATAGCTCTGCGCCAGAGGATCCAGATAATAACGGTTGCCAATATTTTGAACCGATGCATTCAGAACAGTATCTTCACGCAATTTATAGGTCAAAAAAGCATCAAATAATGTAACCGGCTTATAGTGGATCTGCGGCGTTGTTGCACCTGTCTGCCATGGCTTGTCGATGGTTTCAACCGGACCAGCTGTATAGGTCATACGACCGCCAACTGTGAGGGTTTCTTCAAGGAAACGACTGCCAAGTGTCAGATTGACCGAATATTTAGGCGGGTTCTGGGTATTCGTAAAGGAACCCATAAAGCTGCCTGGTGTGCAATTTGGTGTGTTTTCGGTTTTCTGATATTGATCGGCGGTTGCACGCAAGCGGGCGGCAAAATTAGCGTCGCAGGTTTCTGTTTTGAAGTAATAAGTGGCAGAAAGATCTGCAAAAATCCGGCCATTATCATAGCTCGACTGGAACTCGAGACCATTGGCTTTGTAACTATCAGCATTGCTGAAAGTCATGCCGCCATTGGACTCAGGATCATAGTAACGCGTGATGTAATTTTTGATGTTATTATCAAAATACGCAAGTTTGAATGACGCCGTATCACCAGTCATGAAGAGATTGTTTTGGGTCGTGCTCGCACCGATTTCAATGGCGCGCGAACGTTCCGGACGTAGTCCTTTCGCCGGATCAACCTGCAATGTGCCGAGTGTGGTTTCAAACAAAGATGGCAAACGATAGCCTTGCGTATAGCTTGCATAGATCAGTGTCTGCGGCATGATTTCGTAGTTCAAACCAAAGGCTGGCGTGAAACTGCTGCTTTTATCGGAGAGTTTCTCACCGCGCTCGAAACCGGTCACGACACTGGAATAACCAGCATTGCCCACACTCATATATGTTGGTGTGCCATATTCATCAAATGGTGTACCATCAAACGGATTGTTGGTGTTTGAAGCGGCAATACCGTTATTCAGACGCGGATCAGTGGCATCAGTGAATTCACCATTTTCATCAGCGCGCCAGAACATGCTGTCCCATGTGCCCGGACCGCGGGAAAGAGCGATCCATTTACCATAGAGGTTTTCACGCTTGGCGATTGAAGGCGTATTACGGTCATGGGAGCTGTAGCGGCCATAGCGACCACCTGCCCAGAACTGTAAGTTTTCCTGCGGTTCATATTCAATTTTACCGCTGAGGCTGATTTCAGAACGACGCCCATCACGTAAGTGGCGGTTCATATTGATATCATGTTCTGTAATTAAGACATCCTCCTGAGGACGGATATCTTCATATTGGAATGAACCGCCGAAATCAAAAGCAAATGCACCGGCTGAAGTTTTGAATTCTGAACGGTTGGAGACATCACCGCCCACGCGAACGTCATCCATGCGCACCCATGTGCGGTCAGGGCTGTTATAAACCTGCTGTGATGTCGGGCCATTGGTGGAGTTGATTTGGTCTGTTCTGGAATCTGTAACCCAGAAATTTGCTTTGAAATCGAGCAGATCATTTTCTGCCGGATCGTAATGATAGCGCGCCGTACCGGAGTTGATAACAACGCTGCCAGTCGGGTACTGATAAAGACCTGCAGTACCGAAACGGAAAATATCGGATGGCATGACTTCACCGAAACGACCATCATAATAACGATAGGTAAGTTCCAGCGATTGTTCATCTGTTGGTTTGATGGTCGCTTTTAAGAGGACAGAGTCTGTTTCGGCGGAAGAGTTGAGAACTTCTTCGCCGGCTTTATAAGATTTGGCGACGCTGTTTTGCTCATAGCCGTATTTATCAAATTCACGGTATTTTTCACGGCCATGTTTACCTGCAAAATAGTTACCTTGTTTGCGTTTGGCATAGGCGGCAACGATATCAAAATATTCGCTGCTGTAAGCAGCGGCAATGCTGCCTGATTTGGCTGCTGAATTAAAGATATTCGGACGATCGCTGCGAACATTTGCTTCCAGCTCGCTACCGTTTTTCATATAATCAGGGCGATGAGGTTGTTTGACACCGTTATCCCAGATTTCGCCTTTGACGCGCACGCCAAAGTTTTTGCCATCCTTGAGGATATCCTGAACGCCGATTGTGGTCATATTCACGGCGCCACCAATGGCACCAGCCGCGGCAGGGCTTAAGTCAGGGCCTTTATTGATGGTGACATCGCTGATCAGATCAGGATCAATATAACTGCGCTGCTGCGTACCGCCATAACCGCGATAAACGTTGAGCGACTGCTGGGAACCGTCAACAGTCACAGCTACACGGCTTTGCCCCTGAATACCGCGAATGTTCACATCAAGGCCACCACCGTTACGGCTGTCGCCAACCTGCACGCCTGGCAAGCCTTTCAGCATGTCAGAAGGTGAAACATTACCGTAACGTGCCATCTGTTCGGCAGATAAATGAACGGTTGAACGTGGAGCTGAGTAAACGGCGGCAGCTCCGGAAGGTTTGCTGACGGTGATGGTGTTCAACAAAACAGAACCATCTGCCGGATTGATACCGGCAGCTTCAGCATTGGCTTCTTCCGGTGCGTAAATGCTGCGATAACGAAGATTGGAATTTCCCAGAACCCTTTTAAGCGCTGCTTCTGGTGATTGACGACCGATGACAGGCGCGGACTGACCCGAAATGGCACTGCCATTGCGACGCACAACCTGAATACCGGTTGTGGCAGTAAAATCTGCCAAGGCTGTCAGCAAAGGTTTTGCAGGTATATTAAAATTATAACTGGCTTGATCCTGCGCAGTCGGAGTGGCTTGTGCCATTGCGACCACCGGACAGGCAGTCATAAGCGCAATAAGCGAAACACCACTGGCGGTGAACGCGGTTCTGATAGTCTTCATTCTTGACGTTTCCTGTTCAAATGCAAGGACGTCGGTCCCTTAATGAAAGAACGTTTGCGGCAAGAAAAACCCGTAAAAATAATTTTATCGAGAGATAATTGTCAGCAGGCCAGGCACGTGCACCACGCTGAGATTGAGCGTATTGCGCAGTGCATCAAATACTGCATCGGGATTATTGGCCTGAAAGACACCTGATACTGGAAGATTTTCCAAATCCGGATCATTCAGCACAATTCGTCCTGACGAATATCTGGATAATTCATGCAAAACAGATTTTAATGGTGTTTGGTTCATCATGATCAGGCCGCGTCGCCATGCAAGGCGCGCTTCTGCATCATCACCGTCAACCTGCTCAATTTTATCTTTTGAGACGGCTGCACTATTACCTGCAGGCAGATTGATGCCGTGCGATGCATCATGGCCATAAACGGCAACAAGACCGCGCTCAACTGTTACTTTTGTTAAATCCTGTTCAAGTTCGACTGCAAAGGCTGTGCCGAGAACCTGAATATTTGCCAAGCCTCCTGCAACTTTAAAAGGGCGGTTTTCATTGCGCACAACATCAAACCATGCGCGTCCACGTACGAGTTCAACTTTACGTTCTTGATCAGTAAAATATTCATTCAGTGCACTGTCACCATCAAGGTAGACACGGGAACCGTCACGAAGGGTAATTTCTAATTGTTGTCCGGGTGCGGCAGCATAATCTGAAATATGGCGCTGGAACAAACCGGCATCGCGCCAAAGAGCTCCACAACTTATTGCTGCTACCAGACTGGCTGCAACCGTGCTCCATTTAATAAATTTTCCAAATGAAGAGTTGCGTGTTGCATAACGTCTGTGCCAGCCGGTTTTTGCGGCCTCAAGAGCTGGCGCTTTTAACTCGCCCCACAGATCGGCAGTTCGCTGATAAGCAAGTTTGTGCTGTGCACTTTGCTCGCACCACGCATTGAAAGAGCGCTGGACAGCATTGCTTACTGGCTGGTTGTTCATGCGCACAAACCAATCCGCAGCTTCTTCAATGACTGCCTCAGTCAGCTTTTCAGAGCGTTTCTCTTTCAGCATAGAATACAGTTTTTTCCACCCGCCAAATATAAACCTTTGAAATGATGATGACGTATCAAAATCATTTCTCCTCCCGCATGTGCTGCCATTTATGACAAGATGAAATGGCCGCTGCCATTTCTTTTTCAACCGTGCTCAACGAAATTTTTAAATGGCGTGCAATTTGCTGATAGGTCATTCCGTCAACTCTTGCCAGAAGAAAAATCTGTCCGCGACGTTTAGGTAAAGCATTGATCGCATTCAACAGATCAGAAAGCTCGTGGCGTGCTTCTACAATTCTCTCCGGCTGAATGTAATCTGTCGTATCATTTTGTACCTGATAGGTATCACCATAATTGAGCCTGTCAGGGCGTGTTTTTCTACTGCGGATATGATCCAAAGCCAATGTGGTGACTGTACGTACAACAAGGCCGCCATCATTTTCTGTCAATGATCGCTTCGATAATTTTACGTAGGTTTCGTGCAGGATATCATCGGCATCCTGCGCATTTCCCAGAATGCTGGATGCCAGCCTTTTCAGACGGAGTCGTTCCCTGACATAAATCCGTTCAAAAACAACATTCATGGAGGGCATTGAAATCCTGAGGGTGAAATGGGAGGCCATAATGAATTAACTAGACTTAATTACTCATGTTTATTTTAAATGGCAAGTAGCCCGCCAAAATTTGTAAATCGCCTGTGTATAAAAAGTAACACCTTAAAAATTTGAATTTGAGGCCGGACGTTATGCGTGATCAGGGTTCATTATAACTTGATAATTTTAATCATGTTATATAAAGCGTAGAGGATGTAAGGCAACATCAAAGCTGTCCGACTCGTGCATATCGAGGCAAATTGTGTACTTAATATATCGCGAATTAGACATGGCCATCTTTGATTTTCATCTTCTAGCAAGGTTTGAGAGCTTATGAGCTGGGACATACAAATGTTATTTCGCCGTCATTCGCGCGAAATTACCGGTTCGCTCAAGCGCCGTGGTTTGACTGAAGAGAATGCGGCAGATATCACACAAGATACATTTGTGCGTGTTTTGTTGCGCCCCCCTCATGAGGCGAGCGGCAATCATAATCCTAAAGCTTATTTGTTTAAAATTGCACGCAATCTTGGTATTAATCATCAAAAGCGTGAAGCATTAATTGAAACGATCGATATCGAAGATAAAACAGGTCAAAATGTTCCTGATCCTGCACCTTCTCCGGAAATGATCGTTTATTCTAGACAATGCCTGCAGCAAACTTATCAGGCGTTGAATGAGCTTCCTGAGCGTACAAGACAGGCTTTCGAGATGCACCGCCTTGGTGAGCGAACGCTTGCGGAAGTTGCGCAGGAACTGGATATTTCAACAACGCGAGCATGGGCTCTGATCCGCGATGCCTATAAACATCTGCTCAAGCATGTGGATGATTTTTAATTATTTTTATTTTTGGAAAATATGAGCTGTTCGATTGTAATATATATAGGCGAAAGTTATTTATTGCAGCTTTGGGTCATCAGGAAATATGAAATTGGACGAGAGCAAACAACATCAGGATATTTTGCTTGATGAAGCAGTGGATCTGATTATTCGTTTGCAAAATGATCCGGAAAATCCAGTGACTGCGGAAATGATCAATGCTTGGTGTGGTCGAAGTGCGCTGCATGAGCAGACATGGCGCCGTATTGAAAAACTTTATGGTGCGAGTGGGCAGGTTCTCAATTACCAAAGACGTGCTGAACGCTATACAGTTATGTCTCGCCGCAATGTTTTATTGGCCGGATTATTATTCTTGGGAGGCGGGACATTTCTCTATACTGTGGGTCCTTCTATCTTGATGAGGCAGCGCGCTGATTATATCACAGCCAAAGGAGAAGTCCGTCATATCAGGCTTGAAGATCAAAGTCAGGTAACCTTAGGCCCTGATAGCGCTATTGCGGTTGAATACGTACAATCGCAACGAGTAGTCAAATTATTGGCAGGTATGGCCTATTTTGAAGTGACGCGCGATACTCAGCGCAGCTTCACGGTTTATTCCGATAATACTCAGATTACAGCGCTGGGCACTGCTTTTGAAGTATCGAATGATGCCGGAATTATCACTGTGGGTGTCGATCATGGTCTTGTTGAAGCGCGCGCCAGCGGTGAATTAAGCATGGGCGAAAGATTACAGCAAGGGCAATGGCTTGTATTTGATCCGGCAAGGCAGACAGTTGAACGCAGTGAACGCAGTGCTAACCAGATTGCCAGTTGGCGGGATAATTATCTGATTGCCGAACAAGAGCAATTGTCATCACTGGTTGCCCGTATTGGCCGGTGGCATAACGGACGCATTGTGATTGCTGATCCGTCTATTGGCAGAAAGCGCATCAGCGGCATTTTTGATTTGAGCAATCCGCTTGTTGCACTTGAGGCGGTCGTTAATCCTGCTGGTGGAAAAGTTTACCAGCTCACCAGTACGCTGACAATTATTTCACCTTTTTGAAAAAAACTTGAGTAATTGAGTGAAAATATCTGTTGCCCGATTGTATTAGTAACAGGAGTTGCATTTACTCATGCAGGAATGGCTGCTCCGAACTTTGAAAAATACAGACGGAGCAGTGCAGATTATGAGACCTAAATCGCGCAAAACGATTTTTGAAATGAACATGAGCAAGGCGCTCGCTGCGACATTGATGATGTCGACAGCTTTGGGTTTTAATATGGCATATGCATCTGCCGTCTTGGCACAAGAGCAGTCACAAGTCAGCTTTTCGGTTCCTGCCGGCTCTTTACATCAAGCTTTAACAGTTTTTGGGCGGCAAGCTGGTTTGCAGGTTAGCTTTTTAGCCTCCGTGACTGCAGGTAAAACCAGTGCGGGCGTCAATGGCAAAATGAGTTCAGAGGCAGCTCTGACACATATTTTACAAGGTTCAGGTCTGCGGTTTTCATTTATCAATGGAACAACCGTATCTGTCACGCATGTGAATGAAGTAACCATGCCGTCGCTAAGTGCTGACGGTTCGATCATACTTGATACTATTACAGTCACCAATGATGCGAACAAACTATTTGATGCGACTTACACGAATGCTGCTTCGACAGCCTATATTCCACAAAAAGAGATTGAACGTTTCCGCGGTATGTCGGCGGGAGATTTTCTCAAAGGCGAAGCAGGTGTAATGACCGGCGACAACCGCAACAGTGGCGCGATTGATGTTAATATTCGCGGTATGCAAGGCTTTGGCCGTGTTCCGGTTATTGTTGATGGTGCCCAGCAGCAAAATACGGTTTACCGCGGTTATTCAGGCGTTGCTTCGAGAAACTATATTGATCCGGATATGATCGGCGGAGTGGAAATTGTCAAAGGGCCATCTTCTGGCGTTTATGGTGTCGGTGCAACAGGTGGTGTTGCGGTCATGCGTACGTTGAATGCCGACGATATTATAAAGGATGGTCAGAATTACGGCTTCCGAGTGCGTGGTAGTATGATCGGCAATACTTCTACGCCGCCGCCAGAAGGTACGCGTGGTGGCTTGGATCAATATTCCAAATCTTATCTGACGGGTTGTAGCTGGGCATGTACACCACAGACCATTCCGGAGGAAGATTTAAATATCGATATTTCTAAACTTGGTGCGCCGCAGGGGATGGATCGACCGGGCTTTTTAAAGCCGACTTCAGGTTCCGGTAGTGTGGCCTTTGCCAGTCGTTGGGAAAATCTGGAGCTTGTCGCGGGATATACCAGACGTAAAACCGGTAACTATCATGCTGGAAAACATGGTGACACTCCTGACAAACTCATTACCACGACGACGAGAGATTCATGGCCGGGTGCACCCGGAGAACCGGATTATTACAATGAATGGACAGATATCAGTATTGGTGGTTTAAACCGTTACAGAGCAGGTGAGGAAGTGCTGAATACATCACAGGATAACACTTCTTATATGCTTAAAAGCAAACTTATGCTTGGTGATGGTCATTCGCTTAATCTCGGTTTTATGAAATATAAAAGTGATTTTGGCGAGTTGATGCCGTCAATGATTATTCGTTTTGATGGCGCAGAGCAGGCGCCATTAAGCCATGTAAGTGTAGATACCTATACGGCACGCTATAATTGGAATCCTGAAGATAACGAGTTTTTCAATCTGACGGCTAATCTCTGGCACACGAAAACAGACACCCACATTATGACTCCTTATAAATTTGGTGCCGTGGAGATGCCTACAGGCTATTGGGATATTGCAAAACGCACCGGTTTTGACCTTTCCAATGAAAGCAAATTCGATACAGCATGGGGTGATTTAACACTCAGTTATGGCGGCTCCTATACTTATGAAACACTCGCTCCACCAAGCGATGTTGATAAAGTTCTGGATGCCGGCCTCACTATTGAAGCGGCACGAGATGGCTGGCGCAAAGAGAGTAGTGGCTATATCAGCGGTGAGTGGAAGCCATTGGATTGGCTTAAATTAGATGCAGGTTTACGCTATACTAAGACCCATTCTTATGATCGCAAACCAATCCAGGATCCGAAGCCAGATGAAAATTATGATACGGCTCCTTGGCAAAATAAAGAGGAACGTAGTTCGGGTTTCACCCCAATTGTAGCGGTCACTGTAGAACCTTTAGATGGTTTGCAGTTTTATGTGCGTTATGCCGAAGCAATCCGTGCGCCAAGCTTATTTGAATCTACGACAGGTTTTTCAGTAAGCGCACTACCGTCTATAGCCATTAAGCCCGAGCATGCAAAAAATTGGGAGTTTGGTACCAATCTCAGCATGGATAGTGTCTTTGATACCGGTGATGAATTGCGTCTTAAGGCAGTCTATTTCAACAATACTATTGATGATTATTTGACGCGTGGAATCCGTGCAGATCAACGTGGCGGAACGTCTATGCGTAACCTTAAACAAGCAAAATTCAAAGGTTTTGAATTATCTGGTCGTTACAATATGGGGGCGTTTTATACGGAGGCGTCAGGCATTTATTACACGGATACACAATTTTGTATGGATGAAGAGTTTAAAGGACAAAATTGTTTCTCTGATGGTAATCCTGCCGGTTATTCGCAATTACATGTCCAGCCAAAGATAAGCGGTTCCATTACATTGGGAGCGCGTATGTTTGAAGAAAGTTTGGATGTCGGTACCCGTATTAGTTACACAGGCAAACGGCCAACAGAGCTGCTCAATATAACTAATGGCAGTCAGACAACCACGATTGCATGGAAACCCTATACATTGGTTGATTTATTCGCGAGCTATAAAATCAATGATGACACAACCCTTGATTTCAACGTGGATAACCTCACAGACGTATATTACATGGATGCTCTGACACTTGGTTTGATGCCGTCGCCGGGGCGTACATTCCGTGCAAGCCTGACTGCAAAATTCTGATTTTTTGATCTGCATATGGCGCGAAATCAACGCGCCACATGTTATGTATTTAAAGCTTATTGCTTATGCTGCGATCATCAGGTTAAAACTCCGTGAAAATTCAAAACGCCTTTGAAGGCTTGAGACTTGCGGAGATTTTAAAGTGTTTTATCAACCAAAAAACGGACACCAGCTTCCGCATAATCCACTCAAAGCTATTGTTACGCCACGGCCTATCGGCTGGATTGGTACACGCTCCAAAGAGGGCGCTCTCAATCTTGCGCCATATTCATTTTTTAACGTCATTTGTGACAACCCGCCACTGTTGATGTTTTGCTCCTCCGGCTACAAAGACAGTGTTGCTTTTGTGGAGGAAACAGGTGAGTTTACCGCCAATATGGTCGGGGCGCATCTGGCAAAAGAAATGAATGCGACATCGGTAAACTCACCACGTGGTGTCAGTGAATTTGAGTATGCAGGTTTAACACCTGCGTCTTGTGAAATGATCAAAGCACCACGTGTTGCTGAAGCCTATGCCGCACTGGAGTGTGTGGCTGTGGAAGTTAAACGCTTGTCCGGCAAGGATGGTGCTTTGGTAGAATCCTATATGGTGATCGGCGAGGTTGTCGGCGTTCATATTGATGAGGCGATTTTGGTTGATGGCCTTATCGATATTACCAAGTCACAACCAGTTTCGCGCCTTGGTTATATGGATTTTACCACCACTGATAAGGTCTATGAAATGTTCCGTCCGAAATGGGAGAAGTGATTACTTTTCTTGATGCAGCGCGTCATACATCCGTACCAGATCAACGAGTGAATTGGCTTCCATTTTGTGCATCAGTTTTGCACGGCGCACTTTAACTGTGATCTCACTGATATTGAGTTCGCCGGCAATTTGCTTGTTGAGAAGACCTGCCACCACTAGCTTGAAAACATCGCTCTCGCCTTGGGAGAGAGTTTTCGCTTTGTTGATAAGCTGTGCTTGCGCCTCTTCTGTGGCAAGCTTAGTGGTTTCCAATTCAATGCCGCGTTGCACGACTTCAATCAATTCGTGATCTTTAAAGGGTTTGGTTAAAAATTCGAGCGCACCGTCTTTGATCGCTTTGACCCCCATGCTGATATCGCCATGGCCGGTAATGAAAATAACTGGAATATTGATGCCGTTTTCACGCGTATAGCGATAAAAATCGGTGCCGCTTTGTCCAGGCATCCGTACATCCAATATCAGGCAGGACGGGCGTGTTTTTTCACGATTATATTCCAGAAATTCCGAAGCAGATGCAAAGGTGACTGCTTCCAGCCCGATGGATGCCAGCAGGTCCTCTATAGCAATACGAATTGATGCATCATCATCAATGACAAAGACGATTGGTTTTGTGCCATGTTCGCTCATGATCTTATCCTTTGACGGCGGGTAGAGTGAATTTCATTTCAGTACCGTGGCCAGACGTTGAAGAAACATTGATCTGGCCGCCATTGGCCTCAATGATAGAGCGGCAAATGGTGAGGCCAAGGCCGAAGCCGCCTGCTTTTGTCGTGTAAAATGCATCAAAAAGTTGCTCTTGTGCGTCTTGTGACAAGCCGGTGCCATTATCTTTGATGGTCACGGATAAAAAACGCTGATTTTCTTGCGCTACCATAATTTCCAGCAGTTTTTGTTCGGGATTGTGCTGTGCAATCGCTTCCAGCGCATTGAGAACGAGATTGCCCAATACTTGCTGAATTTGGATTTTATCCGCATAGGCTAAGCTAAGATTTTGCGGCAGCGACAATTCTGTTTCAATTTTGAGATTATCGATTTCGCGTTGCGAAAGGCTGACAATTTCTACAATTGATTGGTTTAAATCAAAGATTGTTTTCTTGGTTTCTTCGCCGCGTGCCAGTGAGCGCATCCGTTGTAGCACTTCGCTGGCGCGATGGGCTTCACCGGCAATGCGCTCGACGGCAGCTTGGGCTTTTTCGACATTGGGCGGATCAAATGAAAGCCAGCGATTGCAGGCATTGGCATTGGTGGCAATGGCTGCAAGCGGCTGATTGATCTCATGGGCAATGGAAGCTGTCAGCTGGCCAAGTGTTGTCACACGTGCAAGACGCAGCAAATGCTCGCGCGTTTTATGGGCTGTAGCTTGCGCAGAAACAACCAGCAGGCCTAAATAAGTGGTGATGATAATGGCGATAATACTGATGACTGTATTGATTAAACCCACTTCAAAATCACCGGATCTGGTGAGATAGAAGCTGATAATCGTCAAAAAAACACAAGCCCATGCAAACCAGATCACGGTGCGGCGCGACAACAGACGTACCGCAATCAATATGATGCAAATATGAAAGCTGGCCGCTGCTATAGCGTAATCGGTGACAGTGTCGAAGACAAAAATGCCAAGCATAACTGTAATCAAAATCAACACCGTCAATGAAGCTTGGCTGACGCGTAAGCGGCTTTGTAAAAAGTCTTTCATTGAAATGGCCTGACATAAATTTGCATACGAAATAGAAGATTTTAGTCTGAAGAATTCATCCATTTTGGATCGGTAATATACCAGCGAACGGAGGTAATCATAGGCTCAAGGCTTAATCGACCGATAATATGTTCTAATTTACGTTCATTCTTTTTGGCAGAATGAATGACGGAACTAACCTCAACACGGCTGGAATCTTCAATATTTTTGCTTTCCAGCCGGTGAATATGCAGCTCGTCACCAAGATCACGCAGCAATAAGGCCCGCACATGGGCTTCATAATCACCATGGCATACAATGCTTATACCGTAATTATAACCGTCTTCTGCGGCAATGTGGTCTTGTGGCTCTAGCAAATTGACAATCGGCCGCAGCAAAGCATTGACCGCAATGATGAAAAAGCTGGCGATCATGGCATGAAAGAAGAATCCGGCGCCACACATGACGCCAACTGCTGCCGAGCACCACAGCGTTGCAGCGGTGTTGAGGCCGCGCACATTCATGCCTTCTTTAAAGATAATACCGGCACCTAAAAAGCCGATACCGGAAACCACTTGTGCTGCCACGCGTGTCGGGCTTGCATCATTGGGAACAAGGGATGCAAACAGGACAAAACTTGCAGCACCCACAGCAACTAATGTGTTGGTGCGTAATCCTGCCATACGTTGACGCCATTGACGTTCGATGCCGATGATGCCGCCAAGCAGAAACGCGCCTGCAAGGCATAGAGCTGCATGAAGCAGATTATCTGCGGGTGCCAGATAGGTCATGAAATGCCTGCCTTGGAGCGGCCTTGTGCATCAATGCCCGTGCCGCTCTATTATATCATGATTGAAAATAAAGTGCCTATGGCTCATAGGCTGAAAGCATTGGTTTCAGCAGCAATAACGAAGCCAAGCATGATGAGCATGGCAATATAAGCGCAAAAACTAATGATATAATCGCGCAGTTTTGAGCTGTTTGCGCGCACTGGCTGCGGACGGTTGACGGATAAAGTGCGATTGTTGTGATGGGAAATAGCGAAATGATTGTTCATGATAGTCTCCTCAGCCGGTAGGCTGTGGGAGACAGGCAGACCGGCTTAAGTTTGTTTTTGTAAGGCTTGTTGACTGCAACTCGAAGGGTCGCCAGGCATTGTTTGTCCTTAAGCTAGTGGTTTGAATGTGAAGATGTTTGATCTTCATATATTTTGGTCAGCATCATCATTGGATGTGACAATTGATAAAGCGGCATTAGCAAGAACGGATTGATAAATCCAGCATAGTGATGAATATGCATTGATATATATCGTATATGGTCGATATACTTTGGTATATTGAAGCTGAATTATAAGTAATTTTGAAAAATATACCAAGGTATAGCTTTGATGAACTTAATACAATTTTTAATTTACAGTGTAAAATGTCAATAAGCCGATAGAAAAATTGATGATTGTTTTAAAAAAGATAAGATTGAATGGAAATTCAGTTTTATTTTGTTTTAATCATTCATCTACCTGTACTTGAAAAAGGTAGGCTTATCATGGCTTTTACTGATCCTGCGAGCAGGGTAAACAAAACACATTACTCAGGCACGTCATCACAAACACCGCAACCGGCATGGTCGATCAAATTGCGTACCGGCAAAGGGCAGGCTGGCCGGAAGACCTCAAGAGGCTGGTCGCGCTATGAGCGCTTATCACTGGTGACGGTGCTTTTGCTCAGTGGCGTGATGTTTGCTGTAACAGCCGGTTTGCATTGGTGGAATTACGATCTCGAAACACGCAGTTCATCCACATCGGGCAGCCATTCCAGCTTTTATAAAGACACGGACAGCAATGAATCTTCTGACGAAGAGGCCGATCAGGGCGCTGAATAAATAATCAATCAACGTGCAAGTTAATCACGGGTGCAGCATTTGTTTGTGCCTGAATGAGGTTGCTTGTCTTTTCATATTAACTTCAAGGAAGAAACCGATGAAAACACAGACAGCGAGTAGCGCCGGTCTTTTCGAAGGTGTTAAGTCTATTCACAATGGTCGTTGGCTGCGTGTGAACAGCGACAAGAAAGAAACACTTGATTTCATCTTAAAGAAAACAGGTGCTGATTTTCGTCATGCTGCGGATAAATCCGCGACTGCGCAGAATAAATTCAGCTTTTTGCCGATTACATTCATTGATACATCAGCAAGTGACGGCACATCGGCATCGGCATTTAATGCCGTGCGGGTGACATTTGCGATCAGCGATGATGTAGTTGTGTCATTGGAGCCGCAACAAGTACCTGCTGCGATGGAGCTTGCCTTGCAGCGCATGAACAGTGACGGACGCGATAGCGAAGATCCATTTGAGATTGTTGTCGATATTTTTCAAGCCATTGCCGATCGTACTGACTACATCATCGGCCAACTTAACGACATGACCGAACAGGTGATGATTGAAACCAACGCCATTTTGAAAAGTCTGGAAGTTAAAAGCCGTGACTTTGGTGTGACTGATATCGCTTCAACCCAATTGGATTTGGGCGATATGGAAGAATTGCTTTCTCACTGCATGGAAAGCCAGATGGCGTTAGTGGGTGCTGTGCGCCATATGCGTGCACGCATCTCAACCGAGCGTAGCAACGTTCGCGTGTTTTATGATACGCTCATTCAAGATATTGAAGCCATCGAAGAACATGTTGAATTTGTTCATGATCGTGTGCGTTTTTTGCAGCAGATTAACAATATGGCGCTCAATGTGAAGCAAAACCAGATTGTTAAAGTGTTCTCCGTGGTTACGGCTGTATTTCTGCCATCGATGATGGTGACGACTTATTACAGCATGAACTTTGAATATATGCCGATCTTGGAATGGCAATATGGCGAACCACTGGTGATGATCCTGACATTCCTGTTTGCGCTGATGCCGCTGTTTTACATTAAACATCGTGGCTGGCTGCGTTGATTTTCGCTCATATCTGACAGAAAAATTTCCCAAAATTCAAAAATTATAGAGGCTTCAAATGGCTTACACACATTCACCCAACCAACACTCCTTGGGTAAACATTCGGGCGCTGCGGACAATCGCGGTCTGACATGGAGTTCCAAGCTGACCATGAACGGCATTATTGCCGAAGGCGTCAATGAACGCGAGCAGGCAATCCGTCAGATCAATGCTGCGCGTCCACGAACTGCCCGCATCGAGCGCGAAATTATCTGGGCAGTTGTGGTTCTTTATAGTGCTATTATCGCAACTTTTGCGGGTCTTCATCTCTATGGTCATTTTGCGCTTGGTTGAAGCAGGCACGAAACAAAAATAAAGAAATAGCTGAGGCGCATTTATGCGCAATTGCATCAAAAGCGTGAGCAATTGATATGAATTATTTTGTAAATCTAACGGTCAGTCAATCTGATAAGAAAAAACCGCAAAAAGGTTGGATCCGTCTAAAATCCCATAACAGGAAAGCGCTTTCCGAAGTGCAGCAGATTTATGGTGTCGATCTTGAACAGGAAGTCACCCATGCTGTCGAAGAAAACAGTTTTGTTATATTACCGGTTGAAATGCCGGTATTGATAGGGGAACATTTTCGCTCGGTGCGTTTTTTGATGGCGCTGAGCTCTGATGTATTGATCACATTGGAGCCGGAAAGCGGCATTGCACCAATTGATGATGTGGAAGCGCGGGTGAAATTGTCATCAGAAGAAATCAGCAGCAAAGATATGGTGTTGATGCTGATTGAAACCCTGATTGATACAACCCATGAAACGGTTAATCATATTTCGCTGGCGCTGGATAATCTGGCACAGGAAGCTTTGGCAACCAGTGGCGGCTTTGATCTTCAGGGGCGACAGGTCGGCGTTGCAGATATTGCCGATACGGCGATCGGCTTGGGGGAAGCGGAAGAGCTGATTGCCCATACAGTTGAAGGTCAGTTGATGCTGGCGCGTGCGGTACGCTGGGTGCGCCGCACCATGAAAGCTGATTATACCGACACATCAATCATTTTGTCGGATATTCAGGGCAGCCGTCGTCATGCACAATTCCAGCACGCCAAAGTGCGCAATGTTCAGCAATCTTTGATGACAACACTGGATTTGAAGCAAAACCAGATCATCAAAATCTTTACGATTGTTACGGCTGTTTTCACGCCGCCAACTTTGATTGCCGCTTATTACGGGCAGAATTTCGCCTATATGCCGGAGCTTGGTTTCGCATGGGGTGAATGGACAGTTATGGCCGCTACGGCCTTCTTTGCACTGGTGCCGATGCTCTATATCAAAAAGAAGGGCTGGCTGAGATGACCGCAAAACTTATCACCAACGGGGCATGGACACGTATATTTGTGTCCAATGCCAATGATTTGGCACAAGCTGAGCGTTTGACCGGCATTGATCTGCGCCCGCATGCCAATCAGCCATTATTCATGCCCGCAATTTTAAAAGTGGCCTATTGGCGCTCAGGCAAAATTGAATTGGCCGATCTCATCATTGCCAATGACGGTAAAAACCTGATCACGGTGGAGACCGGTGATGGCTTACCGTTTTTAAATGATCTGGGTGATCGTTTGCGCCGTCAAAATCTCAATAAGCAAGAGCAAACGGCCGTTTTTTACGTGGCCATTCAAGCCGCTTATGATGCTGCCACGCAAATTCTTGATGAGGTGGAAACGCATTTTGACGATATCCGTTTGTCGGTACGCCATATGCAATTAAGCCTAGATCAGGTGAATTCGCATGGCGTGAGCGATCTACCTGAACTTGATGATAAACTGACCACCATCGCACAGGCACTTTCACATGTGGCACACGCATTTGGGCAATTAGTGCAATGCGCACGCATTTTACGTCGTGAAGCAAAATATAGCGATGAAATCAGTCGCCAGAATATGGATGATCTGATTGCTGATGGTGAATCTTCGTTGCGCCGCGTGCAGTTTGTTGTCGACAGGCAACGCTTTCACGCTCGTCAAACCGCGCAAGTTGTAGCGACGAGTGATTTGAACGTCATCAAGATATTTACGATTTTGTGGACGGTGTTCTTGCCCGGTACAGCACTCGTCAACTGGTATGGCCAAAACTTTCAAACCATGCCGGAATTGAGCTGGTACTGGTCGACATGGATCCAGATTTTCGGCGTTTTGATCCTGACGATTATTCCGATTATGGCAACCAAAATGAGTGGGCAGTTACGCTGATATAAACATGGTTGCAACAGGAGGGCATGGATTAATATGCCCTCCTTTTTTAATTGCAGCATTTTAAGGAATGTGGTGCAGCCATTCTTTTGTGGAGAATTTTTCTTCTGCCAGTATTTCAGCTTCGGCAAATTCTTCCGGTGTAATGGTGCCTTTGACGCCGCCATTCATGGCAACAAATGTTTCAATCATCCGATCAATCACTGCACGACGAGGTAAGCCTGTTTGGCTGCGCACCGGATCAACGCGTTTGACCGCGCTTGTGGTGCCTTTGTCGGAAAGTTTTTCACGGCCGATGCGTAAAACCTTTACCATCTTATCGGCATCCATATCATAGGCCATTGTTGCATGATGCAGAACCGTGCCGCCGGCATAACGCTTTTGTGCTGCGCCGCCAATTTTGCCCTTGGAGCTCGAAATATCATTGAGTGGTTTATAGAAGGCATCAACACCAAGTGAATTCAGTGCTTTTAACACCCAGTCATCAAGGAAAGCGTAAGAGTCGGCAAAGCTCATATCGCGCACCAGATCACCCGGCGCATAAAGCGAATAGGTGATGGTGTTGCCCGGCTCCACAAACATTGCGCCACCACCAGTTACACGGCGCACGGTTTCGACGCCCAATTCTTTTGTGGCTTCCATGTCCACTTCATTGCGTAAGGATTGAAATGCGCCAATAATGATCGAAGGGCGCTCCCACTCCCAAAAACGTAAAAGAGGGGCGCGGCGGCCCGCTGCCACTTCACGGGCAAGCACTTCGTCCAACGCTACATGCATAGCGGGTGACAAAGCCGGAATGTCGATGATTTGCCATTCAAAATCGCGCCATGTTTTGGTAACACCAAGTGCGCGACGAACTGCAATCGCAACGGCTTCAGGGCTAAAGCCGATCATCATTGCATCTTCACGCAAACCCTTTCGTACCGCTTCAGCAATTTCTTCAGCGGATGCGGTAACGGTTAATCCGTTCAGCGCATCACGAATGTCATCCAGTGCCTCTGCAGGTTCAAGGAAAAAATCACCCGCAACCTGTACTTCATGCAACCTGTTGTCCCGAACTTCCAAATCGATGACAACCATTTTGCCGCCGTGGACTTTATATTCACCATGCATAGTTTTGGCACCTTATCAGTGAGGTATAATAAGTGGGGATATTGCCTCATGTTTAGCTTATTATTGGTCACGAATACACCATAAATATTTGAAAAAAAGACTATTATTGCCAATCCAAATTGTTTTATCCTCTCAGTCAATTGAGAGGAATTGGATGTGATTACAGACTTTGATAAGGTGATTGACCGCCGCAAGAGCAGTTCAGTCAAATGGTCAAGCGCATATAACATGTTGTCGCCGGACGAGGCCGCGGCCCGTCCGCTGCCAATGTGGGTGGCAGATATGGATTTTCGTTCTCCTCCGGTGGTGTTGGAAGCGCTGGAAAAAGCTGTCCGTGATACTATTTTTGGTTATCGTCTGCGCAGTCAGAGCTATGATGAAGCCATTTGCGGTTGGCAAAAACGTCGCTTTGGCTGGGATGTGCAGCCGGAATGGCTGGTGCAGACGCCAGGTGTGGTAACAGCGCTTAACATGCTGATCCAGACATTCACGAATGAAGGCGATGATATTCTGGTTCAGCCACCCGTTTACGGGCATTTTTTCAGTACTGTGCGTGAAAATGGCCGTCAGATTACTGAAGCACCTTTAACCGAAAATGACGCATCTTATAGTTTTGATCCTGATGTGTTTGAAGCTGTCATCACACCGGCAACTAAAATTTTCATTCTTTGCAATCCGCATAATCCAACCGGCAATGTCTGGTCAGAAAATGACTTGCGCCTGATGGGCGACATTTGTTTGAAGCATAATATTTTGGTAATTTCCGATGAAATCCATCAGGATTTGATCTTGAACGGAGGTGTTAAACATATTCCCTTCGCATCTTTGGGCGAGGAGTTTGCACAAAATTCGATTATATGTACTGCGCCAAGTAAAACCTTCAATATGGCGGGGATGCACTGCTCCAATCTTTTTATCGCCAATAAATCCAAGAGAGAATTGTTTAAACGTACATTAGAACGGACAGGATTAAACGCCGTCAATACGCTTGGAGCAATTGCCTGTGAGGCAGCTTATCGTGGTGGTGAGGATTGGCTGGAGGCGTTGCTGACATATATTCGTGGCAATAGGCAGCATTTTTCATCCATAGTGCAGCAGTTTTTTCCGCAGCTTAAAGATTTTAATAATGATGCTCTTTATATGGTATGGATGGATTGCCGCGGGCTTAATTTGACGGTGGAGGAACTGGAAAAGTTCTTTCTGACCAAGGCGCGGGTCTGGTTTGACCGTGGCCCAAAATTTGGTGAAAAAGGGCATGGCTTCATGCGGGTTAATCTCGGTTGTCCGCGCGCGACTGTTGATGAAGCCTTGGCAAGAATGAAACAAGCTTTGTTAAATAAGGTTTAAAAGACCTATCATCTGAGATGACTGGCATCAGTGAAAGCTTGAACAAAAATTGCCGGTCAGAGGGATTGTATCATTGTGCAAAATAATACGCTTAATTTCTACAATGCTAATGCTGCTGCATATGCTGCTGACGGCCAGTCACCAAACCCCAAATTGTCGATCTTCTTTGATAAATGCAAAAAGGGTGGCCATGTTTTGGAAATGGGAACGGGGTCTGGTGTGGATGCGCGGGCTATTATCGATGCTGGGTTTCAACTCGATGCGACTGATGGTTCCTGCGAACTTGCAGTGATTGCATCGCGTTTTATCGGACAACCTGTTCGTCAAATGATGTTTAATGAGCTGGATGCAATTGAAACCTATGATGGAATTTATGCCTGTGCAGCGTTAACGCATGCGCCGCGCAATCAACTTGGGGTTATCATTCAAAAAATCCATAAAGCACTTAAAAATGGTGGGGTTGTTTGGGCTAGTTTTAAAACCGGTGGTGCTGAGGGCAGTGATGCTCTGGGAAGGTTTTATAATTATTTATCAGTTCCCGATTTGCTGGATATTTGGCAAAAAAATGCTGCGTGGTCTCAAATCAATTTGGATCAATGGCAGGGCAGCGCTTATGATAAAAAAACAACAGAATGGGCAGCAATTATTGCCGTACGGTGACGCATTTTTGTTGTGGGCATAAAAAACGCCACTGTTAAAGTGGCGTTTTAGTTTTTTAAAAGCTTGATAAATTAGTTCAGGCCAAGTTTGCCACGCAAAGTGGAGAGATATTCGTTCGAATTCTTTTCCTACAAGCCATATTCAATGCAGTCGCAGCTTTCAATATCATCGGGTCGCATACTTTGGTGCCCATCTCAATTTTAATCCGTGTTTCATCCCTGTTTTCAGGTTTGTTGACGCTGACATAATAAAACAAAACACCGGCTGCAAATGGTTCCAAATTCCGGTTCCAAATTCTGGTTTCAAGGAAACTGCAAGGCCTAGGAAAGCGACAAGAGGAGCGTGATGGTTTTCACTTTGCAGGAAAATTTCCAAAAGGAAAAAGACAGATTCCAATCCTTTACGGATTACGGCAAAAAATACCATGCCGATCAGCCCCCTCAGCTTGCAGAGCGACTGGCCAATGTTTGATCAATGGAATGTTGCAATTCACTCTTGATGTCTTTCAATAAATTTAACGCTTATCAACTCAACCGGAATGATTGCTAAGTTCGTAAAATCTGAATAAAGACGGTTCTATGTTTCACTCTGGGAATTTGTCATGAAAGCGAAAATCACAGCATCTGTAAGTGCAGCTTTGGTGTTCATTCCGCTTATGAGTTGCATTTCTTTTGCTGATCAACAGCGCGATCAGGTTTACAATACATCCCGAAATCAGTTGGGACTGATCAAATATTGTACTGAAAATGAGCATCTGCCAGCTGAAGCTGTGACCGCCTTTCAAAAAATGGTGGCCGTTCTTCCCGTTGCATCCGACAAAAGCTTGAGCGATAAATACGAAGCTGAAGGTGCTCAAGGCAATGGTTACGACGGGGCGCAGATAGTTTCAATCAAAGACATTGCAACGGCAATGGGCTCTGATAACGACACTTATTGTTCGCAATATAAATCCTTAATAAATCAGTGATTTTTTAAAGTTTGTCACTGTTCGCTCAAGCTGGAATGCTCACCTGAAACCTTCAATCCTTGAAGAATACCAATATTTGAAGCTGGATTAAAATTGGATATTTCCTTTCATCAGGCATCGGTATGTTTTGCAAACAGGCAGGTGATTTCACCTTTGACCTTGCGCCTGACGGAAAGACGTATTGGTATTATCGGGCTTAATGGTTCAGGTAAAAGTACCTTTTCGCGTATGATCAATGGTTTGGTGCTGCCGAGCAGTGGCCAAGTGATAACAAATACATATGACACTAAACAGGATGTAACCAAAGTTCGAGAATGTGTCGGATATGTTTTCCAAAATCCCGCTAATCAGATCGTCTTGCCGTTGATTAAAGATGATATCGCGCTTGGTTTAAAGGCAAGGCGCATTAATAAAAGCGAAATTGATCAGGCTGTTAGTCATATTCTGCAAAGAATTGGCATTGAACATTTGGCAGAACGGCGAGCACATGAATTATCAGGTGGTGAAGTCCAACTGGCTGCTTTGGCTTCAGTGCTGGTTACGCAACCCGATATTGTGATTTTGGATGAGCCGACCAATCAGCTTGATCTGAAAAATCGCAATATGGTTGAGCGCGCTATTGAAGATCTCCCGGAAGATGTCATCGTCGTTACGCATGATTTATCATTGCTTAAAGGATTTGAGCGTGTCCTCCTTTTTCATCAAGGAAAGATTGTTGCTGATGGATTGGCGGACACTGTGATTGCAACCTATCTGAAAATTGCCAATGACTAATTTTGCAGCTCAACGTTCGGTGCATGGGCATGGGCTTTTATATAAACTGCCCGCTTCATATAAGTTGCTGTTTTTATTTGTATTAAGCATCCTGCTTTTTGCCACGAATTCGCTTGTTGTCTTGTCAGTGACTGCAGGTATAATTTTTGTAACAGCCATTATAATGTGTCGTATTGCCTTCAAGCAATGGATACAAACTTGGGTGCTGTTGTTGACTATTGCGGTTGTTGTCCTTTGGACGGCTTATGCAGTGGGAACGCAAGCCGCTCTCATCGTTTTATTGCGGCTTACCACTTTAAGCTTGTTTGCAACGATAGTGACAGTGACTACCAGCATTGGACAGTTTATTGATACAATCACCCGATTTGCGCGCCCTTTAGAGCGGACAGGGATGGTCAATGCCCGTGATATCGGTTTGGCGATTGGATTAGTCATACGTTTTGTGCCCGATGTGCAGGAAAGATATCGCGCTGTTGCCGAAGCCCATCGTGCGCGCGGTTTAAAATTGCGCCTTTCAACAATCATTGTACCTATGGTTATCGGTACGTTGCAGAGTGCAGAAGATATCGCCAATGCCATTGATGCCCGTAATATTCGGGGCAATAAAGAAAATATGCAAGGAACGGAACATGCAAACTAAATCACTGGTCATGATTGCACTTTTCACAGCGATTATTGTGGTATTGGGCTTCATTCCGCCCATTATGCTGGCTTTTATTCCTGTGCCGATCCATGCACAAAGTTTAGGTGTTTTGCTCGCAGGTGTTGCTTTAGGCGCACGGGGTGGAACTTTATCCGTGCTTTTATTAATTGCGCTTGTGGCTATCGGACTGCCCGTCTTGTCAGGCGGGCGAGGTGGACTGGCTGTCTTTTTCAGTCCGACAGCCGGCTATCTAATCGGATTTTTACCAGCAGCATTTTTGACCGGCTGGATTGCTGGCAAAATTACTTTAACATCTAAAAGCAATTGGCAAATTTTTGCAGGATTGATGGCTGCTGCAACCGTTGGTGTGATAATTGACCATGTTTTTGGTGTGGCTTGGCTGATTGCTTATACGGGATTAAGTCCAAGAGATGCCGTGATCGGTGATCTTATTTTTGTACCAGGTGACCTGATCAAAGCCGCTATTGCTGCTTATATCGGTCAGTTTATTTTCCAAAATTTTGGCCGCCGTTTGATTAATTAAATGTCCTTGGGTCGGATATGGAAAATTCAACTTTATTTCAGCTTTATCAAGGGTGGTGCTTGCTACTAAAATATAACTGATTATTGTTAAATTTTATGATCAGTTTCCAAATGATGATAACAAATCAAAATGCATAAAAGCTTGGCAATCGGGTGCGATTTTTTGTGTTTTGCTTCATTAATGAGGGTGCTTACGGATCGTGGGTATTTTAATAAATCAAAGAAAGTCATTCCTTATGTATCTTGGTCTTGATCTGGGAACTTCGGCGATTAAAGCTTTGCTTATCCGTGACGATCAGTCGGTAATTGCTTCTGCTACAGCTGAATTGTCTGTTTCACGTCCCGTCGCTGGCTGGGCGGAGCAGAATCCAAAGGATTGGTGTAGGGCGACCGAAATGGCGCTGGAATCCCTTAGAAAATCTCATGGCCGAGAATTGGCAATGGTACAGGGTATCGGTTTGTCGGGGCAAATGCATGGTGCAGTGCTGTTGGATGCTGATGACGACATATTGCGCCCGGCAATTTTGTGGAATGATACGAGAAGCCATGTTCAAGCCGCTAAATTGGATGCAGATCCGCAATTCCGCGACATTACCGGCAATATTGTTTTTCCAGGCTTTACCGCACCAAAATTGACTTGGGTGAAAGAGAACGAGCCCGAGATTTTTGCCAAAATCCGCAAAGTATTGCTGCCTAAAGATTATTTGCGTCTCTGGCTGACCGGTGAATATATATCCGATATGTCGGATGCCTCCGGCACTGCATGGTTTAATACCGCGCAACGTCAATGGTCAAAAGAACTACTTGCAAGCACTGACATGGATATCACCCAAATGCCTTCATTGGTTGAGGGAACTGATCAGGCAGGGCGCTTGCGTGCGGATGTGGCAGCATCATTGGGCTTGCCTGCCGGCGTGATTGTTGCAGGGGGCGGCGGTGATAATGCTGTTTCTGCTTGTGGTGTTGGTACGGTTAATGCCAATGGCGCGTTTATTTCGCTCGGTACATCCGGCGTTTTATTTGCATCCAATGATCGATATCGTCCAAATGCTGATAGTGCCGTTCATAGTTTTTGTCATGCACTGCCACATACTTGGCATCAGATGGGCGTCATTTTGTCGGCAGCAGATTCATTAAATTGGTTTGCTAAAATCAATGAGAAAAAAGCCGCTGAATTGACTGCTGAATTGGGCGAAGAGCTAAAAGCGCCAAATAGTGTCCGTTTTCTGCCTTATCTTTCGGGCGAACGCACACCGCATAATGATGCTTTGGTGCGCGGTAGTTTTGTCGGGCTTTCACATGATAATGGCCGTGCTGATCTCACACAAGCCATCCTTGAAGGCGTAGCTTTTGCTGTTCGCGATAGCTTTGAAGCTTTGCGGTCATCTGGTACAATTATTCAAACCGCCACTGCAATTGGCGGAGGTTCGCGCTCGCATTACTGGCTTGCATCCATTGCTACGGCTTTAGATATTCCGCTCGAAATACCCCAAGACGGCGATTATGGCGCTGCATTTGGAGCTGCACGTCTCGGCATGATTGCAGCCCATAAGCTTGATCCGCTTGCTGTCTGTACGTCACCATTAATTGGACGAATTGTTGAACCGGTGGCCGGTCTGAGACATGCTTATGAAGATGCATATCAGCATTATCGTGCCATATATCCGGCAATCAAACATCTTTCTGCCTGAGATTGAGCGCTAAAAGTCTGATTTTTTAAGAAATCAGACTTTTAGCTGTTTGAGCAAGGCTCTGCTTTAAGCTGCTCCGGCAGTTTTAGCCTCGTCGATGCGCACCATATGACCGGGGCTGACTTCCTGATAAATACGGGCAGGCGGTATGTAGCTTAACGGACGGATCGGGCTGCGGATTTCATCATTACTGACCGGACGGCGCAAATGGCGGCGGGCTGGGTCAGGAACAGGCACTGCCGACATCAGCTTGCGGGTATACGAATGTTGCGGATTGGAGAACACACTTTCACGCGGACCGATTTCAACAATTTCACCCAGATACATCACTGCCACACGGTGGCTGACGCGCTCGACAACAGCCATATCATGGCTGATGAAAAGATAAGAAAGACCAAGTTTTTCTTGCAAATCAAGCAGCAGATTGACCACTTGCGCTTTGATGGAAACATCCAGAGCCGAAACAGATTCATCGGCAATAATTATGCTTGGATCAAGCGTTAGAGCACGCGCGATTGAAATACGCTGGCGCTGGCCGCCTGAAAATTCGTGCGGATAACGGCGCAGCATATCGGCCGACAAACCCACCTGTTCCATCAAGTTGGCAGCTTTATCGCGAGCCTGCTGACGGGTACCAAGACCATGGGCGATGAAAGGTTCTGTGAGCGCAGATGCAATGGACATACGCGGATTGAGACTTGCAAAAGGATCCTGAAAGATCATCTGAACTTTACGACGCATGGCCGTCAGCTCATTCTTGTGCATGGTTCGTACATTTTTGCCGCCAAGCAAGACTTCACCTTCACGACTGTCGGTGAGGCGCATGATCGAGCGTCCGATAGTGGATTTTCCGCAACCGGATTCACCAACCAGTGCCAATGTTTCGCCCTTGAAAAGGTCAAAGGATACATTTTCAACCGCGTGAACAGCACCGGTTTTACGACCCAGCCAGCCGCCGGTGACATCAAAACGGGTCACAAGATTGCGCACTTGCAAAATCGGAGCGGTCATATCAACCGGCGCATCGAGTGATATTTCTTCACCCGCGATACCGGTTTCTTTGTCGACAATGCCAAAACGTTGCGGGTATGGATGTCCGGCCATTGAGCCCATACGCGGCACAGCTGCAAGAAGTGCACGGGTGTAGGGATTTTCCTGATGATCGAAAATCCGGGCGGTGGAGCCACTTTCAACTGCATTGCCGCGGAACATGACAACGGTGCGGTCAGATACTTCAGCAACAACACCCATATCATGCGTAATAAAGAGCACGGCCATATGCTCTTCTTCCTGAAGCGTTTTAATCAAATCCAGAATTTGTCCCTGAATTGTTACATCCAGTGCGGTGGTCGGCTCATCGGCAATCAGCAATTTCGGATTGGAAGCAAGCGCCATGGCAATCATCACGCGCTGGCGCATACCGCCGGAAAATTCATGCGGATAGGACGCAAGACGCTGTGCCGCATTGGGGATGCGTACTTTTTCAAGCAATCGGATAGTTTCGGAGCGCACATCTGCCGGTGACATTTCCCGATGTGCTGTCAGTGCTTCGCCGATCTGGCGACCAACGGTGAAAACCGGATTGAGCGAGGTCATCGGCTCCTGAAAGATCATTGCCATTTCAGTGCCGCGAAGTTTACGCATTTCACTTTCCTCAAGGCCGATTAGCTCGCGGCCATTGAGTTTGATCGAACCTGAAAGTCGTGTTCCTTTGCGGGATAATAGTCCCATAACGGAAAGTGAGGTGACACTTTTTCCGGAGCCGGATTCACCAACAACTGCAACTGTTTCGCCGGGAAAGACATCGAAAGAAATACCGTGCAAGACTTCTTTCCATTCGCCATCTACTAAGAAGGACGTTTTAAGATCACGGATTGAAAGTACAGGTTTGGTATGGCTGGTCATTTTCTTTTCTCTCGTCTTACATGACAGGACGCTTGCGCGACTTTCAGGTAAATTATTGCACATTATTCGAGTACAATGGCTCCGCCATAAGTGCCGCGTCGCGTAATGGCTGCTTTCAATTTGTCATCGGGCGTGTAGAGCGCCGCACTGACGCGGCCAATACTGCCTGCAGGCACAACTTGAACTTTGTGGCCACGTTTTTTCAGTGCCTCAATCGTTGCTTCCGGAAGGTCTGCTTCGACAACCACACCACCCGGTTCGCGCGAGCGTGGATAAAAACTTGAAGGCATATGGGTTGAGTGGAACATCGGCGCATCAAGCGCTGCTTTTAAATCCATATTGCCGTGAACATAACGCAGGAAGAACAGTAATTGCCACTGATCCTGCTGATCACCGCCCGGAGTGCCGAAGCTCAAGCGGCGGCCATCTTCATGCCAGCCAAGGCTTGGTGACAGCGTTGTGCGCGGACGACGACCGGGAACAAGCGATGTTGGGAGACCTTCTTCCAGCCAGAACATTTGTGCACGTGAGTTAAGGCAGAAGCCCAGACCCGGAATAGTCGGTGAGCTTTGCAACCAGCCGCCTGACGGCGTGGCTGAAACCATGTTGCCCCAGCGGTCGATCACATCCAGATGCACGGTATCGCCGCTTGGTGTGCGGCGCAAATGCGCCATTGTTGGCTCATAAACCGCTCCGGCCGGACGGCTCAATCTGTCAAACAGATCAAGCATACGCGCACGCTGTTCTTCAAAGCCTGTTGGTGTGCCCGGATTAAGGTCGTTGTCGGCTTTGTCACCAATTAAGGCACGACGTGCATCGACATAAGCAGGTTCCAGCATTTCTTTAATCGGAACAGATGAACCTGCCGGATCACCATAATAGGTATCACGATCTGCGAAAGCCAATTTCTCGGCTTCCAGAACCAGATGGGCAAACTCATCACTAAGCGGATCAAGCGAGGATAAATCATAACCGGCTAGAAGCGACAGGGTTTGCAGTAAAACAGGGCCTTGTCCCCATGCGTCGGTTTTGGCAATTGTCCAGCCATTATAGGTAAAGGTGAGCGGCTCTTCATAGGAAGCGCTGTAACCGGCCATATCCTGTGCTGTTAACACGCCGTGATGGGTTGCGCCACTGGCATCCATCGCTTGCATTTCGGCACAAAATTCACCAATGCGTTCTGCAATAAAGCCGCGGTAAAAAATATCACGTGCCGCATCAATGCGGGCTTCACGGGTATCGCCTTTTGCCTCTTCAATAACGCGCTGCCATGTTGCTGCGAGTTCCGGATTGCAAAAAAGGCTGCCCTTTGCGGGTGCTTCACCATCCGGCAACCAGAGGTGCGCCGAACCCTGCCAATATTTACGGAAGAAGTCTGCAAGACCTGCAATCGTATCAACAGCGCGATCAAGGATCGGATGACCTTCACCGGCAAGCTTGATCGCAGGCTTCAAGACATCGGCAAGCTCCATAGTGCCGTGGTCACGCAGCATCAGCATCCAGCCGTCAAATGCGCCGGGAATAACAGTTGCCAACAGGCCATCACCGGGAATGAGTTCGAGCCCTTCTTTTTTGTAATGCTCGATAGTTGCACCAGCAGGAACAGGGGCTTGTGCACATAAAATTTGGGCTTTGCCGTCTTTCCACAAAATGGCAGGCAGATCACCACCGGGGCCGTTCAGATGCGGTTCAACCACTTGCAGGACAAAACCGGCTGTGACGGCAGCGTCAAAAGCATTACCACCGCGTTTAAGTATGTCAGCACCCGCTTGGGTTGCCAGATTATGGGTGGAGGCAATCGCGCCTTTCATCGTATTTCTCCTCTCGCATCATCTGATAACCTTTTTAAGGCTTGGATGCGGATTTATGTCATTTCCTGTGAACTGCGCTTGTTTTATGCAATTCAAACAAGCGCAGCTAAATAGCTGATAATTTTAGCTGTTATCACGCGGATCAAGTGCATCACGCAATCCGTCACCCAAAAGGTTGAAACCCATCACGACCAAGAAAATTGCCAGTCCTGGCCAAACGGCCATATAGGGGGCCTGTGTCAGAAAATTCTTGGCTGTTGCAAGCATTGAACCCCAGCTTGGAGCAGGCGCTTGCTGACCAAGACCAAGGAAAGACAATGATGCTTCCGCAATAATGGCTGATGCAATGGTCAGTGTGGCTTGCACGAGGACAGGGGCGAAAATATTAGGCAAAATATAGCGTGCCATAATACGCAAATGGCTTAGACCAATGGCGCGGGCTGCATCAACATATTCTTCTGTTTTGACCGACATGGCTTGTCCGCGGGTGAGGCGAATGAAAACCGGCATGGCAGACACACCAATCGCAATCATTGCATTGGTGAGGCTTGGCCCCATAAAGGCTGCCAGTGCAATAGCCATGATGAGAAACGGCATTGCAAGCAATGCATCAGTTACACGCGCGATCACCTGATCTGTCCAGCCACCAAAATAGCCGGCCAGCATACCAAGCGGCAATCCAAGTGCCACCGCAATCATGACAGAGATGACACCGGCCTGAAGAGAAGCGCCTGCACCGTAAATCATACGTGAAAATATATCACGTCCCAGTTCATCGGTACCAAGCCAATGAGCAGCAGATGGTGGCTGACGGATGGCAGTCCAGCTTGTCAATGTCGGATCGGCAAGCGGAAACAACGGGCCGAGGATTGCAACCAAAATAAAGAACAGGACAACAATTCCACCGAGCACTGCACTGCGGTTGGATTTAAATTTTGCCCAGACGCGGCTTTTATTGCGCGGCTCAGGGGCTGCGGCAGTATTAACGGCAGTGGTCACAGGCTGGCCCTCATGCGCGGATTAAGAACAAAATAAAGTAGATCGGCGAGAAGATTGATAAGAATAAACGATGTCGCCGTTACCAATACGACCCCTTGCACAACTGCGTAATCGCGATTGAAGACAGCATCTACGATCATCTTACCAAAACCCGGAATAGTGAAAATCTGTTCGGTGAGAACAGCACCTGCCAGCAATTCACCAAACATGACCGCTGAAAGCGTAATGATTGGCAGCAATGCATTGCGGAAAGCATGTTGCAGGATGACAATCCTTTCACGCAAACCTTTAGCGCGCGCTGTACGTACATAATCTTGTTGTAAAACACTTAACATTGCAGAGCGTGTATGACGCATCAATGAACCCGCAATTGCGGTGCCAAGCACAAAGGCTGGCATCAGCGTTGTTTGCAGACTGCGCCACGGATCATTGAATGGCGTTTCATAACCGGAAGCAGGCAACCAGCCCAAATTAACGGAAACAAGCAAGATTAGCATGATGCCGAGCCAGAAATTAGGAACAGAAAGACCGGAAAGCGCAACGAAATTTGCCAGATAATCCCAGACGGTACCTTTTTTGACAGCTGAAATGACACCAGCCGGAATACCGCAAATGATTGCAAAAAACATTGCCATTACAGCAAGCTGGATTGTGACAGGAAGTTTTTGCGCAATCAGCTCTGTAACCGGCAGACCGGTGCGTAGGGATGTGCCGAGATCGCCTTGTAAAACATCTTTGAGCCAATAAATATATTGCCAGATCAGCGGATCATTCATGCGGTATTTTTCGCGCAAGAATGCAATTGTCTCTGCGTCACGGCTTTCACCAGCCATCACGAGGATCGGGTCACCCGGCAAAAGCTTTTGCAGCATGAACACGAAAATTGAGATCAAAAAAAGCGTTGGTATTGCTACCAGAAGACGGTTGAGGAAATAGCGCAGCATTGTGTTGCGTCTCCTTGGTTAAAGCTCTGCCCGATGTGTTTAGCATCGGGCAGAGTAGTCTATTAATTGGTGACATTACGCAGACGGATAATACCGTCAGCATAAGGTACGAAGCCTTCAATACCTTTACGCAAAGTATAGAAATACTTGATGTGGTAGAGGTATAATAACGGCAGATCATGCTGCAAGATTTCGGTGGTCTTGTCATAAAGTTCTTTACGAACTTTCGGATCGGGTTCTGCACGTGCCTGATCAAGTAGTTTGTCGACTTCCGCGTTATAATATTTCACGTCATTGTTGGAGCCGGTTTTATGCACAAACGAATGGATGTTGGCATCTGGATCGATACGGCCTGACCAGCCTTGCAACGACATTTCGAAATTACCAACGGCATTTTCAGAAAGCATTGTTGCAAATTCAGTAGCGCGTAACGAGATGTTGAAACCTGCTTCCGCGGCCATTGCTTGAATGACCTGAGCACGCTGTTGCGAAACAGGATCGTTACCAGTGCTCATCTCAATATTGACCGGCAATTCAACGCCAGCTTCAGCGAGAAGTTGCTTGGCTTTTTCAACATCACGGGCAGGAACAGGGAATTTTTCATTATAATAAGTCGAACCGGGTGTTGCCCACTGGTTGCCCGGAACATACAGCCCCTCAAACACGACCTGATTGAGTGCTTCACGGTCAATTGCCAATGAAAGTGCCTGACGCACCAAAGGATTGGAACCTAAAGGTTTTTCGGCTTTCGGACCATTGCCGACATTAATCATAATGCCTTGATAGCCGATATTTGGCACTTCAAACAATTGCAAACGATCATCGGTGCGGATAGCTGGCACGTCGGACGGAGCGGTACGCTCTACAATGTCGAGATCACCTGCACGCACATTCGCCAGGCGAACAGTGGTGTCAGGAATTGGCATCAAAATGACGCGGTCATAGTGGTATTTGTCAGCCTCCCAATATTCCGGGAATTTTTCCAATACGATACGATCACCCTCAACACGGCTGACAAAAGAATAAGGGCCTGTGCAAACAGGTTTCTGGCCAAAATTTTCGCCCGCTGCATCGGCTGCATCCGGTGAATACATCCGTCCCGCATGATGCGCAAGCTGGGCAATCAGGGTGACATCGGGAGATTTCAAAGTGATGGTGAGTTCATGTTCACCGGTTGCTTCCACTTTTTCAATGGATGCTAATTCAGCTTTACGATTGGAAAGCTCAAAATTCATGTTGCGTTCAAGAACGCGGCGCGCAGAATCTGCATTAAATGGGGTTTTGTCGTGATGGAGAACACCTTGACGCAATTGTAAAATTAACTGGCGCCCATCATCAGACCATTTCCACTCGGTTGCGAGTTCAGGAATGATCTGCATATTTTCATCTGTGTTAAACAAACGATTGCAAAGCGGCTCATAAACAATCGAGGAAACGAAGGTACGCGAACGTACTGGATCAAGAGAATCCGGATCCTCATTGAGACCGATACGAATATCCTTCGCGGAGGCAGTGCCAGCTGAAACAACCGTGGCGAGCAATGCAGCTATAAAAGCTTTGCGGGTCATGGTATTCTCCTTGTTTAATCATAAATTTATGAGCAGGACTAAAAAAGCCGTGTTCACCCATGAAGGGTATGATGAGGGTATAACTTCTGTGCAGATTCTTAAATATAAACAAGATGTTTAGAAGAAACATCGGCAGATAACGCTGGATTATATTGAGCCACGTATCATGAACGAGCGCTATAAACACTTTTAGTTTTTTCGGATTTTGAGGATGTCCATCCTTATTTATACTTATTTCCTCCTCGGATCGCTCTTAATTGGAGAGCGATGAGCATGGCAGCTCTTCACAAAAAGAGGCTAAGTTATAGAATCGAATTCTGCAATTAATACCAAAGTTGAATCAATAAGGTCATATGAAATTACAAATTTTGTGCGCATATGGAAATATGATTGATTTATAATACGCGTTAATATCGTAATTATTTCTTATTTTATCACAGTCATTCAAGTTCGATGATTTTTGCTTTCTCATAAATAATCGGACGCACTAAAATTTTGTACATATCTGCATCAAATAAAGTATTTTGCGGCAAACTGTAATTTTTTAAGGAAATACGAGATCGATAACTGCCAAAGTAACGCCAGTTATGAAGGATGTGATATTGTTTCAAACGACCAAAATTTTCTTTTAGCGCTATAGCGCCTTTATATGGCCAAGCGGCAATTCTATATGCGTCCAGTGCCATGCGCGCACGTGCATTATGGTTTTCGATATCCTCTTTTCCGCAACATGCTCCATGACATTTATGGATCATTGCACGAAAACACGGGCGGTTTTTAACATGAGGTTCAATACCTAGAATACTTAGACATAAACCGTGTTGATCAGCAATATCGCGCAAACGTTGTTTTGCGGCATTTTTATTTTTGAACAGTCCGAAATGATCAATTGAAGGAATATAATTCAAATCATTTGTGTAAATAATATTGAAGCCGCTTTCATCAAAAATAATGGAACATGTATCTCTTGTTTTGCGCAGTTTTCGATTAAATAATGGTTTTTGCTCTTTAATCATTTGCGCTTCTAACAGCAGAGCGCTGATCTCCCCGGCGGTTGAAATGTAGCTGATCCGGGAAGTTTGTTTAAGCAGACGAGCTTCTTTTGTGCAGCGTAAGTGTGAAAGAAGTCTTGCTCTGATATTAATACTTTTGCCGATATAAAGTGGATAATTATAGTCTTCTGAATGGAAAGTATAAACGCCTGGCGCTTTTGGTGATGAAACGACCTGCTCGCGCAAAGCGATGGGATAATTATATAACGCATCGTTTTTTTGATTTTGTTGTGCTGGCAGGTGATGGGAGTACATTGGCAGAATGCTTATCGCTCGTTTGATCTATTTAAATGATCGTTAAAATAAGACGCCAATATGGCTAAACTGTCATTCTGTCTAATTAAGCGGTTTATATATCAACATGCCATTCAGGCTTAAAATGAATGCCCTCTGATAGCGCTTCATCACGAAGCGCTATCAGATAATTTAGGGTGTTGTGCTGTCAGCAGATTTTTTTGTTCATTTAAATCGGCGATTTCAGCTTCAAGTGACGAAATTTTTTTATTAATTTCCTCTATATTCTCTTCGATATTGGTATAATGTTCTTTGATAATTATTTTTGCTTCTGCTTTATTGGACGCGTTTGGCGTATCTCCGTGCAGTGGTTTGTTGGCCGTCTCGGTCATAAAAAATGCAGTGATTAAGCCAATAAGGGCGGCTACCATTAAATAATAAGCCGGCATATAGAGATTTTGGGTCGTTTCAACCAACCAAGCTGCTACAGTTGGTGTCAGACCGGCAACAATAATCGATATATTAAAAGCGGTGGCCAACGCACTATAGCGAATACGGGCAGGGAACATGGCAGGCAAGGTTGAAGCCATGACACCCGTCAAACAATTAAGCGTGACTGCTAATAAAAGAAGCCCGGTAAAAATAAGAACAATTTCGCGGCTGGCAATCAATTTGAATGCGGGTATGGCCAGAACCAACAATCCGATACTGCCGATAAGAATAAATGGTTTGCGCCCGAAACGGTCACTCAAAAAGCCAACAACCGGCTGGACAAACAGCATGCCAATCATAACGACGATAATAATTAATACGCCGTGGTCTTCGGAATAACCTAAACTTTGTGAAAGATAAGTCGGCATATAAGTCAGCAACATATAATAGGTAATATTGGTAACTAAGACGAGACCGACACAAACACACAGTGCGCCCCAATATTCACGGAGAATTTCTGAAATTGAAACCATCGGACGATTTTCAACGGCGTCACGGTCTTCTTTTTCCATACGTGCCAGGTGCTCGGTAAATGCTGGCGTTTCCTCTGCTGCATGTCGTAAATAAAGTCCGATCAAGCCGAGTGGTGCGGCTAACATGAATGGTATCCGCCAGCCCCAATCTAAAAACGTATCCTCTCCCAGAATGGAGGAAAGGAAAACAACCACGCCCGCGCCCAAAACAAAGCCTGCAATTGAACCGAAATCGAGCCAGCTGCCAAGAAAGCCCCGCCTTCTATCGGGAGCATATTCTGATACAAATATCGCTGCACCAGTATATTCGCCACCCACTGAAAAACCTTGGATGAGTTTACAGATGAGCAATAGAATTGGTGCCCAGATACCAATTGTATCATGTGAAGGTATCAAGCCGATACAAAAAGTACTGGCTGCCATGATGATGATGGTTATAGAAAGTACTTTTTGACGACCGAAACGATCGCCCATAATGCCGAAAAAGACACCACCTAAAGGACGAACCAGAAACGGAACAGAGAAGGTGGCAAGTGCTGCGATCGTTTGTATGCCGGGATCTGCATCAGGAAAGAAAACTTTTCCTAAAGCATAAGCAACAAAACCATAAACCCCAAAATCAAACCACTCCATAGCATTACCCAGAGCGGCAGCTGTAATCGCTTTTTTGAGCTTTACATTGTCGATAACTGTAATGTCTTTAATTCTAAGTGGTGTGTTTGGAGATGTATCGTCGACAGCTTCATTCTGTGCCATATGTCATCGTCCTTTTGAAAGGCAGCAAGGCATGATACCTGTAAAAATAACCACCAATAAAAGGTGATTTTTTTACCTGCATCAACAATATGTCAATGTGTAAGAAAATCCAGTTTCGTGAAAATTGCAAGATGAAAATATCTCAACTGATCTGAATTATATTTATAAATAAGTAAATCCTCCTTGATAAGAGAATTTAATATAGATATTTATTTATTTATCCTGACGGTTTTCATATTTAAACTCAGGTGGTTTTCCCAAGTGATTTTGGTTGTAGCTACAGAGTTATACCATTCCTTGTCTTCTTCAAAAGAATTAATCAAAATATATTTTGGTAAAAAAATTACATAACGATCATCAATACATAAAAAATAAACTGAAGATAAAATATAGTTAGTTAATTATTCATTGTAAGAGTCGAATTATTACTTAACAAATCTGTTGGTTCTGGCACGAAAAACATTTTGGCTATGGTCGTTGTGACGATCGGAACACCAGCAGCTGTCATGATTGTTGTGGTCGTTGCCAAGACAATCGGAATACAGTGCATTTTTAAACTCGCTTAAAAATTATCTCTTGATGCGATTTTCTGTACTATATAAACGCCATTTTTCCTGAATTTACTTTAAAAATACTGTAAAATGGTATTTAACCCTTCTTGTTTAAAGTAAACATTTGAACCACCCCGAGTTTACCGGATTGTTTAGCTCCAAGTAGAGTGGATATTATGGAATATAAAAAGACAACAAAACCTTATCCTCCCGAACTTCGTGAGCGTGCTGTTCGCATGTTTGTTGAGCAGCGTCATGAATATACGAGTGAAACTGCTGCACTAGTGGCTATTTCTAATAAGCCCGATTTTTCTGTCGATAACCCTCGTAGTTGGTCACGTCAGCAGCAGCGTGATAGCGGTGAACGTGCCGGCCTAGCGAGTGCGGAAAATGTTTTAACCCACCACTCGAACCGCGGGCCTCAATATCTTTCTATGAAGTATACCGAGCGGTTGGCTGCGGCTCAGATTGAGCATTCGGTCGGTATTGTTGGCGATTCTTATGACAATGTCTTAGCTGAATGTGTGATCGGCTTCTTCAAAACAGAGGTCATAAACCAAGGTGGACTATGGGAACCAATGTGCGAAATTGAGTGGGAAACCTTTAATCGGGTCCATAGGTACAATAATCAACGTTTACTGGAGCTAATCGGATATATAGCACCTGCAGAAGCCGAGGAGGCTTTCTATCAGAATATGAAAATATGTGATAAAGCTGCATAAGCGTCGAACAAATTGCGTGCCGCAAAATCCAGTGCGGCTCAATACCTGCCTTACGACAAACTTCGCCAATTGGCGTACTATCGGCTTGTTACAGAACAAACGCAATTTATGCGTCTAAAATTTACCGGCATTGATGGAACTCTCCTTCTCCCGTAAAGGGGATTATAAATGGAAAATTCCAGCTGAAAATGGTCCGATTTTAAGGAAGCATCTCACATATCGACGCGCAAGACCGGTGATGAAACCTGATAAGCCCAGACGTGGGCTGGTTTACAAAGCGAATTCTGAAGAAGGTTCCTTCACAAAACGCGAGGCTACAGTAACAATGCGTCCGCATTTACGTTCTGCCATGCCATCAATTACACTAGTTATCAGCTCAATCGGGGCTAGCATCATTAAGTCTATTGTGCGCAGCCAATCATCATTGCTCCATTTACGAAATTCACGTTTGGTCCGTGGCCACCCTCCATTATGGATCAAAATATTAGATCACTGCAATTATTCAGGATTTCGATACGTCTTTCACGTTGCCCCAAATCCGCTAGGCCTCAAATCCGCTGGAATGTAACTGACTTTAGCATCGCAATTGTTCTGAAGTGCGGTGTTTGATTTTTTAAGCTTGTCTTCTGTGCGTGTCACCAGCACAATTTCAACTCCTTCTGCGGCAAGAATTTTAGCATAAGCAAAGCCTATGTCTTCACCGCCACCACAAAACGGTGTTGTGATTATTGATGAGCGGCTTCGTCCAGCTCTTCGCAGGATAATTCAACAATAGCAGGTCATCGGCCAGACGCTCTTCCAGCGCTTCAAGGTTATGAGGATGCAGGCGGGTCATCATTATGTCGGTCAATAAAATTTGGTTACGCAGGATTTAGTTCAGAGCCATGATTTGCGTGAAATTTAGGAATGCTTGCTACCAGTTCTTTGGTGTAATCATGGGCAGGATATCTAAAAACGGTTTCAACCGGCCCTTGCTCGACTTCAATTCCATTTTGCATGACCGAAACCGTGTCAGCGATCTGGCTCACAACGGCCAGATCATGAGAAACGAATATATAAGTCAGTCCGAATTCATGTTGTAATTGGGTTAAAAGTGTCAGAATACGGGCTTGTACTGTCACATCCAAAGCAGACACAGCTTCATCAAGAACAACAACTTCCGGCTGTAAAATCAACGCACGGGCAATAGCAACGCGCTGACGTTGTCCCCCGGAAAGTGGGCGCGGGTGGCGATGAAGAACGTCGGTTGGTAAACCGACGCGGGTAATCATTTCATGCACACGTTCAGCTCGTTCCTTAGCAGATAAGGGATCAAAATTGAGTAATGGTTCTTCAACAATCTTGAAGATTGTCTGACGCGGATCAAGGGAACTATTAGGGTTTTGATAGACCAACTGCACCTTGCGTCGAAACTGGCGTAATGGTTCGCCACTAAGATTTGATACACTCATGCCACTGATAGCGATGTTTCCAGATGTAGCAGTTTCAAAACCTGTGACCATGCGGATTGTGGTTGTTTTACCGCTGCCGGATTCACCAACAATGGCATGTGTTGTCCCACGTGCGACACGAAAGGACAAGTTTACCACAGCTTGCAAGCCTTCTGGATGGCCTGCAAGCGGAAAAGTTTTGTTTAAATTATCAACGACAACTACGTCATCTGTCGGGATAATCTTTGCAAGACGGAGTTCATCCCGCTTCTTGCCAGTAAATGAAGGTGCATCACTTAGCAGCTTTTTAGTGTAATTATTTTGCGGCGCGTTCAGTATGTCTGCGGTTCTCCCGACTTCAATAACGCGCCCCCCTTGCATGACGACAATAGCATCAGCACGGGCAGCAACACCTAAATCATGAGTGATAAGTAAAACGGACGCATTTGTTTCTTGTTTTAAAGCATCGATAAGATCAAGGATGCGTTTTTGCACAGTGACATCAAGCGCACTCGTAGGCTCATCAGCTATAATCAACTCGGGCTTTAAAGCGATTGCCATTGCAATAAGAACCCGCTGACGCATTCCACCGGAGAGCTGGTGCGGGTATTGATTATAACGCAGTTCAGGAGACGGCAATCCAACTTTTTCAAGTAGTTCCAGAACTATTTCTTTGATCTTTTTTCGGCCCATCGCCAATCGGTGAAGCACGAAAATTTCACTCAACTGCGATCCAATAGTGCGAATAGGATTAAGTGAAGTAACCGGGTCTTGCGGTATAAGACCAATGCGTGACCCGCGTAAACCGTCCAATTGTTTGTCTGACCAATGTGCAATATTCTGACCGTTGAGCAGAATTTGACCATCATCAATCTGTCCGCCGGTCAGCAACCCGATAATGGCTTGCGCTGTGGTTGTTTTACCGGAGCCCGACTCGCCGACAATGGCAAGTGTTTCGCCGTGATTCAAGCTAAACGAAATACCGTTGACAACGCGCTTTGCTTTCGCCGCCTTACCATAAGAAATACTTAGTTCTTTGATATCTAATATTGGTAAGGCGTGATCCGCATCGAACTTAACTGATAAATTAGTTTTCATAGCTGTTCCCGCACGGATTTGCTGATCTGATTTGCAGCCAAAACGACCAATACGATGATTAATCCGGGTGCGGCTGTCAGCCACCATGCCGTTGCTATGTAATTGCGCCCTTCGGCCACCAACAATCCCCATTCGGGTGTTGGTGGCGGCGGACCGTAGCCAAGGAAGCTCAAGGTTGAGAGCTGAAGAATAGCCGAGCCGAATTGTAATGCCGAAAAGGCGATAACGGATGTAAGGGAATTTGGAAGAATATGACGCCAAAGAACCTTTGAGAATGTGCCTCCACTACCAATGGCTGCTTCAATATAATCACTGCTTCGCACTCTGATAACTTCAGAACGCATAAGACGTGCAAATGCAGCCACCGATGCTACACCCACGGCAATGGATGCGTTGAACGTTCCAAAACCGAGCAAGATAATAATGCTCAAGGCAAGCAGAAGGCTTGGTATAGACAAAAGCACGTCAACTATTCGCATAGAAATCGTATCTACAACTCCGCCCATTGAACCGGCGAACAAGCCGAATGCGGTGCCGACTATAAGCCCGACTAATGTTGCGATGAATGCACCACTCAGTGAATGCACCGCCCCATAGATAATTCGTGAATATTGATCGCGGCCAAGCGTGTCAGTGCCGAAATAGTTGGTCAAACTCGGCGCTTTTAACTGCTGTCCGGGCTTACTTGTTACAGCATCATGCGTAGCAAAAAAATCCGGAAAAACGGCGCAAAGAATAACAATGAGCAAAATGGCATAAGAAAGCCATGTTGAAAGGCTGGTTGTTTTTACTGCATCAAAGAAAGAGCGTATTTTTTGTGAAAGGGCTGATCCGGTTGATGTGCCGGCGTATGTTTCTTTAGCTATTCCCATATCAGGCCGCCTTTGTATCTTTGCGCAGCCTTGGATCAAGCAGCGGATAAAGTAGGTCAACAATGAGGTTGATGCTGACAAATGTTGCAGCAGACAGCAGGACAACGGCTTGCAAAACAGCCACGTCAAGTGTTGCAACTGCGGATTCAGTTATGCGGCCAATACCGTTCAAACCAAAGACGGTTTCGGTAACAACGGCGCCAGCCAGCAATTCGCCGAACAGCATGCCGCAGATGGTAAGCACCGGAAATGATGCATTGGTAATGACATGTCTCCAAAAGACCCAATTTAGTGAGGCGCCTTTTGCGCGTGCGACCACAACGAAGGGACGTGTCATAACATCATCAATGTTACGCATCAGGATTTGCGTGATAGGTGCACTGACGGGAACAGCAAGTGTTGCGATTGGCAGAATTAAGCCGATCCATGGGCCGGGATTAATCACTGGTACCAGGCGGAAGCGAAAAGAAAATATTTGTATAAGCATAATGCCAAGCCAAAAGACAGGAATGGCAATAAAAAGCGACGGCAACATTGTAATGGCACGGCGAAGCCATGCGAAAGGTGAAAAATAGGATAGAAAAGACAGTGCGAGACTGAATATTAACGCAAAAAGAAAACCTAAGCCTGCCAGCCTGAAGGTTGCCAGAATATTGTCCCCAATCAACGCTGTCACCTTAACACCAGCATGGATGGAGTATCCGAAATCTCCCGTCAATGTGTTCGTAAGAGCCGTAAAATAACGTTGGAGGGGCGGATTGTCCGAGCCATAAATTTGGCGGATTTCGGCAAGCTGTTCAGGGGAAAGCGCAAAGTCTCCCCCCATATATTTAATAAGCACCGCGTCCCCGGGCATCATTTGCAATAGCAAAAAAGATAGGGTGAACGCAGCCCACAACACAACAAGTGCTTGGCTCAATCTCGATAGGATATATTTAGAATGGGACAAGTGGATTAAGCCTGAAGTTGTATTGATATTTCAAATAATTACTTGCGATCAAGAGACACGCTATAAAATAGCGGGCGACCTACTGCATCAAAGTCAATGTCTTTTACGTATGGAGCGCCTGCGAAAGATTGCGGTTCTTCGAAAAGCGGGATAACGTAAGCCTGTTCAATCAGATACTTTTGAGCATCCTGCGTATGGTCCAGACGTTTGGCAGTATTCGGCTCAGAGGCGATTGCATCAAGAATTGCGTTGAGCTTCGCGTCGACAAATTCTGTTCCTAAACCTTTGCCACCTTGTTGGCGTAACTGGTCACGTGTTGTCGGATAATACTGACTTTTTAAAACTTCCGGATCAGCACGCTCTACCTTGGTTGGAACTAACGGGGTAACTTCAGGATTCAGGTCATCTTTTGTACGGGTACCGGCTTCGCCGGCCAGAAGTTTCAGCTCGACACCAACATTTTGCCATTGCTGTGCCAATAGTTGCAGGGTTTCTTTGCTACGTGCATAATTGAGCGAGTCATAAACGCCAAGTGAAAGTCTTTTGCCTTCCTTCTCACGAATACCGTCGGCTCCGGTTTTCCAACCTGCTTCATCCAGCAATTTTTTGGCCAAGTCTGGATCGAAGACCAATTCGCTGCTGAGATCAATAAAACCTTCAGAAACCGAAGAAAGCGGGGAGCGTGCTTTCGGATAGTTCTCTGTGAACAATGTATCAATGATTTCTTGGCTATTGGTAGCGTGTAACAAGGCTTGGCGTACTTGACGATCTGCCACGAGTGCATTGCTTGGTCGGAAGGCAACAGCATGTGTCGTTCCGCGCGTTTGTGCACCATAAACCGTATAACCGGCGGCCTTTACCTGTGCCTCATCATAGGAATGAACCTGACGAATGAAATCACCTTGCTGGGATAGAAGTGAGCCAATGCGCACACCATCTTCCGGGACAGTCAGAATAGTAATGCCATCAAGCTTAGCACGACCTTGATGAGACAGTTTTACAGGTGCCCAGTTATAATCTTTTCGTGCTGCTAGCCGGATTTCAGTGCCGAGTTTTTCACTTGCTACAACGAAAGGTCCTGAACCGATAATATTGGGTGCTTGACCGAATTCATCTGCTGAAAGAGCAGGTGTTGCAGGTGAAACAATGCCCGATGTCGGCGTGGCGGTTGCCTGTAGGAAACCCGGTGATGATGCCTTGAAATAGAATTTTACAGCTTTAGCGTCAACCACTTCACTACGTTCATAGTTGCTGATTGCTTCGGAAATGGTTTGCTTGCGATCGATATTTCCCAGACCATATACATCGAAGTTGGCAGCAATTGCTTTTGCATCGACCGGTGAACCGTCTGAGAATGTTATGCCGTCCCGTAAGTGGAATGTATATTCTGTCGCATCGGAATTAATCTCCCAACTTTCTGCAAGCCATGGTTCGATTTCAAGTGTTCGCGGATTTTGATAAGTCAGTTTATCCGTAATTTGATTGAGCACCCCCCCATTTGGATAAAAACCTGCCGCTGGCGGATAAAGGCTGGTATGGGGTTGCTTTTCCAAATAAATGAGAGTTCCGCCTGCAGCAGTTTCTTCTTGTGCGTAAGAGGATACCGTATTCAGGTTAATTGCCGTGATTGCATAAATTGCAACTGCAGCCTGAAGAAAATGGCGACGTTTAAATTTTGACAACAATGATAAGCCCCTATCATTAAATAACAGATGTTAGATCGCACTTATCCGAACTTGTTGTGAGCTTATTGTTGTCTGGGACTATGAGTAAGTTGCGTTCATTTTCTTTTTTTATCGAACGTTGGAATATTTATAAGCCGCAGTTGGGGTAATTATAATATAATTCCTAACTGTATTTTTCCCTGAAATATTTGGTTTGTTGGTAATGATAACCAGCCTGCTGCGATGAAGTGCCTAGTCGAGTGTATAGCGAGCTATCTCTAAGGACTTTCCGAATCCTTGTTCGTGGGGCCATTTCAATTGAAGTTTTTTAATGACATAGGATTCTAATAGAATATTGATGCCTAGGATGTGGAGCTGATCAAACAATTGTCTTTATTGAGTGTTTTTATTGATTTTTAGGTTTTGACAGTAGAGAGG
>NZ_JBHEEH010000010.1:0-41554 GCF_041929845.1 Paenochrobactrum pullorum
TTTCAGAATTTGCTCAAAGCGCTGTTAAGGATGCAACGGATAATTATAGCGGCGATGTTTATGTGGCGGTTAAAAAAGGGGATGACGGTCTTTGGCATATGAGCCGCGCATCCATAAAACCCTTTGATGATCTGAGCGCTGACGAGGTGCAGATCAAGGGTGAAACGGTCTATCCGATCTGGCTGCAATCCGGCGGCAATGTACGCCTACGATTCGGTGTTGAACGTTATTATGTGCCCGAAGGCGAAGGTTTGGCGATTGAAGGCGAACTGAGCGAGAATAATATCACAGCTATTCTCGCGGTTTCCAAAGAAGGTATCGCGCAAATAAAAGCTCTGCAAAATAAAGGAGCGAAAATGTATCAGGAACCACTTTATTAAGAGTTCTCTGTAAAATTTTGAATTTATTGATTAAATCTATACGATCTTTGCATTTTTAGTACATGTAAATATGTGCTATTTATAAAATGCTCGTGGGGTTTTGTTAAACATATTTTCTTGAATGTCGAATGTGGCGATTCCGCAACAGTTTTTTTCAATAAATTATACTAAGCATAGTTGAAGGCAATTTGCCCCTATGCCGCCACAAAGCGGGATAAAGTTTATTCAATGATGTTCTGTGACGGTTCGTCCACGCAGAACGCAGTGGTTTAAATCTGGACGGTAAGATCAAGTGACATTAACATGCCTTATTCTGCCCTCCGAAAGTCGTAGTGTCGCCGAGAAGTTGGATTATGATTTCTGCTTAGTGCCGCTTACGTCTTTGACCAATGGGATTGAAAGAAGTTGACTGCAATGACTTTGAAAAATTTTGCATTCCCAATAAAGAGCCATCTTTACGGCTCTGTGCTGGGCTTGGCTTTATTAAGTATTGCGGTCGGCACACAGAGCGGCTTTGCTTTTGATGTTCAGGAAAAGCCAAAATCCAACAATCCGTTTGAAGTTTTTTTCTCTGCCTATAAAAGCGGTCACAAAGATGAAGCCGTAAAGGCACTTCGTTATGCTGCCGAACAAGGTCATCCGGGTGCGAACTGGAAGCTGGCGCGTATGTATGCTGACGGTGACGGCGTTCCGGAAGATGATTTTACCGCGTATCAGATTTTTGAAAAAATCGTTCGTGATGGTGTCGATCCGGGCTCCCAAAATGAATCCTATGTCGCTGATGCATTAACCGCACTTGCCGGTTATGTCCGTCGCGGCATTCCGGGGACGCATGTAAAGTCTAATTTGCCATTGGCGCGTGATCTCTATGTTCAGGCAGCCTCCAGCTTTGGTGATCCCTCCGCACAATACGAGCTTGGCAAAATGCTGTTGAATGGTGAGGGAGGTGAACGTAATGCAGTGCAGGCTGCACGCTGGTTCCAGCTTTCAGCGCAAAAAGGCCATGCCAGTGCGCAAGCCATGTTCGGCAATATGCTGTTTCAGGCAGGAAAAACCGTGCAGGGCCTTGCTATGTTGACGGTGGCTTTTGAACATTGTGATATGCAGGATAAAGCATGGATCCGCGAAATGCAGGAGCAAGCGTTTTCCTTGGCAGGTGAAGCAGACCGTCGCAATGCTGTTGCCTTGGCTGGACGATGGGGACGGGGCGATCAGATCAGACTGATGGCCGAGAGCAACTAATCAGCCAATAAAAAAAGCGCTCACAACCGAGCGCTCTTAGAGCATGTCTCCCAAAAGTGGGCACCGGTTTTGGGAGACATGCGTAAAAACAAAACGCTAGAGCGAGCACAGTGGATACGATTAAGTGCGACACACTCTAAGTGGTGAAATCAACAAATTTTAGAATGAATTTTTTAGCGTGATGACGACCGGCACATGATCGGATGGTTTTTCCCAGCCACGTGTATGTTTCTCAATATTAACAGTTTCCAAAAGATCAGCAGCTTCCGGTGAAAGCATCAGGTGATCGATGCGGATGCCATTATTTTTCTGCCATGCACCAGCTTGATAATCCCAGAAGGAATAGGATTTGTCTGCATCTGTGGTGGCGCGGAAGGCATCACTGAAGCCTAAATTTTCAAGCTCGCGAAACAAAACACGTGATGAGCGCAGGAAGAGTGCGTCATTAACCCAAGCGGCAGGCGTTTCAGCGTCTTTAGTTTCAGGAATGATATTATAATCACCTGCCAGAATAAGTGGTTCCTCAAGTGCTAAATGCTCTTGTGCCCAATGGTTCAACCGCCGCATCCATGAAAGCTTATAGGGGTATTTTTGCGTGTCCACCGGATTACCGTTTGGCAAATAAAGCGAGACAACACGCAAAACACCTTTATCCGTCGAGAATTGTGCCTGAATGAAACGTGATTGCTCGTCACTATCATCGCCGGGCAGGCCGCGTATGACTTCATCCGGTGTTTTCTTGGAGAGAATAGCGACGCCATTAAAGCCTTTTTGACCATGGGTTTCCACATGATAGCCGAGCGCCTCAATCTCCAGCCGCGGAAACAAGTCATCGACCGATTTTATTTCCTGCAAACAGGCAATATCGGGTGATGATTCTTCCAGCCAGTGCAGAAGATTGTCGATACGGGCTTTAACGCCGTTAATATTCCATGTCGCGATTTTCATGGAAACAGGAATAGAGAATTGTGAGAGGAACGGCAAGCGCTATAGGGGGAAATGGAAGCGCTTGCCACAGATAAATCAGCTTGCCAGCAAGTCGTGCATTGTATGATCAGATTGAGAAACTGGTGCCACAACCGCATGAGCTGGTGGCATTCGGGTTTTGGATGTGGAAAGATTGCCCCATCAGATCATCGACGAAATCAATCACCGAACCTTCCAGATACGGAAAGGAGATTGCATCAATCAGCACCTTGGCTCCGGCTTTTTCAATGACCAGATCGTCGTCTTCCTGATCATTCACCAGTTCATATTTATATGAAAAACCGGTGCAGCCACCCCCCTCGACAGAAACGCGCAGGGCTGACTTATCAGGCTCGCTGCTGAGAATTTTAGCGATCCGCTTGGCGGCTGAATCTGATACGGATATATCCGTCATGGTTTGCTCCGGATAAAAATCTGCGTCTATTATCATAATATCGCAGCACCTTTTGTGTCATATCTATGATAGCTAAGAATTGACCGCCTTGGTGTCAATGGTGGTTTATCAAACTTTGCAAGACAAAAACGAAGTTATGCTATAGAAAACGGCATGATGATTTGAGGCAGGCAACCAGCACAGTGATGGAACACAGACGATAAAATGAACAGTTTGGACGGAATTGGTTTTGGCTATCGGGAGCGGGCGGTTTATGCCGCTGATCCGGCAAAAAGCCTTGGGCGTTTGGTGCCTGAAGCCGCCAGCCCGACGCGCACGCCTTATCAGCGCGATCGTGACCGCATCATTCACTCCAACGCGTTTCGCCGTTTGAAGCATAAGACACAAGTTTTTATTGCGCATGAGGGCGACCATTACCGCACCCGTTTGACCCACACTATTGAAGTGGCGCAAATTGCCAGAGCTTTGGCGCGCGCCTTGCGGCTGGATGAAGATTTGGCTGAAGCGGTGGCTTTGGTACATGATTTCGGTCACACACCATTCGGCCATACCGGCGAAGATACGCTCAATGAACGAATGAAGGATTATGGTGGTTTTGATCATAATGCACAGTCCTTGCGCATCGTGACCAAGCTGGAGCAGCGCTATGCAGAATTTGACGGCCTTAATCTTAGCTGGGAAACGCTTGAAGGGCTGGTTAAGCATAACGGGCCTTTAACCGGCATTTATGCCGTTGAAGAAATCGTGCCGCAACCGGTTCTCGATTTTAACGCAAAATATGATTTGCGGCTGGGTAGTTTTGCAAGCCTTGAAGCGCAATGTGCCGCGATTGCCGATGACATTGCCTATAATGCCCACGACATTGATGATGGTTTACGGGCAGGGCTGTTATCGCTTGATGGTTTGCAAGATGTCAGGTTGACAAGAGATTTGATTGCGACTGCGCGGGCAAAGTACCCCCGTCTCGATGATACGCGCACGGGTTATGAGTTGGTGCGTCGACAGATCACCGTAATGGTCGAAACTGTAATTATGGAAGCACAGCGCCGCATTGAGGCATTGCAACCACAATCCATTGATGATGTGCGCAATCACTCTTCGGCCTTGGTCGGCTTTTCGCCGGAGATGTTTGAGCAGGAGCGGGAGCTCAAGCGTTATTTGTTCAAAAATCTTTATTTCCATGAAAGTGTCGTCCGACGACGACGGATCGCAGACAAAGTGGTTCAGAACTTGTTTGATCTATATCAGGCAAAACCTGAAATGATGCCGCAAGAATGGCAAGCTAAAATGGAAACTTTGGATTTATCGGCAAAAGCACGTCACATAGCCGACTTCATCTCTGGTATGACTGACAATTATGCTTTGCGTGAGCATCGACGATTGTTTGACCAAACAGATGAATTGGCTTAATCGGGCGGAAAAGATTTTAAGCGCGATCGATAAGAATTAGCAAAAGCTTGCTTGTTGCTTTGGGAATTTTATGCATGAGAGGTTGCTTGAAAAGATGAGAGCCTCTGCGAAACAGGACAGATCATGAATATCTTTACAGATTTCGATGAACGTATCAAAAAAACGCTGCAAGACATTGATCTTAAAGCAAAAGATGGTGGTGAATTAGACCTTTCCCGTGTCGGAGTGGAGCCGCCGCGCGATGCGAGCCACGGTGATATTGCCACTAATGCGGCTATGGTCTTATCTAAAGCGGTTGGTGAAAATCCACGTGCATTGGCGGAGAAAATTGGTCGGGCGTTACAAAAGGATGCCGATGTTGAGTCGGTCGATGTTGCAGGTCCGGGCTTTATCAATCTGCGTTTGAAACCGGCTTACTGGCAGCGTGGCATTAATACGATGCTTGCTTCCGGTACCGATTACGGCCGCTCGAAGCTGGGAGAGGGTCGCAAAGTCAATGTGGAATATGTGTCTGCCAATCCGACCGGCCCTATGCATGTCGGCCATTGCCGTGGTGCGGTTGTTGGTGATGTGCTTGCCAATCTTTTGTCCTTTAGCGGCTATGATGTAACAAAAGAATATTACATTAATGATGCCGGTGCACAGATTGATGTTGTCGCCAAATCTGTGATGTTGCGTTACCGCGAAGCGCTTGGCGAAGATATTGGCGAAATTCCTTCTGGTCTTTATCCGGGCGATTATCTGGTGCCGGTTGGCAAAGCGCTGACTGAGGAATTTGGCAGCAAGCTTCTGGAAATGCCGGAAGATGAGCGTCTTGAGATTTTGAAAGAGCGAACCATCAAGGCAATGATGGATATGATCCGTGCGGATCTTGAAGCGCTCAATGTGCATCATGATCTCTTCTTCTCGGAAAAGACGCTGCATGCCAATCATGCACAGGCAATCCGCTCGACTATCAATGATCTGACCATGAAAGGCCATGTCTATAAGGGCAAGTTGCCTCCGCCAAAAGGCCAGTTGCCGGATGATTGGGAAGATCGTGAACAGACATTGTTCCGCTCTACCGAAGTGGGTGACGATATCGACCGCGCCTTGATGAAGTCTGACGGTTCATTTACCTATTTTGCTGCTGACGTTGCTTATTTTAAAGATAAGTATGATCGCGGCTTTGACGAAATGATCTATGTGCTTGGTGCCGATCATGGCGGCTATGTCAAACGTTTGGAAGCTGTTGCACGCGCCGTATCGGATGGCAAAGCAAAACTGACTGTTCTGCTCTGTCAGATGGTCAAGCTGTTGCGTAATGGTGAGCCGGTCCGCATGTCGAAGCGTGCGGGCGAGTTTATTACACTGCGTGATGTGGTGGATGAGGTCGGTCGTGATCCGGTGCGTTTCATGATGCTTTATCGCAAGAGCGATGCTGCACTGGATTTTGACTTTGCTAAAGTAACCGAGCAGTCAAAAGACAATCCGGTTTTCTATGTCCAATATGCCTCTGCGCGATGTCACTCAGTCTTCCGTCAGGCACGTGAACAATTGGGTCTTGAAGAGATCAAAAGAGAATCACTTTTTGAACATTTAAGTCTTTTGAATGATGAAAGTGAACTGGCTTTGATCCGTAAGCTTGCAGAATATCCGCGTCTTATTGAGGCCGCTGCAAGTCATCAAGAGCCGCATAGACTGGCTTTTTACCTGTATGATCTGGCTTCTGCGTTCCATTCTCAATGGAATAAAGGTTCAGAAAACCAAGATTTACGTTTTATCAAGGTTAACGATACAAACTTGTCACTTGCCAGGCTTGGGCTGGTGCAGGTTGTTTCCGACGTTCTTAAATCCGGACTGACTATTATTGGTGCGGATGCTCCGACGGAGATGCGCTGATCAGGTAAAATACTCAGACACAAAAAGTCTGGTATCTGCTTGTGAGGCCATTGTTGAAGACTTGCAGAATGGAGCTTTATCGTGAAGCTTTATTCTGCCGGTTTCGAAAGGAAACGACTGTCAACTTTTGCCCACATTGCACTGGTATTTGCAATGGTTACAGATATCGTGTGATATCTTCAGGGTATGAGTTAGGAAGAAGTCATGACGGACAGCAGTTATAAAGCCCGCGAGAACGGCGAGCGTCCGGTGCAGGAAGAAGATGATCCGCTGATGCAGCTTTCCCAGATCGGCGGTTTCGATGAGCTGTTTTCAGCTCAATCCACGCATCAGGATACAACTCCGTCTGACGACATGTTCGCGATCGATTTGGAGCGTGAACTGGTCGGCGGTCTGGATGATGATTTTTTCGGACAGGATGTGCCGGACGTCTTTTCAGAGATGACCGCACCACAACCCGCAGCGCCTGAGGTGGCTGCTACTGCCGCCGATAATTACCGTGATAGCTACAGAAGTGCATCGGCACGCAGCTATGCCAGCTACAATCAGGGCTCGCATGGCTATGGAAGCCTGACACAGCATCTGCAGTCTCCGCCGGCGTCCGCTGATGTTGCGGAGGAAGAAAACCTGCCTGTAACCGAAGAGGATCATCAGCCAACCTTTGCAGCGCAGGAAACGCCGGCATCACAAGAGCCTTATTCATATGCTGATCAGGCATATAATTCCGCGCTGGAAGATGAACTGGCTTTGGCTTTGTCAGGCCATGAAGATGTGCTGTCTGGTCATTATCAAAGCAATCAATCCGGCTATCAGGATAGCTATCAGACCGAGCCGCAGGTCGAAGCGCAGGAAACCCATGATTACACACCACCGGCGGCTGCAGTCCCTGCACCATCGCTGGAGGATGAGCTGGCTAATTTGCTCTTTGGTGATGCAGCACCTGCGGCTTATGAAGAGCCTGCATCTGTCTATATACCGGAAGAACCACTCTACAGTGAACTGCAAAATGAACCTAAAGATGAAGTTTTTTCATCTTTTGACCAAGCCGCTGAAGAGCTTGAGCCACATGGGAATATAGATGATTTTGCGGCGCAGTTTTCGATTGAAAGCGGCAATTATCAACCTGCATCGACACAAGCTTCTTATGATGAACCTTCCTTTGCAGAAACTGCGACTTTGAGTGAAGACACTTATTATGCCGAGGATGCGAGCTACCAAGAGCAAGCTTCATCTGCAGCGCCGGTTCATCACAGCAGTGATGAGCCGCCACAGGATATGTTCTTTGATGATACATCCTTTGCAGTTGAAACCAGTGATATCGAACTGAATGCGCTTAATCAGGCATCTGCCGAGTTTGAAGCTACATTGGCGGATTTGCCGCAAGATGATGCTTTTGAACTGGATGATGAGAATTTCTCCGAAGCCATTGAGCGTGAATTGTCAGCACAAAGCTATTTCCCTTGGGAAAAAGATAAGCCGCTGCATGATGGGCAGGAGTTTGTGGCTTCGCCATCCGATGCGCCTTCGGAAAATTTCTTCTCTGATCAGGATTTTGATTTCGGCATCGAAGAGACCGAGCTGCAAGACGCCACCGATAAGGTTGTTGAGAAAACACCTGTCTTTGCGCATGCGATTTCCGAAGAAGAGCGCCAGCCTGCGCCGTTCCCGCATTATGCAGCGCAACGTTCGAGTTTCTCGGTACCTGCACCAGATGTGGAAACAATGAGTGTTTCCGAGGCCAAGGTCGAACAGACCCAGCCTTTGGATTTACCTGAAGTACCTTATTATGATGAGCCTGAAAATGCCGGCCTCAATCAGCTGGAAGCCGAATTTGCCGATGTATTCAGTGCAATCAATGTCGAAGAGACGCCAGCGCCTGTTGAAGAAGCTGCATCGGCTGATCGTGCCTTTGAAGATATTTTCCGCGAGAGTTATGCAGATTTTTCCCCTTCCAATACTGCATTGGCCGGCGGCTTGGCGGCGGGCGCTGCTATTGGTGCTGGTTTGGGCGCCAGAAATCAAGCGCCAGCATCGCAAGCACCAACCGGTAGTCAGGATGATTTCTATAATCATTGGGCTGATGGTAGTAATGGTGCGGGCGCGCAGCAAGCTCCCGTTGCTCCTTATTCCTTGGATGAAGATTTAGGTGCCGCAGCTGATGCTTACCGCGAGCGTCCGGTGCGTGGGCGTCGTGCTATGCTATTGGCGACAGCTGCCGGTGTGCTGGTACTTATTGGTGGAATTGCTTATCACTTTATTGGCGGTGGCATGAATTCCGGCGAGCCGGTCATCATTCGCTCCGATAACCAGCCGGTTAAAATGCAACCGGAAAATCCGGGTGGTGCGACGGTTCCTAATCAGGATAAAGCTGTATATGAGCGTGTTGCCGGTACCATACCGCAGAATCCAGAGCAAAAATCTCTGGTGACAGCGCAGGAGGATCCGGTTGATCTGGCCGCGGATGAAGATGAGTTTGGCAGCTTTAATGAAGATCGCAATGATACAATCACGGCGACCAATAATAGCCCTGCCACAGAAGAAGAACCACTGATCGTACCGCGTACAGTGCAGACAATGGTTGTTCGCCCTGATGGTACGATCGTGCAGCAGCCAGCTGAAGCACCACGTTCGGTAACGCCTGTTGCGCCGGAACCGGCAGAGCTGACACCGGAAAATATTATTGAATCGTCGGCGCTGACCCCTGCTGAGACAGCCAATACGCAAACAAATGTGCCGGCAAGTGCACCCGTTGCACCAGCTCGTACGGTGGAGACACAAACCTTCACACCGCCAACGCAAGTGCCTGTAGCGCCGTCGCGTCCGGCTCAGCAACCAACCAATGTTGTGGCGACAACACCGGCAACGCCAGCAGTGAGCGAAACGCCTGCAGCACCGGCTGCAGGTGGATATTACATCCAGATTGCTTCACAGCCATCTGCCGAACTGGCGCAGAAGTCCTTTGCGTCTATGGGGCAGAAATATGCCAATATCATTGGCGGGCGTGCTGTAGATATTCGTAAAGCTGATATTCCAGGCAAGGGTACTTATTACCGCGTTCGTATTTCCGGCGGTACGAAGGCCGAAGCCAATGCTTTGTGTGAACGTTTGAAAAATGCCGGTGGCAGTTGCTTTGTAACGCAGTAAAAAAACAACAATGAATGACAGTGACTTGTCTTCATAAAATATAGTAGACTTGCAAAGGGTTCACTCTTGAATGAGTGTGCCCTTTGTCTATGTTTTGCATCATCAAATTCAGTTATGATAACTGGATTAAAGTCATTTTTTGAGAGGATCCGATTGCATGGCTAAGTGCAAAGCGATGATTGCAGGTGTTGCTGGTACTGAGCTCAGTGCTGAGGAATTTTCGTTCTTTCGTGAAGTCAATCCATGGGGCGCAATTCTTTTTACGCGTAATGTTGAGAGCATTGAACAGCTCAATGAACTAACCACATCGCTTTGTGATGCGACAGGACGTTCTGATTTGCCGATTTTTGTCGATCAGGAAGGCGGACGTGTACAGCGCCTTCGCCCGCCATTGGCGTCCAATTATCCTTCAGCGCGCATGATTGGCGATGTTTATAAGCGCAATGCGGAACAGGGATTGCGTGCAGCTTGGTTGCTTGGCCGCTTGCATGCTTTTGATTTGCTGTCGGTCGGCATCAATGTCAATTGCATGCCTGTGCTGGACGTTCCGGTTGAAGGAGCACATGAAGTCATCGGTGATCGCGCTTATGCGTATGATCCCGAGATTGTGACGTTGCTGGGTCGACAGACTGCGGAAGGTTTGATTGCGGGCGGTGTTTTGCCTGTGGTTAAACATATGCCGGGTCATGGTCGTGCTTTTTGCGATACCCATAAAGAACTGGCGCGGGTCAATGTTCCGCTGGCAGATTTAGTTGCTCATGATTTTGTGCCCTTCAAAGCACTCAATGATTTGCCGATGGCCATGACGGCGCATGTGGTATTTGAAACGATCGACCCTGAATTGCCGGCAACCTTATCGGATACAGTAATTAGAACCATTATTCGCGATGTGCTTGAATTTGATGGTTTGGTGATGAGCGATGATATTTCGATGAAGGCGCTTTCCGGTGATCTTGGTGATCTGGCCGAAGCAATTATCACCGCTGGTTGTGACATCGTTTTGCATTGCAGCGGCGATATCGAAGAAATGCAGAAAGTTGCTGCACGAACCATTGCGCTTGAAGGCAAAGCCAAACGACGTGCTGATTTGGCGCTTTCTTATGTAGGCGAGCCCGATCTTTCTAATGAGGATGAGTTGCGCGCAGAGTTTGCACGCATTTTTAATGTTGAAGCTTAACTGAAACGCGGAAAAACAGCCCTTGGCCGATCAGAAAGCCGGTATAATTGAGCCGATAGCGCCTTTGGAAGCGCTTTGGCAGGATGGTGACGCATCGCAAGATCCGCCGCTACAAATTGATATTGAGGGCTTTGAAGGGCCGCTTGACTTGCTTCTTCATCTGGCACGCACTCAGAAAGTGGATTTAACCCGTATTTCCGTTCAGTCACTGGCTGAGCAATATCTCGATTTCATCGAGCAAGCGCGGGTATTACGTCTTGAGCTGGCCGCCGATTATCTGGTGATGGCAGCATGGCTTGCGTTTTTGAAGTCTAAATTGCTGATCCCGAAACAAGCAGATGATAAAGGCGAAACCGGTGAAGAGCTTGCGGCTATGCTGCAATTTCGGCTCAAGCGACTGGAGGCGATGCGTGAGGCGGCGGTGCGGCTGGTTAATCGCAATCAGTTGGGGCGGGAGTTTTTTAAACGTGGCGCACCGGAAATGGTGATTGTCGATAAAACCAGTCTTTTTGAGGCCTCTCTTTATGAGCTGCTTTCTGCCTATACGACGCAGCGTCAGCGCATGAGTGTAAATCAGGTAGAAATCAGCTCCCGTGCCGTGTGGTCACTCAAAGATGCGCGTGATATTCTCACTGGTATGATCGGAGAGATTGATGATTGGATGGCGCTGGACCAGTTTTTAATTCGCTATTTGATTGCACCCGATAAGCGTGTTTCCGCCCTTGCCAGTTCTTTTGCGGCAAGCCTTGAACTGGTACGTGAAGGCAAGCTTGAAATAAAACAAGCCTCCGCATTCGAGCCGGTTTATATGCGCCAGTCTGAAAGACGCAATCTGGTCACGCTTATCAGGCGAGAAGAGGATTGAGGGAAATGGCGGATACGACAAGGCAATTGCAGTCGGCGCTGCCGGAAGTACTTAGTCCCGAAGATGCGGCCGAGCGTTTGAAATTTGATGAGGCGGTCAGAAAAGTTGAAGCTATTATTTTTGCCTCTGCCCAGCCGGTTTCACTGGCTGCTTTAAGTGAGCGCATTACAGATATAGCTTTGGACAAAGTGCTTGAGCACTTACAGCATGATTATCGTCTGCGCGGGGTCAATCTGGTAAAGCGCGGCGAGGCATGGTGCTTTCGTACAGCTCCCGATCTGGCGCATTTGATGAGCAAGGAAATTGTCCAGCAGCGCAAGCTTTCAAGAGCTGCATTGGAAGTACTGGCCATCATTGCCTATCATCAGCCGGTTACACGTGCAGAATTGGAAGATATCCGCGGGGTGGAAACCTCGAAAGGCACATTGGATGTGTTGATGGAGACGGGATGGATTAAACTGCGCGGACGGCGGCGTACGCCTGGTCGTCCTGTCACCTATGGAACGACGGAAGCATTTATTGATCATTTTGGTTTGAGCGATATTCGCGATCTGCCGGGATTGGAAGAATTGCGCGGGGCAGGATTGTTGTCTGGCCGTATTCCGGCTGGTTTCAAGATCGCTTCGCCAGATATTGATCTGGATGAATTGACCGCCGATGAAGTACCGCTTGATGAGGTCAATGTCGAGGATATGGGGCTGCTGACACCGCTCGACAATGAGGAATAATCTTAAAAAAATACGAATCAAATCGTTTTTAAGCTTGATTAGTTGCGACTGTTTAGTGCGTGTATTATTCGGCTTTAAAGGCATGATCAGGCATCTATCCATTCATTCCGGTATTGGTTTATTGCATTTCATAAAAAAAGATTATCAGCATAATTTATGCTAATGTGACAAAACAAATGCTTTTGTTGCCATTAAACATATGAAATACGGTGTTTCAGCTGAAAAAATCCGGTGAGGATGCATCTGCAGGACTGGACACTGTGATAGTTCTGTTTGAAAGATAACGCCAAAATGATTAAATCGGATTAATCACGTTTAATGCCGTAGCAAGTGCGGCAAAGAGAGGAATATCATGGGTAGTTTTTCAATCTGGCATTGGCTGATCGTGCTTGCTGTCGTGTTGTTGTTGTTTGGCCGTGGCAAAATCCCTGAATTGATGGGTGATGTTGCCAAAGGCATCAAAAACTTCAAGCAGGGCATGAACGAGGACGAAACCAAAGAGGACGGCAAAACCATCGAAAACGATGCGGAAGAAGCTGTTCGTCCAGCTAAGAAGACAACAAAGTCATAATTGCTTTTTGAACGATTGCAGTGAGAAATATCCGCTGTAATCGTTTCAATATCTGCTGTTTGGTTTATCCGGGCTGAGCTTGTTTTGGCTCTGCGTTCAGGTCTGGTTTTCATTTTAAAAAAATAAGACCTTGCGTCTGCCGGTTATTTAACAATTAAGCGCAGATAAGCGCGAGGGTATAAAATGCTTGATGTTGGTTGGTCCGAAATTCTTGTGATCGCAATCGTGATGGTTGTGGTTGTCGGGCCTAAAGATTTGCCGAAAATGCTGCGTGCTTTCGGCAAGGCTACAGCGCGCATGCGCACCACCGCCAATGAATTTAAACGTCAGTTTGACGAAGCTTTGAAAGAAGCCGAGCTGGATGATGTGAAAAATATCATTGATGAAACACGCAAGCTCGACCCGCGCGGAAAAATGACGCAAGTTTTCGATCCGATCCGCTCTGCCGGTAATGATCTGAAAGCAAGCCTCAATCAATCGCCAAAGCCGGAGCAATCAGCAAAGCCTGTAGATTCTTCTGTTTATAAAGATGCTGAAAAAACGGTTGAAGCGGAAGCGTCAGCACCTGTGATTGAAACAAAATCGCTATCAGATGCGATTGCAGAAGCTGTGAAGAAGAATTTGTCGGATGAAACACCTGAAAAGGTAAAGGCTGACGTTGTCAAACAGGTAAAAACTAAGCCTGCGCCTAAAACAAAGAAAACTGCGAAAGCAGCAGGCCCGGCACCAGCCAAAACACCGGCTGCTAAGGCAGCAGCAAAGCCTGCTAACACTACAGCGGCAAAGGCTGCTCTGGCTAAAACTGCTGATGCAAAACCGGCTGCGCCTAAAAAGGTGACGACCAAGAAAGCACCTGCTAAAAAACCTGCTGCCAAAACGACAGGAACGAATGAGTGACCAAAAACGAAGATGAGATCGAGCAGAGCGCAGCTCCGCTCCTTGAGCACTTGATTGAACTGCGTCGCCGTCTGATCTGGGCGATTTTGGCGTTTTTTGTCGCCTTTATTCTCTGTTTTGCCTTCGCCAAGCAGTTGTTCAATCTACTTGTTGTGCCTTACCAGTGGGCGATTGATTGGGCGGGATTGGATCGCTCCAAGGCCGAGCTGATCTATACGGCACCGCAAGAGTTTTTCTTTACACAGGTGAAGGTTGCGATGTTTGGTGGCCTTGTTCTGGCGTTTCCGATCATTGCATCGCAAATTTACAAATTTGTGGCCCCTGGTCTTTATAAACACGAAAGAATGGCATTTTTGCCGTTTTTGATTGCTTCGCCTTTATTGTTTCTTTTTGGCGCGGCGCTGGTCTATTTCTTTTTCATCCCGATGGTGATGTGGTTTTTCCTTGCCATGCAGCAAGCTGGCGGCGGCGGCGAAGTTCAGATTTCGCTTTTGCCCAAGGTTTCGGAATATCTCAGCCTTATCATGACACTGATCGTGGCTTTCGGTCTGGTGTTCCAGTTGCCGGTTGTTACCAGCCTGATGGCGCGTGTCGGTTTGCTGACGTCGCAAGGCCTGAAAGACAAACGCAAATATGCCATCGTGATTGCTTTCGTAGTGGCAGCCGTCTTGACCCCGCCGGATCCTGCAAGCCAGATCGGTTTGGCAATTCCGACTATTCTGCTTTATGAAGTTTCGATTATTATGGCTCGTATGATTGAGCGTAAAAGAGCAGAAAATAACAATACAGATGAGAGTTCATCTGAAGAGTAAAATCGGCTAAAAAGAATTAAGGATCACCCGCTTATAGTGGGTGATCCTTATAATGTATAATTTTTGTGAAACGGCTTTTCTCATGCATGATATCAAATGGATCCGCGAAAACCCTGAAGGTTTCGATGCAGCTTTGCAAAAACGTGGTGTTGCTCCTCAATCCGCACATTTGATTGCGTTGGATGAACAGCGCCGCCTGCATATTTCCAAGGTGCAGGAAGCGCAGGAGCGCCGCAATGCAGCATCCAAAGAAATCGGCAAGGCCATGGCTTCCAAAGATATGGAAACAGCCGAGAAACTGAAAAGCGAAGTGGGCGAGCTGAAAAATTTCTTAAGCGAAGCTGAGGAGGAAGAACGCCGTCTTAATCAGGAGCTGACAACGGCTCTTTCGGTTCTGCCGAATATTCCGCTGGAATCCGTGCCGCTTGGTCAGGATGAAAACGACAATGTGGAAATTCGCCGCGTTGGCAATCAGAAGAATTTTGCCTTTGAACCGAAAGAACACTTTGAGATCGGCGAAAACCTCGGGCTTATGAATTTTGAACGTGCGGCTAAAATTGCCGGTTCACGTTTCACCGTGCTGACAGGCGCTTTGGCGCGTCTCGAGCGTGCTCTGGGTCAGTTCATGCTTGATTTGCATACAACCGAGCATGGTTACACGGAAGTGATGCCCCCGCTGATGGTGCGTGATGATGCGATGTATGGCACCGGCCAATTGCCGAAATTTACCGAAGACCTGTTCCGCACCACGGATGGTCGCTGGCTGATTCCGACCTCGGAAGTGCCGCTGACCAATCTGGTGGCGCAGGAAATCCTTGATGGCCGCACATTGCCGCTTCGTTTTACGGCGCTCACTCCTTGCTTCCGTTCAGAAGCAGGCTCAGCTGGTCGTGATACACGCGGTATGCTGCGTCAGCACCAGTTCCTCAAAGTGGAAATGGTTTCGATCACCAATGCAGAAAATGCGATTGATGAACATGAACGCATGACCGCTTGTGCGGAAGAGGTGCTGAAACGCTTGGATATTCCATTCCGCACTGTTGTGCTTTGCACCGGCGACATGGGTTTTGGCGCACAAAAAACCTATGACATTGAAGCTTGGATTCCAGGTCAGAAAACATATCGTGAAATTTCCAGCTGCTCGGTCTGCGGTGATTTCCAAGGGCGCCGTATGAACGCGCGCTACCGTGTGGAAGGTGAGAAAAACACCCGTCACGTTTATACGCTCAATGGTTCGGGTGTAGCTGTTGGGCGTGCGCTTATTGCTGTGATTGAAAACTATCAGCAGGAAGATGGCAGCATTATCGTACCAGACGTGCTGGTGCCTTATATGGGCGGCATGACTAAAATCGAAAAAATTATTTAAGTTTTTTCGAGTACCTGCCGGATATTGATGATCCGGCAGGTACTCGAAAATTCCGAAGCGGTTCTATTGCTTCGGGCATGGAGCGGACTAGATGAACCGAGCCTCTGCACATAAGCGGCCAAAAATGTCGGAACGGGAGGGCTTTGCTGCATTCGTCTTGCGTATGCGTGCCATAGGCTTGCACGATCCACGTTTGTTTGCCGCAATCGAATCTGTGCAGCGGCAGAGTTTCATTGATGTAAACTGGATGGATTTGGCTTATTCATCCCGCACCATTCCACTGCCATGCGGTGAATATATTGAGAGCCTTGATGAACAGACCCGTATTTTATCGGCGCTGAATATTGAGCAGAATCACCGCATTTTGGAAATTGGTACCGGCTCTGGTTTTACCGCTGCCGTGATGGGGCGATTGGCGACACGCGTTACCAGTCTCGACCGTTATCGCAGTCTTTGTGAACATGCGCGTAGCTGCATTCAAGCGTTACAGATTGAAAATATCAACGTCAAACATGCTGATGGTCGTCATGGCGCGGCAGGCGGGCCGTTTGACCGTATTATCTCGTGGGTTGCATTTGAAGAGCTGCCAAAACATTACATTGATTTATTGGCAACGCATGGCGTGCTGATTGCGCCGGTAGGGCCGGGCGATGCTGTTCAGGTTATGACCAAATTATCTAAAGTCGGCAGCCGCTTTGAGCAGGAAGACTTGCTCTATGTGCGTTATCAGCCATTTATCGACGGGCTTTCATCCGTTCTTTAAAATGATTCTTGATAAAATAACTGAGTTCACCATCTTTATGAGATGAAGACTGTCTTTTGGTTGAAACGAGTGAATTTTCAGCTGAAATTGAATTTTTGGTCTTGAAAGAAAATAACCGGTTTAGCCGCTTCAGGTTTATTTTAAGCCTTATGGTATCTAATTTATAAATATTTTTCATCGAATTTACGAATTTTAACCAGAGAGTAACATTAACGCGTTTTAATCAGTCTATAGAGTTTGAGTATGGACGGGTTCAATATGCGTATCAGAATTTTACAGCAAACGTCCGAGCGCCTGATGCGGAACGTCGCTATCGTTCTGATCGCCGGATTTGCAGCGGGTTGCAGTGCCGATACGATGCGTTTTTCCGACGGGCTTTATGCGTCCGCGACACCATCGGCACCTGTGAATAGTTCGGGTCAGCAAGTCGATGGCGGTTATACAGCATCAGTGCAGCCGGTTTCTTCAGGAACAGTGCAGCGTAATGAATTGCCGCCGGTTTCGAGTGGTTCGGTTGTTGCTTCCGTTCAGCAATCGGCAAATGACCAGTATAATCAAGCCAGACAAAATATAACGGATCAGGCCAATAGCCAGATCGGTCAGGCAACTGCCGCAGCCGGTGCCGCTGCAAGCAGTATGGTGGTTCAGTCGGGTGATTCTCTTTATGGTATTGCGCGTCGTGCCGGCGTAAGCCCTGCCGATCTGATGCAGGCCAATGGTATTACCGACGCTAATAATATTAAAATTGGCCAGACATTGAAAATTCCGGCTGGTGGTGCTGTGCTGGCTGCAGCAGGAACGGCCGCACAAGGTCAGCTGAATGGTGCAAAAGAACAGGTTTTGGGTCAAATTCCTGCTTCTGCAACAACAGTTCAGCAAAATGTTGCTGCTGCCAAGACTGCTATTGCGTCAGGTGGCTATCAGGTCAAAGCTGGCGATTCCCTCAGTGCAATTGCACAAAGCCACGGCATTTCTGTTGATGAGCTGAAAAAAGCTAATGGCCTGAGCAATGGTGCGATCCGTGTTGGTCAGTCTCTGATTATTCCGCCTAAGGGTGCAGTGACTTCGCCACAGCAAGTGGCATCTGTTGCGCCGCAGCAAAGTGCGGTTGATGCAATCAAAACCACACCGGCTGCCAATAATCAGGCAAATGAAGTTAAACCTTACACACCGCCCAAAGCCAGCAATCAGGTAATTGAAGATGCGCAGAAAGATGCATCCATCGCACCGTCATCAACCGGCATTTCACAGATGCGCTGGCCTGTTCGTGGCCGTATCCTGTCCAGTTATGGTCAGCGTGAAGGCACAAGCGTGAATGACGGTATCGACATCATGGTTCCGGAAGGCACGCCGGTCAAAGCAGCTGAAAACGGTGTTGTGATCTATTCAGGCGATGGCTTGAAGGAATTCGGTAATACGGTTCTTGTCCGCCATGATAATGGTCTGGTGACGGTCTATGGTCATAATAGCGCTATTACAGTGCAACGTGGCCAGAAAGTGCGTCGCGGTGATGAAATTGCCAAATCCGGAATGACCGGTAATGCAAAATCACCAAAACTGCATTTTGAAGTGCGTAAAAATTCAACGCCGGTTAATCCGAATAAATATCTCGAAAGCTGATATTTCCGCAAATAAAGCTACGAAAAAGCCCTGAAAGATAATCGCTTTCGGGGCTTCTTCTCTGATGAAGGTAAGTTTTTTTGATGCTAGATGCGAATGCGCAAACGTCCGGCCAGATCTTGGATGAACTGCCATGCAACCCGACCTGAACGATGGCCCCGGGTCGCAGACCAGGTGAGGGCTTCACGATGCAGCTGCTCTTGCTCGACCGGCAGTTTGTAATGTGTTGCATAGCCGTCGATCATTGCCAGATAATCATCCTGACTACATTTATGAAAGCCGAGCCAAAGGCCAAAGCGATCCGAGAGCGAGACTTTCTCTTCAATCGCTTCTGATGGATTAATGGCGCTTGAGCGCTCATTATCAATCATATCACGCGGCATTAAATGACGGCGGTTGGATGTTGCGTAGAAGATCACATTGGAGGAGCGGCCTTCAACACCGCCATCAAGCGCTGCTTTTAGTGATTTGTATGATGTGTCGTCATGGTCGAACGACAAATCATCGCAAAACAATATAAAGCGGTAAGGTGCTTTTTTGATGAGGTTCATCAATACCGGCAATGAATCAATATCTTCGCGGTGAATTTCAATCAGTTTTAAGGCTGGTTCGTCACCACGTGCTGCATTGATGCTGGCGTGCGATGCTTTGACAAGGGATGATTTGCCCATGCCGCGTGCGCCCCATAGAAGCACATTATTGGCCGGATAGCCTTTGGCAAAGCGTGTGGTATTTTCCACCAATTGGTCACGCACCAGATCAACGCCTTGAATGAGATCAATATCAACGCGATTGACGGATTCAACCGGTGCCAAATAGGTTTGCTCCGGTTCCCAGACGAAGCAGTCTGCTTGCTCGAAATCTGGTGTAGCTGGCAGTGGGGCGGACAAACGCTCAACAGCAGCAATCAGACGATCAAGCTTATTTTCAAGCGTATCGGTTGTCGGACTTTTATTACTCATGCATTTTCCAGTCTAAGCCACGGTTTAATGACATTCCCTGCTCGGGCGTTTTTAAGCACCCATTTTGTTATCATGTGGCTGAAAAGAGGTGTAACATGGCAATCGATAAGGGAAAAGTGGCCTCTATTGCTTTGCAACTGTTGCAATTGCCGCAATAACCATTGTAATGCCGGTATTAATTGCCTTTTGATTGAGGGTTTAAAGGAGATATCCCGCATGTTCATTACCCCGGCCTACGCACAAACAGCAGGTTCGCCATTTGGTCCTGATATGCTCATGAGCATTCTGCCGTTCGTTCTCATCTTTGTTGTTATGTATTTCCTCATCATTCGCCCTCAGCGCACGCAGATGAAAAAGCGTCAGGAACAGCTGGCAGCAATTCGTCGTGGCGACAGTGTCGTAACCGGTGGCGGTATTCTTGGTAAAGTGACCAAGGTTTCCGATGATGGTGAACTGGAAGTGGAAATTTCTGAGGGTGTACGCATCAAAGTATTGCGCACCACAATTGCTGATGTTCGCAATAAAGGTGAACCAGTTGCTGACAATAAGAGCAAGTAATTCTTGGTTGTCTGCTTAAGTAATTGAGCAGTTTTTAAAATACCGCATAATACTGATTATCAGATCAGGTATGCGGTATTTTTGTTTTTTTAATATCGTTATTGAAATTCATATTTATCCACTAGTTGAGTTTGCAGGGTGGACTTGGCCGCAAAAAAAACATAAAGTCGAATCGTAGTGTGCGGCTCACCACATTGAGGCGTAATGGGATCACTACTGAGGCACGCGCATCTTATGCTGCATTTATTGTCTCTATCTGACTGCAAACAGGCGGTCGGGCTTCATATGCCGAAGCATATCCCAAACCTGACATAATGGCTACCGCTAGGAATATGTCAGGAACATAAGCTCGTCTTTGTGGCAGCCTTTTACACGGATGTTCTTTCCGTGACGTTTTTTCTTTGAGCGTTGAAGGTTTCGCCACCATTGATGGTTGCGAGTTATGTGTTTTTTGCCCGTTTTAATGCCGTGGATTACGGCATTGCTTCTGCTCGGGCTGAATTTGTTTTCGGCGTCTTTTGAAGCCTGTTTCAGCGTATTTTTGCTTGAATGAGCAAAAACGCGACGGGATTGGCATGTGTTTTTTTAAGTTTTGCCTTCGGGCTGGCATGGAAAAACAAAAAGAAGGAAAATAATTGCATGCAGGAGACTGAGTTCTTTCAGTTATCAGCAACCACAGCGGTTTTATTATTGCTGGGGTTTTATGGCGCGACATTCTTAATGTCGCTGACAATCGGCAGAAAAAACGAAACTGCTGACGGTTATATGGTTTCCAACAGTGCTGTCGGTTTTGGGCTTTCCGCAGCCAGTATGATTGCAACCTGGATATGGGCGGCATCTTTTTATGCAAGCGCCACTTCGGGATATAAATATGGCCTTTCCGGACCCATTCATTATGGTTTCTGGGGCGCATTGATGATTTTGTTCATCTATCCTTTTGGGAGACGTTTTCGTAAACTTGCCCCGCAGGCGCATACATTGGCCGAGGTGATCCATGCCCGTCACGGACGCTCCAGCCAGTTGATTATGGCTATCTCAAACCTGATCGGTAGTACCATCAGCCTGATGGTCAATTTCACCGCTGCCGGTGCACTTGTTTCTGTTTTAAGCCCATTGTCGTTTATTCAAGGTGTGTTGATCGCAGGCTTGGGCGTTTTATCCTATACATTGTGGTCGGGGTTCAGAGCATCTGTGATGACCGATTTTTCGCAATTGGTTGCGATGATCCTTTCAGCTGTAATTATTATTCCGCTGATTTATATCAATGCGGGTGGCTCGGATATGATTGCCGATAATTGGCATCGCTTGTCACCGGAGCAAGCCAACTTCTTCTCAACAACAGCCATTTTAGAGCAGGGTGCACCCTATTTTGTTGCCGTTCTTGCCTACGCAATTGGTAATCAGACGATTGCGCAGCGTTTGTTTGCTGTGCGTGAAGACCTGATCCAATCCACTTTTCTGACCGCAACTATTGGCTATGGTGCGGTTGTGATCGGTCTTGGTATGCTGGGCCTATTGGCTCTGTTTGCCGGTATTGTGCCGGTTGACGGTGATATGAATAATATTATTCCGCAAATGGCATCGGCTTACTTGCCGCCTATTGGCATTGCATTGTTCTTCATTTTGGTGATTGGCTCGCTATCGTCCACGGCGGATGCGGATCTATGCGCATTGTCAGCTATTGTGATGACCGATATTTACGGAAAAAATCTTGCTAAAGGTAAGCCGGACCCAATAAAAATGCTGCGCTGGGGCAGGGTGACGATGATCGTTGCCACTATGCTTGGTGTTATTCTGGCAACACTCCGCTTCGATATTTTGGTGATGCTGGTTTTTGTCGGTGCACTTTGGGGATCGATTGTTTTTCCGGTCATCGTCAGTTTTTACTGGAACCGTGTCAGCAACTTTGCCTTCACCACATCGGTTTTCTGTGCCGTTATTCTCTTTACCATCGTGCGGTTTGAACTGGTGCCTATCACTGGCTTTGTCGCATCATTTTATGAGTTCTGTGCAGCTATTGGCGGTGCTGTGGTGTTGGGACTGATGACATTTGCCTTCTTCCGCAAAGAAGTCGCGTTTGTGGTTGCGGGGGCTGCCTTCTTGTTTTTTGTGCCGGCATTTCATGGTTTCTTACGCGATTACATCGTTCTGACCGGTTCGCTGACGGCTTACGGCGTGAGTGCGGTTGTCTGTGTGGCATTGAGTCTGCGCAGCCAGGAACGCTTTGACTTTAATGTTCTGGCAAAACGCGTGACCGCTTTCCATGAAGAAGAGAAAAAACTCACTGATGTATCCGGTAATCTGGCACCCGCCAGAAGCTAATTTTGAAGTAAGAAAGGATAATACATGAATATGCTTAGTCTTTATATTTTAATCTGGCCGGTGATTTCGACCGGTGTTTTGGCGCTGCTGGTTGTCTCGCTGTTCAGAGACATTATGCATGCACGCAAACACGGGTTGGTAATGATCTGACCCATATTAAAAAGGGCAGCAATCTTGCTGCCCTTTTTATTTGTTATAAAGAGATACGCCTTTTCATTTGCTTTTTGATGCTAGCTGTACCATATGAAGCAAAGGCGCTTGGGTCGGTGGTTAAAATCCGGCTTTCCCACGAAGGACTTTGTTGCGTCTGACTTTCTGCCTACGTTAAATGGTTAACGTGCGGGAAGGTTTCTGCGTGATTTATTGCGCAGACACGACAGCGCAAGTCGCGTGGGAACAGAATGTTTCACGCCTCGTCGTTTTCATGTAAAAAACTGATTGATATCAGGTTGCGCCTGATGTCGTGAATGCGGTGGCATATTATTATGCCTGCCGCTGAAAGAGATTAAATTGTCGAATGAAGATTTAAGCAGCTTTGCTGCATTAGGTATTACCGGAGTTTTGCTCAAAGGCGTTGAAGCATCCGGTATGACTGAGCCGAAACCAATTCAGCAGCAATCCATTCCGGCTCAGCTGGCCGGACATGATATTTTGGGTATTGCGCAAACCGGATCTGGTAAAACTGCGGCTTTCAGTTTGCCTATTTTGGAAAAAATTATCGGCCTTGGTGACAAACGTAAGGCGAAAACCGCCCGCGCACTCATCTTGGCCCCAACCCGTGAATTAGCGGTGCAGATTGAGCAGACAATCCGCACCATTTCAAAAAACGCTCATATTTCAACGGCTTTGGTTTTGGGTGGCGTTTCACGTTTGACCCAGATCAAACGTATGCAAGGTGGCGTTGATGTCCTGATTGCTACCCCCGGTCGTTTGACCGATCTGGTGCGTGAAAACTGCATTGATCTGTCCGATACCCGCTGGTTGGTTCTCGATGAAGCCGACCGCATGTTGGATATGGGATTCATCAATGATGTGAAGCGCATTGCCAAGGGCACACATAAAGATCGCCAGACCGCATTATTTTCTGCAACAATGCCAAAAGAAATCGCAACATTGGCTCAAAGCTTGTTGCGTGATCCTCTACGCGTTGAAGTGGCCCCGCAAGGCACAACTGCTGCAGAAATTACTCAAATTGTGCATCCGGTTGTAACCAAAGAAAAACGCCGTACTTTGTCCGGTCTTCTGACCGATCCTGCAATGAAAACGGTTATCGTATTCACCCGCACCAAACATGGCGCGGATGCGGTGACACGCCATCTGGAGCGTGATGGTTATGATGTGGCTGCCATTCATGGCAATAAGTCACAAAATGCCCGTCAGCGTGCTTTGAATGGCTTCCGTGACGGTTCGGTTCGTATTCTTGTTGCAACTGATATCGCTGCGCGCGGCATTGATGTGCCGGGTATTACGCATGTGGTCAATTATGACCTGCCGGATGAGCCGGAAACCTATGTACACCGTATCGGCCGTACAGGTCGTAATGGTGCCGATGGTGCATCTATTACGCTTTATGATCCGGGTACCGAAAATCCGAAATTACGTGCAGTGGAACGCGTTGTCCGCAATAAGCTGCCGATGAAAGATGCGCCAGAGCCTAAAGGCCCGATGCCGGAACGCCCGCGTCTGGACAAGCCGGAAATTGCTGATCGTCCTGCCAGTAACCGTGGCAAGCCAGGTGGCCAGAAAGCGGCAAACCGCAATTCACGTCCAAAGTTCCGTGCTGAGCGTAGCGAAGATCGTGGAGAAGCTGTCTGGACCAATGATGGACGAGGCGAACAGCGCAGCAATCGTGGGTCATCTGCCCAGCCTGCTAAAAAGCCATATCGCCGTAGCCGTCGCCCGCAAAATACGGGTGGGCGTGCTGCCTGATTGGCTTGCTCAAAAATGAAAAACTAACAAAAGCCGCTATGTTACAATCATAGCGGCTTTTTTGATGTTTGGGCGCATGAAGCCTTGCTCAAACAGCTTCAAATCCGCAACATATTTGCTTGAACTGTGAGTAGCTTACTCCTAGCCTGACCTCTCGAACTGATGTTAAAGTCATATTTTGAAAGGGAAATCCCATGCAGTCTGTGATAGATGCAATCGGCAATACGCCTTTGATCCGCTTGAAAAAAGCATCTGAGATCACTGGCTGCGAAATATGGGGAAAGGCCGAATTTCTCAATCCCGGCCAATCGGTCAAGGATCGTGCCGCGCTTTATATTATCAGGGATGCGGAGAAGCGTGGCGTCTTGCGTCCCGGTGGTGTGATTGTGGAGGGTACTGCCGGTAATACCGGTATCGGCCTCACAATGGTTGCCAAAGCGCTTGGTTATCGCACCGTCATTATTATTCCGGAAACCCAATCGGGGGAAAAGAAAGATGCTTTGCGTCTGCTGGGTGCCGAACTGATTGAAGTAGCTGCCGCGCCTTATGCAAATCCGAATAATTATGTTCGGATGTCGGAACGTGTGGCACAGCAATTGGCGCTAACAGAACCGGAAGGCGCTGTTTGGGCAAATCAGTTTGATAATCTGGTCAATCGTCAGGCGCATATTGAAACAACAGCGGAGGAAATTTGGGCTGATACTGATGGAAAGATTGACGGTTTTGTCAGTGCGGTTGGGTCTGGTGGCACTTTGGTTGGCATCGGACTGGGGCTAAAAGCAAAAAATAAAAATATTAAAGTGGCTCTGGCTGATCCGTATGGCGCGGCTCTATATTCCTATTACACGCAAGGGGTGTTGAAAGGAGAGGGTGATTCCATCACTGAGGGCATCGGGCAGGGACGCATTACCGGCAATTTGCAAGGTTTCACTCCGGATCTGGCTTATCGCATCAGCGATAGCCAAGCACTGGAAATCCTTTATGATCTGGTGCAGCATGAAGGCCTATGCCTTGGTGGCTCCAGCGGTATCAATATTGCCGGTGCGATTGCTCTTGCTAAAGATTTGGGCCCCGGCCACTCTATCGTAACCGTTTTGTGTGATTACGGAAACCGTTATCAATCCAAGCTGTTCAATCCGGCCTTTTTGCGACAGAAAAATCTGCCTGTTCCGCAATGGCTGGAGAAAAAGACAGACATATCAGTGCCATATGAAAGTGTACCATGACCTATAACACGAAGAAGCTTTTTCAGGATGATGCCTATTTACAAACAGCTGAAGCAGAAGTTGTGGCCATTACCGAGACAGGTGGTATCATTCTGGATCAAACCGTGTTTTACGCGACATCCGGTGGCCAACCCGGTGATAGCGGCAGTCTGACACATGCAGATGGTACGCAAATCCGCATTTTCACTACCATTACCGGCACTGATAAATCTGAAATTGTGCATCAGCCGGAAGAGGGCGCGCCAACCGTCAATGTCGGAGAAAAACTGACATTGCAGATTGATTGGGCGCGCCGTTTGAAGCTGATGCGTATGCATACAGCCTGCCATATTCTCTCTGTCGTTTGCCCGTTTCCAATCACTGGTGCCGCAGTTGGAGAAGATGAAAGTCGCGTTGATTTTGCCGCGCCTGATGCACTTTGCACAAAAGAGCTTGTCACTGAGAAAATGATGGAGCTTGTTAATGGCAATCATCCGATCCATATCAAGTGGATTAGTGATGAGGAGCTGATTGCCAATCCAGGTTTGGTGAAATCTAAAAATGTGCGCCCGCCTGTTGGCAGCGGCCGTATCCGGCTGGTAGAAATTGGTGAAGATGCTGCATTGGATTCGCAACCTTGTGGCGGTACGCACGTTTCAATGACAGGTGAGGTCGGTGTATTGCATATTGGCAAGATCGAGAATAAGGGCAAAGAAAACCGCCGCTTCCGCATTCGCTTTGGTAATGTCGTTTCCGTTTAAGGTTTTAAACCGGTCATGGACCATGGGAGATCAGAATGACGCAGACAAGCCGTTTTGTTGTATCACGTGACTGGTTGTTGGAAAATTTAAAGACACCAGGTGTGAGGATTGTTGACGCCTCATGGTATTTGCCGGCTTCCGGGCGTAACGGCAAGGCCGAATTTGAGGCCGGACATATACCCGGTGCGATCTTTTTCGATCAGGACGAGATTGCTGATCATTCAACAAATCTTCCTCATAGTTTGCCCTCACCGCAACTTTTTGCCCATCATATGGGCGCGGCAGGTATCACTCCACATGATACGATCGTGGTTTATGATGGAGCAGGTTATTTCTCGGCTCCACGCGTTTGGTGGATGTTCCGCATAATGGGAGCAGAAAACGTTTTTGTGCTTGATGGTGGTTTGGATGGCTGGAAAAAAGCCGGTTTTCCATTGACCACAGAAGTGACCAAAACTGCCGCATCCCTTTTCAAGCCTAAGTTTAATGCTGATGCGGTGGTAGGCTTTGATGAGATGCTCGAAATTGTCAATCAAAGTTCGAGCCAGATTGCCGATGCGCGCGGTAAGGGACGGTTTACCGCGCAGGAAGCTGAACCGCGCGCGGGTCAGCGCTCCGGTCATATGCCGGGCGCGCGCAATGTGCCGGTGACTGAAATTTCTAAAAATGGCGAACTAAAGTCACTGGAAGAATTGCGTGATGTTTTTGTAAATGCAGGTATTGATTTATCGAAACCTGTCGTAACCAGCTGCGGTTCCGGTGTAACTGCGGCTGCACTTATTTTTGCTCTTGAATCACTCGGCCATGAAAAACACCGTCTATATGATGGTTCATGGAGCGAATGGGGAGGGCGCAGCGATACCCCAATAGTGACTGGCGAGGCTGATGCCTGATACTGAAAACAAAACTGTGGTAACCCGTATAACTTATTTGGAATTGGCGCAGCGTTTGGAATATACGCTGCCGGTTCCGGCCGGAGTTCGGCTGGCGATAATGCGGGCAAGTGATATGCCACTGCATTTCTACCGTTATCTCTATACCCAAGTGGGCAAAGACTATAATTGGTGGTCAAGAGCAAGTGTTAGCGATGAAGAGTTGGCGGCATTTATTCATAGTGAAGACACTGAAATTCATGTGCTTTACGTGAATGGATCGCCTGCCGGTTTTTGTGAGTTGAATTTAAAAAATCTATCCGATCATGTTGAACTGGTATATTTTGGTCTGATCGGAGATTTCCACGGGCGCGGTCTGTCTCGATTTTTTTTAAGTGAAGCGCTGAGTGCCGCATGGCTGCACGAGCCGAAAAAGTTGAAACTGCAAACCTGCTCGCTGGATAGTCCCAAAGCGTTGCAACTCTATCAACGGATGGGGTTTACAGCGACCGCTTGGCGAGAGGAAGAAGTGACATATCACCATGAGTCATCTCAACAATGATTAGTCTGTCATAAAACTGGTTACAAAATGCCGGTTTTATGCGCTTTTCTGACGAATTTCAGTGACTATTTTGTCTGGATCAACACTGGTTTCACTAATAAATACAGAGCAATTGCGCCCTCTTTGTTTTGCAATGTAAAGAGCCTGATCGGCACGGCTTAGAATTTGTGAGTTGCTTTCATTCTTGGGGGCTGTCGTGCAGCCAATGCTGACTGTCAACGGATAAAGCATGTCTTCATCACTATAAAAATGCGTGGCATCCACTTCCGAGCGGATGCGATCGGCAACGCGTTTTGCCGTATCTCCGCTGGCATTAGGCAGAAAAACACAAAATTCCTCTCCGCCGATGCGTCCAACAAGATCGCCTTTGCGGGTGACATTTTCAATGGCAAATGCGATGAGTTTGAGTGCTCTGTCACCGGTCGCATGGCCGAAATTGTCATTGATTGCTTTGAAATGATCGGCATCAATCATCAAAAAAGCACCGGTTTCAATGCGTGCACGGGCGATTTTTACCGCTTCAAATAAGGATTCCCGATTAAGTAAACCGGTCATATGGTCAATTTTGGCGCGCGCTTGTAATTCGGTATGGGCAATTTCAAGCAAATTATGTTGTTCGTTAAGCTGGCGATATTTAGTCAACAAAATGCACAGTGATGGAAACGCCGTTACAATAGGCAAAATAGCACTTAAAACAATCGCGGTTATACTAACCGGATTGCCGAGTACAACGCCTACCAGCCATGTAACCAGAACAGAAAGTGCGGTTACGGCTATGGTCACAAGGGCTGCTTTTAACAGCGTGGACTTTATCATGACAACTTCTGTGTTTTTATAAACAGGAATGGTGCAATCATTTTATGTGCATGCGTGTTTTATTGCTGGCGTAATCAAAACCTACACACAACAAAAAATCCCGGAAGGCGGAGTATGATCATTGACGCTAACCATTTTTATTGATGCATCGTGAGATCACAGGCCGAATAGTCAGCAACAATTAAGTTCTAATCCTCCGACCTGCACTGGATGCAAAAATACGCCCCCTCCGGCAGATCAATACCCCTTATCAGGACATCAGTAAAGCTACAAGTATAAGTAGCAAGCCAAGCATGGACAAAACCCAGCAAAGGCTGCGAAATGGTCCTTGGCCGATGGCATAGAGCGGCAAATAGACGATACGCGCAACAAGATAAAGCCATGAACCTGTCAAAGTTAGCGTGCCGGTTTTGTCCGCGATATGTGCAATTAAAACGGCTGCGATAAAGAGCGGGAATGTTTCATAAAAATTCTTTTGCGCTCGTTGCAGGCGCCCCGTGACAAGGCCGACTGGTGGGCCTTGTTCATCTCGCGCACTCATATTATATTCCCGCCCTGTTTCACGGGTACGAAATGCGGCTGGCGCCAGAATATAGACAATGGCCAGAAAAAGAGAGGCCGTCAGCAAATAAAGCTCGGTGGTCATGCTTTATCCTTTGCCTGTTGTTTCAATTGCATCGTGCCGTTTTGTCGACGATTGAGATGCCATGAAAAGGCTTCTTCCAAAAGGTGCGGCGTGTGGCCGCCACGCGCGCAGGCACGATCAAAATAATCATTCAATTGTTCACGATAATCCGGGTGGGCACAATGATCAATAATCGTACGTGCACGCTCACGCGGGGCGAGGCCGCGCAAATCTGCCAGTCCCTGCTCGGTTACCAAAATATCCACATCATGTTCGTTGTGATCGACATGGGTAACCATCGGTACGATGGATGAAATCTGGCCATTTTTGGCAACGGACTTACTGACAAAAATGGAAATATAAGCATTACGGGCAAAATCACCCGAACCACCAATACCATTCATCATGTGTGTGCCATCAACATGGGTGGAATTAACATTGCCGTAAATATCAAATTCCAACGCCGTGTTGATCCCGATGATGCCCAGACGACGAATGACTTCCGGATGGTTGCTTATTTCCTGCGGGCGCAGGATCAGTCTGTTGCGATAAAGATCGAGATTATTATAAACGCGCTCGGCGTATGGCTGGCTGAGCGTGATTGATGATCCTGAAGCAAAATCAAGTTTGCCTGCATCGATCAAATCAAAGGTCGAATCTTGTAAAACCTCGCTATACATGCGCAGATTATGAAAAGGACTGTCAACAAATCCTTTCAAAACCGCATTGGCAATGCTGCCGATGCCTGCTTGCAAAGGGTTGAGGCTCATATTGAGACGGCCCTTTTGCACTTCATCTTCCATAAATTTGATCAGATGCTGTGCAATTGCCGATGTTTCATCATCAGTCGGTTCAACCGTCGAGGCACTGTCATATTCATTGGTAATGACAATGGCAGCTATTTTATCGATAGGGATCGGAATGTAAGGCGTGCCGACGCGACTGTTGCAATCCATGACTGCGATCGGTTCACGCGATGGGCGCTTGGTCGGGATATAAATATCGTGCAAACCCTCCAGCTCAAGCGGATGGTTGAGATTGATTTCGACAATGACTTTTTCAGCCAAAATGGCAAAGCTTGCTGAATTGCCGATTGAGGTCGTTGGAATAATCGCACCATCTTCATTGATGGCGAGTGCTTCGACGACAGCATAATCAATAGGGCCGATTTGGTTTGAGCGCAATTGCTCAACTGTTTCGGAGAGGTGCTGGTCAATGAACATCACCTCGCCGCAGTTGATGGCGGCGCGCAAGGTTCGGTCGACCTGAAATGGCATGCGTTTTTTGAGAATCTTTGCTTCAGTTAAAATTTTATCAACGTCATGACCAAGCGACGCACCAGTAATCAATGTGATTTTAAACGGGTTTGTTTTGGCAAGTTCTGCCATTGCAACAGGAACGGCTTTAGCGTCGCCTGCACGGGTAAAACCGCTCATGCCGATAATCATGCCATCTTTAATCAGGCTTGCCGCTTCCCGGGCTGAAACGATTTTGCTCATCAATGACTGATTGCGGATACGTTTTTCAAGCATTCGAAACCTTCCGGTGCCGTCATTCAATTTTGACCGGCACGATATTCATGACACAAAATTAAGCTCTCTTTACAGAGATTATGTTCTTTTCTTGATTGTTAGATCGGCAATTCCGAAGCAGAATGCAATTGCTTTTGAAACTTAACGCCGTATTTCTTTTCTATCAATTAAATTAAAGTATTAGGTTTTTATAATAGCACTATGATTTATCGATAATAAAATCAGTTTTAGTAAAATAAAAAAGGGATCACTTTGCAGTGATCCCTTCATTGTTAGGATGGCTGTATTGATTAGCGCAAACGGCCGCTCGCATGGGCAAGCATTGTGTAAACCTTACCTGTGTCGGATGTCAGATATGACTGGGTCACCATCTGGTCACGATCACTGCGTGCTACGTCTTCAAGCAGACGCTGGAAGTCGTTCATATAGCGATCTACAGCGCGGCGGAATTCAGGCTCGTTTTCATATTTACGCTTGATCTCTGCAAATGTCTGTTCCCCCTTGGCAGTGTAGAGACGGCGCGAGAAGATATTACGTTCACCACGGCGATAACGGGTCCATAGATCAACCGCTGCTTCGTGATCAATTGCACGCGCAATATCCATTGAAAGTGAGTTCAGCGACTCTGTATTTTGTGTTGTTACACGGGGTGCCGCTGCTGGTTTGTCTTCCTCGCGCGATGCACGTGCCAGCAAATCCGAGACCCAACCGCGCGGTTTTTCATTGGTTGGCTGTGCAGGTTTGCTTGCAGTAAAGCTTGGCTGTGGAGCTGCTGTAACGCGTTCTTCACTTGAACGGGCAACCGGTGCTGCTGCTTCTTGATAGACCGGATTGCTGGCTGCAGCAGGAATCGCAGGGCGTGGTGCACGTGCCTGGCTGCGGTCTGCCTGATCGTCACCGACATCAACAAGACGACCCGATTTATTGACGATCTGCGCCAGTTCTTTCAAGGCGTTAATCTGCTCGGAAACAGCCTTACGCATGGCAGTGGTGGATTCTTTTGCCTGTTCAGGCATGTCCAGTACACCACGCTGCAATTCACCACGGGTTTCTGTCAGTTCGACACGAATTTCAGTGGCTGTGCGGCGGATTTCGTCAGTTGCAGAAGCAAATTTCTGTGCAGCTTCTTCGACAAGGCTTGCAACGTTGTCACGCAGGTTTTCAGCCGATATACGTGTCTGGCCTTCGGCGCGTTCGAAGCTGTTGCTGACCAGTTTCTCGAAGGACTGCATCAGTTGCTGGATGGATTCTGACTTGGACACAAGACCGTTTGCCAGTTTGTCCAACGCTTCCTGGCGTTCCGACAATGTGCTTGTCAGGCCATTTTGTGCAGAATTGATCATTTCGGATGCAGAAGCCAGAACTTGACTATGAGCTTCAAAACGACCGGCAATGTCACCAATCTGCAGCAATGTATTGCCTGACAGTTCTCGTAAATGACCAAGATTATTATCGATCAATTGGGTTGAGGCGCTGAACATTTCAGCTGCTTTATAGGTATTTTGCGCAAAATTCGAAGTCGATTCGACCAGTTTTGTGTCGACATCGCTCAAGTTACGGGTTGCTGCATCAATCAGTTGCCCCAACTGGCCGTTTGAAGCCGAAAGACGATCAATAAGATCACTGACGCCTTCGGAAAGACCGGTTTTGGCCTCCTGAACTGCGGCGATGGTATCAGCGGTACGATTTGCCAGAGCGTGAACGAGCGCCGCATTTTCCGCACGCAATCTGTCGGTTGCAGCATGGGTTGCTTCTTCAAGCTGCGAGGCAAGACCACGGCCGCTGTCGGCCAGGCGCTGAACGAGAGGTTCAGCAGTATCAGCCAGAATATTGGTGATTTCCAGCGAGCGAGCTGCAAGAACTGCGTTGAGTTCACGGGTGCGTTCTTCAAGCGTTACAGCTGTTGTGTCAGTTACCTGTGCAATACGGGCTTCAACAGAACCAAGTTCCACTGTGATTTGCGAACCGATATCGCCGATACGTGTTGCAATCGCATCCGCACGTTCATTGAGACGAGCTTCTGTACCAGACAGATTGTCTTCAATACGGGCAGCAAACGCATCGCTGTGGCTGGCCAATGTATCGGTCGTTTTTGCAGCTGTATCGGCAATGCGTGCTTCGATAGCAGTGAGACCACCGGTCAGACGATTTTCGATATCATGCAGGCTCGAGGCCACTTCTGAAGCACGGCTATCAAGGCGCTGCTCGGTACCGCTCATCGTGTCGATCAGGCGGGCACTGAATTCTGCACCGAACCCATCAAGCGTTTCACCAGCTTTGGCGGCTTCTTGTGAAAGGGTGCTGGCAGCTTCGACAATTTTCTCACGCAATGTGCTGGCAACCACACCCGCGCTTTGTTCAAGCGAGCGACGAACATTATCAACACCCATAGTGAGTGCTTTTTCCATAGTCAGGGTGCGCTCTGTGATGATGCCTGATTGGCTGTCAAACACGGAATTGATTTGTTCGTTGCTGTTTTCAATAGCCGCTTGCAGGTTGGTTGTGCGATTATAAATAGCTTCTTGATAGCCATCGAGTGACTGGCTCAGCGAAACGGAAGCTTCATTGATGGACGAGTGCAGGCGATGCGAGCCGTCTTCAATGTTACGCTCATGGTTTTCCAACACTTGTGCCAATGCAGAAGTGTTGCTGCTTAATGTTTGCGCTATAATGCCGACGCGTTCATCCAGCTGGCGGGCATGATCTTCAAAGCCTGCACTCCATGCAGCCTTGCTTTCATTCATGATCAGTCCCATCGCCGTGTTACGCTCGTCGAGCATATTGACCAACGTGGCTTGTCCGCCTTGAATGGAGTTGCGGATTGCTGCAACGCGTTCATCAAGCACTTGAGCAAAGCTTTCGCGCTTTTCATTCAATGTTTCATTGAGAAGGCTGGTGCGTTCTTCCAAAGTCTGCGCCAGCAGATTTTGATTGCCCTCAAGTGCGCTCTGGATCGAGAGCATACGTTGATCAAGTGAACGGATATGATCTTCGAAATTCTGCCCCATCAAAGCATGGTTTTGTTCCATGGCCTGACGCAGCTCATTGGTGCGTTGTTCCAAAATGACTGCATGATTTTGCGAGGCATCGCTCAGCATATGCGCATTTTGTGAAACAGCCTGTTCGATATTGATGCTGTGTTGCGCCAGTGAATTGGCGTGTTCTTGAATGGCAGCTGCCACGCGGTCTGCTTCACTGCTGATTGAATCGGTGAAAGCATCGCGGCTTTCCGCCAACTGACCAGCAAATGCAGCGGCTTTTTCGCTCAGCAATGTGCCAACGCCATGGGTGATGGTATTGAGATCATCACCGATTTTGGATTTGGTTTCATCAATAATGGTGCTGATTGTCGCCCGACCACCAGAGAATGTGTCAGCAATTTCACGGGTACGTGCAATCAGATTTTCATTGATCTGACGTGAACGGGCTTCAAGAGCGGCATTGAGCTTCTCGGTGCTGGCATCCAGCGCATGGGCGCGGCTTTCAAACTCGCTGACCAGCGATGCGCCACGTTCGGTCAATGTATTATCCAGATTGGTCAGGCGCGTATCAAATTCGCTGACCATGGTATGGGTCGCATCACCAAGCAAGGTGGTAATGCTACTTGTACGTGTATCAAGGGCTTCGGTCAGTTTTTCCGTAATTGTGCGGGACTGCTCATCAATGGTGGTAATGCGTGAATCAAGAATTTCAGCAAAAGCCTGACCGGATGAAGTAATACCAGCCGCAATTGTACCGGTTTTGGTTTCAATCGCGTCAGTGATCGCACCGCCGCCCTCACGGATACCGTTGATCAGACGTTCACCGGTTTCAGATAAGACTGAGTTCAGCTGTTCTGATGCCTCCAGAACATTGTCGCGGATGATGGTTGTCGCACTTGTCAACTCTTCCTTGAGCTGTTCATGGGCGCCGCTGATAGAGGAGCGCACACGTTCAGCATGGCTGACAACAGCTTCACGTTCATTGTTCAATTCGCCAACAAGTGAGCGAATACGGACTTCGTTATCGGAATAAGCGCGTTCCAGTTCATTCACTTCCGATTGAACCAGAGTTTCAAGCTCAACTGCACGTGCAAGAGTGCGCTCGATGCCTTCATTCATAGCGGCAACTTCACGGCGCACAGCCTGACCGAGGTTTGAGACTCGGTCACCAGCCAGATTATCAGGTTCAGCCAGACGAAGCGCTGCCTCTGTCATGCGCCGCGCCGCTGACTGCATTTCCTGCGCACGGCGGATGAGCTGGGCAAAGCCCCAGAACATGACAATTGGAACGGCAACACCGGTTGCAACACCCAGTCCTGCGGGCGTGGCAAGAAAATCTCCAACGGATTTCAAAGAGGAGAAACCGCCGTTCAACGAACGGGCAAGCATGAAACCGCCTGCAGCCCATAAGGTGCTGACAGCAGTGGTTGTCCAGAAAATCTTTGACGAGCGTTCAATAGCACGGCGCGAACTGAGCAGCCCTTCGCCACGCAAATCATCATTGGCAGGCTTGAGAGCAGAGGCACGCGGCGACGAGCTGACGGCAGAGGCTTGCGAGGTAACAAGCTCGGCATCAGAATTGTTTTTTGGCTCAGAGTTGGCAGCTTTGACGGTTGGTGGTGATGGCGGGGCAGGTGGTGCCGCAACTACGGCTATATCATCCGCACGGTCATTTGGTGTGGTGATTGCGGTTTCCGCTTCTTCTTTGCGTCCGGCCATGAGAGCGGCATTTTGCTCGCTGGCCAGTTCTTCTGCCGCGCGCGAAATCTGCAACTCCAGATCATCTAATGAGATGTCGTCATCAATGGCGTCGAGATCCATATCCAGGTCGAACCCGTCGTTAAAATCGATGTCGAGCGCCTTTTCCAGCGCTGCTTCGACTTCAAGGTCGATCTTTTGTGCTTTGGTAGATGTTGCCATCGCTATTTTACCTCGTACTCATAAACTCTGTGAGAGCAGACGCGATTACGCGCGTCATACTTATCCCGCCATCTTGCATAGTACCGGCTTGCGAAGTTGAAGGAAATAGCGCAATCGCGCATTACCAAAAACTTTAAATAGAAGGTTAACGGAATAGTTCTGAATTTTCAAAAAGCCCAGAACAGATGGGTTTTCAGATTATTCCTGAATTGTGGAAATCTTAAGATTGAATGTCGCACCGGCAGATAGAATGCGCGAAAAGGCGCATTTTAAGTATGATTATCAACGTATTTTATTAAGTGTATAGTAGTTTTAGCTTATATAATGCTTGTTCATTTTTGAACGAATAAAGGCAAAAACGATTCTGTGGATAGAAATTTCATGCTGGTTTTGTCGGCAATATTTTGCAGAAAAAAGCCGAAAACGGTTGAAATTCAACATTTCTATTATGTGGTTGCACATTATTAGCATTTTGAAGGCATCATAGCACACTAATAATTGCGACCAATGATGAATTTTTATCCGGACCAAGCGGCATTTCATCAAACTGTAAACGGATGATAGTTTTGAAAGCTCATAAAGTAACCAATCAAACAATGCCGCTCACCGGAGCCAATGCTTATAACAGCGATCCGCTGATCATGAAAATTGTAAGCGGTTTTCCGGAAAACCTGCAGCGTGAGTTTGATCAAATCGGCCGTTATGTCTTGTCGCCTGAAGCGCAGGATCTCGCGCGTCTTGCCAATAATGAACTGCCAAAGCTTAAAAGTCATGACCGTTATGGTCATCGTATTGATCAAGTGGAATATCATCCGGCTTATCATGCTTTGATGCGTCGTTCGGTGGCCAATGGTTTGCATTGTTCGATATGGGAAGATGGGGCAGCCGAGGCGGGCAGACGGCATCAAACACGAAGTTTACGTTTTTATTTAACGGCGCAACTCGAGGCAGGTCATCTCAATGCGCTGACCATGACCAATGCGTCATTGGCAGCTTTGATGTCGTCTTCTGATCTTTATAAGCAGTGGTTACCGCGTATTATGAGCCGCAAATATGACCAGTCACATAAAGCGGCAAGTCATAAAAACGGTATTACGCTTGGCTTAGGTCTGACGGAAAAGCAGGGTGGTACGGATCTAAACGCTCTTAACAGTGAAGCCGTAGCTTTTGATAATGATAGCTATTTGCTTAATGGCCATAAATGGTTTCTATCGGCTCCGATGTCTGATGCGTTTTTAGTATTGGCGAAATTACCTGAAGGTTTGAGTTGCTTTTTAGCGCCGCGTGTTTTGGCTGACGGTTCGCCCAATGGATTCGCGTTTCAGCGTTTGAAAGACAAACTCGGCAATCGCTCTAATGCGACAGCAGAAGTCGAATTTGATAATGCTCATGTGCATATGGTGGGTAAGGCCGGTGAAGGTATCAAAACCATCACCGATATGGTGACGCTTACACGGCTTGACTGCGCTGTGGCTTCGGCTGGCCTCATGCATGCAGGGCTTTCCGAAGCCGTTCATCATGCACGTTCCCGCCAAGTGAATGGCGAGGCTTTACTCAATAAACCTCTGATGCAGCGGGTTTTAGCTGATATGGCGCTTGATGTGGCAGGAGCAACTGCACTTTCCATGCGTTTGGCGCGCGCTTTTGATATGGCAGCCAATGACCGCTTGGAGGCGTCCTTTGCCCGAGCAATGACACCGGTGGTGAAATATTGGGTATCAAAAATCGCCCCATCTCTACTTTATGAGTCGATGGAAGCGCTGGGCGGCAATGCCTATGTGGAAGAAAGTAATTTGCCTCGCCTATACCGCGAAGCACCGTTTAATGCGATGTGGGAAGGTTCGGGCAATGTGATGGCGCTCGATGTTGCGCGTGTTCTTGCCAAAGCGCCAAAGCTTTTTGACGAAGTGCTGGATTGGATCGGCAATCAGTTAGGGCGCAGCGGGCAAGGTACCGTCAATGTGCTGCGCGCTGCCATGCAACTAACTAATTCCGATGAAGGAGCTGCAAGATTGCTGACCGAACAACTGGCTTTTGCTGCCGCTGCGGCAGAGCTTCGTTACCAGGGTGCCGATCATGTGGCGGATGCCTTTATCGAAACCCGCCTTGGCGGTCAGTGGCGCACGACTTATGGCATGCTGGATGCACGCCATGATGCCAAGCGCATTGTTGATACGCTCTATCCGCCTGCCCAATAAGAATGCTTATAGCTCTGCTTCATGCTGACGGCGCAGTGTCTTCAAACGATCAAGAGCACCTTGCAGGATGAAAGCGGCAGCGGCAGAATCAATGCGTTCTGCCCGCTTTTGCCGTGAGACATCCATGCCGATCAGCGCGCGTTCTGCGGCAACAGTTGAAAGCCGCTCATCCCAAAACACAAACGGAATATCGGTTAAAGGCTGCATTGTGCGCACAAAAGCCTTGGTCGCCTGCACACGCGGGCCCGCTGTGCCGTCCATATTCATCGGTAGGCCAATGATAATGGCGCAGACTTTTTCCTCCGAGAGTTGTTTGAGAAGGATTTGCGCATCAATGGTAAATTTTACCCGTTTTATAACAGGGCGGGGATTGGCAAAGGATAAACCTAAATCAGAAATCGCCAGCCCGATAGTTTTGGTGCCCAGATCAAGACCGGCAATGGTTTGTCCTGCCGATTGACTGGATTGCAGAAGTGCAGGCAGTTCGGTGATTTCTAATATTGCCAAGTGTTTATACCTTTTTAGCGGCCCACTTTAAGGTGCAGCCTGACTTATTATTTGACATATATACCATTTATCATGGCCATTTATCACGGGTTGATGTTATTTTGGATAGCGTCATAACTGCGCATAAAGAAATCTTGAGGAAAAGTGAATGAAAATCACCTGGCTTGGACATGCGGCGTTTCGGGTGGAAACCGCCAATAGTGTTATTTTGATTGATCCGTTTTTGACCGGTAATCCGGGCTTTGCAGGTATTGATCTCAAACAAGCCGTGCAAGGTGTCACCCATGTTGCACTTACACATGGTCATGGCGATCATATCGGCGACACGGTACAAATTGCCAAAGAGCATGGGGCAGTCGTACTGGCTAATGCCGATCTGGCTGCATGGCTTGCCTATCAAGGCGTTGAAAAGACGGAAGCCGGCAATACGGGTGGCACGACTTTTATGGATGATTTCAGCATGACCTACGTCAATGCCTTGCATTCATCTGCAACAATTACGGAAGATGGTGTCTCGCATTCATTGGGCAATGCCAATGGTCTGGTGTTCCATTTTGAGGATGAGCCGACACTCTATCATATGGGCGATACGGATATTTTCTCCGATATGGCTTTGATCAATGAATTGCATCAGCCGGAAATCGGTATCGTGCCGATTGGTGATCGTTTCACGATGGGCAGTGCAGTAGCCGCTTTGGCTTGCCAGCGTTTCATGTCGTTTGAGACAGTATTGCCTGCGCATTATGGTTCATTCTCGGTGCTTGAAAAAACAGCTGATAATTTCATTAAGGCGATGGAAGATGCGAAGCAAACAAAAGTGGTGGCAGCTGCGGCCGGAACCTTGCAAAATTATTGATTGCGCTTGAAAATGCGTCAACAATATTGCGCTACAGCCAAGCCAGCGTTATAGCCGTTGTTAAATGATGCCAAAGCAGATCTGTTGTTATGGCTTTAAACAGAATTTCCGGAGTTCAGAATGTCCGTTGATATTACTACAGTCAAACGCGTTGCTCACCTTGCGCGCATCGCGATCAGCGATGACGATGCAGAGCGTATGACGGGCGAAATTAATAATATGCTGGGCTTTGTTGCTCAGCTTGATGAAGTGAATGTAGACGGCGTCGAGCCAATGACATCTGCTATGCCAATGAAAATGCGCTTGCGTGCCGACGTTGTCAGCGACGGCAATATTGCCGAAGCCATTGTCGCCAATGCACCTGTAACAGAAGACAATTTTTTCGTTGTGCCAAAAATGGTCGAATAATTATTTCAAGCGCGCAATAACGCTGCTTTTAATGAATTGTCACTTGGCGGGACTACAGAAATTTGCGCGATCTGCGCATCAACAGGATTAAACAATGACCGATTTAACCGCACTTACGATTGCTGAAGCGCGTGATAAGTTAACAAGCAAAGCGATTACAGCGACCGAACTGACTGAAGCTTATTTAAGCGCGATTGATACCGCCAACAGCCAGTTTAATGCTTATATTGCTGTGACCCATGATCATGCACGTCAGATGGCTAAAACATCTGATGAGCGTCTGGCCAAAGGTGAGGCCGGTGCATTGGAGGGCATTCCCCTCGGCATCAAAGATCTCTTTGCAACCAAAGGTGTTCATACACAGGCTTGCTCGCATATTCTGGATGGATTCAAGCCGGAATATGAATCAACTGTCACCGCCAATCTTTGGGCTGATGGTGCGGTGATGCTCGGTAAGCTCAATATGGATGAGTTTGCGATGGGCTCTTCCAATGAAACATCTTTCTACGGTCCGGTCACCAATCCATGGCGCGCCAATGGTTCGGATGCAAAATTGACCGCTGGTGGCTCTTCAGGTGGTTCAGCGGCCGCCGTTGCGGCCAATCTTTGCGTTGCAGCCACAGCAACCGACACTGGCGGCTCGATCCGTCAGCCGGCAGCTTTCACCGGTACCGTTGGTTTCAAGCCGACCTATGGCCGTGTCTCGCGTTGGGGCACCGTTGCTTTTGCCTCATCTCTTGATCAGGCAGGCTCGATCACCCGCGACGTGCGCGATGCAGCTATTATGCTGAAATCCATGGCTTCTTTTGATGTCAAAGACAGCACTTGTTTTGATCTGCCTGTTCCGGATTACGAAGCGGTTCTCGGCAAATCTATTAAAGGTATGCGCATTGGTATTCCAAAAGAATATCGCGTTGATGGTATGCCTGAAGACGTTGAAAAGCTGTGGCAGCAGGGTATTGCTTTCCTCAAAGACGCCGGTGCCGAGATCGTCGATATTTCTCTGCCGCACACGAAATATGCGCTGCCTGCATATTACATCGTTGCACCTGCTGAAGCTTCGTCCAATCTGGCACGTTATGATGGCGTTCGTTACGGCCTTCGCGTTCCGGGCAAAGACATTGCCGACATGTATGAGCAGACCCGTGCCAAAGGCTTTGGCTGGGAAGTCAAGCGCCGCGTCATGATCGGCACCTATGTGCTGTCAGCCGGTTATTATGATGCTTATTACTTGAAAGCACAAAAAGTCCGCACATTGATCAAAAAGGATTTTGAAGACGCCTTTAATCAGGGTGTGGATATGATTCTCACCCCGTCCACGCCTTCGTCAGCCTTTAAAGTGGCTGATGCTGAAATGGCGGCCGATCCGGTAAAAATGTATCTGAACGACATTTTCACTGTGACTGTGAATATGGCTGGTTTGCCGGGTGTGTCGGTTCCTGCCGGTTTGAATGCTGATGGCTTGCCTTTAGGCTTGCAGCTCATTGGCCGTCCGTTTGGTGAAGAAGCATTATTCCAGGCTGCTCATGTCATCGAGCAAGCCGCAGGCCGTTTTTCACCGGCTAAATGGTGGTAAGCATCAATTTTGATACTAAGCACTCATTGAGTGCATGATTTGTTTGAAACCGGCATAGTTGTAAAACTGTGCCGGTTTTTATTTTTCTCAATTATCAGAATCATAAATGTGACTAAAAATTATGTGCTGGAGGCGCCAGTCAAGGATATGATCGTAAAAAATGTTTCATATATCTAAGGGGTAAATACAGCTAAAGGTTTGTTTTATTATATTTTTTTACAATTTTCGGATGTAATGATTGAGAAATTAAAACTATTTTTGTGTTTTTCGCACTTTTATGCGCTTTTTTTGAATTTGGTGCTTGCGCGAGTCAGATTTATTGCTTAAACGACGCTCACACAGTTGATACAATCAGCTGCGGGCGATTAGCTCAGTTGGTAGAGCGCTTCGTTTACACCGAAGATGTCGGGAGTTCGAGTCTCTCATCGCCCACCATTTTAAAACATTCCCATAATATTTCAGTATTAATTATGCATGCTTCTTGCATATGGGATGTATGATTTTTTTGTCATTTCATCCATATAATCCGGCTTGTTTTTAATCAAATAAATCAGGTCTTTTTCCCGATAAATAATTGTGTTTGTTGAATTTTGTGCTTGCAACTGTCAAATTTATCTCGTAATAAGCAGCCACACAGTTGATACATTCAACTGCGGGCGATTAGCTCAGTTGGTAGAGCGCTTCGTTTACACCGAAGATGTCGGGAGTTCGAGTCTCTCATCGCCCA
>NZ_JBHEEH010000010.1:41653-97492 GCF_041929845.1 Paenochrobactrum pullorum
ACCATTCTAAATTAAAGCATTGATTATATTTAGCATTTTTAGAATACTTCCCGTATGGTGGCGGGATGAGAAAGAAATATTCTTCTTAAAAATTGATGGTCAGCTGAAGTCATATGACCATACATCGAATAGCATTTCGTACGTATAAAAACTCCTACTAAAGAGTAGTGCGGCTGAGGGTTTAAACGCGGACGTAACATATATACATATGTCATAGTTAGGTGTTTCTTCGTATTATGGTTTCTCATCTTGGGGGCGGGATTGCGATTACCATCAACATATGTTTGGAAGCGTACAGTAGTAATTTCTGTAATTGCTGCCGCTGCATCCATATCAATATCCACATTTGTTCGTTATTTAACAGGTGCTAACTCTGATACAATTACGATTATTGTTCGTTTAAGTTTGCCTTTTCTTATTGCTGTCCCTTTGGGAATATTCTGGTTTTCACGCTTGGAGCGATTAGAAGAATCGTATCGTAATGCAGTCAAGCAAGCCAATGAGCTAGCTCTGTTCGCTAACGTTGATCCCTTAACCGGATTGCTTAATCGGCGAAGTTTTATAGAGCAATTTAAGGCGGCGACAATAGCTCGTGTGAGAGGCTGGTTCTTAATTGCTGATATCGACTATTTGAAAGATATCAATGATCAATATGGCCATCCCGTTGGCGATGATGCAGTGATTGCTGTAGCAGAAGCTATGCAGAGTGTACTCCCACCTGATTGTTTGATCGCTCGTATCGGTGGTGATGAGTTCTGCGCATTTATTCCGAAAGCTTCATGCAGTAATCTTGATAATACCGTCGCACTTATCAGCAAACAAGCTGACAAGCTGTTGCAGAAAAAACGTCTGGAAGTTGATCAGGGTTTGTCTGTTTCTGTCGGATATATTGCAGTGAGAACAGGCCAAAGTTTCGAAGATGTTATGTCTTTATCAGATAAGAAGCTTTACCGTAAAAAGAGCGAGAGAAATTTAAAAATTCCATTAGTGAGTTGAAGACGGAATATAGTCGAATATAGTCGAATGTATTTGACTGGAATTACGTTTTAAGCGGGATAAGAAAAGCGCCTAATTAAGCTTTAGAAGATCGAGTCTTATTCTTATTAGTGGCACTAACTATTAAAATGAGCTGTAGAAACTACATATATATGCGGTCAAGGAAATTGCATTTAATCATAACATTATAGCAGAATTTGTATTTCTTGTTTGCTTTTGCCGAACCTTCTAAAGCTTGCCTTAACGATCAAAAGGGATGGCTATGTCTAAAGGTTCAAAAATACCATTTTCACTTACTGGCAAAGGTTCGGTTGTAAAGCAAAAACTGGAGATTAATGGCACTCCGCTCACCATTGATGTTGTTGGCCACAGTGCCTTTGGCGGCGATAATAGTGCGCCAAGCCCGCTTGATTATGCCCTTGCTGCTTTGTCTTCCTGCACGCAGGTAACGTCTCAGATCATTGCTTCACAAGATCCGTCTATTAAGCTTGGTGAGTGGTCGATTGAACTCAACAGTCATCTTGATAATAGCGTACTGGTCTTTGGTGAAGAGGGTGTTTCTAATTTTTCTGATGTCCATCTCGATATTACAGTTGAAACCAATTTGGACGCTGAGAAATTTGCAGCCTTCGCATATGAAGTTGAACGACGTTGCCCGATAACACAACTTTTCCGTGGAAGTGGTGTCAAATTTTCAAGCGAATGGAAAAATATCGAGTTGCGTAAAGTGGCCTGATTGTCAGAGCCGTTAATTTTGTTAAAAAAAACCGCCCGACAGGGATGGGGCGGTTTTATAATTATACTTGTTGCTATTATGCGTGGTCTTTATCAGGCTGTACAAGATAAATCAGAACAGTAATGATGGTGATGAAGAAGCGGAATGCATCTGGAACACCATTCCACTGTTTCGACATCCACATGCCGAACCATTCCCCACCAACAGACATAAATGCAACCTGCCATGTCAAAAAGCCAAGTGTCAAACCGGCAATTGCCCAGTTCTTCTTAGCGTTGAACGATGCGGCGCTGTCATTACGTGCAATCAAAAGTTTAAAACCACCAATCCAGCACATTAAAGCCGTCAGTGTTTCAAGAGTGATGATGCCTATGTAGCCGGTATGATGGAGCCATTCACTTTCAATCGCACGGTACTTGATTGTTGCATCAGGGAAGATTGTGTCCATTAGGAACACATGATGCACAAATGCAAAATTTGATCCGTAATCGGTGATATTTCCAAAAGCTACAAGTGTAGCGAAGAATGCGATTGCCAGCACCATAAGGGCTTTAGATAGTCGTAAAACCATTTTATAAATCCGTATCTACGAAAGTTAAAGGGCGTGAGTTAGTAATCGCTATTCCGAAAGCGTACGATACGAAAACCTCAACACGGTTTGCATCTTTTTTATAGATCCAGTGAAAAAAAGCATCAATCATAACTTAGTTTTAAGGTTAATGGGCGCGTGAACCTGTCTAAGTTTATTTTATGATGGCAATCAAACCAAAATTTATTGAGGGGGATTAGAAGTTGAACACAGTTAATCCCGTTCAAAGAAATCTATCTGAATGATGATAATTCTGGCCTTGAAAGAGTATCGATACGAAATAAACAATAACTGACAGGCGGATTTTCTGCCTTATAGGCTTATGTCTTGGTTGCATTAATTGGCACCCAAACAGATGACATTATTTGGAACCTTGATAAACTGGCTGATGCGGCACTTGCGTAAGGATCACGGATGCTTTGCACAATTGAGCAGGAAGGCTGATTATGCCAATAAACCGGAAAGCCCGGCAGCTTTATGAAGATCATTACTAGTTATTATGGTAGTTTCATGGTCGTGCTTGCATTTCAGGCAGACCATGGCAGTCATCTCCAAGACTCGTAAGGTCAAATTTTGCCGTTGTGTTAAGAGGATGTTTTCTGTTTCTCTTAAATTTTCCACATTAAGGATTATGCTCATTTTCAATGTTGATCACAACTGACTATCCCAATTAATCAAATGCATATGTTGGTACCTCTGGGTACGCGAACGCAACTAAGGTCGATTAATTCGTTACAATTTCTGACCTGCTTCATTCCAGTAACCAAAATGCATGCAAGTCCGTTTTTTATTTTTGCGTTTTGGATCCACTAATTTGGGTTGATCAATTGCTATAACAGAGCACAAGTTTGAATTCATAAGGACTTTATAAGCTTTTTTGTCAGCACGTACGATAATATTTTCTGAGCCCGCTAGTTGTTTAGGTCGGGCTTTAAATAATGCTTCATCTATTTTATTCAGTGAAACAAAGTTTTTACCAGCAATTTTGGTTAACTCATCTGGTTTGGTAGCCTGTAGGTTTTTAATTTCATCTGTGACCTTAATTAAATATTCATTGGCAAGACGAGCGAGATTTCTCTCCTTGGTATAATTATTATAAAGTTCTGTCTGTGCCTTGATATCATTTTTGAACGAAATATAAATCAGGCTAACTTCGTTCAGTAAAATAACGGTAGCCACAGTGGCCGCAACGCCAATAATAACACCTTTCAGCAAAGAGATTTTTGTTTCAAAACCTTTAACGGACTTTTCAAAAACCTCTTTAAAACTTGCAGATTTTTTATTGTGTTCATTTCTGAATTCGTTTGCAGCCTGATCAAATACTGAGCGGATTTTTTCAATTTTTTCAGCTGAGAGTGTGGCTTCCTTTTTGGAAATCATTTTCTCATTTGTCGATTGCAGGTTATTGATAACCTTTTCAATAGCATCAGCGGTAGACGGATCTTGCGCGCGTAAAGCATTTTCCAGAGCATTGCGGTAGTTTTGTTTTAGTTTATCCATGCTGAAGGTACACTCATTCACATTTTAAAAATTACGTCGTAATCTTTAGAGCAAGAATCTTTAATAGTTTGTGGATTGTTTCGCTCATAACATACGCAGATGTAAAGGCACCGGAATGTCTGTTTTTTATATAACATGAACGAACAGTATCTCGGCTATGTCTGCTTTAAAGCGATTATGTCAGGTCTTGATCATGATCAAAAACAAGAAATATTGCAATTCTTGCTGACATGATTGACTAAAAGATATCCGCTATCGGAGTTTCAAGCATTTTTATGGTGTTTTCTACAAAAAGCGTCATATCTCTGCGTCAAGTTAAAAACTGCCGATTTTCATGCAATTCCGCCGACAAAACCGCTTAGCTCATCAAGTCGTACCATCGCCATCCGCATTGAGCCACGGCAACCTTGCGCCTTACAGCGCGCACGTTGCTCCACTTCATCCAGATAAAGTTGTTCATGCCCTTTAATGGAGCTGATGATAGCTTTATTAATATAGACAAGGCGGCCGCATTTTTTGCAGGTCATCTCCAGCCTTTGATGATCTGCAAGGTCGCTGGCCTTATAGCGGGTTTTCCATCCTTTTGGAGAAGATGTCATTTAACTTCACCGGAAATCGTCAGGCGACAGAATACAGATATAACCGATTTTGCCGCTGAATTGCTCATCTGGCGGTGGTTTCCATTCGTCAAAGCTGGCAAGCGTTCTGGAATAGCGATTATTAAGACCATCAATTGTACTATTGGTTTTTCCAGATAATAGCAGGCAGGTATTCGCATTTAGTCGATCCAAAATCAGAACAAAGCAATCTGCTTTGTAAAACTATGTCCATTAATAGGTATATTTATCACTTATGGAAACTTGTTCCCAATTTGTTCTATATGTAAATAAGAGTCAAATTTTATTTTAAAGGTTACACACAAACAGGTCGAATCAAACACGCTTGTTAAGTGGCGCTGTTTTTTTTATAGCTTGTGAAAGGTGAAGGGCGAAAAACCAAAGCATCGATGAAATCAGTGGTATTTCAGACTTGATAATTTAGGATTTAATACTGTCACATAATGCTAAGTGACTAATATTATTATATTAATGCAACATTTAAAGAGAAAAGTGGTGCCCCCAGCAAGACTCGAACTCGCGACCCCCTGATTACAAATCAGGTGCTCTACCAACTGAGCTATAAGGGCAACCTTGATGCTGAAATAGCATATTAATTCAAAGAGTAAAGGCCAAAATCTAAAAAAACGTCGACTGGCTAAGTTTTTTTAGCTGTGCTACCCCTTTTTATGGATAAACTCACCAACTCGTCCACAGTTTGGCACTTACGGAGCCTGTAAAAACATATGTCGCGTGAATTTAAGACCTATCATTTCATTTCTTCCGGCACGAAAGATTCGCTTGAAGCCGAATCTTTGTGTGTTGCACGATATGGTCAGGTAAAAATAGAAGATGCAGATGTGATTATCGCCCTTGGTGGTGATGGTTTGATGTTGCAGACATTACGCGACTTTATGAATACTGGAAAACCGGTCTATGGGATGAATCGCGGCTCTGTTGGTTTTTTGATGAATGAATTTCATGTTGAGGAACTGCCTGAACGATTGTCTGATGCACAATTGGAAACGATCCGGCCTTTAAGAATGCGTGCCAAAGCGGCAAGCGGGGGCGAGGTGGTCGCAATGGCCATCAATGAAGTTTCTTTGTTCCGCCAATCGTATCAGGCGGCAAAGGTACAGATTTCCATTGATGATAAAGTGCGGCTGGAAGAGCTGGTTTGTGATGGTGTCATGCTGGCAACGCCTGCGGGCTCCACCGCTTATAACTTGTCGGCGCAGGGACCGATTTTGCCACTGGAAGCACCGCTTTTGGCAATGACGGCTGTAAGCCCTTATCGACCGCGCCGTTGGGGCGGGGCACTTTTACCTAAAAATGTGACTGTACGTTTTGATATATTGGAGGCAGACAAGCGGCCCGTGAATGCAGTTGCGGATAATAAGGAAGTCAAATCCGTATTGAGTGTCACGATCCGTGAAGCCCGTAACAGCAAAATCAATATTCTGTTTGATAAAAACCATTCATGGGATGAACGGATTTTGACCGAGCAATTCCGGCATAATTGATGACGCACAGTATAATGAGCAGATAAATTGTTCATCTCATCAAGAGAGAGATCAAATGTCTTATTTGTGTTTTTTATATTAAATCGGCCATTACAGGTTAAAATTTAAGCAAAATTCATGAATTGACGGGTCAAAATCCAACAAAAACGCCATTTTTGTTGACTTTTGCAGTTCTTCCTTTTAACGGAAAGCTAAAGATAAATGTCTGTACATTTATAAGCATATTCTTTCTGTCATTTTTAGCATTTTATAATGCTAACTCAGATTAATATGATCACTAAACCCAAGCTAAGAGAGCTAAGCCTCCATTGACAACATTCGCCGAACTCGGACTTTCCCCGAAAGTGCTTTCAGCTGTAGAAACGGCAGGCTACACAGCCCCAACACCCATTCAGGCAGGCACTATTCCGCCAGCCCTTGAACGTAAAGATGTGTTGGGAATTGCACAAACAGGAACAGGTAAAACTGCTTCTTTCGTTTTACCTATGTTGACCTTGCTCGAAAAAGGTCGTGCCCGTGCCCGTATGCCGCGCACACTTATTCTGGAGCCAACCCGTGAACTGGCTGCACAGGTAGAAGAAAACTTCATCAAATACGGTATCAACCACCGTCTCAATGTGGCTCTGCTCATCGGTGGCGTGTCGTTTGAAGAGCAGGAACGTAAGCTTGAACGGGGTGCCGATGTCTTGATCGCAACACCCGGCCGTATGCTTGACCATTTTGAACGCGGTAAATTGCTTCTCAATGGCGTGGAAATCCTCGTTGTTGATGAGGCTGACCGTATGCTGGATATGGGCTTTATTCCGGATATTGAACGTATTTGTAAACTTATTCCGTTTACCCGTCAGACCTTGTTTTTCTCGGCCACCATGCCGCCGGAAATTACCAAGCTGACCGAGCAATTCCTGCATTCACCGGTACGGATTGAAACGGAAAAAGCGTCTTCAACCGCAAAGACAGTAACGCAGCGCCTGATCAAATCCGGCAAAAAGCCATGGGATAAGCGCGCAGCCTTGCGTGATATTATTAATGCGGAAGAAGCTGATCTGAAAAATGCGATTATTTTCTGTAATCGCAAAAAAGATGTCTCCGAGCTGTTCCGCTCACTGGTCAAACATGGTTTTGATGCCGGTGCGTTGCATGGCGACATGGATCAGCGCTCGCGTACGATGATGCTGAGTAACTTCAAAGAAGGTCGTTTGAAGCTTTTGGTGGCTTCCGATGTGGCAGCCCGCGGTCTTGATATTCCTGATGTCAGCCATGTGTTCAACTTTGATGTGCCGATCCATGCAGAAGATTATGTGCATCGTATTGGCCGTACTGGTCGTGCAGGCCGTTCGGGCAAAGCTTTTACTGTCGTAACACAAGCCGATCTGAAACCGCTTTCAGCGATTGAAGAGATGATCAACCAAAAAATCGAATGGCTGGATGGTGATTTGTCCACCTTGCCTGCGGTTGATGAAACCGAGGAAAAAACCAGTAATCGCCGCGGTCGTGATCATAAAAATAAATCTAAAAAAGTGCATAATACGGATAAAGACCTGCGTGCCATTGAAAAAGAGCCACGCGTGACGGAAGAGATGCCGCAAGATTTGAGCAAGGCAGCCCAGCCGATTATTGATGATGTGCCGATTTTTGTAGGCCAGCATAAAAATGTTGCAGCCGATGCCGGCAGTCGTCGTGATCAGATCCGTGCATTAAATGAAGAACGCCGCATGCGTACTCAAAACGATCAGCAAAATCGTCGTAACAATCATCGTCGTGACCATGATGATTTCCCGTCTCCAATTGGTTTCGGTAATGATATTCCGGCATTCATGCTGATTGAAATCAATATCGGTAACAGTCATTCAAACTGATAATCTGATTATCAATAAAGCCGATTGCCAATAAAAAAAGCCGGTCATTAGACCGGCTTTTTTATTTCTGTTCTTTATTTATGCTTTACGTTTCGAAAAGGCGGGCAAAAGCTTGTTGAAGCCGCTGCCCGGACGCAAACCTTCACGCATGAAGAATGAGCGTAATGGCATGAAATTGCGCAACATTTCCAAACCCAGATTACGTGCAATCTGTGCCGGCAACATTGGTGACAGCAATGAACGGTTTAGAGCGTCTACCGAGCCGGTGCGCGCCAAAATATCAGGGCGGCGTAAACGATCATATTGACGGATAACCCGATCATTGCCCGGATCGCTGATATCAGCTTTTAAGGCAATCAGGATGGTTTCAATGTCACGCGTACCCAGATTAAGCCCTTGTGCACCGATTGGCGGAAACACATGCGCTGCCTCACCAATTAAAATTGTGCGCTTGGCGGCAAAAACATGAGGTACCAGTCCTGAAAGAGGCCAGGCTTGCGGAACAGTTTCCACACTCACCCCGCCGAGCATGGATTGCATGCGTTTTTCAATTTCACGGGAAAGCTGCTCCGCACTCATTGTCAAAAGTGTGGTTGCTTGTGCCGGATCCACGACCCATACCAAACTGGAGCGATTGCCTTGGAGGGGAACTTGAGTGAACGGGCCGGTTTCGGTATGAAATTCTGTGGAGATATTTTCATGCGGGCGTTCATGGCTGAAGCATAAAACAACCGCCGTTTGCGGATAAGCCCATTTATGTGTGTGGATACCAGCAGCATCTCTGGCGCCTGAGTTGCGGCCATCTGCGGCAATCAAAAGCCGTGTGTTGAATAGTTGACCATCCGATAGGGTCAGTTCAACTTGATCTTTATGGGAGATAAAACTTTCTGCAATCGCATAAATGCGCTCAATACGAGAATCAGTTGCGACTGCTTCACTAAGCTTTTCATTGAGGTGCGCGTTTGGAATATTGAAACCAAAGGTTTCCTCACCAAGCTCGGATGCTCTGAAGGTGACGGTCGGACTACGCACCAAGCGTTTGGTGCCATCAATAATACGCATGGAAGAAAGAGCGGCAGCTTTGGGACGAGTTGCATCCCAGACATGGATGCTTTCCAAAAACTGAATTGCCGGATTCATCAAAGCAGTCGTGCGCCGGTCATCTTTATCGGTTTCAGGGCCGATCAGGGTGACATGATAGCCACGTCCTGTTAGCGCTAACGCTGCCATCATACCGGCAGGTCCGCCACCATTGATTATAATATCTCTTGTCTGGCCATGTTCCATTAAACTTATCCTCAATATGAAGACGCTTTCGTTGATTCCTCAACAGAATATAAGTCTTGCTGGCTTTTATAGCATTTAACGGTGTAAAGGCTAATGAGAGAAAACGTGCATTTAATGGCAGTTTTATTTTGTGGTTTGCATGCTATCGCCAAAGGCTGATAGAAAACCATCTGAATTCATGCTGATATTGCAGCTTATAAGAGATAAAGACAGAAACGGTTAAGAGCGTGAAAAGCAAATTTGCAGATAAGATCAAAGTGAAAAAAGTTACGGCACCACAGGCCAAGGCTTTTTCGGTTCACTTACTCACCGCATCCGGCTCGTTTCTGGCATTCCTGTCAATCGTCGCCGCCAGCGATGGGCGCTGGACAGCAATGTTCTGGTGGTTAGGCTTGGCACTCTTTGTCGATGGTATCGACGGACCAATTGCCCGCAAACTCGAAGTCAAATATGTCCTGCCAAATTGGTCGGGCGAATTGCTCGATAATATTATCGACTATGTGACTTATGTTTTAATTCCCGCTTTTGCGCTCTATCAAAGCGGTTTTATGGGACAAAATCTGTCCTTCATTTCCGGTGCCATTATCGTTGTCTCAAGTGCGATTTATTACGCCGACACGGGGATGAAAACGCGCGAAAACTTCTTTAAAGGTTTTCCGGTTGTGTGGAATATGGTGGTTTTCACGCTGTTTATCGTGCGCCCGGGCGAATGGGTCGCTTTCAGCATTGTCGTTGTTTCGGCCATTCTCTCGTTCCTGCCGATTTACTTTCTGCACCCAGTGCGGGTTGTGCGCTTGCGTAAGCTTAATTTGAGCATTTTCCTGCTCTGGTGTGTGCTGGGGATCGCCGCACTTTATTACATGCTTGATGCACCATTATGGCTGCGTGTAGCAATTTCCGTTGCAGGTCTTTATATGTATTGCATCGGTGCGATTATGCAGTTTTTTCCAAAACTTGGTAGTTCAGGTAAAAGTTTGAAGGGTAGCATATGATGATCAATGCAATCAGCGTATCGCAAACGGGTGGCGCGGAAGAACTAAAATATCAAACAGTGGAAATCGGCGAGCCGCAAGCAGGTGAAGCCAAAGTTCGTCATGTCGCGGTTGGTGTAAATTTCATTGATGTGTATTTCCGTACCGGCCTTTACAAGGCAGAAAAGCTCCCCTTTACCCCCGGTAATGAAGGTGCAGGTATTGTGGTTTCTGTCGGTGAAGGTGTCACGAATGTAAAGGTTGGTGACCGCGTTGCTTATGTCGGCTCTCCCGGTTCTTATGCGGATGAACGCATTGTTGCAGCCGACCGTTTGGTGATTGTGCCGGATGAAGTGGATTTGAAGCAAGCAGCTGGCATGATGCTCAAAGGCATGACCGCGCAATATTTGCTGCGCCAGACTTTTAAGGTTCAAAAAGGTACTACGCTTTTGTTCCATGCCGCTGCCGGTGGTGTGGGCTTGATTGCCGGGCAGTGGGCAAAATATTTAGGCGCAACCGTTATCGGTACTGCCGGTTCGGAAGAAAAAGCCAATTTTGCCCTTGCGCATGGTTTTGATCATGTCATCAATTATAATACAGAAAATTTCATTGAGCGCGTTAAAGAAATCACCAATGGTGCAGGTGTTGATGTCGTCTATGATTCCGTCGGAAAAGATACCTATATGGGTTCGCTGGATGTGTTGAAATTCCGCGGCATGCTGGTGAGTTTCGGCCAGTCCTCCGGTTCTATTCCGCCATTTGATCTGGGGCTTTTGTCACAAAAAGGTTCGTTGTTTGTAACTCGTCCAACACTTTTCCATTATATCGCCAAGCGTGAAGAGCTGGAAAGAACGGCTCAGGATCTGTTTGATGTGGTGGCTAAAGGTGTGGTGAAAATCAATATCAACCAAACCTATGCACTGAAAGATGCCCGTCAGGCGCATGAGGATTTAGAGGGGCGCAAAACCACCGGCGGAACAATCCTGATCCCTTAAAACGTGAATGATAATTTATAAAAAAGCGGCTTTGAATGATCAAAGCCGCTTTTTTATTATCCGTTTTAATAGGCGTTTTCCGTATTGAGCAACCGGATGGGGGTTAGAAGCAAAATCTTCAGATCAAACCATAGTGACCAGTTTTCGATATAATAAAGATCGAATTCAGTGCGCATACGGATTTTTTCGGCATTATCAATTTCACCGCGCCAGCCATTTATCTGTGCCCAGCCAGTCACGCCTGGTTTAACGCGGTGGCGAGCAAAATAGCCATCCACCACTTCATTATAAAGCAGATTGTGCGAAATAGCAGAAACCGCATGCGGGCGAGGGCCGACCAGAGACAGTGAGCCGCCCAGCGCATTAAAAAACTGCGGCAATTCATCAATGGATGATTTACGGATAAAGCGCCCCACACGGGTTATGCGTGGATCATTGCGGCTAACTGTTACTTTCGCGTTGAAATCACTTTGCTCATGATGCATTGAGCGGAATTTCCATACCTCAATCACTTCATTATTGAAGCCGTGACGCTTTTGTTTGAAAAACACAGGGCCGCGACTGTCTAGTTTGATCGCGACGGCTGTCAGCAACATGATCGGTGAAAAAATGATAATGCCGATAATGCTGAAAACAATATCGAAAATCCGTTTAGCGACAGAATCCCAATCGGTAATTGGTTTGTCGAACACATCGAGCATCGGCAGGTTGCCGATATAGGAGTAAGCGCGCGGGCGGAAACGCAGGTGGTTATTATGTGCAGATAAGCGGATATCAACCGGCAGTACCCACAGCTTTTTCAATAGCGACAAGACGCGCTCTTCGGCAGAAATGGGTATCGATACAATCAGCATATCAATATGGGCGATACGGGCAAATTCAACCAGTTCGGATATATTGCCAAGCTTGGGGTAACCGGCCACAATAGGTGGTGAACGTCGGTTATCACGGTCATCAAAAATACCGCAAATACGGATATCATTTTCAGGTTGTGCTTCCAAAGAGCGGATCAATGTCTCGGCATTACCGCCACCACCGACAATCACGGCGCGCCGTTCCATGGTACCATCACGCACCCATAAGCGGATTTTATAAGCGGTAATTGCACGCATCAAGGTTAGGATAATAAAACCAGAAACGAACCAAAGCAAAAACCAGCCACGCGAAAAATCTGCCGAAACCTTGAGCAAAAAGGCAGCCGCCGTCAGCACTGTAAATGCAGAAACCCAAGCGATAAACATACGACTGATTTGTTTGAGCGGTGTTCTTAATGCCGAAAGCTGATAGCAATCATTGATTTCCATGAAAGCGAGATAAAATGCCGCCCCGCAAAGACTGACAAATGGATAATAAAACCAGACCTTGGAAGAAAATCCAACATATAAGAAAAAGCAAGCAAGGCCGACAATGGTGACGGCAGCAAATTCTGCAATACGGGTCAAACCGCAAAACATGACAGGAGAATAAGTATTGCTCCTGTATTGCTCGGCAACTTGCGCAGCCATCGGATTGAGGATCACCGGTTCGGTGTTCGTTGACTGGCCATTTGTATTGTCACTCACGCAGAAAGCCTCACATCGGAAAAATGATAGATCAGAACCTAAGGCTTTAACATGCTATAGTGTAAAAATCCTGTGATTTTTTATTTAAAAACAGTATGAACGGCAGAAAAACAACTGCAAAAAATATTAGATATGTTTACGTTAAAATAGTCTCTCGCGTACATAAATTGTGTCACCCGGCATAATAGGTGCGGAAATCATCACGCGTCCTGTAATGATTTCTTGCTTAATCTGACGCGTAATGTCGATATCGCTTTGGTTGGCGCGAGGGCTAAAGCCTCCAGCGGCCGCAATTGCCTTTTGTGCAGTCATACCGGGCACATAGCTATATTGTCCGGCTGCCCCCACTTCTCCCATAATGAAGACAGGGCGATAACGGTCAATTTCAACGCTGACATTCGGTTGGCGCAAATAGCCATTGCGTAAATGATTGCTGATTTCTGCTTCTAGCTGTTTCAAAGTTTTGCCACGGGCAGGAATATTACCAATCAGTGGGAAGGAAATAAAACCGGCCGGATCCACATTATAGGTATTGGTCAGATCACTTTGTTCGAAGACAGTGACCCGAATGCGGTCACCGGCATCCAATATATAAGGTTGATTGAGTACTTTGTAGAAACTATCGGGAGCAAGGCGATAGCCGGAGCAGCCGCTAAGTGAGAGGCAAACAGCAGCAATGGCAAGAAATGCACACTTTGTTTTGCCATTATTTGATTTTAGCTGACCAAACATCACTGCCCCTTAGGAGTATCAAGCCTGTGTTAATTTACATAGCTTGAAACATCGATTCCCGATTATTTATCATAAAGCTTCACACCCTTTATCAAATAATTAAGGTTAATGCAGAGTAAAGAATGTGGGATGATGTTGATTTTATCATAAAAATCAACTCATTCGTTTAAAATCATATAAAAATTTGTCTCTTGCCAGTTTGACGTTAATGCTTAAGTGATGAAGTTTAATTAGATTTTCTCTCGAATATCGGGAGTATGACGTCAGTGGAGTTAGGGGATGTCCGGTAAGGACATGAAAAGAGGCTTTTCATTTAAAGAAGCTGACATTGACAGCACCGTTCTTTTTAAAAGCATCTTACATAATTTATATCTGATTATTGGCAGTGCGGCTCTCATGGGGCTGATTGCTTGGGTTGTCTGCTATTTGATTTACCCGGATATTTTAATTGCAGCCAGCCTCAAAACCGGCAGCTCGCATGCTGTTTTATCGTTTAAAATCATCAGTGCTTGTTGTATTAGTGGATTTTTGCTTATTGCCACGATGGTTATTTTGTCGGAGTTGATGAGCGGACGAGCGCTGATTGCACCTTTCATCGAACAAAAAAATGTGATTGAAGATGAGCTGCGTGGGTCTTTGCAAAACGGATCACTGGTGAAAAAATCTGATGAAGATAATGTGATGAGCGAAGAAAAACCAAAGCTGCAAAGTGGCATCAATCTATCTGATTTTGGCTCGACATTCGATAAAATGGATATTGATTATACGATCAATTCTTTTGCTCGTGCATTGCATTATTTGGATATCAGCCGGATTGTGACAATCTCGGCCGAAGGTGATGACGGTGCCGTGGTAACCCTTGAATTGGTGCGTGAACTTGCCGATCGTGGTTCACGTGTAATTCTCGTTGATATGACCGGAACGGGAGCCGTCAGCGCTACTATGCTTGATGGTCATTATGAGGCTGGTTTGACCGATCTGCTAATTGGCCGTGTGCGCTTTGCCGATGCGATTCATGCCGATCATTATTCTGACGCCCATGTAATGCCACTTGGTTCTTCAAATCCGTCTGAAGCAATGCTCAATGAAAAAGATTTGAGCCTTATCATTGGTGCGCTCGAGACAGTTTATGATTGTGTGGTACTGGAATGCGGGCCATCATGGGCAGAAGATATTACGGCTCTCATTACCGATAAAACGCAAATCGCGCTCACCATTTATAATAGTGAACGCGAAATCATCTCAGACCATGCAAAGGATTTAGCCCAAAACGGCTATATATCTTTTATACGTCTGCACGCGAGCGAGGCGGCTGCGCCATCCACCAGATAATGCCCATAGCCGGTATAATCCACAGCAGACCGGTAATGGCAAAATAAAGCAAATGCACCCAGACACTTGCATCACCTAAATGGGCAACCGCAATGATTGTTGCCAGTAATGCATAAATTATCACCAGCGAAACCAGCAAAAAAGTTCCGATCAGTTTTTTCAAACGCACTGGCAATGTTTCTCTCCCGAAGAATTTTATAGTTCATTATAACGTGGCCCGCTTATAATGATAGTAATTTCCGGAGTACAGATTCATCATGAATGACGTGCCTATCTGTCGCGTGTTGCTGACTTGTCAGCCCGTGATTGATTTGTCATTTATTCTCCGATGTTTACGTCCACGCTGGCAATACGCTAAAGCTGGGACGTAAAATTTGCTTCAAGTGATGAAAATTACTTTGTAATCAACCATTCACGCGAATTAGCGTGAGCGCAGGGTTTTAAAATGACAATTGCTTCGATGCCGGACTATCCAACAACGAATGGCGCAGGCTTGACCGAAAAGCAGCGTCGTGACCGTAACCTCGTCAAATATTGGCTTTATGCGGTTTTTGTCGTGTTGATAGCGATCGTGATGGTGGGGGGCGCAACCCGCATGACCGGTTCCGGCCTTTCCATCACTGAGTGGAAACCTATCCACGGGGTTATTCCGCCGCTCAATCATGTAGAGTGGCTCGAAGAGTTCGAGAAATATCGTCAAATTCCGCAATATGAACAAATCAATAAAGGTATGAGCCTTTATGAGTTTCAGTATATTTTCTGGTGGGAATGGGCGCATCGTATGCTGGCGCGTTTTGTCGGCTTTCTGGTTGCCATTCCATTGATCTTTTTTTGGGTTAGTGGCCGTCTGCAAGGTGGCCTGAAAACCAGTATGCTTGGTATTTTGGCTCTTGGCGCTTTGCAAGGTGCCATCGGCTGGTGGATGGTTGCATCAGGCTTGAGTGTTCTCACCCATGTTAGCCAATATCGTTTGGCTGTGCATTTAACCATGGCCTGCATCATTATCACTGCCGTCTTTTATGTGGCACGGGGCTTGGTGGAATATACGGACAGTAAAGCTGATCGAAATATCCAGCACTTTGCCGGTTGGCTGGTTTTTGCGGTTCTGGTGCAGATTTATCTGGGTGGTCTGGTTGCAGGTCTCCATGCAGGGCTTACCTTCAACACATGGCCGCTGATGGATGGTGCGATTATACCGTCTGATCTTTTTAGCCAGTCACCATTGTGGCGCAATATTTTTGAAAACCCGAAAACCGTTCAGTTCATTCATCGTATGGTGGCTTATACGGTATTGCTGCTGGCGGTCTTGCATGTGGTGCAAACCATGCGTCATGCGGCTGGCACAACGCACGCCAGACGCGCTCTCGTGCTGACATGCCTTATTTTGGTGCAGGCAGGTATTGGTATTGCAACTTTGCTGACCATGGTGCCGCTGCACTGGGGGCTGTTGCATCAAGGCTTTGCTTTGGTCGTATTGGCGTTTGCTGTTGCACATTGGCGTGCAACTAAAGGTGCTTATTGATTTTTCAAAAGAAATGATTGCGGCTGTGCATGATCGCAGCCGCAACCTGCAATGCATTTTCCTCATCCTCTATACTGCCATCTTCAGCGTGCCAACTTGCGGACAAGGCACCATAGCTCACAGCATAATCCAAAATATGGCGTGGTGATTGATTAAGTGCCGTGGCAAAACATTCAGCCATTTTTCCAATACGTGACGGATCAGCCGTTAAATCTATCTGATGGAGCGGATTATAAAACATATTGGCTGTATCAAAGACCATGTCGCCATAAAGACCTTTTGGGTCAATGACCAGCCAGCCACGTTTGCCCAGCATGATGTTTTCATGATGAATATCACCATGCAATACCCGTAAATTTCGCTGATTATCAAGTAAGCGCTCAGCGATAGCTCCGGCTTTGATGTAAAAGCTTTCGGCGTTGTCTATGCGTTCTTGATCGGCTTTATTAAACAGGCTTTTAAAACGATCACGCAATGGCTGTAGTTGCGCCGGAATCGGTTTGTCTGCCATTTTATCTGATTGTGCCAGCAGGTCTTTGATGACCTCTGCAGCGATATCCGTGGCATCATTATCGGACTGCTCGGTAATGACCTGTTTTAAGGTTTTGTCACCTGCATATTCCAACAGCATCCGGCGGCCTTGAAAATCAAGCAGACGCACGCAAGCGCCGCCATTGTGCCATTTTAAATAATGAAAACCACGTAACTCGTCTTCATCATCGTCAAATATTTTTATCTCTTTGACGATGGCAATCTCATCATTCAGGAGCCGGACTTTCCAGATGAAACTACTAAAAGTTTCATTCAGTAGCTCGTGCTCCAGAATTGCCCAGTCTTGCGGGAAGGCTGGTATGATCATTTAGCTCAGCATCAAATCCATGTTTTGGACAGCTGCCCCTGACGCACCTTTGCCCAGATTATCGAGAACGGCGACGAGATTAACCTCACCATCACCTTCAGTGCCAAAGACATAAAGCTTCATACCGTCGGTGCCAGAAAGCTCTTCTGCATCAATGCGGCCAGCTTGAACGCTTTCCTCCAGTGGTACAACGCGGACAATATCTTGCCCTGCATAGTGAGCGGTAAGCGCCTCATGGATGCTTTTAAGCGAGGCTTTGCCCTGCATTTGATCGAGGAAAAGCGGAACCTGAACGATCATGCCCTGTGCAAAGCGACCAACGCTTGGGCTGAAAATGGGGCGCTTTTCCAAACGGCCATGCATTTGCAATTCCGGTACATGCTTGTGGCGCAGCGTGGTGCCGTAAAGGAAGTTGTTGGCGCTGATATGTTCCGGATTATTTGGATCTTCCATTTGTGCAATCATTTGTTTGCCGCCGCCGGTATAGCCCGAAACAGCATTGACGCTGATCGCATGATCGGCATCCAGTAACCCTGCATCACGCAATGGACGAACAAGCGCAATGGCGCCGGTCGGGTAGCAACCGGGATTGGCCACAAGGCGCGCAGACTTGATGCGCTCGCGCTGTGCTTTTTCCAGCTCGGCAAAACCATAAGCCCAGTCGGAATGGATACGATGCGCTGTGGATGTATCAATGATACGGGTGTCATTGTGGCCGTGTAAAAGGCTGACAGCTTCTCTGGAAGCGTCATCAGGCAGGCAAAGAATGGCAATATCGGCAGCGCGCAGATAATCAGCGCGCATATCCTTGTTGCGGCGTTCTTCCTCGGGAATCGAAATAACTTCAAGATCGGTGCGGCCAGCCAGTCGGGTGCGGATTTGCAAGCCGGTTGTGCCATGTTCGCCATCAATGAAGATTTTCGGTTTCATTCTTCTTTGCCTTATCTTTATAAATTACAACAAGTTACGATTGTTTTCTTATAATTCAATTTAGAAAAACAAACGTGTTTATAAGGGGCAGTTTTGAGTCTGCAATTTCATTCATACAATATAATCACTGCACAATCATCGCGATTATATTCTATTTGTATGATTTCATTAGAGTGTCGTAAACAGTAGGTTCCTGTATCTCTCTGTCATGCAATAAAACATATAAAAAAAGCGGATCCGAAGACCCGCTTTCTTGTTCGAAGTCGAAAAGCGTATTAGCGCTTCGAGAACTGGAAAGAACGACGGGCTTTCGCGCGACCGTACTTTTTACGTTCAACAACGCGGCTATCACGTGTAAGGAAGCCACCTTTTTTCAGCACTGCACGCAGGCCTGGTTCGTAGTGGGTCAGAGCCTTGGAGATGCCGTGACGAACAGCACCAGCCTGACCGGACAGACCACCACCGGCAACGGTAGCGATAACATCGAACTGGCCGTTACGGTTTGAAGCAACGATTGGCTGCTGCAGGATCATCTGAAGCACTGGACGTGCGAAGTAAGCGGTGAAATCTTTACCGTTTACAGTGATCTTGCCGCTGCCTGGCTTTACCCAAACGCGAGCTACAGCATCTTTACGCTTGCCGGTTGCGTATGCACGGCCAAGTTTATCGAGCTTCTGTACATGAACCGGAGCTGCGGCTTCAGTTGCAACAACTGTGCCCAGATCTTCGAGCGAGTTTAGCTCAGCCATGATTATGCAATCCCTTTGTTCTTACGGTTCAGCGCGCCTACGTCCAAGACTTCAGGCTGCTGAGCTTCGTGCGGGTGGCTGGTGCCTGCATAAACACGCAGGTTCTTCATCTGACGACGACCGAGCGGGCCACGTGGAACCATACGTTCAACGGCCTTTTCGAATACGCGCTCAGGGAAGCGGCCTTCAAGAATCTGGCGAGCTGTACGCTCTTTGATTCCGCCCGGATGGCCGGTGTGCCAGTAGTATTTCTTGTCGGTATATTTCTTACCGGTGAATACAACCTTGTCAGCATTGATTACGATGACATTGTCACCATCATCAACGTGTGGGGTGAAGGTTGGCTTGTTCTTACCGCGCAGAATGTTGGCGACGAGAGTGGCAAGACGACCAACGACGAGACCTTCGGCGTCAATCAAAATCCACTTCTTCTCAACTTCGGCTGGCTTCTGAGAGAAAGTTGCCATAAAAGTTTTCCTTGGATAATCCTTCCTGCATGGAAGGCATTTTTTGTTGCTTGTATTATGAGCGTTCCGAATGGAGCATTCACAACATAAACAAATGCGCAAAGTTAACTTCACACATTCTGGGTGTCCCATACACAACTGTGCGACGCTCGTCAAGCGCGTTAAAATCAATGTATTATAAATTACTCAATAAAATCAGTCACTTAATTTTATGGTATTATAATACCTTATAATTTATCGGTTTAGCGGCACTGAATATGTGGTGGTTGCATGAGCAATTAAAGCGTCATTACTGTCTGTGATGAAAATGTCCACAACAGCAAGGCGCTTGCCAAGTTTGAGTAATCTTGCCTCTGCCGTGAGTAATCCGGCCTCGGCTTTACGTAAAAAATTGATATTCAGATTTGTGGTCACAGCCAGTGCAACAGGGCCGATATGAGCCAAAATCACAGCATAGGCACTGACATCCGCCAACATAAAAAGAGAAGGACCGGAAACCGTATTGCCAGGGCGCAAATGTTTGGCACCTGCATTAAGTGTCATGATAGCCGTGCCTTCTTTGATGGAAGACACATGATAATCGCGACCGGTTTCGTGCAATTGCGGAAACTCGCGGCTTAGAAAACCTTCCAATTCTTCCACCGACATAACGGGTTTTAAATTTACCTGCACAATTTTTTTCCCTCTTAAATTTGACGCAAAACATGTCATACTCATTAAACAAAGCAAACCTTACTAAAGGGCTATTGATGAGCACGTATTTGAATGACAGCGATGCGGAATTGCGCGAAATTTTGTCTGATGTGAAAACAATTGCGCTGCTTGGCGCATCCCCCAATGAGGACCGGCCGAGCTATCACGTGATGGAGTTTTTACTACAAAAAGGTTATCGCGTTTTGCCGGTTAATCCGGGGCAGGCAGGCAAGGAAATATTGGGGCAGACTGTTTATGCTACTTTGAGCGATATAACTGAACCTGTCGACATGGTTGATGTCTTCCGTGCATCCAATGCGGTTGCTGGTATTGTTGACGAAATTCTGACTTTGAGAATACTGCCGAAAGTGCTGTGGACGCAGCTTGGTGTAGTTGATGAAAACGCAGGAAAACGCGCCCATAAAACAGGGCTCAAAGTGGTTATGAACCACTGTCCGGCGATAGAATATCCGCGACTAATTGGCTGATTTTACGCATTTGAATGCTGATCTGGTTTTATTTTCTTAAAATTACATTTCTTAAGAAAATATTTTGCGTAAAGGCAAGCTTTCTAGCATCGGATCATTTGCTTTTTTATGGTTTATCCATAAGTTCACTAGCAATAAAAACGGCATTGCGAAAATATTCGCCTATGGAGGGATTTAATGTCAAAGCGCGCACCTGCAATTGAAACACTGGCAATTCATGCCGGAGCGAAACCGGATCCGACCACAGGCGCACGGGCAACGCCGATTTATCAGACCTCATCATTTGTATTTAATGATGCAGATCATGCAGCCTCATTGTTTGGCTTGCAGGCATTCGGCAATATTTACACCCGCATCACTAACCCAACCACTGCTGTTTTGGAAGAGCGCGTTGCAGCACTGGAAGGTGGTACCGCGGCTGTTGCGACCGCATCCGGCCATGCAGCCCAAATGCTGGTTTTCCACACCATCATGCAGCCGGGCGATAATTTCATTGCCGGTAACAAACTTTATGGCGGTTCGATTAACCAGTTCGGTCAATCTTTCAAATCCTTTGATTGGCAGGTGCGCTGGGCAGAGGCTACCGATCCGGCTTCTTTTGAGGCACAAATTGACGACCGCACCCGCGCGATTTTCGTTGAAAGCTTCGCGAATCCGGGCGGTATTGTTGTTGATATTGCTGCGATTGCCGAAATTGCGCATAAGCATGGCCTGCCATTGATTGTTGATAATACGCTTGCCTCGCCTTATCTGCTGCGCCCGATCGAGCATGGTGCCGACATTGTTGTGCATTCATTGACAAAGTTCATCGGTGGTCATGGCAACTCCATGGGCGGTATTTTGGTTGATGGCGGCACGTTTGACTGGGCAAAATCCGGCAACTACCCGCTCTTAAGCGAACCACGTCCTGACTATGCCGGCATGGAACTGCACAAAACTTTCGGCAATATTTCCTTCGCTATTGCGGCGCGCGTTCTTGGTCTGCGTGATTTGGGGCCTGCTATTTCGCCATTCAATGCTTTCCAGATTCTGACTGGCGCAGAAACATTGCCACTGCGTATGCAGCGCCATTGCGACAATGCGCTGACAGTAGCCACATGGCTGAAAGCGCATGATAAAGTCGCTTGGGTAAACTATGCTGGTCTGCCTGATGATAAATATCATGCCTTGCAGCAGAAATATGCACCAAAGGGTGCAGGCGCTGTCTTCACCTTTGGTTTGAAGGGTGGTTATGACGAAGGTGTTAAGTTCGTCGGCAATCTCGAATTGTTCTCGCTGCTCGCTAATATCGGCGACACACGCTCACTGGTCATTCATCCGGCTTCCACCACACACCGTCAGCTAAACGACGAGCAAAAAGTGGCCGCAGGTGCAGGGCCGGAAGTTATCCGTCTCTCAATCGGTATTGAAGATGCCGATGATATTATTGCAGACTTGGAACAGGCTTTGGCGAATATCTAAATTTTCCATACAAACAGAAAAGACCGCGCTTTTATCCAAAGTGCGGTCTTTTTTATGTGCTGAATTTTAAAGGCTGTCGGCCAATTGTTCCAAGCGATAGGTCAAAAGACGCTCAAAACGGTTTTCAAAATTAATTGTCTCAACACGATCAAAGCGCTGTTGTTCTTTATCGTGTTTCGCCATGATCTTTTCAGTCACGCGATTGATGTCGTCACGTAAATCAGCACAATCCTTGCGGCTGTAAAGTTTGGCGATCTGCTGCTCCATTTCACTGGCATGAGCGCGCGCAATCACCAGATGGCTTTCTTCATGGCGTTTGATGTCGCTCGACAAAGTATCCCAAATCAGCGCCAATTCCAAAGGTGCGCGTTTGCGCTGCTTCCAGCGCGGCAAAAACACTTTGCCGTGGATATTGACGTAAACACCCGTGACTTTACAGGCTTTGCCATTCTCTTTGCCATAACGTACTTTGGCATCAAAACGGATTTCTGCAGCACCTGGATGATGCTGACCGGTAGATTTGAGAAAAGGCCCTTTATTGGAAAGTGCATAATCTAAATCTTCTGCCGTTTTTCCGCTAATATTATAATATTTAATCTCGCGGAAAATAGAGGCAGACTGCGCCGGTAGCGCGGCCGAAAACAAAACGGAAGCTGCGATCAGAATTTTGAACTTTTTGATCATCCCAGCAACCCTTTTAAAACGCGTGTGTTTATCATGATAATATTTTTTATTTCCATGTGCCTGACATAAAGAATTACTCGATTATATCAGCACACAAAATGTTCAAGTAAGTTATAACGCGATAGATTTGAGAATGCGTAGATAATAATCTGCTTTTATCACACTAACCGCAGTTATGATTAATGCATTGAGTTGGAGCACTCATAAATGTTGAAACAATGGCAACTGGCACACGGAAAGACGTTGGAGCTTGGTGCTCAGGCCATCATCATGGGTATTTTAAATGTCACACCGGATTCTTTCTCGGATGGAGGGCAACATCTGCAAGCGAATAGCGCTTTGCAAAAAGCTCGCCAGATGATTGAAGATGGCGCACGGATTATCGATGTGGGCGGTGAATCAACCAAGCCCAATGCTGAAGCGGTGGATGCCCTGACCGAGCAAAAACGTGTGCTGCCGATTATAAAAATGCTGGCAGAGCAGGGTGATTGCATCATTTCAGTTGATACATATCGCGCAGAAACTGCAAAACGCGCAATTGAAGCAGGTGCCCATATTGTCAATGACGTCTGGGGTTTGCATCGTGAACCCGATATTGCCAATGTCGCCAAAGCGACGGGTGCAGGGCTTGTGCTGATGCATACCAGTCGCGAGCGTGAATGCGAAGCTGATCCGCTTGAGGATCAAGTAGTATTTTTTAAAAAATCGATAGAGATCGCACATAAAGCAGGTATTGCAGATAACCAGATTGTGCTTGATCCGGGCTTTGGATTTACCCGTTCATTGGAGGAAGATGTTGAACTGCTTGCCCGTTTTAAAGAAATGGCGCAGTTTCCTTACCCTGTACTGGTGGGGACATCGCGCAAGCGTTTTATCGGCAAAATAAGCGGTATAACTGACCCGTTACAGCGTGATGTGGCCACAAGCGCCACATCTGTCACTTTACGTTTGGATGGTGCGGATATATTCCGTGTTCATAATGTATCAGTCAATGCGCAGGCTCTTGCAGTTGCGGATACCATTCTACAAAGCAAGGGCAGCATGCTTTAAGCAAAAAAGCCTTTAAAATACGATGATCATCAACAATGATAATCGTCTGACAGGCAAAAGAGAGTGAAAATGTACACGATCCGGATGATGAACTGTGCTTTTTTTGCACGTCACGGCGTTTTTGATGAAGAAGAAAAGCTTGGTCAGCGCTTTTATGTCGATGCGGTTTTGACCGTCGATGCCGGCAACGCACTGGAAGAAGACAGTATTGAAGGGACCGTCCATTATGGCGTGGCATTTCAACTGATTGAGAAAATTGTCACCGGCAAGCGTCGTTATCTGATCGAAACTTTGGCACTTGATATTGCCAAAGCCTTGTCTGATCATTTCAAGCAGATCAAACGCGCGGAAATTACAGTGCGCAAACCGCATGCGCCAGTGGCGGGCGTTCTGGACTTTGTTGAAGTAGTGGTGGTTCACGAACAGTGAGTGCAGATAATTTCAAATATAGCGCATGGTTAGGCTTGGGCGGCAATTTAGGCGATCCTGTCTCGTCAATGGCTCGTGCGCTTCATATGCTGGACAGGCGCGAGGACAGCAAAGTCAGTGCTGTCTCAAAACTCTACCGGACCCCCCCTTGGGGCAAAACCGACCAAAGTTGGTTTTACAATGCTTGCGCTCGGCTTGAAACCAACCTGCCGCCATTGCAATTGATTGAAACTTGTCTGTCCATTGAAGCAGATATGAAGCGCGAGCGGATTGAACGCTGGGGGCCGCGCACGCTCGATATTGATATTTTGGTAATGCAGGAAAAAAATGCTGACTTTATCACACTTGATGAAGAGCTTTTGAACTTACCGCATCCACGCATGATGATGCGCGCATTTGTGCTTGTGCCACTGGCAGATATTGCGCCTTATTTGGAAGTTGAGGGGCAAGTGATCGCACAGGCGGCTCAAGTCAGTGATGTGCAAGGTATCGAAATTGCCGACAGCAATGCGGACTGGTGGCGAAAAATTTAAATGACCGACACTAAAAAAGCGGCTTCAGATAATAATCTGAAGTCGCTTTTTAAATCTCTATGACCGATTACTAATTGCGGGCAATATTGCTTGGAACACTGCCGCTTGTGCGTTTCAGGTTAAGGCCGATAACCGGAACCAGTTCTTTTTCAACACGAACTGAAACAGTTACATTCATTGTATTATTGTCGGCAACGCGGGCGAGCATTGCACCATCAAGCTGCTTACGATTCAAGCCTAACACAATACGGTTGCCGCTGACATTACCGGAAACAACATCCAAACCTTTACCGGCAGCGCCATCATTGAAGGCGCCGGTATAGTTTTTACCCTCGCGTGAAATCACAGCTTTCATCGCTTGTGAGAAAACACCAACGCGACAAGAGCCATCCAATGTCATGCCTGAGGTGGTTTCCGGTGTTGTTCCGGCCAGATTGCAGACAAATTTGGTGCCTTTATATTTTCCGGCAACGATCTCACCAGAGCCGCTCCATTGACCTTCGATTTGACGGAAAAACTGCTGATCATTATCAGCAGCCAAAGCCGAGACTGAAAATGTCGTGGCAGGCAACATAAAGAGGCAAGCAGCTAAACGATTTTTCATCACAGTTTTGGTTCCAAATTTTATCAAAGGGGGAGGCAAAAGCCATAAAGTCAGCCTCTATTAGCAACTGCTTCGATAGACTGATAATCGCTTTTAATGGTTAATGCTTCGTTTGCATTGCTGTAAATGTCAACATATTCCCGTTTATTTTTCATTGTTTTTACGAATATTATTGAGCGAGGTCAGGTCGGTGACAAAATCACCAATTCCGGGGCGCTTTTCAGCCAGAAACGGAAATGGCCGCACAATATCCATCGCAGAAATGCCGATACGTGCCGTCATCAACCCGTTGATGACACCTTCACCAAGTTTTGCGGAAAGGCGGGAGGCAAGCCCATGCCCGACCAGTTGCTGAATAACGCTGTCACCCATCGCAACAGTGCCGGTAACGGCCAAATGAGCAATTACATTACGGGTTAGTTTTAAAAAGCCAAGGCTGCCCGGGCGGCTACCATAAAGCTCTGACAGGCGACGAATAAGCCGCGCTGATTCAAACACCACATAGGCAATATCAACCAACGCACGAGGACTGACTGCAGTGACGATCGAAACGCGTTTGGCTGAATGCATGATCAATGATCGTGCTTGCGTATCAAGTTGCTTCAACAGCTCCGTTTCGGCAAGCTTGATCAGATTGCGGCCGTCGATAATGTCGTCTTTGGTATCATCGAGCAATTTACGACCGCGCGCTGTTGCCGGAATGCTGGATGTAACAGATACAAGCTGTGAAACTGCGTGACGTGCAGCCTTGATATCATCTTTTTGTGCGGCCTCATGCGCTGCCACGCGCAACGATGCAACAGAGGCAAGCCTGCGCAACGAGATCAGCTCTCGGGTGATTAAAATGACAAAGCTGACAAGAGCCACGATCGCAACGACAAGCGTTATCACGCCGAGCCAACTGGTGCGGTTGAACATGGCTTGGATCAGGTCTTCAACCCAAAGCCCGACGGCAAAAGAAAATAAAATTCCAAGGGCCGCAAAAAGCACCGAACGCAGAGATATCCGACTTTTCTTATATTCCGCTTCCGGTACATCCAGATTTTGAATGGCCGCCAATTCATCGGCATCCAGCTCAAAAATATCAACCGGCTCCGGAATGATTTGGCTTGGATCAGAGACTGCGCGTGGTTTGCGAATAGTTTGCTGCTGTTGTTCAGGCGCTTGCGCTGTTTTTTGCTCCGTGACTTGAAAAGAGCCGGGCTTGCGATTTTCACTCATGAAAGGCGGTCTCCGATCAAAAACTGCAATGCACGGTCGAGCCGGATATGCGGCAAGGAGAGGGTGATACCGTCAGAGGTGCTTTCAATTTTAGGAGGACGGAAGCGGATAAAGCGCAGCGCATCATCTTGATGAAAAACTTCATTCTTTTCAAAAATTACATTAGGATTTTTTGGTAAGTCTCCAGGAAATATAGCAGTTTCTGTTTCACCATCGAAGATTTCGCCGTTAATTTTTTCACCCCTTAACGGAGTGCCGACAATGACAGGCAAAACATCTTTGCCTTGGGTGACTGTCGCTTCACGTGTTGCGCGTACTGCTGCCATCGCCAAAACATCAATATCTGCACCGGAAAAATCCGCGCGTTGCATCGCACGTTCGACAAGGCGACGCACAATTGCTTCCAGACGATCATGGCTTTCATGATGCAAATGGTCTGCCTTGGTAGCAGCCACCAGAATGCGACCGATGCGGCGTTGAAACAATCCTGTCAGCAGGCTTGAGCCCCCCGGACGGAAGCAGGATAAAATATCGGTGAGGGCGCGCTCCAGATCGGCAACCACCGCTCCACCGGAATTGAGTGCTTGCATCGCGTCGATCAGCACAATTTGGCGATCAAGGCGGGCAATATGTTCGCGGAAAAACGGCTTTACCACATGTGTTTTGTAAGATTCGTAGCGCCGCTCCATCATCGATGCCAAAGAGCCGGAATTGAAATCCTCCTGCTTGAGATTGGCGAGTGGTGCAAATGTCAACGCTGGCGAACCATCCAGATCACCGGGCATGAGAAAGCGCCCGGGCGGCAGCGTGGAAAGTGCGCGTTCATCGGCTTTTCCGGCACGCAAATATTCTGTAAAGATGCGCGCCAGATGTTGTGCTGTTATTTCATCCGCAGGTTTTGAAGGGTGCACTAAATTGGCTGCCTGCAACCATTGGTCGGCTAAATCGCGATGCGTAGCCTCTTGCGCCAATTTAAAAGAATCAGCGCTGAATTCCTTATAGCTTTTGCCAAGCAAGGGCAGATCGAGGAGCCATTCCCCCGGATAATCGACAATATCGAGTGAGAGCTTGCCGGCAGACAGCATACGCCCCCATGACGAGGCCGACTGATAATCAATCGTAATGCGCAACTGCGAAATAGCACGGGTCGAATCCGGCCAGATACGTTCATTGATAAGAGCTTGCAGATGCTCTTCATATTGAAAACGAGGAATTGCATCATCTGGTTGCGGCTCCAGATAGCAACGGCTGATACGCCCCGACTGATAGGCTTCAAACAGCGGCAAACGTCCGCCATGAATGAGATTATGAATGAGAGATGTAATAAAAACCGTTTTACCGGCACGGGACAGACCGGTTACTCCAAGCCGCAATGATGGTGATAACAGCGAACGCGACCGATCAGCCAGCGTATCAAAAGCAATCAGTGCCTCGTCGGTCAATGTGGTCATTTTTGCCAAATGTCAGCCTCATCAATATCTGCAGTGACTTAAATATATGATGCCGCAACGAATTAGCAATCCGGCATGATGGCAAAAGCAATATGGGTAACAATCAGATTTTATCAAAGTGTAGGGAAGGACATAAGTTGCCCATTACGCGGGCCGATTTCAGTAAATGGCACATCAAAATCAAATACAGCTAGTCCAGCTGTGGGGAAACCGGCACGCAAACGCTCGAATGCGATGCCGGATTGGTTGCCGGTCAAAGCAAAGGTCAGGTCTTCAATACTTGGGTTATGGCCGATCAGCATAAGTGACTGACATTCTTCAAAAAGATAGCCAAAGTCTCGTATTGCCTGCAAATAATCCGAAGCACTGCCGCTATAAAGCCTGTCACTGAACTCAATCATCGGTGTTTCGTTCCAATGTTTTTGTAAATGCTCCAATGTCTGACTTGTGCGCAGGGCGGCGGAACACAGAATGGCTTCCGGTATCATGCTTTTTCTGGCCATCGCTTGTGCCAAGTCATCAATGATCGCAAATCCAGACGGGTCAAGCGGGCGGTCAAAATCCTTCGCTCCAATAGATGGCCAGCTGGCCAGGGCATGACGCAATAGAAAAAGACGCTTCGAAGTTGATTTTGTCATGTTCTGCCTGAGTTTACAAAAAATGGAACGGATGAGGCGGTGCTTGATGTCACAATTGCCAGTTTTTATCGAAGCATGCAAAATTTATCATGGTCGCAAGATTTTGTATCTGCGATGTTACAAGCCCCATTATACCTTATGCGACTATTAAAGCGGTGTTTTTTCAGATAATTCAAGCCGGATAAGGAGAAAATACAACCTTTCCTTTCATTGGGTGAATATTCTTGGGATACACACTAAAAAGTGGCAATAAAGGCTTATTTGATGTTGTGCCGATGTGAATGTCGATTTATAGAGACACCTCGTCTCCTAGGTGTGGGGTGATTCAGATGAGTGAATTAATTAACCTTGACTACAGGCCTGCCGATGACGAACCGTTCATGAATGAACGGCAGAAGTCGTATTTCCGTGGCAAGCTGATTGCTTGGCGTAATGATATTTTACGTGAAGCCCGTGAAACACTAGAAACGCTACAACAAGAAAATTCAAACCATCCTGATTTGGCTGATCGTGCTTCGTCCGAGACAGATCGCTCAATTGAGCTTCGTGCCCGTGATCGTCAGCGCAAGCTGATTTCTAAAATCGATGCAGCTTTGGGACGGATTGATGAAGGTACATACGGATTTTGTGAGGAGACCGGTGACCCAATCAGTCTGAAGCGTTTGGATGCCCGTCCGATTGCTACGCTTTCAATTGAAGCGCAGGAACGCCATGAACGTCGGGAAAAAATTTACCGTGATGATTAAACTGTCAATGTTATCATTATTATGATTTTAAAAGGGCTGTGAAATTCACAGCCCCTTTTTTATATGCTGGTTTTAGCGTTCCGGATTAATGGATAATTCGCCGAGTAGTTTTTCCATTTCATCTTCGATATCAACGGATAATTCTGCCTCGATATCCATTTCCCTCAGATCCATTTCCATATCGAGGGATGACAATAGTTCTTCTTCCAGCATCAGAGACATTTCATCCTCAGCCTTGTTCGCAGAAGATTTTGCCGGTTCAAAGAAATCTGTATTCAAATCATTGAACAGTGCTTGATCAAGTGCATCATCGAGTGAGGCAAAATTATTTGCTTCATTGGATGGCTGAGGATCAAAACCTGGTTCAGGCTTTGAGGCCTGTTGCGGTGCAAAGCTTGGTGTTGCCGAAGCTGGTCTTACATCATCAAGCGAAGCAGCTTTTTGCGGGGTAACACTATCTAAACGACCATTGGCTGCGGTTGCAGCTGTGGCTGCTACCGTTGCAGTTGCAGCAGTTGCGACAGCAGACGTAGATGAAGATGCAGATGCAGATGAAGCCGACGTCGACGTCAGAACACCTTGTGAAACCTGACTAAGCGGATAGGCCGGATGGGCGCGATGGGTTGTAGGCTTTGCAACAGGTGCTGCCGGCATGACTGTACGCGGTTGATGCGTGGCAGCCTTGACATTTTGCACCGGTGCTTCGGGGACAGGCTTTACAAAGACCGGTGGTGTCGGAACGGTTTTTGCAGGTACAGGCGAAACCACATGCTCGGAGCGATATATGGTCTGCTGGTGCAGGGCGGCAGTCTGCATTGGAGCCGGCTCGCTCATTACTAATGGCTTTTGCACTATTGGTTTAAGGGCTTCAACCGGCATTTGAGCTGCAAATGAAGGTGCCGATGCCGGGGTGCTTGATACATAATCTAATGCCAGCGTTTCGGAACGCTGATGGGCTGCCGGACGAGCAGGGGCCTCAAGATTAAAATCATCAGTCTGATTATTTTGATAGCGGGCAATCTGCGCTTCGGTAATACGGGAGCCGCGGGCATAATCACTGTCAGCTGTGATATTTTGTTCAACAACAACATCGGTCGGGCCGCCGATCAGGATCAGATGCTCTACATCATCACGACGAACCAGAACCAATTTACGTTGATTGTCGACATTCGCGGCATCAACGACAGCAAGGCGGGATGAGGGTTCATGGTGATTATGTGTAAATGACTGCGAACCAGCTGTTGTGCCGCTAAAACGTTTAATAATTGCATAGACAATGAAAATGCCCACTAAAATGGCGGCAAATAACAGTATGAACAGTACGATATTGGCGGTTCCTTCACCAAGAATGCCGCTAAGCGATTCCTTCATCCTGTGACCCCTTTAAATTTCCGATCAGGACTTAAACAATAAAATGCAGACCTTGATGGCTGTCTGTTTGTTACAATCATTGTAATCAAGATGCCCGATCTGTTGTGCAGTTTGCATATCTACAAGAGATCAATCACAGCACAATGGGTTAAGTTAACTGCACTCTATAAAAAATGTGGTTAAAATCATGTTCCGGTTCTTCAAAAGGCTGAAATGACCCAAAAACATGTTTGAAAGCTATATTAGCATAAAATGTTAAAAAAATATCGTCATGACTGCGAATCGTCGGTTCTTTATGTTCAGACATTGCAAATTATAGCATCAGACATGTGAGAGACTAACCATCAATGAGCACTAGAGGGCCGGAAAAAATAGCTGGTTTCCGCCCGCTATCCGGTTATCAGTGTAAAGGCTGCGGTAAATTTCAAAGCAAGAGTAGTTAAGCACGTTAAAATTCGTTATCACATCAGCAGTGATGCAATATAATCTAAAGACAGGGTGGCGGGGCGTATGTCTCAGCAGACAAAAACCGAACTTTTTTCACGACCGGCTGTGAATGAAAAACCAACTGCAGGATCAGGACTGCGGCTGTTGGTGCTCGGTCTTGTACTGATTGGATTGACTGTTTTCTTCTTGCTGTTCCGCGATCAGTTGGGCGAGGGCTTCGTGCTGGCGATTCTTGGTCTTCTTGCCATGCTGGGCGTGTTTTATCTGATTGGCTCTACCATTGGTCTGATCAAATTTAATCGTGGCGTGAAAGATGCCAATCTTTCTCACTCCTTTTTGGATACGATGCCTGAAGGGACGATTGTTTCTGATACTAAAGGCCATATCGTATACGCTAATCAGGCCTATGCACAGATGACCGGTGCAGCAAGCCGTGAAGAATTGCGCACACTTGATACGATTCTGACCTCTGAATCCGGTGGATCTGATGCCATTTATCGTTTGTCCAATGCTGTTCGTGATGGTTTTTCTGCACAAGAAGAAATCCGCCTGCGTGGTCCTCTTGTTCACAGTCATAGTTTGAATGCAACCAGCCTCACACCAACATGGTATCGCATCAAAGCGCGCCCCGTTGCGGGTAATGAAAGGCATAAAGGCCCGTTGGTAGCCTGGCAAATTTCGGATATTTCTCATGAGCGTGCCGAGCAGGAACGCTTTTTTCAGGATTTGCAGGAAGCAATCGATCATCTTGATCATGCGCCTGCCGGTTTCTTTTCCGCCGATGCGGGCGGTCGAATTATTTATCTCAATGCAACATTGGCCGAATGGCTGGGCATTGATCTGGCGGCTTTTGTGCCGGGCTCGTTAACACTCAATGATATTGTGGCCGGTAACGGCATGGCATTGGTCAATTCTGTTAAAGCAGAACCGGGTTCAAGCCGCAATTCGGTGATTGATCTGGATTTGGCCAAGCGTAATGGCCAAAGTCTGGCGGTTCGCTTTTATCATCGCGTGCAGATGTTGCGCGATGGTTTGCGCGGCACCAGCCGTACCATTGTACTCAACCGTGCTGAAGGCGATGATGCTTCCGCTGCCTTGCGCTCGGCCGAAGTGCGTTTCACCCGCTTCTTTAACTCTGCACCGATGGCGATTGCCGCAGTTGACAGCAAAGGCCATACATTACGTACCAATGCGCGTTTTCTGGATATATTTTCAACAGTAGTCGAACCGGATGCGATAGAGCGTCAATTTCCGGTAGAAGCGATTGTGCATGAACGTGATCGTGAAGCATTTTCACGCGCTCTAGCAGCAGCTTTTGCGGGGCAGGCGAGCATTTCCCCTATTGATACCGTCTTACCCGGTAATGAAGAGCGGCATATACGCTTTTATATCAGCCCAGTTACCGATATTGGCGGCGAAGATGCCGATGAGGCCGCGATCGTATCAGCGGTTGAAACGACCGAGCAAAAAGTGCTTGAAGGCCAGATGGCGCAAAGCCAGAAGATGCAGGCCGTGGGGCAATTGGCTGGTGGTATCGCGCATGACTTCAATAATGTCCTGACCGCCATTATCATGTCTTCTGATCTGCTCCTCAGCAATCATCGAGCCTCAGACCCATCTTTCCCTGATATTATGAATATCAAACAGAATGCCAATCGTGCGGCTTCTTTAGTGCGCCAGTTACTGGCATTCTCGCGCCGTCAGACATTGCGTCCGGAAGTGCTCGATTTAACGGATGTATTGGCTGATTTGCGCATGCTGCTCGCAAGATTGGTGGGCAAAGACATCGATCTGAAAATCGAACATGGCCGTGATCTTTGGCCGGTACGCGCCGATCTTGGCCAATTCGAGCAGGTTGCGGTCAATCTTGCCGTGAATGCGCGCGATGCAATGCCGGAAGGCGGTTTGATTACGCTTCGCACCCGTAATATGCCGCTGGCAGAAGTTGCCGCGCTGCAATATCACGAATTGCCGGAAGCCGATTACGTCATGTTTGAAGTACAAGATAGCGGCAGTGGTATTGCGCCCGATGTACTGGAAAAGATTTTTGAACCATTCTTCACCACCAAGGAGGTGGGCAAGGGTACAGGTCTTGGGCTTTCGATGGTCTACGGTATCATTAAACAGACCGGTGGTTTCATATATTGTGATTCCGAACTTGGTACCGGAACGGTCTTTAAAATCTTTTTGCCTCGCCATGTGGTGGAGCACAAAGCAGGCAGTGCACAAGCTCCTGCTATAAAAGAGAAAAAGCAAGAGAAAAATGCAGATCTTTCAGGTTCAGCAACTGTGCTTTTGGTTGAAGATGAGGATGCGGTGCGTATGGGCGGCGTGCGTGCCTTGCAGTCGCGAGGCTACACGGTGCATGAAGCCGCTTCCGGTGTCGAAGCTTTGGAAGTACTGGAAGAGCTGGGCGGGCAGGTCGATATCGTTGTTTCCGACGTCGTGATGCCGGAAATGGACGGGCCGACCTTGCTGCGTGAATTGCGTGTACATTATCCTGACATCAAATTCATTTTCGTTTCCGGTTATGCGGAAGATGCTTTTGCCCGCAATTTGCCGGAAGACGCCAAATTCGGATTCCTGCCTAAGCCATTCTCGTTGAAGCAGCTGGCAACAGCCGTGAAGGAAATGCTCGAGAAAGAAGACTGATGCAGGCCAAAAAATTGAAATCCGCCCCGCAAATTGCAGATTTCGCAATTATCGGTGGCGGGCCTGCCGGTTTGATGGCGGCTGATTATTTAAGCCGTCATGGGCAAAGTGTTACACTTTATGAGCGGATGCCAACCGTTGGCCGTAAATTTTTAATGGCCGGAAAATCCGGGCTTAATCTTACGCATAATGAGGATTTTGAGCGTTTCATCACGCGTTATGGTGACCGGTTACCGCTTTTAAAGCCGATTATTGATGCTTTTACCCCTTCTGATTTGCGCCAATGGGCGGATGATTTGGGAGCTGAAACATATGTTGGCACGTCCGGAAAAATTTTTCCCAAAGTCATGAAAGCTTCGCCGCTGTTGCGCGCTTGGCTCAACAGGCTGCAAGAGCAGGGCGTCGTAATAAAAAACCGTCATCAATGGCTGGGTTTTAAGGATGGTGATCATCTTTTTCGCACCGATAACGGTGATGTCTTCATAAAAGCTGATGCTACGATCTTTGCCCTTGGCGGTGCCAGCTGGCCAAAACTTGGCTCTGATGGTGGATGGCAGCAGCAGTTCTTTGAACAAGGCGTAGATATCGAACCGTTAAAACCAGCAAATTGCGGTTTTGATGTCGATTGGAGTTCTGCAATTAAAGAGCGTTTTACCGGTGAACCGGTTAAAACTGTACAAGCAAGTGCTGGAGGCCAAATATTACAAGGTGAATTTGTTATTACGCCTCATGGTGTTGAAGGCAGCCTCATCTATGCTTTTTCGGCTCATTTGCGCGACGAATTACTTCAGGGTCGAAAAGCCGTGCTGACACTTGATTTGGCACCTGCATTATCGCTACAAAAAATTACGCAATCACTCGAACGTCAAAATCCGAAAGCCAGCCTGTCAACGAAATTGCGAAAAGCGGTTGGTTTAAGCCCAGTAAAAATTGCTCTGTTGCGCGAGCTTCCCAAGCTTACGACTGATGAAAATATTGTAGATCGCATTAAAAATTATCCGCTTCAGGTTGAAAGACCGCGTCCGATAGAAGAGGTTATTTCTTCTGCTGGTGGTGTCAGGTTTAATTCAATGAATAGTGATTTGATGCTGAAAAATATGGCCGGTATTTTTATTGCCGGTGAAATGTTGGATTGGGAAGCGCCAACTGGCGGCTATCTTTTAACCGCTTGTTTTGCCACCGGATTGCATAGCGCATGTGGGGCAATGAAATGGGTAAAGGAACATCAACAGCTTCTTTAGTAGCCATAGATTAAGTGGCGATTAAAATTAACATTACATATTCTTCATCTTTTATAGTATTTTCGTTCATCGTCAGTTCATCCGGCTAAAGATAATTTAAGTTAGTCACTTCTTTCAGTGCTTTGTCTGTTTCTCAAGGAGTTCTTAAAAATGAAACGTTTTGTTACCATCTTTTGCGCCACCGGTATAAGTGCAGGCATCGTTCTTTCATCTGTTGCAAGTTCATTGGCCGCACCCGTTTTGCCCTCTTCACTGACACAACCGTCCAATGTTGTTAATGTTCAGCATAAACGTCCATCGCAACATTCCAACAATCGTAAACCGCGCCCGCCGCAGCATTCCAACAATCACAAGCCTCGTCCGCCGCAAAATAATGCGCATAGACCACGCCCGCCACAGCATTCACACAAGCCGTCACGTCCTGGATATTGGAACGGACATAATGGTTATCAGCATTCTCGTCCGGGTTATCGACGCCACAGCGACGGTTGGTGGTATCCGATTGCAGCCTTTGCCTTAGGTGCAGCTATTGTTGGTGCGACAACGCCTAAACAGCCAGCCCGTCCAACAATGAGTCAGGCACATATAAATTGGTGCGCCAACAAATATCGTTCATACCGTGCCTACGACAATAGTTTCCAACCATATAATGGCCCTCGCAAACTCTGCTATTCTCCATATAGCTGATCACATATATAAATCTTTTTCCAAAGTCCGCTTTCAAGATGTTGAAAGCGGACTTTTTACATCAAAATCTTGTTATAGTGCGATGAAGGTTTGCCATCATCTGCAAATCAATATATTCGTTAGCACATTATTAATGGTAAAAATAAACTGTCAACGAAGGCAGTGCCGTCGTATAAGTTTGATATTTACCATCTATGCTCAGTTTCAGGTGAGAGCCTGTCTCACCGTAAACTGTCGGTTACAACCGGCAAATTGAATCGATTCGTTGAATTTTGAGCAATTCGACAGCGGTTTTAAAAACAAAAGGTGTTTAATGTCGTCTAAATCAGTTTTAGAAAATATTCAAAATTTAGTTGGTCACGGCGTGCATATTGTGCAGGCACTGCGTCAATCATTGGGTTATTCGATCGAAGAGTTGGCTATTGTCTGCGGCCTGACCAGTGATGAGATCACTTTACTTGAAAATAGTGATCAGGTTGAGCCTTCAAAACTTGCACGCATTACCAGTGCAGCTGGTTTCCAGCCTGAGGCCATTGACAAGATAATGGTTAAAGCGTCTTAAAATCGGTAAGCTAATTGTTTACCATATTCGCAAACAGGAGGTATTAATGCCGTATAATCCCTCTTGCTTCCTGTCGCAGATAAAGTTTTAATGAACTGTCAATAATTGGCTGCCATCTGTTATGGGTATCTGAAAACATGGTTTTGATATTCAAAACTATGTTTTTTTAATAAGTGAGCGTACGGCATTTATGAAAAATAAATCTGGTTGGTACAAAGCCGGCACTATAATGAATGAAAAGCGCCTGATAGCACTATCGGGTCGCTGTGTTGTTATTGCGGTTATCGGTAGCGTTCTGACAGCCTGTGCAGGCCCATCAGCCGATCAGAAGTCAAAGTCGAAAGCCCGCTCGAAAGAATATTTCGCTGAAAGCCAATATGGCGTAAAGGCTAGCCCGCGCGTAACCACGCAAAAAGGCAAGCCTTTGCCGCGTGGTGGCGGGCGTGATCAAGTCGGCAAACCTTACAAGGTTCGCGGCAAGTGGTATAAACCAAAAGAAGATCCCAATTACAAGAAAACGGGTCGCGCTTCTTGGTATGGTGATGCATTTCATGGCCGTTTGACAGCAAACGGCGAAATTTATGATATGCACCATCTGACAGCGGCTCATCCAACCATGCCGCTGCCAAGCTATGCCAAGGTAACCAATCTTGCCAATGGCAGTTCATTGATTGTACGCGTCAATGATCGTGGCCCTTACTCAAATGACCGCATTATTGATCTTTCCAAGCAAGCAGCCGATATGCTGGATTATACGCACCACGGCACCGCGGATGTTAAAGTTGAATATGTCGGGCGCGCGCCGCTTGACGGGCAGGATGATCAATTCCTGATGGCATCATTTCGCGATGGTTCCGATCCGATCGGTCAACCAGCAACGGGCGTGATGATGGCCATGAATGGCCCGACTCCGACAGCACGGCCTGAAAATAATCCATTTGCCACCAGTCAATCACCATTTGCGTTCAGCAATGAGGCCGCACCGGCAGCTTTTGCTCCTGAGGCAACTTTGCCTTCCGCTATTCCTCTGCCGATGCCGCGGCCGGCTGCCGGTTTTGGTATAGCCAATGCAAATCATAATGGTTTTGCCGGCATGGCAGGTTATGCATCTGATCGTATCGCCACTGCATCATTTAAAGAACAGCAGACCTATGGTGGAATTTTGTCCGCTGATGCGATTTCCGCTTCATGGCGCAAGCAGCATGTTCAAGAACCAGCTGATGTTGATTATGTAAATTTGGGATCTTTTACCACCAAGCAACAGGCTGACAAAATGGCTGAACTTTTGAAAGCCTATGGTAAAGTCAGTCATGTTAATATTCCAACCGAGCAGAGTGAAATTTTCACACTAACTGCCGTTGCTAATAGCGGCGATAATGATGCTCTGTTGCGTCAGGCTTGGAAGGCTGGAGCGGTCGATGCCTTTGTCGTGCGTGTCCGTTAAACGTCATCAGCCATTCAAATTAGTATTGCGCAAATTACCCTGCGCAATACTAAAAGCATCGCTATTAATTGCGACATTATCTGCGGCTCAACCAGCTTTTGCCGCCGCTGATTTGCAATTAAAAGCGCCGCAAATTTTACTGCTGGATGATAAAACCGGCACTGTTCTTTTCTCACGCAATATTGACCAAAAATTTCTGCCTGCATCACTTGCAAAATTGATGACGGCTGAAGTTGTATTTGATGCTTTAAACAAACAAGAAATCAGCTTGCAAGACAGCTATGTGGTGAGTGAACATGCATGGCGCACCGGTGGAGCACCCTCACGTACCTCCACCATGTTTGCCAAGATTAAATCTTCGCCTACTGTTGAAGATCTGGTGCAAGGGATGATTGTGCAAATGGCCAATGATGCGTGCATTATTTTGGCTGAAGGCATCACTGGTGATGAGCAAAAATTTGTTGAGCGTATGAATGAACGCGCGCAAAACATTGGTTTAAAAAATTCTGTTTTTGTTAATTCAACTGGTTTGCCCGACGAAGGACAGCATGTCACTGTTGCTGATCTTACCCTTTTAGCACGCCATATTTATCATCAATATCCGCAATATTATCCCTATTATGCGCAGACGGATTTTACATGGAATAAAATCTTCCAGCGCAACCGCAACCCGCTATTATATATGGATATCAATGCCGATGGCATGAGTATTGGCGGCACAACAGAAACCGGTTTTGCGCTCGTCACATCGGCTGAGAAAAACGGACGCCGTTTATTTTTAAGTCTTGCCGGTTTGAAAAATGAGAAAGACCGCAGCGAAGAAGCCCGTCAGTTGATTGAATGGGGTATGAATAATTTTGACGATGTGCGGCTTTTCAATAAAAATGCAATTATAGGACAGGGACAAGTGTTTAACGGTGCCCAAAGTTCAGTGCCTCTCGTAGTGAAAGATAATGTTGATTTGTTGCTGCCCAAAGATGGCCGCTCCGGACTAAGTGCCGAAATAACATATCGCGGACCTCTAAATGCCCCCGTCAAGGCCGATGAGATGGTCGGAACTTTGAAAGTCAAATCCGGCGAGCATATTGTGCGGGAACTTCCTGTTTTTACACAAAATACTGTTGCTCTTGGTAATCTTGAAGAGCGGTCATTGGGTGCATTAATTGAAATTGCAACCGGATGGATACGTAAATTGCTCTGATTGTCGCTCGGCTCTTGCGTCTCAAAGTTAAGCCGCATAAGACGGTGATGAATATCAATTTTATTGCAAGGAGCGCATAGCTGGTGGCCGGATTGTTCATAACATTCGAAGGCGGCGAGGGCGCTGGAAAATCAACGCAAATTGCCTTGCTGGCTGATTACCTGAAAAGTGCAGGTTTTGATCCGCTGATTACCCGTGAGCCAGGTGGCTCAAATGGAGCTGAGGCCGTGCGCCATGTCATTTTAAGCGGTGCTGCGGAAGAATATGGTTCTGCTATGGAAGCAGTTCTCTTTGCAGCTGCACGCAATGATCATATCGAACAATTGATCAGACCGGCTTTAGAGGAAGGACGCATTGTATTATGCGACCGTTTCATCGATTCAAGCCGTGTCTATCAGGGCGTGACAGGTAATTTGGATGCCGGTTTTATGACGACTTTGGAGCGCATTTCGATTGACGGTGTTAAACCGGATATGACCTTTATTCTGGATATTCCAGCTGAAAAAGGCATGGCGCGCGCGCTAAAGCGTCGTGGTAACGAAATTGCAGATCGCTTTGAAAAAGAACAGATTTTTACACAAGAAGAACGACGTCAGGCTTTTCTCAGTATCGCTGCCAATGAGCCAGAACGTTGCAAAGTGATTGATGCCGACAGACCTGTTGAAGCGATTAATCAGGATATCATCGCCGAAATGGCAGCCTTGTTGAAGGCCAGAGATTTTACAAAGGCAGCTGATGATGAGTGAGATAGTCAGCCCGCAGACCTATGATACGATTGAAGGCATTCCGGCACCTTCCGCAAATGACTTTCTGACCGGCCATGATGATAATGTGGAATTTTTGGTACAAGCCTATCAAAGTGGGCGTATGCATCATGCTTTGCTGCTGGAAGGGCCACAGGGGATTGGCAAGGCAACCTTTGCTTTTCAGCTGGCGGGGCATATTTTACAATATCCGCAAGCGGCTCATGCACCGCTGCAACTGAGCAAGCCGGATTTCGACACCCCGCTTTATCGTCAGATTGCTGGCGGCATGCATCCGGCGGTTTTGCATATCAGTAGACCATTTGATCAAAAGACCAGTAAATTCCGCACCGTGATTACAGTTGATGAAATTCGCAAAGTGACGCATTTTCTGACGCGCACCGCATCCGATGATGGCTGGCGGATTGTCATCATTGATCCGGCAGACGACATGAACCGCAATGCGGCCAATGCTTTGCTGAAAACACTGGAAGAACCGCCGGCAAAGGCACTTTTTATCCTGATTTCGCATTCTGCCGGTCGTTTGCTGCCGACAATTCGCTCACGCTGTCAGGCACTGCGCTTCAAGCCGCTTGATAATGGTTCAATGCAATCTGCATTAAGTCTTATCGGTGCGCAGGTAGGCCTTGATACCAATAATGCCGGTTATATGCAGTCGTTATTTGTGCGCTCTGAAGGCAGTGTGCGGCGCGCCTTGCTGATGGTGGCCAATGGCGGTATTGAAATTGCAGATACAGCTGATGCCATTTTAGCGGCGCCCGTTTTTGATGTACCGAAAGCGCAAAATCTGGCGCAGATTTTAAATGGCCGTGAAGCAGAAATACAATATCAGTTATTTATGGAGCATATGCTCAATTTGATTGCTTCAAAGGCTTGCAAATATGCTGAAGATGGTTTTGTCGGCGCTGCCGATGCATGGTCACGTTTTTGGCATAAGATTTCGGATGAAACAGCGGAAACAATGACCTATAACCTTGACCGCAAACAAGCGGTTATGATTATTTTGCAAAAAACACATCTCGCCAATCATGGCGACCTTATCAGTGTGATGTGATTTAACGCAGAGATTACAAGATTAAGTGACACAGCCTGCCACATAGGATATGTCACAGCTAACAAGATTTGAAACGAAGTAATGTGAAGTTATGAACCGCGAAAAATATTACATCACCACCGCGATCGCGTATCCGAACGGCAAGCCACATATCGGACATGCATATGAACTGATCGCAACCGATGCATTAGCTCGTTTTCAGCGCCTTGACGGTAAGGATGTTCACTTTCTGACCGGCGCTGATGAGCACGGTATCAAGATGTTTCAAAGTGCGCGCAAAGAGGGCATCACCCCGCGTGAGCTGGCTGACCGAAATACGGCTGAATTTCAGAAAATGGCGGTCTATCTGAATTCGTCTCATGACGAATATATCCGCACCTCTGAAGAGCGCCATTATAAAGCCTGTCAGCATATCTGGTCTGCCATGCAGACCAATGGTGATATTTACAAAGGCGGCTATGCCGGTTGGTATTCGGTTCGTGACGAAGCCTATTACGGCGAAGAAGAAACCGAAGTGCGTGCCGACAATGTGCGTTATGGCCCGCAGGGCACACCGGTTGAATGGGTGGAAGAAGAAAGTTATTTCTTCAAACTGTCTTCTTATCAGGACAAATTACTGGCGCTTTATGAAAACCAGCCAGATTTTATCATGCCGTCCGAGCGTCGTAATGAAGTGATTTCATTCGTCAAATCCGGCCTGAAAGATCTGTCGATTTCGCGTACCACTTTTGACTGGGGTATTCCGGTTCCAGGTGATGAAAAACACGTCATGTATGTGTGGGTCGATGCGCTGACCAACTATATTACCGCCCTTGGTTATCCGGATATGACAACCGATAAATGGGGCTTTTGGCCGGCCAATACCCACATCATCGGTAAAGATATTTTGCGCTTTCATGCGGTTTACTGGCCTGCATTCTTGATGTCTGCTGGCATCGAACTGCCGAAACGCGTTTTCGCGCATGGTTTCTTGTTTAACCGCGGCGAAAAAATGTCGAAGTCACTCGGCAATGTGATTGACCCGCAGAGCTTGGTCGAGCGCTATGGTCTTGATCAGCTGCGTTATTTCTTGCTGCGTGAAGTGCCTTTCGGTCAAGATGGCAGCTACAGTCATGAAGCAATCGTCAACCGCACCAATGCCGATTTGGCCAATGATCTGGGCAATCTGGCACAGCGCTCATTGTCGATGATCGCTAAAAACTGTGAAGCTAAAGTACCGGCAGCGGGTGAATTCAGTGCTGACGATAAAGCCATTCTCGATATGGCTGATGCAGCGCTTGAAACCGCCCGCAAGCAAATGATGCAGGAAGGTATCCACCATGCATTGGCGGCGATCTTTGGCGTTGTTGCTGAAGCTAACCGTTATTTTGCAGGTCAGGAGCCTTGGGCACTGCGCAAGACAGATCCGGCACGGATGGAAACCGTTCTCTATGTGACGGCTGAAATACTGCGTCGCGTTGGCATCATGACACAGGCTTTCATTCCTGCATCATCCGCTAAGCTGTTGGATGTTCTCGCAATTGCTGAAGATCAGCGCAATTTCGCCGATATTTCTGCTCATCCGTTGGTAAGCGGTGAGCCATTGCCGACTCCACAGCCGGTTTTCCCGCGCTATGTGGAAACAGAAGACGGATTGTGATTGTCTGATGTCTGCCAATGATATGAATAAAGGTGAAATCCGGATGCCTTTGCTGGTCGACAGCCATTGCCATTTGGATTTTGCCGACTTTGACGAAGAGCGCGAGGCCATCATGCAGCGCGCCTTTGACAATGGCGTGCGCCGGATGGTCACCATCTCGACACGGGTAAAAAAGTTCGATCATATTTTGGCTTTGGCTGAAAAATATGACGAAGTTTATTGCTCGGTCGGAACGCATCCGAACAACGCCCATGAAGAACTGGATGTGACCGCCGATCAACTGGTTGAATTGGCACAACACGAAAAAGTCGTGGCAATCGGTGAGGCGGGGCTTGATTATCATTATGATTATTCAACGCCGGAAGCCCAGCGCCAAGGTCTATTGACCCATATTGAAGCATCACGCCGCACACAATTGCCACTGGTGATCCATGCGCGCAGTGCTGATGACGATATGGCGCAGATTTTGCGGGATGAAACCGCTAAAGGCGCGTTTCCGTTTATTCTGCATTGCTTCTCCTCCGGCATTGATCTGGCGCGCACTGGGGTTGAACTTGGCGGTTATGTGTCGTTTTCCGGCATTATTACCTTCAAGAATTCGGTCGAAATTCGTGAAGCGGCAAAGATCGTGCCGCATGATCGTTTGCTGGTAGAAACGGATGCACCATATCTGGCGCCGATGCCGCATCGCGGCAAACGCAATGAACCGTCCTTTGTCAAACATACGGCTGATGTGCTGGCGGATGTGATTGGTGTTTCTTCAGAAGACATTGCCAAAATCACCAGTGATAATGTCTTCCGTCTGTTTTCAAAAATGCCCAGACCTTTAGAGTAAAGTCTAAGAAGGTATCTCATGAGCGACGCATCAACACTGCGATTGACCATTTTGGGCTGTGGCTCTTCACCTGGTGTGCCGCGCATCAACGGCGACTGGGGTGCTTGTGATCCGCAAAATCCGAAAAATAATCGCAGACGTGCGTCGCTGTTGGTCGAGCGCATTAATCCGTCGGACGACAAAACCGTAGTGGTGATTGATACAGGGCCTGATTTTCGTGCGCAAATGATTGATGCGAAAGTCAGCAAGCTTGATGCTGTCATCTACACGCACGCCCATGCCGATCATATTCACGGTATTGATGATCTGCGCACCTACGTGAATGACAATCAGGCTTTGATGGATATTTATGCGACTGCCATCACGCAAGCGCACCTTGATGAAAGCTTTGGCTATTGTTTTGTCACGCCTAAAGGCTCCAATTATCCGCCGATTTTAAAAGCCAACGAGATTGATAATCAAACACCTTTCACGATTGACGGGGCAGGTGGTCCGATCAGTTTTCAGCCTTTGTCACAACAACATGGTGATATTGAAAGCTTAGGCTTTCGGATTGGTGATGTCGCCTATTGCACTGATGTCAGTGCCTTTCCGGAAGGCAGCACCGAAACGCTTGAGAACCTGGATTTACTGATTATTGATGCACTGCAATATCGCCGCCATGTCAGCCATTTTTCATTAGAAGAAGCGCTTGAATGGATTGAGCGCTTAAAGCCTAAACGGGCAATTTTAACCCATATGCATATCCCACTTGATTATGAAACTGTGCTAGCCCAAGTGCCTGAACACGTGGAACCCGCTTATGACGGTATGCATATCGATTTTAAGATCAAGATTTAAAGCAATAAAAAACCCCGAATTTCGGGGTTTTTTTATGTCACATTTTTTAAGCTGACGCTTCCTTAACGGGAAAGGGCATCACATTGCTGCCGGATGCGGTTTTGTCATCTTTCTCATCATCAGAAGCCATCAGGCCACCTGCACGAAGCAGGGCAGCAAAGCGGCCGTTTTTGGCCGCCAGTTCATCAAAGCTGCCGCGCTCAATCACATGACCTTTGTCGAGAAATAGCACCTGATCGGCCGAGCGAACCGTCGACAAGCGATGCGCAATGATGAAAGTGGTGCGACCTTCGCTCAAATCATCAATGGCTTTTTTGACTTTTGCTTCAGTTTCAACGTCCAAAGCGGAAGTCGCTTCATCCAGAACCAAAATTGGCGCATCTTTCAAAATTGCACGCGCTATGGCCAGACGCTGACGTTCACCACCGGAAAGATTGGAACCACGCTCACCAATTCTGGTGTCATAACCTTCACTTTTCGACAAAATGAAGTCATGGGCAGCCGCTGCTTTGGAAGCACCATGAACCGCATCATTATCGGCATCTTTATTGCCAATACGAATATTTTCTTCAATCGAACGGTTAAAGAGACCGGCATCCTGAAACACTGTTGCAATCGAATGGCGAAGCGAATTACGGCTGACCTGACGTGTATCATGACCATCAATGGTAATACGTCCGGCAGCAGGCTCATAAACACGCTGCAACAAGTTGATCAGTGTGGTTTTACCTGCACCTGTCGGCCCGACAATAGCAACTGTCTGTCCCGGTTCAACAGTGAAGGAAACATCATATACGCCCTGACCGGAATTCGGGAATTCATAAGTGACATTGTCAAAGACAATCTCACCCGTGACATCCTTCAGCTCCAGTGCATCTTCCGGTTCATAACGATCAGCAGTTGCGTCTTCCATCTCGAAAAACTCTTCAAGTTTGGCGCGTGCGGAAACGGTTTGGTTGATAAAGGCACTGATCTGGTCAAGACGACCAATCATCAGTTGGGCAAAGCCGATAAAGGCAATCACTTCACCAACCCGCAACTGGCCTTTGGAAACAAAATAAGCGCCAAGCAGCAGCACAATTACCATCGATATAGTGGAGGCCATGCGGTTGAGACCGCTTGCCAATGCCCACCAGTTCAAAACTGGATTTTGCGCTTTTTGTAAGTCAGCGGCATATTTGCGCAAGTTTTCTGCTTCAGTGGTGATGCGGTTGAAGCTTTGCACAACAGACACATTACTGATTGTGTCGCTGACATGTTCAAAGACTTTATGATGATGTTTTTCAACGGCAATCTGACCATCTTTGGTCTTGCGCATCACCAATTGGCCGATCATCACGTATATGACACCCAGCACCACAAGAACAAGAGACATGCGCATATCCATTTGCATAGCAAGCGGAATAAGCGCGGTGAGAGCAACAACAGTGGTTAAATGCTGGCGTAAAAACTCAAGCCATAATGTAAAAAGGGAATCTGTGGCACGGATAAGTGTGTGCAATGCGTGTGATGTGCCACGCTTTTGGTGCCATGCAAGCGGCATGGTAATGATGCGCTCATAGGATTCCGTCAATACGCCAAGACGGCGGCGATGCGCCAGACGATCGGCGCCACGCGCCACAAAAACGACCGCAATAATGTTGAAAATACCAAGAGCTGCCCACAATGCCAGTTGAGTGACGACATTGGCACGCTCTGAAATCGCCTCAATCACTTGCCCGAACAAAATAGGTTCGGCCAATGTCACCAGTGCTACCAATGTGCTGGCAATACACATGATGATTGTGGCGCGCTTTTCAGCAGCTAAATAGGTCATGGAGCGCCAATAGATTTTAAATAAGGTCACAGTTCAACTCCGGCCATTCATCAGGCATGCTGGCATAAGTGCTTTACATTCACATTGTGCTGCATCCGCCATGAGATGGGACTTTTGTGAAATTTACACAATAGAGTTGGGTTTCAAGAATGGCATGAAAGTGGCCATTTCAACCATAAATTACAACGCTCTGTAATGCTGCGTGATAGAAACGTTAAATTTTGGTGTTGTTTGACCAAACTTTCGCATTCTTAACTCGCAAGATGTGTAAAGCAGTGCTAGGAGCTTAAAATAACAAATGATGAAATACGCCATTTATGGATGGCGTGGCAAAAAGCATCAGCTTTTCAAAGCAGCTTTTGCGTAAAAATATTGGGTTAAGCTTATGGCTGGCGTAGAAATTAAAACCGTTGCCGCGGATGAAACAGGAATGCGACTCGATCGCTGGATGAAGGTCTATTATCCGGGATTGGGCTTTGGACATTTGCAAAAATTGCTGCGTTCGGGTCAAATCCGCGTCGATGGCGGCCGTGCAAAAAGCGACAGCCGTTTGCAGGCTGGCCAATCCATCCGCATTCCGCCGCTTGGCCTTGAAGATAAAGCCGAAACATCAGGGTTGACGGGTAAAAGCATTCGCAGTCAGACCGACAGCGATGTGCTTAAACAAATGCTGCTTTATGAAGACCCAAAGGTTTACGTCTTCAATAAACCGGCAGGTTTGGCAGTGCAGGGCGGTTCAGGTCTCACCCGTCATGTCGACGGTATGCTGGAAGCATGGCGTAACAAACGTGGAGAGAAACCGCGTCTTGTCCACCGTCTCGACAAAGATACGTCCGGTGTGCTGGTGGTGGCCAAAACACGAGGCGCGGCACAGTCATTGACCGCCGCTTTCCGTGAGCGTGACACCAAGAAAACCTATTGGGCTTTGGTCAAAGGTTTGCCACGCAAAAAGGAAGATAAAATCTCCACATGGTTGGTTAAAGAAACTACGCCTGATGGCGATAAAATGCGTGTTTGCAAACATGGCGAACCGGATTCAGATCATGCAGTATCCTTTTACCGTATTATTGAAAAAGCCGGTAACGGTCTGACATGGCTGGAAATGGAACCTTATACCGGTCGCACGCATCAGTTGCGAGTGCATGCAGCCTATATCGGTCATCCGATTATTGGCGATCCGAAATATTTTGAAGCCGATCAGAACTGGGAATTCCCGGGCGGTATTCAAAACAAGCTGCATCTGCATGCCCGACGCATCCGCATTCCAAACCCTTCAGGCGGAACTTTAGATGTCACCGCACCATTGCCGCCTCATATGGTGCAGACATGGAACCTGCTGAGCTTCGATATGGAAAACTCGGAAGATTAAGCGCAATGCCAAAGTCGGGCTCTAGCATTGTAAAACCAGCACCAGGGATGCAGCCGGCACCTTTTGACGGCATGGCACTCGCTCTGGTGTTGTTTCTGATGTTTACATGGGGGCTCAATCAAGTCGCGATCAAAGTCGGCAATCAGGGATTTAACCCTATGCTGATGGCAAGCGCGCGCTCTGTGCTTGGTGGCGGGCTGGTTTTTCTATGGTGTCAGTATAAAAAAATACCACTCTTTAATCCAGATGGTACATTCTGGCCGGGCATTCTGGCAGGCCTTTTATTTGGCAGCGAGTTTGTCCTTATCTTTATGGCGATGGATTATACCAATGTCGGCCGCGTCACATTGATGATGAACATGATGCCGTTTTGGGTTGCTATCGGCAGCCATTATTTGCTGGGCGAACGTATGTCGTTACAGGCGGTTATCGGGATGCTGATCGCATTTGCCGGTGTATTTCTGGTTTTCTCGGACCGTGTCTCAAGCGTCGGTGCTTATGCTTATATTGGTGACCTGATGGCTCTGGCCGGTGGCATTATGTGGAGCATGACCAATATTGTCATCAAACGCAGTTCACTCACCCGTGCGGCTCCTGAAAAAGTTTTACTCTATCAGCTGGCCGTGGCTTCCATAGTGCCTTTACCATTTATGGCTTTAAGCGGTTCACTCATGCGTTCACCCGATATGTGGTCAATCATTGCGTTTCTGTTTCAGGCCTTATTCGTGGTCGCGTTCACCTATCCGCTTTGGTTTTGGATGCTGCGACGTTATCCTGTATCGAAACTTTCCAATTTTGCTTTTCTTACACCGGCATTTGGTGTTCTGATGAGTGGAATTTTGCTCAGCGAAGCACTTGGCTGGAAGATTTTTGCAGCATTGATCTTAATCGCTTTGGGGTTGATTATCATTAATCGGCCTGTCAGAACCGGCAGTCACAAGGCTGCATGATAAGCGCGCTTGCAAGGCCGCCAATACATTTTAATCAAAGACGGAAACTCAACATGCGTGATATTTTATCTGATCTTGAAGCAGGACCAACACTTTCCGATCCGGATCCGGTGCGCCGCGCCCAAATCCAGATGAAAGCGCCACTGCCGAAACGGTTTTATGAAAAAGCAGCAGTCGTCGAGGCCGAAGGCGGTTTTACGGTTCAACTTGATGGCAAACTGGTGCGTACACCTGCTCGCCAACCATTGCTCTTACCAACCCGTGCCGCTGCACAGCTGGTCGCTGATGAGTTCGAAGCGCAAAAAGAAGTGGTGAATGCGGAAACAATGCCGGTTACCCGACTGGTCAATACCGCCATTGATGGTATCGCACTTGATCATCAGGCGGTGTTTGAAGATATCTTGCGTTTTGCTTCATGTGATATGTTGTTTTACCGCGCCGACAGCCCGCAAGAATTGGTGGATCGCCAGACCAAACAATGGGATCCGATTATTGACTGGGCACAAAGCTTGGGCGCACGCTTTAACCTTGCTGAAGGCGTGATGCATGTGGAACAGCCACGGGAAGCAATTGCTGCATATGGCGCCCATTTATCAAGTGCGAACGATCCGTTCACCTTGGCAGTGCTGCATACATTCACCACGCTTACCGGCTCCGCTTTATTGGCGTTGGCTGTTTACAAACAGCATCTGACAGCTGAAGAAGCGTGGAAACTGGCGCATTTGGATGAAGATTGGACGATTGAAAATTGGGGTGAAGATGAAGAGGCTCACTGGCGCCGCCAGAAACGAGCCACAGAAATGTTTGCCACAGATGCACTCTTAAAAGCTATATCGTAAATTGAAGAAAATTATATAAATATTTGATATAATTGAAAAAGCCCCGATTTTCATCGGGGCTTTTTTTTAAATATTAGCAAGAGTAATACATATCGAACTCGACCGGATGCGGGGTCATTTCATAACGCATCACTTCTGCCATTTTCAATTCAATGAAGCTATCGATCTGATCATCTTCAAAAACACCACCAGCTTTAAGGAATTCACGATCCTTATCAAGGCTTTCCAGAGCTTCACGCAAGGAAGCACTCACCGTCGGAATTTCTTTCAATTCCTTTGCCGGCAGATCATAAAGATCTTTATCCATTGGCTGACCCGGATGGATTTTGTTCTTGATACCGTCAAGACCAGCCATCAGAAGCGCTGCATAGCAGAGATAGGGGTTGGCGGATGGATCAGGGAAACGAACTTCAACGCGCTTCGATTTCGGAGAAGAGCCGAACGGAATACGGCAGGAAGCAGAACGGTTTCTGGCAGAATAAGCCAACAGAACAGGGGCCTCATAACCTGGCACCAGACGCTTGTAAGAGTTGGTTGAAGGGTTGCTGAAAGCATTGATTGCTTTAGCGTGTTTGATAATACCACCGATGAAATAGAGGCAGGTTTCTGAAAGACCTGCATATTCATTGCCTGCAAATGTCGGCTTGCCGTCTTTCCAGATTGACAAATGCACGTGCATGCCCGATCCGCTTTCACCGAAAACCGGCTTTGGCATAAATGTTGCCGTTTTTCCGTAAGAATTGGCAACCTGATGCACCACATATTTATGAATCTGCATCTTGTCGGCATTGCGAACAATCGTATCAAACTTCAGGCCAAGCTCATGCTGTGCAGCTGCCACTTCATGATGGTGCTTTTCAACTGTCACGCCCATTTCGTTCAAAACAGTCAGCATTTCGGAGCGAATATCCTGTGCTGAATCAATTGGGGGAACCGGAAAATATCCGCCCTGTTTACGCGGGCGATGGCCAAGATTGCCGCTTTCAAGCTCACGATCACTATTGCTTGGCAGATCATAAGAATCCAGTTTGAAGCCGGTACTGTAGGAATCGACTTTATATTTCACATCATCAAACAGGAAAAACTCGGCTTCAGGACCGACATAAACCGTGTCACCAAAACCCAAAGAACTGACATATGCTTCAGCCTTTTTGGCTGTCGTGCGCGGATCACGGGCATAAGCCTCACCGGAAATGGGATCCAGAATATCGCAAAACAGCACCAGTGTCGGATGGGCAAAAAATGGATCAATATGGGCAGATTCAGGATCGGGCATCAGCACCATGTCGGATTCATTAATAGCCTTCCAACCCGCAATGGATGAACCATCGAACATGACACCGTCAATAAACATGTCTTCATCAACAAAGCTGACATCCATGGTCAGGTGATGCAGCTTGCCTTTTGGATCCGTGAAACGCAAATCAACAAACTTGATTTCGTTGTCGGTAATCAATTTTAAAATATCGTGAGACGTCGTCATTATATTTTGTCCTTGGGCTTTATGAACTGAAGGGAGGTTGAGCTTTATTAAATGGCATCCGGACCGGTTTCGCCGGTACGAATACGAATGACTTCTTCAATATTGGAAACAAAGATTTTACCATCACCGATGCGGCCGGTTTGAGCGGCTTTGCGAATGGCTTCGATAGCGCCTTCAAGCGCTTCATCCGTGACAACCAATTCGATTTTTACTTTCGGCAGAAAATCCACCACATATTCTGCACCACGATAAAGCTCGGTATGGCCTTTCTGGCGACCAAAACCTTTGGCTTCAATGACGGTAATGCCTTGCAAGCCAACGTCCTGAAGCGCTTCTTTGACTTCATCAAGCTTGAACGGCTTTATAATAGCTTCAATTTTCTTCATTTGCGCAGGCTCCATTTATTTGATCCGCTTACAGAATAAGAAAGCATGTTTCGTGCCAAGTAGAATTTTTTTAATTTTTTCGTTCAAATGCGCGCTTAAAAAGCAGTTGTTGCCAGAAATGATCTGGCTTAACCTCTCATTAGAAGTATGGGGAAAATAGCCATGTGCCTGTTTTTTAGGCATCATGCTTATTATCAAATCACACAATCAGAAAAGCAGTGGTGAAACATGGAAAATGCATTCTTGAATGAACCCAAATTATGGAAAGATGCATTGCCACGCCTTGCGAAAGACGCGCATAAATATAAACGCGGCCATGCCCTCATATTTTCTGGCAACCTCACCAATACAGGGGCGGCGCGCCTTGCGGCTATGAGCGCTGCGCGGATCGGGGCAGGGTTGGTTACAGTGTTGTCGCCATCCGATGCGCTATTGGTTAATGCCGCACACTTAACCAGCATCATGTTGCGTGAAACAAGAACAATACAAGACGCACTTGATTATATTGAAAAGCGCCATGTGACAGCAGCCTTAATTGGCCCTGCATATGGGTTGGGCGTTAAAACACAACATGATTGCATCACTTTACTAAATAAAGCGAGCGCCAATCGCTTAGTTCTTGATGCAGATGCAATCTCAAGCTTTGAAAATGCATCCGATCATTTATTTAAGACTATTCATGCTTCAAATATTGAAACCGTATTAACACCCCATGAAGGTGAATTTTCGAGGCTCTTTCCAGATCTTTCGCGTGATAGCAAACTGACAAAGGCTGAAAAAACATTGAAAGCCGCAGCACGTGCAGGGGCATGTGTGATTTATAAAGGTGCACAAACGATTATTGCGCACCCTGATGGCAGATATTGTTACAATGAAAATGGCACACCTTTGCTGGCAACTGCAGGATCAGGTGATGTATTAGCTGGTATGGTAACAGGATTGCTCGCACAAAATATGTCGGTTTTTGAGGCGACTTCTGCGGCCGTTTGGCTGCATTGTGAAGCGGCCAAAAAGTTTGGGGCAGGCCTCATTGCTGAAGAGCTGCCCCTGATGTTACCGCAATGTCTGATTGCGCTTGAAACCAGCTAACTTATTCAGCCGCTTGTGTTTTTTGATGAGGGCGACGCTTCAAAAGCTCTTTCAGATATTTTCCTGTATAGGAGGCCGGAACATTGACGATATCTTCAGGCCGTCCCATCGCCACAACCTGACCGCCGCCATCACCGCCCTCGGGGCCGATATCGATAATCCAGTCAGCCGTTTTGATCACTTCGAGATTATGCTCAATAACCGCAACCGTATTGCCTTGATCGACCAGCTCATGCAGCACTTCCAAAAGTTTTGCAACATCATGGAAGTGCAGACCGGTTGTCGGTTCATCAAGAATATAAAGGGTGCGACCGGTGGCTTTTCTGGAAAGCTCCTTAGCAAGCTTAACGCGCTGCGCCTCACCACCCGATAATGTCGTGGCCTGCTGCCCGACCTTGACATAACCCAATCCGACTTTGACCAAAGTTTCCAGTTTGTCGCGGACAGATGGCACAGCCGAGAAGAATTCAGCACCTTCTTCCACCGTCATATCCAGCACATCCGCAATAGATTTGCCTTTGAACAAAACCTCCAGCGTTTCGCGGTTATAGCGCTTGCCGTCACACACATCACAAGTGACATAGACATCGGGCAGGAAGTGCATTTCAATTTTGATCAGGCCATCACCCTGACAAGCCTCGCAACGCCCGCCTTTGACGTTGAACGAGAAACGCCCAGCTTGATAACCGCGTGCTTTTGCCTCCGGAAGACCTGCAAACCAATCACGAATAGGGGTGAAAGCACCGGTATAAGTGGCAGGGTTTGACCTTGGCGTACGGCCGATAGGCGACTGATCAATATCAATCACTTTATCGAGAAATTCCAAACCTTCAATCCGGTCATGGTCGGCCGGATGTTCACGCGAGCCCATAATTTTACGTGATGCCGCTTTAAACAAGGTTTCAATCAGGAAGGTAGATTTACCACCACCTGAAACACCTGTCACCGCCGTAAAAGTACCAAGTGGAATTTCTGCCGAGATATTTTTAAGATTATTGCCACGCGCACCAATCACTTTAAGGCGTTTTGTATCCGACAAAGGACGTCGCTCGGCGGGCACCTCAACATTCAATGAACCTGATAAATATTGACCGGTCAATGAATCCTTGCTCTGCATTATCTGCTGCGGTGTGCCCTGCGCAATGATCTGCCCACCATGCACACCGGCGGCAGGCCCGATGTCAACCACATAATCAGCGGTTAAAATTGCATCTTCATCATGCTCGACAACGATCACGGTATTACCGAGATCACGTAAATGACGCAGCGTATCAAGCAGACGGGCATTGTCACGCTGATGTAAACCGATTGACGGCTCATCCAGCACATAAAGCACACCGGTCAAACCGGAACCAATCTGCGATGCCAAACGGATACGCTGGCTTTCACCGCCCGACAATGTGCCGGAGTTGCGCGACAAAGTCAGATATTCCAGCCCGACATCATTCAAAAAGCGCAGACGCTCGCGGATTTCTTTTAAAATACGTGCTGCAATTTCGCGCTGTTTATCATTGAAAACGGCATCGACATTCTTAAACCACTCATCTGCCACGCGAATGGACTGTTCTGTAATTTGACCAATATGCAGATCACCGATTTTTACAGCCAGTGCCTCTGGCTTCAAACGATAGCCTTTACAAGAAGGGCAGGGACTTGAAGACATGAAGCGCTCAATTTCTTCACGTGACCAGGCAGAATCTGTTTCCTTCCAGCGACGCTCCAGATTGGGAATGACACCTTCGAAACTTTTGGTCGTCTGATAAGAACGTGTACCATCATTATAAGAGAAGGTAATTTCGCGCCCGGCTGTACCATAAAGAATGGCTTTTTTTGCAATTTCCGGCAATTCGCTCCACTTATCAGACATTGCAAAATCATATGCTTGCGCCAATGCTTCAAGCGTTTGATTATAATAGGGTGATGAAGAACGCGCCCATGGTGCCACAGCACCATTTTTCAACGCCAGACCAGCATCCGGAATAATTAAATTCGGATCAATCGCTTGCTGTGTACCCAAACCATCGCAAGTCGGGCAGGCACCAAAAGGATTGTTGAAGGAAAACAAACGTGGCTCGATCTCGGAAATGGTAAAGCCGGAAACCGGACAAGCAAATTTTTCCGAGAACATCACGCGCTCATGCGTTTCATTCTTTGATTTATTAGCAGACTGTCCAGCTTTTTCGGAATCCGGCAAAGGCCTGTCGGCATATTCGGCAATCGCCAAACCTTCTGCCAGTTGCAGGCTGGTTTCCAGACTATCCGCCAAACGCGAGCCGATATCAGAGCGCACCACAAGGCGATCAACAACGACATCAATATCGTGCTTATATTTCTTATCAAGCGGCGGCACATCGGCGACTTCATAAAACTCGCCGTCAATTTTGACACGCTGAAAGCCTTTTTTCTGCAATTCCAGCAGTTCTTTGCGATATTCACCTTTACGGCCACGCACGATCGGCGCCAAGATATAAAGACGTGTGCCTTCTTCCATCATCAAAACACGGTCAACCATCTGGCTGACAGTCTGGCTTTCAATTGGCAATCCGGTGGCTGGCGAGTAGGGCACCCCTACGCGCGCAAACAACAAACGCAAATAATCATAAATCTCTGTAACCGTACCAACAGTCGAACGCGGATTACGGCTGGTGGTTTTTTGCTCAATCGAGATGGCAGGCGAAAGACCGTCAATCTGATCGACATCCGGTTTTTGCATCATCTCCAGAAACTGGCGTGCATAGGCTGAAAGGCTTTCAACATAACGACGCTGACCTTCAGCATAAATCGTATCAAAAGCCAATGAGGATTTGCCGGAACCGGATAGCCCCGTCATGACGATCAGCTTGTCCCTGGGCAGATCCAGATCGATATTTTTGAGGTTATGCTCCCGTGCGCCACGGATGGAGATGAATTTATGCTCACTCATTTTTGCGTTCTGCCTGCTTAAAATCATGCCAAACCAGCTTGCATGAACGCTGCTTGCGGGCAGGGTCATCATGGTGTCCGGTTACTTTCTTGCTTCATACTGCTCGTTTATATGGAACTGCGCAGCCATAGTTTTAAGAGCAGTGACAGCTTTATTTCTCTGGATTAACATGAGAACAAAGATCGAACAAGTCTATTTTTCATCCTCACACGTTTTTAAACTATGAAAACTCTAATACGATATTAGCTTAGATTTTCGAGTATATATTTTTCTCTGCTTCATACTGGCTCTATCAACGCGGCTGGCATAATATGACGAGCAGATGACCATATAAAGGACACGCATTATGGACATTATGGAAATGTCTGTGGAAGTGCATTGGGAACGTGAAGGCGCTGTTTTTACGGATAAGAAATATAGCCGCGGGCATATTTGGCGCTTTGATGGTGGTCAGGTTGTTCTGGCCTCATCATCTCCGCATGTCATTCCGCTGCCTTATTCCGTCGAAGCCAATGTTGATCCGGAGGAGGCTTATATCGCGGCTATTTCCAGTTGCCATATGCTGACATTTCTTGGTGTTGCAGCTGCTAAACGTATCGTTGTTGAAAGCTATACCGATAAGGCCGTGGGCATAATGGAAAAGATTGATGGCAAGATCCTCGTAAGCCGTGTCGAGTTAAAACCGCTCATCACTTATGATGGAGATAAGCCAAGTGCTGAACTGGAAGCGCAGCTGCATCATTTGGCACATGAGCAATGCTTTATTGCCAATTCTGTCAAAACTGACATTCAAGTTGTCAAACAGCATAACTGATGCAGAGATGCATGATGCCGTAGGTTCACCGAATCAACTACGGCATCAAGTGCAATATTTATAAGGATTATCTTCCTTACAAAACAGCTTGAAATGAATAATATCCTTTTATTGCCAAAGGGTTTAATAAATATATATGTTCCATAAGATGGATTATCAAATTCATATTTATAACAGCTATATAGAGATGCGACACTTGGGCAAATTAGAGATGCGACAGATTTTGCAGC
>NZ_JBHEEH010000011.1:0-89750 GCF_041929845.1 Paenochrobactrum pullorum
TTCAACCATGCGGAAACTTAGCGGAAAGCGGAAATACAGCCACACCGCTTCCGCGATAATCTCGGCAGGAAAACGATCGCGGTGATAAAGAGATGGGCGGCTGTCGGTCATTCCCTATTATCGCTGCAGATGTTTACGCCGAAACTAAGGGAACAGAGCCAGAATTACATGTTCATATGAGTTTCAATGAATAATTTATGAGTATTAATCGAAGGTTATATCCTTTTAATTTCTGCATTGATTTAATTATTGCAATTATTTCATTATTTAAAGTGGATTATACTGAAGGATGGAAATTAAAACCCTCGAATTTAATTTAATGCCCATCATTTTTTTTCCGTCTATTCTGGTAAGACTGGTATAAGTTATTAACAGCCAGTATAAATGATCTTGCTGTCATGCAGGCGCGATTTAGTTATGATACACGTTTTATACTGATCCCAATTGGACGCCTCGCTCTAATATAGCTTGAAGACAGCTGATAGAGTAAAATTGTCTGGGTATTATTGTTCATTATTTACTGTAATTTTAGGAATGCGCTGCTGACGTCTGATACAACAAGACTGGTACTGTCATTCTAGTTCGACTTACCTTGAATATGCTAGTGTATGTGTCGAATTTTTCAATTCCACTCCATATAATAATGATCTTCCGCCGCTGATATGAAGTTACGAACCGGTGGTATATAATTTTTTGGACGGATTGGACTAGCTAATTCTTTATTCAACAGGGGCGAACGCAGCTGACGTCTTTCCGGATCCGGAACGGGTACAGCCTCTAAAAGCATTTTCGTATATGGATGCTGAGGGTTATTGAAAATTACGGAACGTGGGCCAATTTCCACGATTTCACCAAGATACATGACGGCTACACGATGGCTGACACGTTCTACAACGGCCATATCATGTGAAATGAATAAATAGGCGATGTTCATTTCATCTTGGAGATCCAGCATAAGATTGATGACTTGCGCTTTCACCGAGACATCGAGGGCTGAAACTGCTTCATCAGCAACAATCATTTGAGGGGACAAGGCCAAGGCGCGTGCGATACAAATTCTTTGTCTTTGACCTCCGGAAAATTCATGCGGATAGCGTTCAAACATAGATGCTTGTAAACCTACCCGCTCTAATAAATCCTCTGCCTTAAGACGCGCATCTTCATAAGTCGCTAAGTTGTTTACTAAAAGCGGCTCAATGATCGAGGCTCCGACATTACGTTTTGGATTGAGGCTGGAAGCAGGGTCTTGGAAGATCATCTGCATTTGCTGGCGCTTTGCCCGCATGGCTTTTTGATCAAGATTTAAAATATCTGTGCCGTTGAATTTGATTTGCCCTTTCATTGGCTCGAGAAGCCTTAAGATTGAGCGGCCTGTTGTCGATTTTCCGCAACCGGACTCGCCAACCAAAGCAAGGGTTTCACCAGCTTTAAGCTGAAAGGATACATTTTCAACAGCATGTACACGTCCGACTGTGCGGTTAAAAAAACCACCCGTGAGATTGAAACGTGTTGTAAGGCCGCAAATGTCTAATAATGGTTGAGCATCTTGTGATACTGTGTTTCGTGTTTCTGGCGGTGTTTTTGTGATGCCGGTTGTGTGGTCAACAATTGGAAAACGCTTTGGTAAAGTAGCGTTTTCCATTGAACCTAATCTTGGAACCGCTGACAGAAGTGCCTGTGTATAGGGTTTTTCAGGCATAGAAAATATTTTTTTGGTGTCATTCGTCTCAACAACACGGCCATGATGCATCACGACAGTTTTATCAGAAATTTCGGCAACAACACCCATGTCGTGGGTGATGAAAAGCACAGACATGTCATCTTCATCTTGCAGTTCTTTAATGAGTGACAAGATTTGCGCTTGAATGGTGACGTCGAGTGCGGTTGTTGGCTCATCCGCGATCAGTAGTTTAGGACGGCTGGCTAGTGCCATGGCAATCATAATGCGTTGGCGCATGCCACCTGATAATGTATGTGGATATTCATCGAAACGACGGGTTGCATCAGGGATACGAACGCGATCTAATAAACGGAGCGTTTCTAGGCGCGCTTCTTGTTTGTTCATATTGCAATGCAACAATAAAGCTTCACTGATCTGCGTGCCGATTGTGTGCACAGGGTTCAGAGAAGTCATTGGTTCTTGGAAAATCATTGCCATTTCGCTTCCGCGAAATGCACGCCGCTCCTCAGTGGATAATGTATTGAGGTTATATCCATTAAAGTTGACCAAGCCGGAGCTGATTGACTGTGTAGCTGGAAAAAGTCCCATGATTGTCATGGCGGACACACTTTTTCCCGAACCGGATTCTCCAACCAACGCAACGGTTTCACCTTTAATGACATCAAAGGAAACGTCGTGAACAACTTGTGTCCAGCTTTTATCGTTGCGAAATTTGACCGTTAAATCTTTTACGGAAAGAAGAGTGGCAGACTTTGCTAATATGTTCATCGGATCGCCGCCTTTCTCATTGAGTATTGATTTTCGGATCAAGGGCATCACGCAAACCATCTCCGAGGAAGTTAAAAGAAGTTACGGCGAGTGTAATGGCGAGACCTGGAATAATGGCTAACCAAGGAGCGCTGGTGAGATAGCTTTGGGCACTGTTTAACATGTTGCCCCAGCTTGGAGTTGGGGGCTGGATGCCAAAGCCGAGAAAGCTGATGTAACTTTCAGCTAATATGGCATGCGCTACATTCAAAGTGGCAGCCACAACAATAGGTGCGATTGCGTTGGGCAGTATTTCTCTCAACATAATACGTTTGTTCAAGGCACCATAGGATTGAGCGGCCATCACATAATCTCGGTTACGTAATGAGCGGGTTTGTGCTTCCACAACGCGAGCAACTTCCATCCATGAGGTGAATGCGATCAGCAAAATGATTGAGGGAATTGATGGCGAAATCATCGCTGAAATGGCGAGTAGTAAAAAAATTGATGGAAAGCATAACATTGCATCGACAACACGCATTAAAATTGCACCGATTGCTCCGCCATAAAAACCAGCAACTAAACCAACACAAATACCGATGACCATGCTGACAAGCATCGCGGAAAAGCCAATTGATAGCGAGATACGCCCAGCCATCAACAAGCGTGCAAGTATATCACGGCCCATTTGGTCGGTGCCCAATATATGTGTGCCACTAAATGGTGCCGCAAAGCGTTGCTTGATATCAATAAATGTATCTGAATAAGGCAGGAGCAGAGGTCCTATCGCGCAGGCCAGTGCCATAAAAATGATGGTTGCGAAGCCGAATGTTGCCAAGCGATGCTGCATAAATCGTTTTATGAAAGGGCTTTGCAACAAGCTACGACGTGATGGTGTGATTGTCTCAACGGTGGTCATCGTGCTACCTCGAAATACGCGGATCGGCGACACTGTAAAATATATCCGCAAGCAGACTGCCAAGAATGACGAGGACTGCTGCGAACATCAAAATTCCCATGACAACGGGGTAGTCGCGATAGCTTATAGAGTCGAGAAATAAGCGTCCCATGCCCGGCCATGCAAATACGGTTTCTGTCACAAGCGCGCCCGATAAAAGGCTTGGAATTTGTATGCCGGCAATTGTAATCATTGGTAAGAGTGCATTGCGCATTGCATGATGCAGCAAAATATTGCGCTCGCTTACACCCTTGGCGCGGGCGGTACGGATATAGTCTTGATTAATGACATCAAGCATTGAGGAGCGCATATAACGGCTCCATATAGCTGTGGAGACTAAGGCCAAGACAATGGTTGGCCCAATAAGGTGATGGAGGCGATTAAGAAATGAGCCATCACCGATTGTGTAGCGATTACCTGCAGGTAGCCATCCAAGATCGACCGAGAAAACATAGATAATAACCAAGCCAAACCAAAATGTAGGAATGGAAAGTGCAATCATTGTCCCGATAGTAGTGATACTATCAAAAAGCGAATAGCGTCGGATCGCCCCGATTGTACCAATCCAAATTCCTAGTATGACCGCAAGGAAGGTTGAGGCGAGCATCAATTCGAAAGTTGCACCAAGATGCGAGAATATAACATTCAATACTGGTTGTTTATCGCGATATGATACCCCCCAGTCGCCTTGAAGCATACGATAAAACCATTCGAGATATTGTACCGGTAGTGGGCGGTTTAACCCTAGCTGATCAGCTAGACGATCTAAGTCTGCTTGGGTCATGCTGCCATCAGCTGCAAACTGAGAAAGCGGGCCCCCTGGAGCCATATGCAATATAGTAAAACCGATTATCGATACGATTATCAGTAATACAACCGCTTGTGCTAAACGTTGAAGAACAAATGTGCTCACGTCGGAAACCCGCTTTTTATTTTAATTAACTGAATTTACGCTTGCCAATACCATTGCCCCATATTCCATGCATTTTGACGGGCATTGATATTTGGGCGGAAACCTTGCAGGCCATTTTTGATGCCTTCGATTGGTGCGTATTGAAAGATTGGGAGTATTGGTAACTCTTCACGCGTAATTTTTTGAAGGCGGTGGTATAGCGCCTTGCGTTCTTCTGCATTGAAACTGGCTTGAGCATCACGCATTAACTTGTCGGCTTCTGCATTTTGCCATTGCATATAATTGCCGCCACTCCCGCCTTTGATCGGAATTGCATCGCTGGCAAAACGGGCTGCGGGATCTGGATCCATGCCGGTGCGGAATGCTGTGCCAACCAGCAGCGATTCAAATTGTGAGCGTACATAAAAATCACCCCAGATTACTGCTGCTGGCATATTGGAAATTTTTAGTGCGACACCGATTTTTTCCCAATCTTGCATAAGTAGTTGCTGAACTTGTTCACGAATTTCGTGGCCAGTGGTCGTTGAGATCGTGAATTGTAGAGGGATACCATCTTTACTGCGAATATTGTTGGTGCCAATTGCCCAACCAGCTTCGTCCAGCAGCTTATTCGCATGGTCTGGATCATATGTTTGCGAAGGCAAGTCAGGATTGTAAGCCCAGGACTCTCGGGGCATAAAAGATTCTGTACCCTCGGGTACGCCATAATAAAGAGCATCGATAATGGCCTGTTTATCCATGGCATAATAAAGCGCTTGCCGAACTGCCTTATCGCGCATTGCAGGATGCTCCATATTGGGCATAACGCATTCGATGTTGCCGCTTGGCGAAATGAAGACCGTCTGATTGGTCAGTTTTTTTGCTTCTTCATAGAAATTTTGAGGAATGCCTGAAATAATGACTGTATCAACCTGACCGGTGCGGAATTGTGCATAGAGAGCAGTCATGTCTGGGACATATTTGAGAACTGCCTTAGCCATATAAGGCCCGTCACCATGATAGTTTTCATTTGCAGTTAAGGTGATGTTGTCGCCTGGTGTGCGGCTTTCCCATTTGAATGGGCCTGTTCCGACAGGAGCATTGTTGAATGCTGTTACATTCGGATCAGCTTCGCCATCCAATAAATGTTTAGGTACAATTTGTGTATTGGCCATCAGAGCAAGATAAGGTGAAAAGGCTTTTGACATTCTCCATGAGATTTCATGTGTGCCTTTGACCTTTATCTCTGTGATTAACTCATGGCCTACTCGTGTTCTGGAACGAAAGCCGTCAGCATTGATGAGGTTTAGTGAAAACTGAACATCTTCTGCTGTGAAGGGTTGACCATCATGCCATTTGACATTTTCCCGTAAACGGACTGTCCAAAGGAGGCCATCTTCAGCAATGCCACCATTTTCAACGGACGGAACTTCAATTGCCAAATCTGGCATTAAAGTCCCATCCGGCTGAGCAACCCATAAAGTATTGAAAACATTAGTCCATACGACCTCGTCAACTTCAACGCCTGGCATCAAAGGGTGAAAGGCGACCGGCTCTTGCGACAGGCCAACAATTACCACGCCTGTTGGCTTGGAAGGCGGAGTGCCTGCATTGGATGATGATTGTGCCAATGAGGGCAGTCCCCATGCTACAGACGCAAGCCCCCCAATGCCCAGCCCTAAAAAATGACGACGATCAATTTTGTTTTGATTGGTGATGTTTTTATGAGTGCTCAGTTTCATTATGACTCCCCCTCTATAAAAGCGCATGGTTGAGCGAAATTATTAAATGAAAATTTTCACTATAATGAAATTTATGTCAAGCTCGTTTGTTGTTATTTGAATTCCGTGTCGCCTAAAAAATTTTATAAGTTGAATTTTATTGTTGTTTTACAATTATTTGGATGGTATATCTATATGTATTGATGTCAAATGAGTTGCTTTTTTATTTTTATGTGATTTATATATTTTCAATATAGTGAAATAGACGTGAAAAATGATGGTTGATTTAAAACAGAAAGAAAGTGACGTTCCACAGCAGGAGCGATCAGAAAAAATCGGTCAGCGTTTGCGAGAGTTGCGTGCGGAACGAAATATGACAATTTCGGATTTGGCCGACGCAGCAGGGGTTTCTTCAGGGTTAATCAGTCAGATTGAGCGTGGTAATTCAAATCCCTCTATGAAGACGATGGAAAAACTACGTGACGCATTGGGTGTTAATGTCTGGGAATTTACAGATATGACCCAGTCAAGACTTGTCGCGGATCCTTCGTTCGTTCGTCGTGCAGATAGCCGGCCTAAAATTGTGGTTGGTACCAACGGTTTTTCTAAAGAATTACTGTCTCCACAATCTAATCATAATATGCGTTTCATGATCCTGACGTTGCCCCCTGGTGCACGTAGTGAAGATGTGTTGAGCGGGCCGGGGAATAAAGGTGGATACGTATTGGAAGGTACGGCTTTGCTGACAGTGGGATCTGAAACAGCAGAGCTGGCTACGGGCGATAGCTTTCAATTTTCCAGCAGTCTTAATCATAATATCGAGAATCCGGGCGCGGATACAACGCGGATTATTTGGATAATCGGTATCCACGATTCTCATCTTTAATAGCTGAAAATTCACACTAAACGCTTAGCATAAGGGTAACTGTTTCTATGATTATACGCCACGAAAATATCGGCCGTTTGAGTAAGGTTTTGGTTGCAAATGGTTTTGCATTTATGTCTGGTTTGACAGCAAAAGATCGCAGCGGAGATGTCGCTCAACAGACAGCGGATATTCTTGCACAGATAGATGCTTATCTTGCGATGGCAGGTACCGATAAAACAAAAATCGTTAATGCGAATATCTGGCTTAAAGATGTTGGCGATTTTAATGCGATGAATGGCGCATGGGAAGCATGGGTTGATCGTGATGCGACACCAGCTCGCGCAACTGTAGAATCTCGTCTGGCAGCAGATGATATTCTCGTCGAAATTCAGGTTCAGGCACTCGTCTGATTTTTCATTCCAATGAGTGGTTATTAATCACGCGGAGATAAGGTCTGTGCAAAAAGATAGCATAATCCCATCTGAGCAGTCTTGGTGGCTGGATGAAGCGCTGAAGGCAGAAGGGAGCATTTCTTCTGCTGCACCACTGATTGGGAAGGTTGAGTTTGATGTAGCAATCGTGGGGGGAGGCTTTACGGGGCTTTGGACTGCGATTGCTCTTAAAGAACGTGCACCCGATTTAAAAATTGGTTTGATTGAAGCATCGATTTGTGGAGCAGGCGCCAGTGGTAAAAATGGCGGTAAGGTTCATGGATATTGGGCTAGTCTTCCTGGAATGGTACAGACAATAGGTCGTGATGCGGCACTTGCTGTTGCGCGTGCCGGAACAAAAGCTCAGGATGGTATACGAACTTTTGTGACAGCTCCGGGGCGGGATGTTTGGTGGCGCGAAGCCGGCAATGTTCGTGTTGCTACAACAAAAACTCAGGAAGCAAAGATCCTTCCACATGTGAAAGTTGCACAAGAATTAGGTGTTGGTGATACTGCACAGGCACTGACACAAGAAATGCTTGCCGATTACTGTTCTTCGCCGGCGTTTCTAAGTGGTATGTATTTGCCGGAAGGTGCCAATGTTCAGCCTGCTCGGCTAGCTCGTGCCTTACGGAAGGCTGTCATTGAATTAGGCGTATCGGTTTATGAAAATACCCCTATGCTGGGTTTGGATAAGGGGACGATTAATCGGTTACGCACTCCGCAAGGCGAAATTCTTGCGCGTGATATTGTCTTGGCAACGAATACTGCCTTGGCAAAAGAGCCGGATATGAAGCCACATTTAACGGTTTTCTCCAGCTATGCTTTAATGACAGAACAAGCGCCAGATAAGTTGGAGGAAATGGGATGGACAGGGGATCAGGGGATCGCTGATCTGCGAATGTTCGTTCATTATTTTCGTAAAACCGCAGATGGCCGTATGTTGATGGGTTCCGGTTCTGGACCAATTAGCTTTAATGGCAATTTTACAGCGCCTGAACTGACAAATGATCTAAGTTCTGCGCAACGAGCTGCCAGCGGACTAAGGCGATTATTGCCGATGCTTAATGATACTGGGATTGCAAAGGTGTGGGGTGGTGGGATTGAAATTTCTGCCGATAGATTACCTTTTTTCCGTACACGACCAGGAACTCGGATTCATTATGGATGTGGTTATTCAGGCCATGGTGTGAACCCTACCTATATTGGCGGGCAGTGTTTGGCCTCACTTGTGCTAGATATTAAGGATGAATGGACAAGTTTGCCGTTTTGTACTCGATCGGTGCCTAAATTGCCACCGGAACCATTCCGTACTATTGGTGGTCGATTGGTACGTAAAGCAATCATTACATGTGAGGAAGCTGATGAAAATGGTGTGCAGGCACCTTGGGCGATGCGTGCTGCAGCAGCAATACCGCGTGTCCTTGGGTTAAAAATTGGCACACGCTAAATGTAGGCCTTAATCACTTATGATGTTGCCGCCATAAGTGATAATATCAGGATACAACGCAATGGGGGTCGTGAGTTGCTTGTCCGGTTTGTAGCTCAAAAGTCGTGCAAGCTTTAGAGCTCAGCGAGGATACCGTCAGCCACTGCTACTTACGCACCCCCGTTCAGATGCTCGAACGCCGCCACTTTGCTGAAGCCAGCCGAACAAATTTGCCCTGACCTCCGCCTTAATCTCGAACTGTACGGGACGTACGGTTTCCTGCTGGATGATCATTACTTGTGTTCATATCTCTTGGCCCGTGATGAGAATTTCGCTCTTGATCTTAACGAGATCGAAACTTTGTAGTTTGCTTTCGATTGTGAGATTGAGCTGTCCTCGGTCTCGCATGCGCAGTTCCCTATCGAGAGAGGGCCATACAGGGATAAACGGTATTTTATATCTGAATCATCAGCTTACCGCATATTGAAGGCGGCAGACCTGATAACGGCACCTGATTACGTGGTAATAAAGGCAGCCAAGGAATTCCACGATAAAGCCAGCCTTGTAAGCGTCAGGCTGTGATCAGGCCGTTGTTCGCAATAAGCGTCGCTTACTCAGTGATAATGGCTCTTGTTACATCTTGGGGGGAGCTGAATGATTGGATGAACAAAAAATGCCGCATATCCGCGGATCTCCCTTCCACCCCCAAACCCAAGGGAAAATCGAACGCTGGCATCAGACCATGAAAAATCGCTTTCTATTAGAAAACTATTGCCTGCCAGGAGATCTCGATCACCAAATCTGAGCCTTCGTGGAATATTACAACAATCAGGGTTACCACGAAAGTCTAAGTAACGTCACAGCTGCTGACGTCTACTTCGGACGCGATAAGACAATTCGGAGAGAAAGGCAGAAAATCATAAATCTGACTATTCGACAACGCCGCTTGCAACATTAAAAACAAGCCGCATAATGAAGCATTAAATCAAACCAGAGGCTTCAAAACTCAAAATGCTCTGATGTCCCATTTTATATGACGACGAGCAATCCATTCAAAATGCATCCGTCATCAACGCGTGGTTTTCAAAGTTTTTTCGCGAAAAATGGATAAAGGCGTGACATTTATTCTTTTTGTTCAGATCGTGAAGATTGATTTCTGTCCTTAACCGAAAATGGACAATTTGATAATTCAAAATCAATGGGTTCTTTGCCTGGCAGGGCACTAAAGCATCTCTCCCAAAAGTGGGCATCGGTTTTGGGATAAAGACATGCGTAAAAACAACTGTTAGAGTAAGCGGAGTGGATAAGATAATGTGCTACACGCTCTAGTGTCCGTTCTTGCAATCAGTAAGTTTTTCTTGGATAGCTCTAAAAATATTTAAAACCTCATTCAGCTATTATTTTGTCTTTTTATTCTTTATAATAAATCATCAGGCATTTAAATTATCAATAGACAAGAATCCCAATGCCTGATGCTATTTGTTATCAAATATTAGATAATCTCATTGCTTACGTAACGGTGAGAAATTTTAACTCTACGGCACTCGAAAAGTCTTTGCTGACTTCACTTACAATTCCGTTCTCAATAGCTAAATCATCAACCAGATTAAGCTTCATTTGATCTGAGCCCTCTGAGAAGTTCAAATCTTTTAAATCTACCCAGACAATGTTCGGGCGGGTGGTCGATTCAAAAACATATCGTTTGTTTGTCAGGTCAATGATGGTTTGCCATAAAGTTTGCGATGCTTCCGGTGCCTCTGGATCCGGAATTCTGAACGGCTGAGCCGTGTTGCGCATGATACTCAACATGGAGGCAACCGCCTGGACCTGATTTTTGGCTTCAGGCAAACGGCTGACATAATAGCTGGCTCGTGCAAAACGATCAGTTGCTTTCGTTGAGCCTGGCAATGGTTGTGAACCACCAAAGCCATTAATTTCTTTAAGTATTTTCAGTTGCTGATCATAGGTTGGTGAATTAGTCATCACCTTATAATCGGCACTATGATAAACAACAGGGTTCCCGGCAACATATTCTATAATACAGGAGTCACCCGTTGCATCTTCAATCGCCAGATGCAAAGCAGGCGCGACGCCTCCTGTCGGATCTTTCATTTGTACAACTTGCACATTTGTCTCTTTAACCCATGCAACGGCTTGCGCAACGGTTGCAAAATTATCGAGGAAATATTGGAGCCAGATGGCTTGGCTGAGTTTAGGCCGATCTTGGTTTATTTCACCATAATCGGATTCTGTCAGCCATAGAATATGCCCTGCAAGACCGGCTTCGTTCACACCATCTACTGAAATCATATCGAAACATGTTGCGACGACACTTCCGTATTGGGAGGTCCACTTCAGATCTCCGTAAACGCCATCATTTCTTTCGATACCTCGTGGTTGCGTCCAAAGATTTGTCATAAGATCTTTATGAAAATCCATATTTCTGCCAACGATCACTAAGCCTTGCGTGTCGGACCAAAGAACTCGCGTGCACATATTCACCCCACACCGTATAAAGATTTATAATTATTCCTCATATACGTTAGATAAGTTATTGAATTAATCAATCATCATCTAATTTTTTCAAAATAAAATATGAAAATTACAGATGAGAAAACCACTGGCAGACTTGAGCCAATATGCCTGCGCATAGTGCTTTATATTTATCTGCCATAGTCTAAAAAGATGTATGAATAACGGTTGTATATCACGACGCATAAAAGATTTTTATGGGCGGACTAACAGCTGACCTATGCAATTATGTATCTATTGTCGCGATCGGATTTTTGCCGATTGTGAACCAATTGATGACTGCCCTTTTTATATATGCCTTTAGCTAAAAACATGGGTGCCAGCAGCCAACCGGCACCAGCAAAAAAAGATAAGCATCCATGCGTTGCACATTTTGGCTGCCTTCATGTCGTTCAGCGAATGCATAATAAAGCTATTGGGTATTTCGTTGCTGGGCTATTCGCGTTGCTGGTAGCAACACTGTGAGGTTGGCTATCCAATCTAAGAAACAGTAATAAAGACTTTTATTAAATAAAATATCTTTGTCGAACGCTTAATATTCTTAAGTTTCCGCTTGCCTGCTTTACGAGTATGCACTTTAATAAGATTCGTCATACTTATTGAGGGGAACTACATTGAATAAATTCATTCGTTCGCTTGCAATGTCTCTGGCTTTGACAATTTCAGCTACTGGAATTGCGACAGCTGAAACCAAACTTAATTTCGCATGGCCAGTTAATGTCGGCCCTCTCAATCCGCATCTTTACACGCCTAATCAAATGATCGGACAGAATATGGTCTATGAGCCATTGGTCCGCTATATGAGCGACGGTAGCGTGCAGCCATGGCTGGCAGAGTCATGGGAGGTTGAAGATGGCGGCAAAACCTATATTTTCAAACTCCGTGAGGATGTTAATTTTTCAAATGGTGAAGTTTTTGATGCCAAGGCTGCAAAAGAAAATTTTGACGCTGTTTTGGCAAACAGAGAACGACATGCATGGCTCGAGCTTGCCAATCAGATTGTTTCCGCCGAAGCGATTGAACCGCACAAGCTAAAGCTAACGCTTAAAGGTGCCTATTACCCGATTCTTCAGGAATTGGCTTTGCCGCGTCCGTTCAGATTTATTGCGCCTTCTCAATTTAAAGACGGCGGTACAAAAGATGGTATCGTTGCACCGGTTGGCACCGGACCATGGAAGCTCACGGAAACAAAGCTTGGCGAAAAGGATGAATTTGTCCGCAATGATCTCTATTGGGGCGCCAAGCCTGAATATGAACATATTACGGTAAAAGTCATTCCTGATCCAAATACGCGTGCTATTGCATTTGAGACAGGTGAAGTTGACTTTATCTATGGATTGGACGGGCCACTTTATCCTGATACATTTCAACGTTTCAAAAACATGGGACTCTATACGACAGAATTATCTGATCCGATGGAAACCTGGGTTTTTGCGATTAACACAAAGACCGGGCCAACGCATGATCTTTCTGTAAGGCAGGCAATCAATCATGCTGTCAATAAGGACAAGATGATTGATAAGGTGCTTTATGGTACCCAAAAGCGAGCGGACACGCTTTTCTCAACCAACGTCCCTTATGCCGATATCGGCCTTAAACCATATGAATATGATGTCGGCATTGCGACAGGCCTTCTGGATGAAGCGGGCTGGAAAGAAGCCAAACCGGGAGATATTCGTCAGAAAAACGGGGAACCACTAACCGTTGAGCTGAACTTTATTGGCACCGATGCAATCGCAAAATCAATTGCCGAAGTTGTTCAGGCTGATCTTCGACAGATCGGAATTGATGTCAAACTGACCGGGGAAGAAGAAAGCAGTGTTTATGCACGTCAGCGTGACGGTCGATTTGGTTTGATCTTCAATCGTACATGGGGCTCGCCTTTTGATCCTCATGCGTTTGTAAGTTCAATGCGTATTCCCTCCCATGCAGATTTTCAGGCACAGCAAGGATTGGCAGATAAAACGGAAATCGATGCCAAAATCGGACAGGTCTTTACGACAGGTGATGAAGAAACCAGAAAACAACTATATAAGGACATTCTGACCCGTCTGCATGAAGAGGCTGTTTATCTGCCGCTCACATTTGTGACAGCAATTGCCGTTGCAAAGCCGGAAGTTGGCGTAATTCCATTTGGTGCAATGTCGAGTGAAGTACCTTTTGAACAACTCAAGCCAAAAGCAGATTAAATGACATGGCAGCTTTCATTTTCAGGCGGGTACTTCTTCTTATACCGATGTTGCTCGGTGCATCGCTCTTTATATTTTTAACGCTGAGGCTGGGTCCTAGCGACCCGGCAATGGATTATCTTCGGCTGTCAAAGGTTCCGCCAACACCACAGGCTTTGGAAAATGCCCGGCAATTACTGGGGCTTGATCAACCGATCATCTTTCAGTATTTAGACTGGTTGTGGAACGCTCTCCGTTTGGATTTCGGCATATCTTACGCCACACAGCGCCCTGTATTACCTGATATTCTTCACTTTCTTCCGGCCACGCTTCAACTTGCCGGTGTTGCCCTTCTGTTAACCATAGGCCTTTCTGTTCCGCTTGGAATGTGGGCTGCACGTCATCGTGAGAAATGGCCGGATCAGATTGTACGCTTAATCGCCTTTGTCGGCGTTTCCATGCCGAACTTCTGGCTTGGTTTTTTATTGGTTCTGGTCTTTTCGGTTTACCTCGGCTGGCTTCCTCCGATGGGAAAAGGTGGCATTTCCCATATTATAATGCCGGTAATCGCTATTTCCTTCATGTCTTTGGCAATTAACGCACGGCTTTTGCGTGCGAGTATGCTTGAGGTCAGCGGACAGCGTCATGTGCGTTATGCACGATTGCGAGGCTTGTCGGAAAGACGTGTTGAGCATTCACATATTTTGCGTAACGCTTGGCTTCCGATCATCACAGCAATAGGCATGCATATTGGCGAACTGATCGGGGGCGCATTGATCATCGAAAGCATCTTCGGCTGGCCAGGTGTTGGGCGATATGCTGTTTCAGCTATTCTCAACAGAGATTACCCTGTCATTCAATGTTTCACATTGCTCATGGTCGTTATTTTTGTTCTGTGTAATTTGATTGTCGACATCATCTACGCCATCGCAGACCCCAGAATCCGGCTTTCAGCAGAGGGTGTACAGTAATGATGCAAAATCAGATCATTGCACAAAGTGCATCAAGAACGTTAAGCCGCAATTTACTTTTGTGGTTCTCTTTCTCCATTATTGCTTTACTCGTGATGGCAGCAATCGCCGGACCATGGATTTCTCCGCACGATCCGGATTTTGTTGATATCGGGCAGCGCTTACAATCTCCTGACAGCACTTACTGGCTGGGCACAGATCATCTGGGCAGAGATATTTTTTCCCGTTTGATAGCAGGGGCGCGTGTTTCCTTAGGCGCAGTTGCAATAACCCTGGTGATTATACTTACCCTTGGTATCAGCATCGGCGGTTTCTCGGGCTTTGTAGGAGGACGCACCGATCAGATCATTATGCGCGTTACAGATGTTTTCCTGACATTTCCAACTTTGGTGCTGGCACTTTTTATGATCGGTATACTTGGAACCGGAATTGTCAATGTAATCATTGCCATCGCCTTGTCTCACTGGGCATGGTACGCGCGTATCGTGCGCGGCATCGTGCTTTCGCTTCGACACAGAGAGTTCATTCTCGCTGCAAGGCTCAGCGGAGCCAGCCGTCTGCGTGTATTCATGAAGCATCTGTTTCCCGCAACAATCGCGCAGTTGATGGTTTTAGCAACTTTAGATATCGGTCATATGATGCTCCATGTTTCCGGACTGTCTTTTCTTGGTCTTGGTGTTACTCCGCCCACTGCAGAATGGGGGGTAATGATCAATGATGCACGGCAGTTTGTCTGGACATCACCGATGCTTATTTTCTGGCCAGGCCTCATTTTGTTTTTCAGTGTTATGGCTTTTAACATTCTGGGCGACGCCCTGAGAGACAGACTAGATCCCAATCTGAGGGCAGAAACATGTCATTAAATTCTCAAACACTGGAAATTTGCAATCTTTCCGTCGGTTATTATCACGATACCCATATTCATTTGATTGTAGCGGATTTGTCGTTGACGATTGAACGAGGAAAGATACTCGCTCTTGTCGGCGCAAGTGGTTCGGGCAAGTCGATGACATGTTCAGCAGTGCTCGATGTTTTGCCGCCGGGTGTCAAGACAGTTAACGGAACCATTCATCTTGACGGCAAACAAGTACCCCCCAAAGAATTGCGGGGGCGTAGCGTGGCTAGTATTATGCAAAACCCACGCAGTGCGTTCAATCCTGTGCGTACAATGCGCCAGCATATTGCCGAGACACTTTCAGCGCTCGGACGTAACAGCCATAACGAGATGGTTGAGATCAATGATACCTTGCTAGCGGTTGAGCTTGATGAGCCCGAACGGATACTTGATCTTTATCCGTTCGAAATGAGTGGCGGCATGCTGCAACGCATGATGATTGCCATTGCTTTGCTAAGTAAATCGCAATTCCTTTTTGCCGATGAACCGACCACAGATCTTGATCTGATCGTTCAGATAAAAATTTTGGAGCTACTCGAAAAACTTGCACATGAAAGAGGTCTCGGCATTTTGTTGATCACGCACGATATGGGTGTTGTTGCAAAAGTCGCCGATGAGGTTGCCGTCATAGATACCGGTATCTTGGTCGAACAAGAACCCGTGGAAAAGATTTTTCAAACACCTAAAGACCCCATCACGCGAATGCTGGTGTCTGCTCATTTATCGCTATACGGCATGGAGCTGGCAGTCTGATGTTATTGCAAGTAAAAAATATCAGTAAATATTACCAAACGCATTCTCTGATGGGGGCAAGCGAGCCACGTCTTATTCTTGATGACGTCTCTTTTGTTATTCAAGAAGGCGAGACAATCGCATTATTAGGACGCAGCGGTTGTGGTAAAAGTACCCTCGCAAGACAGATCTGCGGTTTGGAATACCCTGAAACAGGCGAAATTCTTTATCGGGCTACGTCAACGCGCAAGCTTGACCGCGAGCAAACCCGTTTGTTTCGACGCGACGTGCAGATGGTTTTCCAGGATTCACCAAGTGCTGTCGATCCGCGTATGACAATCCGCTCGATCATTGAAGAACCTTTAAGGCATCTTACTGAACTGCGTTCTGAACAAAGACTTAAACGTATTGCCGAACTCCTTGAAATGGTCGAATTGCCGAAAGACTTAATCAATAAGTTGCCGTCACAGATCAGTGGTGGCCAGTTGCAACGTGTTTGTATCGCCAGATCGCTTGCAGCCAACCCGAAATTGATCATTCTTGATGAGGCAGTTTCAAATCTTGATACGCATTTGCAAGCTTCTGCTCTGAAATTGCTCGCTAAACTGCAAGAGAGTCAAAGTGTTTCATATCTGTTTGTGACACATGACTTGAGGTTGGTCGAACGATTTGCCGATCGTATTATCGTCATGGAGGATGGCCGTCTGGTAGAGGAACAGGATAATGGTCAAATAGAAACTTTGAAGCATAAAGCATCTATAGCGCTTAAAGATGCAATCCTTCCACCTTTGCCGGATAAAAGAAATAAATGCTCGCATGAGCTTTACGTGTGATAAGCTAAATTTTCTTTTGCTAAAGATTGTAAAGCGTTACTCTGATTATATGATAATTTAGTTTTCCGTATTACTCTCGGAGAGGCCGACTCTGGGTGTTTTATATTGAATTATTTTAATTTTATAAATTTGGATATTTTTAGGATTTATTTTCATATTTATATTTTAATGTAGTTTTATATTTTACGGTAATATTTTTACCGCTACCCATTTAAGAAATTATATTCTTAGATTTGTTTATAAAATGATTTTTTCTTTCTGTTCATGGCGGAGCTTCATGGTCAAGAATTAGGCATCAGTGTCGAAGAGCACCAGCCTAATCATACAGGATCATGCAATGAAAAAGACTTTAATATCCTTTCTAACTTCAGTCAGTTTACTGGGTGGTGTTTTGCCGGCCTTTGCAGAAAACGGCGACGTGATCCGTTATGCCTTATGGAGCAATCCGCGCGGGACATTTCATCCAACACTTTATTTTACTGACTATGACCGTGCGATTATTTTTTCGGTTTTTGGACGCCTTTATACACTGGATGAAAAGCAGCAACCTGTGCCATCCTTGGCGTTATCCCATGAATATTCAACGGATGGTCGCACATTGACGTTGCATTTGCGCGAGGATGTGAAATGGCATGATGGGCAAGCCTTTACGGCCGAGGATGTCGCTTTCACATATGGCACACAGGCACATCCTGATTTTCCGCGTGATACACCTGATTTTGTCAAGCAACTGGAAGGTTATGAAGACTATCACTCAGGCAAAAGCCAGGAGCTTTCCGGTATAAAGGTCATCGATGACAATACTGTCAGCTTTACGTTCAAAGCGCCATATGCAGCCGTTTTTGCGCATTTTACCGATAAGCCTGTATTGGCCAAACATATTTGGGAAAAGGTGCCTATTAAAACATGGAATGAAGCAACAGAGCAACTGCGTAATCCGGTTGGAACGGGTGCTTATAAATTTGTTGAATTTCTTTCCGATCAATATGTTAAACTGGTGCGTAATGATGATTATTTTGGTGGTCAGCCAAAAACTGAAACCATTATTTTTAAAATCTCCAATGCGCAGACGGCTCAAAGCGAGTTGATTAACGACGAGCTCGATATCGCAGAAATTTCATCATGGAACGAGCGCGATCTTCAAACTTATCGTGATGCGGGCATTCGAATTGTCGAGCAATATGGCCCGGGCGGGCAATATATGCCTTTTGATACCCGCAATCCGAAACTCGCAGATAAAAAAGTGCGTCAAGCGATTGTTTACGGCATTAACCGTCAAGCAATTGTTGATCGTTTGCTTTTCGGTCATGGACAGGTTTTCAATGCCAAGGCTCATCCTCAAAGCCCTTATTATCCCTCTGATCTTAATCCTTACGATTATGATCCAGAAAAAGCCAAAGCGCTGCTCGCGGAAGCTGGTTGGACGGATAGCGACAATGATGGTTTTGTCGATAAAGACGGAAAGAAATTTACATTTACGCTGAATTATCCGACCGGCAATCGCACCCGTGAATTATCAGCACCTATTATTCAGCAAAATCTCAAGGCAATCGGCATTGACGTGGTTCTCAACTCCGCTGATTTCAATACGACGCTGGCAATCTTGCAGGATCCGAAACAGAGCTATGATGGTGTGTTGATGGGCGGTACATTCCGGCCTGCACAGTATGAAAACAATTTTTGGTGGGAACGGTTTTCAACACCGGAACTCGATAAATTGGCGGCTGCTTTTAACTCTACCATCAACCCTGAAGAGCTTGAAAAAAACGTTGGAGGCTGGTTGCGCGGTGTCAATGATGAAGTGCCACATGTCTGGCTCTACATTCCGAATGAAGGCTTTGCACTGGGTAAACGCGTAACAAATCACTCTGCGCGCCCCTATGAACCATTTGCGGACATAGCTGAGTGGACTGTCAGTAAATAATGAAGAGCCGGATATAAAAATATCCGGCTTCCATTAAAGGCTTGCTTTATGATTGTTTATATTCTGCGCCGTCTATTGATTGCGATACCGGTCATTGCCGGTATTTCGATTGTGGTTTTTGTGCTGGTCAAACTTCAGCCGGGTGATCCGTTTGTCGGTATGATCAGTCCGGAAACGACACCGGAAGAAAAACAGGAAATGTTATTGCGTGCCGGTTATCTCGATCCGGTTTGGCAACAATATCTGCGCTGGGCAACACGCGCTGTGACGGGTGATCTTGGCTATTCCTTGCAGCATGGCACATCGGTGACAAAGCTCATCGGCGAGCGTCTTGGCAACACATCATTGCTGGCTGGCGCAGCCCTTGCTTTGACACTTGTGATTGCTTTGCCGCTTGGACTTTATGTTGGCCTGCGCCGCAATAGCAGTGTCGATGTCATTGCATCGGTCTTGTCTTTTATACTGGTTTCAATACCGGCCTTCTTTCTGGCAATCGTCTTTATCAAATTATTTGCGGTTAATCTGCGTTGGTTGCCAACATCGGGTGTCATAACACTAGGTACCAATTATACCGGTATGGCACATGTTATTGATGTTATTAGTCATTTGATATTGCCTGCATCTGTTTTGGCGCTCACCAATATTGCCATTTTAAGCCGTTATTTGCGCTCCAGCATCAGTGACATTCTTGAACAGGATTTTATCAGGGCTTTATTTGCCAAAGGTTTGACACGCCGATCCGTGATTACGCCGCATTTGCTTCGCAATGCCGCCAAGCCGTTGATCACGATTGTCAGTCTGGAAATACCTGCCTTACTCTCGGCTACCCTTTTAACTGAAACTATTTTCAGCTGGCCCGGCATTGGTCGTCTTAGTTTTGAGGCGGTGCAGGGCAGGGATTATCCACTTTTGATGGGCATTGTGCTGTTTCTGGCATTGGTCACTTTGCTGACCAATCTGCTTGCTGACGTGCTTTACGCCCTGATCGACCCACGTGTGAGGCTCGGCTGATGAGTATAATTGTTGCAGAAACTTTGCCTGTAAGCCGCACAATATGGCAACGCCTCATTGCTGACCGCTATTTTTTCTGCGGTTTTGTGATTTTGTTCGCTCTGACCGGTCTTGCCGTTGCTGCCCCCTGGCTTGCACCTTTCAATCCGGAAGATGTTGATCTTTTTTCGATTGAATCACCGCCGGATGCCATTCATTGGCTAGGTACCGACGAGATTGGTCGTGATGTGTTGTCGCGTCTTTTATATGGCGGTCGTGTCTCGGTTCTTGTCGGCCTTTCAGCTGTGATGGTGCAATTGGTCATCGGCGTTTTTCTTGGCAGTCTTGCCGGTTATTTCAGCGGTATTGTTGATGCAGGTATCATGCGCTTGACAGAAGTGGTCATGTGCTTTCCGTTCTATGCCATCGCAATTACGCTTGCAGCGATTTTCGGTGCCAGTGTCTGGAATGTTATTCTCATTATCGGCATTTTGAACTGGACCGGTCTGGCGCGTCTTGTACGTGCTGAATTATTGTCGCTGCGCGAGCGTGAATATGTTTTGGCCGCCAAAGCGATGGGCGTCAGCCATGCTCGTATTATAGCACATCATTTGCTGCGCAATGCCTATGGTCCCATTCTGGTTTATGCCACTTTGGCAGTAGCACACGGTATTTTGGCAGAGGCAGCGCTAAGCTTTTTAGGTCTTGGTGTGCGCCAGCCGCAAGCCTCATGGGGCAATATGCTCTCTGCAGCGCAGAGTATGCGCGTAATCAGCTATCAATGGTGGCTATGGGTGCCGCCGGGCATCGCGATTGTTGCGATGGTTCTTTCCATTAATTTTGTTGGTGAAGGTTTGGCGCGCACCCTTAATGCCCGCCCCATCACTCCGATCAAAGATCTGAAGCCATAACAGCCATTCGTATATGGTTTTGAAAGGAAATTAAGATGAGCGATTTTTTAAATCAGTTACAAGAAGCAAGTGTTCTTTCTCCCAACGAACAGGCTTTTCTCGGTCGTATCGATGAATGGTTTGCAGCACATAAACAAGAATTTATTGCCGATCTGATTGATTGGGTGAGCTATCCAAGTGTGAGTGACGCCGATAAAGCCGCGCCTGATGCGCCCTTCGGCCCTGAAGTGGCACGTTTATTTGATCGCGTGATTGAACGCGCACATGCACTCGGTTTTAAAACAGAGCGTCATGATGGTTATGCCATTTCAATCTTGGGTGATGATGGATCTATCGATGAAGATATCGGCTTGGTGTCTCATATTGATGTCGTGCCAGCGGGTGAAAACTGGACTTTCGAGCCATATCAACCATTTGAGCGGGACGGCTTCATTATTGGTCGAGGATCATCGGATAATAAAGGGCCAGCCTTACTCGACCTTTATTTGCTGCGCGCTTTTCGTGAGCTTGGTGTTGGTTTCAAACGTCGTTTGCGCATTGTTTATGGCGGGGCGGAAGAAACATCGATGGCAGATATTGCGTATTTTGCCGAACACGGCCCAGTGCCGCGCTTGTCCATCATTACTGACGGCGGGTTTCCGGTAAATTATGCACAAAAAGGCGGGCTAAATCTTGTGGTTCGCTTGCCTGTTCAAGGATCTGTCCTTGCGGGATTAAAAGCAGGTGTGGCCGCCAATGCGGTGCCTGCATCAGCAACTTTGGCCTTAAAAGATCGAGATATTAAAACGTGGGAAGAAAAAATAGCGTCCCTTTCAGCTGATCTGAGGGAAAAGATTAGTGCAGGACAAGATGGCACCGACCTTATCTTGCATGCGCGCGGGCAATCAGGACATGCAGCATTTCCGGAAAATACGCTTAATCCTATTCCGCTTTTGTTACGTGCACTGATTGAAGCAGACACATTGCAAGGTGCCGATCTTGAACTTGCCAAACTGATCGCAGGTCTTTTGGCCGATCCTTGGGGCAAAGGTGCCGGTGTGGCTGATGAGGACGAACAAACAGGAAAACTGACCCTCAATGGTGGTCTTATTAGTGGTGATGAAAACGGTATCACATTGCATCTGGATATACGTTATCCGATATCGACCAATGTTGGCCAATTACTGACAGTTTTGGAAGAAAATATCCGTCCGTTTGAAGGTCATATTGACATTGAGCGCGACGCCAAACCCGTTCATTTTGACAAGAACAGCTCCTTGGTACAATTGCTGCAAAATAGTTTTGACACAGTGGCTGAAGCAAAAACCCAACCCTTTTCCATGGGTGGCGGAACCCATGCACGCGTGTTGCCAAATTCAATCACCTTTGGTCCGGGTTTCGGACGCGATCCGTCGCTTCTGTTTCAAGGCGAGGCTGTGAATGCACGACCGGATTTCATTCCGGCTGAAAACGGGTCGGCACATGGCCCTGACGAGTTTGTAGCAATTGAAAATCTGCGCAAAGCTTTGCTGGTTTATGCCGTTACCCTGCCACGCCTTGACCGCTGGGTAGATGAAGGGTTGGTGTGACATGCCGCTAGCGCTTAAAAAGGAAATTTTAACGGTTAATGATTTGTCGGTTCGTTTTCAGGATGGAAATGGCTATGTTGAGGCAGTCAAAAATATCAGCTTTGAATTGGCAAAAGGTGAAATATTAGCCATTGTCGGCGAAAGCGGTTCAGGAAAATCTGCAACTGCGATGGCTATTCTTAACCTGTTGCCGGGCAATGCAAAAGTTACAGGATTTGTAGGTTTTGCTACGCATGATCTGATTAATATAAACAAGCAAGTCATGCGGGATATTCGTGGCAAACGCATTGCGGTCATCTTTCAAGATCCGGCTGGCGCACTTGATCCGGTTTTTTCAATAGGTTTTCAGTTAGATGAAGCCATTCGCCTGTACAAACCGGAAATGCCCCGAAAGGCCCGGTTGGAGCGTGCTGCCGAATTGTTAAATCAGGTTGGCATTAATGATGCACAAAAACGACTGTCGCGCTACCCGCATCAGTTTTCCGGCGGTCAGTTGCAGCGCATCATGATTGCAATGGCGCTGGCCGGAGATCCGGAAATTCTGATTGCCGATGAACCAACAACGGCCTTGGATGTGACCGTGCAGCAGGACATTCTTGATCTGCTTTATCGCCTCAACCAAGAGAAGCAAATGGCACTATTGTTGATCACCCATGATATGGGCGTTGTCGCTGATTTGGCGCACCGTGTCATTGTGATGCGTCAGGGTGAAATTGTCGAAACTGCATCAGCAAACACATTATTTGCCAAACCATCACAAGACTATACGCGCCAATTATTAGCAGCAGTGCCGGATCAGCAAACTGCACGATCAAAACCAAAAATCATATCGGCAAAAAATGCACCGGTCATTGTCGAGCTGCGTGATGTGCGTCTTGCCTATGCAAGTGGCTTTGGACGGCGCACAGAGATTGTCAAAGGTGTATCTTTTGACATTCATGCCGGTTCCTTCATGGGGCTGATCGGGGAATCCGGCTCAGGCAAAACCACGATTGGCAGAAGTCTGCTGGGATTACTGAAACCCAATGCAGGTTCCATCCGCTTCACGGATGCCTTTATTGATGGTGGTTTAAAAGCCCAATCTAAACAATGGCGCAAGCATATAGGAGCGGTTTTTCAAAACCCTGCAAGCTCACTCAATCCGCGCGTGACAATCGGGCAATCCATTGCGGAACCTTTGCAAACGCAGACTGATTTCACCGCGAAAGAGATTAAAACGCGTGTTGCGGAATTGCTTGAGCAGGTTGGGTTGCCGCGCGGTTGGGAAAAGAGATTACCGTCCGAGCTTTCAGGTGGTCAGCGCCAACGTATCGCGATTGCCCGTGCTTTGGCTCTAAAACCAAGATTATTGATTGCCGATGAACCGACATCGGCACTCGATGTATCCGTTCAGGCAGATATTTTGCAATTACTGGAAAATTTGCAAAATGAATATGGTTTTGCGTGTCTTTTTATCAGTCATGATTTGGCGGTGGTGCGCAATATTTGCCGATCGGTCATTGTGCTTCGTAATGGCGCCATCGTTGAAACCGGCTCTGTCAGCTCCGTATTGGATAATCCGCAGGATCCTTATACGCGCCAGCTTATTGCCAGTGCGCCGGTGGCTGATCCTGCAAAACAAGCTGAACGACGCAATGAGCGTTTTTCGGGGAAGACACCACAGGTTAAGCGTTTGAGTGAAAAACAATATTTGCTGCCGGTTTTACAAGGAACTGTATCAGCGGTTGCATGAATGATGTCGATCTTTGGGTTTTTCATGATGAAAAGCACACATACTGCATCAACTGATTTCTGATAGGTCGAGGATTAGATTATGACGATTTCAACCAAGCCCAAACGGCTCGGATTTTTTACGCGGGTGCTGGATCAGGCCGATGCGGGCGAGCGTTATCGTTTGGTAAGTGAACAAATAATCCATGCTGAAAAACACGGGTTTGACAGTGCATGGGTGGCTCAGCACCATTTTCATGCCGACGAAGGCGGCTTGCCGTCCCCTGCCGTTTTTCTGGCGCATGTCGGTGCCCGCACATCGCATATTCGTCTTGGCACTGGTGTTATTACACTGCCGATGGAAAACGCGATCCGTGTGGCGGAAGATACGTCAGTTCTGGATTTGCTGTCCAATGGCCGATTGGAAGTAGGCTTTGGTACCGGTGGCACAAGGGAATCTTTTGAAACTTTCGGGGTCGACAGCGACAAAAGAGGCGAGGTTTATGCTGCCAATCTTCAGCTTGTGCGCGACGCTTGGAGTGGCATTCGCTTAAATGGTGGCAATCATCTTTATCCGACAGCGCCACATCTCATCAATCATGTCTGGCTCGCAACATTTTCCGCTTTAGGCTCAAAATTAGCAGGACTTAGTGGTGACGGGCTGATGTTGTCACGCACCCAACCGCGCGATCCCCAAAATCCGGATGCGTCTTTGTCCGATATTCAAAACCCGATCATCGATGCTTATCTGAATGCACTTCCGGAAGGAAAAACGCCGCGAATCCTTGGTTCGCGCAGCTTGTTTGTTGCAGAAGATCGCAAACGTGCACTACAATTGGCAGAATATGGCTTGAGTGATTTTGCGGCTAAAATGGCAGCACGCGGGCTCCCTGTTCAAGCACGCAATGTCGAAGATCTGATCCGCGTATTTGATAGTCACGTCGGCACACCCGACGATGTTATCGCATCATTAAAGCAGGATACTGCTTTGCCACGCAGCACCGATCTGGTGTTTCAGGTGCATTCAATTGATCCGCCGCATGAAGATATTTTGCGTTCTATTGAACTGACTGCGCAATATGTCGCTCCGGCATTGGGTTGGCACAAACAATTATCATCAAAGCTTGTAGCAGCAGAATGAGGAGCAAACATGAGCGCGCATAATAAGGATATTATTGATCAGCTGGCCGGTGTTAAAGCCGGCTCTTCACTTGATCATTTGAGGGCAAGACGACCTGTTACCAAAGAGCAGGCACAAGCAAGTTGGGAGGTTTTGTTTCAACCCGCCAACGAGACCGAAATTTCAATTACCGAGCGCCTTGCAGTCGGACTTTTTGTTTCAGAGCTACATGGGGACGTGGCCAGCCGCAAACTTTATGAAACAAAGTTGAAAAATCAGCCTGATGGTGAACAACTTGCTGATATAATCAGAAAAATTGCGCAAACAAATAAAGCAGAAGGGCCTTATGGGCACTTCCCACAAGGGCCATTAAGTGCAGAAGATCAGGATGGCCCGTCCTTTGTACAATCTAAAGAACATGCGCAAGTCGTGTCACAGCGCTTGTGGGCAGCTCTAACGCACGCACATTTTCTCGTTTTTCATCCGCGTGATGCAAACCCTGACCGTTTGAAAATTCTCACCAATGCTGGTTGGTCAGCAACCGGCATTATCACCTTGTCCCAGCTTATATCCTTTCTGGCTTTCCAGTTGCGTGTGGTCAGCGGACTGAAAATATTGGCCGAAGCTTAATTTTTGAAAGCAATTCCATGACAGAACAAGTGATCGAACCCCATATTGAGAACGGACCGACTGTTTTTACACAAGCTCAAGTCGGCTGGACGCCTTGGCTGGCACCTTTGGCAGAAGGTGAACTGAGCGAAAGACACAGGCAAGCTCTGGTAGAGCCTGCTCGTGCCAAAAATCCATATTTCACATTATTGGTGCGGGATCCGGATATTCTGGAAACACGCACAAAAACAGACAAAGATATTTTTTACAATACCAAGGATGGCCTAGCCCGTGCAGAGCGTGAGTTGGCAGCAACCGCCGCGTCGCGATTTAATGGTTGCATTTATTGCGCATCAGTTCATGCACGTTTTGCGTCGCATTTTTCCAAACGGGAAGAAGATGTGCAGCGCTTGCTTGATGAGGGGATTGATGCTGATCTGGGAGAGCGATGGAATGCGATCGTTGCTGCCTCTGTTGCGCTCACCGCAACACCACCTGCCTTTAATAAAGATCATGTCGTGCGTTTACGTGCAGCCGGTTTTGATGATGCAGAAATAAGCGATGTCATTCATGGTGCGGCATTTTTCAATTGGGCCAATCGTTTAATGTTATCCATTGGCGAGCCGACAGGCGTTAATGCATAAATTTTTAACGCGAATAGGTGGGGTCAGGTTTGAAATACGGCTTGCATTGATAATAGTAAATTATCAATGCAAGCATTCATTCTGGAGCGTACCTGTTCGCCTCAAGTGAGGAGGAATTACGAGAACAAAACGACGGCTCATTATTTGAGTGAAATTTGTACTAAAAATTCAAACGCCGCTAATTAAAATCTCCAAAATGATTTTTAAAGTAAAGGCGCGTCTTAGTGAAAGAAACGCCGTTCATAATTTATACCAGCAAGTTTTTTCTGCTTAAATTTTGCAAAGCATCATAAGCGGAAAGAACGGTTTCCATCTGTGCAGTGTGACCGCGGATGAAATCGTCACCATAAATCGTTTCATCCGGATATTCCGTAATCAGTGTCATCGGCACCATATGACGGTCATCGACACTGATCAGACACGGAAAGCCATTGATGATACGAAAGCCGGTTTCGCCGGCATGCTTTTCAAACAATGCAATTTGCGAATTATTATAGTCAACAAGTCCTGTAATGGCGGATAGGTGGCGGGTGACATGATCAACCAGCTCTTCGGATTGTTTTAGCCATTCACTGTGATGGCGAACAATCAGAAAGAAGCCTTTAGGTAGTGTCCACATGCCAAAACCGCGTGGGACATAACCTGAAAGCGGGCGTGTCCATTCATGCGACGGATAGCCGTGCAAATTGACATGCAGTTTTGCACCCGTTAATTTTTCGGCCTGAATGCGGATCGCTTTTTCCCAAAGCTTGTCGCCATTATTTTCAACACTGCGATATTCCAGATCATCACCCATCGCGGTATAGCGCGCTGCATGGTGCATATGTTTCGGATTAGCGGCACATAAACGACGGTGTAACTCGTAGCCGTCCGGATTTTCTTGCGGCGAAATGGTGAAATGCGCCGAACTGCGGGCTTTCAGCTGACGAGCCGCACGCAAGGCACCAACAACACCTGTTGTTTCATTGGCATGTTGGCCGGCACTGATGATCATTGGCTGATCACTGCCTTTGATATAGCGTCCATGAACCGTGCGGCCGGAACGGGATTTACTTTGATAAATTTCTCCACCGATTTGCTCAAGTTCTGCTAAAATTTGAGCCGCAAAAAGAGGCGTTTGAGCTGTTTCAAGCTTTTGATCGTCGCCTGTTGCATCAATGGTCGAAAGCGGGCGGATGGTGATGCAGATGGAAGGTGCTTGGTCTGCATAGGTGATTTCAGGTACAATTTGCCCCGGTTGCAGCCCGCGATCACCGAGTGGGCGACCGGATTTTTTCTGAAAAACTTCTAAAAGAGAGAAATAGAAATCTTCATGCAAAGCTTCGCTTAAGCTAATGGCTTCTTCGGCATAGGCCAGCTTTTTGTCTTTTGCAGGCAGACGAACGCTAATATTAAGCTCTTCAAAATATGGCTCGCTCACCCCCCATGGATAGGTAGCGACAGCTGTAATACCGGCATGAAACATCTTTTCATAATCTGTTTCAAAGCGCTCTGATGTTGTGCCATCTGTACGGGTAATTTTTAGCCAGCCTGTTGGTGACAAAAGTGTTTCGCCAACAGCATCTTGATGAACGCGATTGGGTGCAAAGACTTCGTGGCTCTCTACGCGACCGTCCTGATAGGTCAGCTCGACGTAATAGATGAAGTCTTCTTTGCCGGACGGTGTAAAATCAACACTTGCACGACCGACCAATTTTGTCAGCGGATAGGTTTCCAGCAAAAAGCGGTTTGGCGCGCAGGCTTCATGCGATGGATAAGCGATTTTGATGTCTTTGACGGATGTACAATCAACACCCTCAAGAAAAAAATGCACAAGTGGCTTATAGGCACTATGTATTTTAGCCTCAACACCAAGTGCGTTCAGCTTTTTTTCTGTTGTTTTACGGCTTTGCTCGTCGTCAAAAAGCCATGCTTCAATGAAAGCGCCGTGCATTGCCGGAGAGCCACATAAAGCCAGTAATTGATCAATGCTGCGTTCAAAGCTATTTTCAAAAATAATGGTCATCGTGATGTTCTCCCTGTCGGATCAAGGCTGTCACGCAGCCAGTCGCCGAGAAGGTTAAGACCTAGAACGGTCAGCAAAATTGCTAACCCTGGGAAAACGCTCACCCACCATGCGGTTTGCAAATAGGTGCGGCCATCAGCCAGCATCCCGCCCCAGCTTGGAATGGTCGGATCAACACCGAGACCCAAAAATGTCAGACTGGATTCCAGCAGAATATTATTGGCAACATTGAGGGTCATTAACACGATAACAGGACCCAATAAGTTAGGCAGTAGATGCTGGAAAATGATGCGCCAGTCTTTCACGCCGATTGCACGCGCAGAAAGGATGAATTCGCGTTCACGCAATGCCAGTACCGAACCGCGGACAAGGCGGGCATATTGCACCCATTGTGAGACAATCAGAAGGACGATAGTATTCACCAGCCCACCTCCGACAATGGCGATAAAGGTAATCGCCAGCAGGATGAAAGGAAGCGCTAATTGCACGTCAGCAAAGCGCATGACCAACATATCCCAGAACCCGCGATAATAACCGGCAATCAGCCCCATGATAACGCCAAAAACCACAGCGCCAGCGACTGATATAAAGCCGACCATCAGCGAGATTTTACCGCCTGTGACCACGCGCGCCAGCACGTCACGCCCAAGGGGGTCAGTGCCGAAAATATGCGCGATGTTGGTAAATGGCGGGGTAAGACGCGCCATCAGATCAATTTTATCCGCGCCATTTGGAAAGAGCAGGCCGGAAAAAAGAACGGCTAAGCAGATGATTGCTGTCAGACCAACGCCAAGAATAAATTCAAGACTGAGCAAACGGGAGAACAGCAGGGAAGAGGAAGTTTTCGCGGCCATATTCTACTCCGTCCGGATGCGTGGATCGACAAGGCCATAGGCAATATCGACCAGAAGGTTGACACCGATAATCAAGAGCGACAATACGGTGATGGTTGCTTGCAATACTGGGTAATCACGGCCGGAAACGGCATCAAAAGCCAGCGTTCCCATGCCCGGCCAGCTGAACACGCGCTCAACGACCACAATGCCGCCAAGCAGACCACCAAATTGAAGGCCGAAATAAGTGATCAGTGGAATAGCGCAATTGCGCAAGGCATGTTTGTAGAGAACTTTGTTTTCACTCAAACCTTTGGCACGCGCAACCATGATATATTGCGATTGCAGAGTTTCGAGCATGGCAGTGCGTACCAGTCGCACATTGGTGGCGGTGAGAATAATGCCCATCGTGACCGCAGGCATGATGTAACTTTCAAAGCCGTTCATGCCGCTTGGCGGCAGCCATTGTACGCTGACGGCAAAGACGAGCACCAACATGGTTGCAAGCCAGAAATTCGGAAATGACAGGCCGACGAGCGATAGGATACGGATCAGCTGATCTGCCCATTTGCCGCGCGATGTTGCGGCCTTAATGCCGAGCGGAATGGATACGATAATAGAAACAATCATCGAGGCAAAGGCAAGCTTCAAAGTGGCAGGAAGCGCGTCTTTAATGAGCACATTGACCGGTGTTCCGCCAAGGAAACTGCGCCCAAAATCAAGCGTGAACAGGCCTTTAATAAAGTTCCAATATTGCACGATGAATGGTTGGTTCAAGCCCAAACCTTCACGGATACGCTCCAGATCGGCCTCGGTGACACTGCCTGCGCCTTGGGTGAGCATCAGCGCCGGATCACCGGTCAGACGGATTGCAAAAGCGACGGTCAGTGTCACAACAATGACGACAAAGATCGCCTGTAAAATTCGTTTGATCAGAAAACCGGCCAAAATGATGATCCTTTATAATATCAAGGAATTGCCGCGCCGATCAAAATCGGCGCGGTTTATTGTTCTATTAATCGACGCTGACTTCATTCAGACGCAGACGGCTGTCTGGTGCCGGTACGAAATCTTTGACGCGTTTGTTGATGCCGTAAATTGCTTTCTGGTTATAAAGCGGCATTTCCAGAGCGCGTTCGGCGGCGTATTTTGCAATGTCTTTCAAGATGACTTCACGCTTTACCCGATCAGTGATCGCGCGCTGGGATTCAAGCATTTCATTCATCTTCGGATCATCATCATACGGGTTCCACTTTTCACCGGTGTGATACATGGAATAGGCTGTATTATCATAATCGAATGTCCAGCCGCCCCATGACTGCTGGAACATCGCGCCGGTTTTACCCTGCGGAATGATGTCATTCAGAAGAACGTTGGTTTCGTAAGGTTTGATGGTCGCCGTAATGCCGATCATCTGCAAATAGCTGGAGATTGCCTGAACAACTTCGTTCAAAGTCGCATCATTACCGCGAATATCGATCTGAACACTCGCGCCTGGTTTAACACCTGCTTCAGCAAGCAGCTTTTTGGCAGCTTCCGGATCATAAGGAAGCGGCTTCAGTTCAGGATCATAACCGAAAGATAATGAGCCTTGCAGACTGCCGATCGGTTCTGCTTGACCACCCAAAATAGACTGGATGATGGTGTCGCGATCAACGCCGAGGATTAAAGCTTTACGCACACGCGGATCAGCGGTGATGCCGTCACGGGTGTTAAAGCGTAAAGAATGAACGGTCGGGCCGGCAGTTGTCACGATCTCAAGCTTCGGATCGCTCTGAATGGTTGGGATCATGCTGATTGGAATGGTTGGCGGGATCACGAGATCAACACGACCGGCTTGCAGTTCTGCAACAGCCGTTGCAGGCTCAGTGATAAAGCGATATTCCAGTTCGGAAAGCTTTGGCGCGCCGCCCCAATGGTCTGCAAATGCTTCCATCTGGATGCCGACTTTTGGCTTATAGCTGGTGACTTTGAACGGGCCGGTACCGACAGGATTGGCGTTGAAGAAATCATCGCCTTTTTCCTGAATATATTTTGGTGGGACGATCATCGCACCATAACCGGCCAGCTTGGTCATCAAAACCGGATCGGTGTCTTTCAGGTGGAAATCAACGGTTTTATCGTCGATGACTTCAACTTTATCAATCGCTACATAATTGGAGCGCTGCGGGCCCTTGCCGCCTTCTTCACCGAGCAGGCGTTCAAAAGTGAATTTTACGGCTTCAGCATTAAAGTCTTCTCCATTGTGGAATTTTACATTCTCACGAAGATGAAAACGAATGCGCTTGCCTTCGTCTAATTCTTCCCATGATGTTGCCAGAGCCGGGACGATTTTCAGATCAGGGCCGCGATAGACCAGACCGTCATAGATATTGGTGGCAACGGATGCCCAGTTGACCAAAAAAGTGTCAATCGGATCCCAGCTGCCCGGATCTTGCGGTGAGGATACGGTCATTTTTCCGGCAGCAAATGCCGGTGAGGCTGACAGGGCAACGGCAGATAATGCTGTCGCCAATGCCAGACTGGAGAAAATGGTTTTTAGTCTCATGCTCTCGACTCCCTTTTTTAAATATTCAGCTGTCTGGTTTTATGTGTTGAGTGCAATAAAATGGCCATTGGCCACTTCTTCATATTGCCATATTTGCGGCTTGTCTTCGATCCGTTTGGTGGTGCTTGGAATTTCACCTTCCAGCATAACACGGTTGGTACGTGCCAGCGGATCGGCCACAGGAACGGCAGAAAGCAAACGACGAGTATAATTATGAGACGGCGTTTCAAAAACCTGCCGGCGTGACCCCATCTCCATGATCTGGCCGAGATAAAGAACCGCAACGCGATGACTCATCTTTTCAACCACTGCCATGTCATGGCTGATGAAGAGGTATGCGAGCCCGTGTTCTTTTTGTAAATCCATGAACAGATTGATAATTTGCGCCTGAATGGACACATCAAGTGCGGAAAGAGCCTCGTCTGCAATGATGAGTTTCGGGTTTGATGCAAGCGCACGTGCGATACATACACGTTGACGCTGTCCGCCGGAAAACTCATGCGGATAGCGGTTGGCAACAGCAGAGCTTAAGCCGACCCGCTCAAGTAATTCGTCAACGCGCTTGGTAATGGAAGCTTCATCTAGAATAAGACCATGCGTGCGAATTGGCTCGGCAATGGAAAAGCGAATGGTTTTACGTGGATCAAGCGACGCAAACGGATCCTGAAAGATATATTGCACTTGCTGGCGCATACGGAAACGTTCAGCGGCACTCATTTCGGAATAGGCTTTGCCATTAAAACGCATATCGCCGGAAAGAGGCTGCTGCAACTGCTGGATGGTGCGCCCGATCGTTGATTTGCCCGAACCGGATTCACCCACCAATGCCAGCGTTTCGCCCGGATGAATATCAAAACTGACCTGCGACACAGCATTACAGACATGAGTGACACGTCCGAAAATATTCTTCTTTATATTAAAGCGAACGGAAAGATCGCGTACCGACAAGAGCGGCGGCTGTTCAGGGCGTGCAGTATTTTGAATACGCGTTTCGCCGACCTGAACAGGCTTGCCGTCTTCAAGGATCGTGACCGGTGTTCTGATCGGGAAATCTTCACCGGCCATGCTGCCAAGTTTTGGCACGGCAGAGAGTAGAACTTTTGTATAAGCATGCTGAGGATTAGCGAAAATATCATTAACCGTGCCTTCCTCAACTTTCTTGCCCTTCCACATTACCACCACATCATCGGCCATTTCAGCGACAACACCCATATCATGGGTGATGAAAATCACGGCCATCTCCAGTTCTTTTTGGAGATCACGAATGATGTGCAAAATCTGCGCCTGAATGGTGACATCCAGTGCTGTGGTTGGTTCATCGGCAATAAGAAGTTTTGGGCGGCAGGCGAGCGCCATCGCAATCATCACGCGCTGACGCATGCCGCCGGAAAGCTGATGCGGATAGCGTGACAACAAGCCTGCCGCATCGGGCAAGCGCACCATTTCAAGCAGGCGCTGCGCTTCTTTCAACGCATCTTTTTTCGATAATTTTTCATGCAACATCAACACTTCGGCAATCTGGTCACCAATGGTGAAAACTGGATTAAGCGAGGTCATCGGCTCCTGGAAAATCATGGCAATTTCTTTGCCACGAATGCGACGCATCGTTTTCTGCTCAGTTTCAAGCAGGTTTAATCTGCCTTTGGAACCAGTAAATTGAATTTCGCCTTCCGGATATTGCGCTCCTTGCATGTCAGCCAGACGCATTACTGAAAGCGATGTGATGGATTTGCCGGAGCCGGATTCGCCAACAATGGCTAAAGTTTTGCCGGGTTTGACAGAAAAGCTCAATTGGTCGACGACCCGCGCAGTGCCGAACTCGACGGAGAGATTTTTGACTTCCAGCAATGGCTGGATTTCAGCTGTTTGGCGAAGCTGTGCGTCGTTCACTCCGGTCATCCTTTATAGTGTAATGGCAGAACGGGCTGCCTGATTAAATGCACCTGACATGAAACGTAGCAGAGCCGCTACTTCCGACAGGGTTTCTTCAGATGGGCGTGCACTTGCCGTTGGTCCCACAAGCAAGCGCTCGCGGATTTGCGCGTAATGCGCACAGGCTTCAGCACCTTTTTCTGTTATACGAACAGTTTTTTCTTTTGCTGCTTTACCAGTGGTGAGCAGTCCGGCTTTTTCCAGTTTCCGCAGGGCATAAGTGGCAATATGCGTGTCTTCAATATCAAGAACAAGACAGATATCAGCAAGTTTTTTTTCACGTCCGCGATGGCGGATGGAATGCAGAATCAGGATTTCAATCGGAGAGAGACCCGGCAATCCTGCTGCCGCCATGCAGCGAACCATCCAGCGGGAAAAGGCGTGGGAGGCAAGAATCAAGCCATATTCGACTTCTGATAATGCGGTGGAACCACCTTCAGCTAAATGAGCAGAAGAAACAATGGGTGTGATGGAGGGGGCATTGCGCAAATGTTCTGGCAAAGTACTTTCGGGCAAATTCATGTTTGCAAATGCTGAATTGCCACCATCCTTCCCGCTGGCCTTCACACTGGTTTTTTTATTGCTCATATTGCCTTGCTCCCAAACTCATGTATTTTATGTCACCATCTTATCGACATTTTGTCAATAAAATGAAACAATCTTTTCTGATAAACACTCCGGATAATGGTAAATTTTTCACAAGGAATCCGATAATGAGCGGAACGGCACCACAGATTTCGCAAGTCTGGGACTTCTGGATTGATCGTGGCGGTACATTTACGGATGTTATCGGCCGTGACCCTCAAGGGCAGCTTCATGCCCGCAAAGTGCTTTCAGAAAATCCGTCCGCTTATAAAGATGCTGCTGTTCAGGGCATTCGCTTACATCTTGGCTTGCAAGATGGCGAACCGGTTCCGACAGGTGCTATCGGTGAAGTGCGTATGGGCACAACGGTTGCAACCAACGCATTGCTGGAACGCAAGGGCGAAAAACTGGCACTCGTGACCACCAAGGGTTTCCGAGACGCGCTTCGCATTGGTTATCAGGAGCGCAAGAATATTTTTGCAACCGAAATCATCAAGCCGGAAGCGCTTTACGATCGGGTTATGGAAATTGACGAGCGTATATTAGCCGATGGCAGCATTGATACAGAGCTTGATTTAACCCAGGCTGAAAGCGCTTTGCGCGCGCTTAAAGCTGAAGGCTATAATGCTGTCGCGATCATCTTCATGCATGCTTACAAATTTCCGGAACATGAAGCCAAAATTGCCAAAATCGCGCGCGATATCGGCATCGAACAGGTCTCGGTCAGTCATGAAGTATCCCCGCTGATTAAACTGGTTGGCCGTGGTGATACAACCGTTGTTGATGCTTATTTGTCACCGGTTTTGCGCCGTTATGTGGCGCAGGTTTCACGCGAACTGGACGTGGAGCGCACGGGTGCGCGCGTCATGTTCATGATGTCGTCCGGCGGCTTGACGGCGGCGGATATGTTTCAGGGTAAAGACGCGATTCTCTCCGGCCCTGCGGGCGGTGTGGTCGGTCTGGCGCGTACCGGCGAAACGGCTGGTTTCCATCAGGTTATTGGTTTCGATATGGGGGGGACATCGACAGATGTTGCCCATTTTGACGGCGAATATGAGCGTGCTTTTGAAACAGAAGTTGCAGGTGTACGTGTCCGCGCGCCGATGATGCTGATCCATACGGTTGCTGCCGGTGGCGGCTCGATCCTCCATTTTGATGCTGGGCGTTTCCGCGTTGGTCCTGATTCTGCTGGTGCTAATCCGGGCCCAGCTTGCTATCGCAACGGCGGGCCTTTGGCAGTGACCGATGCCAATGTGATGCTTGGCAAATTGATGCCGGATTATTTTCCATCCATTTTTGGGCCTAATCAAGACAAGTCGCTCGATGTGGAACGGGTACGTGAATTATTCACGCAAATGGCGGACGAAATCGGCGATGGCCGTTCGCCTGAAAGCGTTGCCGATGGCTTCATCCGCATTGCCGTTGCCAACATGGTTGAAGCGATCAAGAAAATTTCAGTACAACGCGGTTATGATGTCACCCGTTATGCGCTAAACTGCTTCGGTGGGGCAGGCGGGCAGCACGCGTGTTTGGTCGCTGATGCATTGGGTATGAAAAATATTCTGCTTCATCCGATGTCAGGCTTGCTATCTGCCTATGGAATGGGCTTGGCCGATATTCGTGCCACCCGCCAAAAAGCTTTGGGCGTTGATCTTGATAAAGATGCGCCTGTGCAATTATTCGCCCTTGGTAGCGAATTGGCGCAAGAATGTGTAGCGGAATTAACGGCGCAAGGCGTTAAAGAAGACGTTATAACCACGCATTTGCGTGCGCATATCCGTTATTCTGGTACAGATACCGTGCTTTCGATTGATGCTACCTATCCGGCAGTGGATGCAGCAGAACGTTTGCGCGCTGAGTTTGAAGCGGCACATAAGCGCCGCTTTGGTTTTATTGCTGAAAATAAAGCACTGGTGATTGATGCGGTAGAGCTTGAAACCGTCGGTGGTGGCGCTGGTGAAGGCGAAGCGCAAAGTTCTGCTGGTGAAGCAGGAGAAGCCACAGCCTCCCGTCATACCCGCTTTTATTCGCATGGCGCTTTTCATGATGCATCAGTTGTTGTGCGTGAAACCATGCAGCGCGGCCAGACCGTAACCGGCCCTGCTATTATCATTGAAAAAAACCAGACCATTGTAATCGAAGATGGCTGGCAGGCACGTCTGACCGGTCATGATCATATGGTGCTGACCCGTATCAAAGCCTTACCGCAACGTGTGGCGATTGGTACGGATGCTGATCCGGTGATGTTGGAAATCTTCAATAATCTGTTCATGTCGATTGCTGAACAGATGGGCGTAACGCTGCAAAATACTGCTTATTCAGTGAATATCAAAGAGCGCCTTGATTTTTCCTGTGCTGTTTTTGATGCGACCGGCAATCTGGTTGCCAATGCACCGCATATGCCTGTGCATCTGGGCTCGATGGATGCATCAGTTGCAACTGCAATTCGTGAAAATCCGGTGATTAAACCGGGTGATGTTTTCCTGATTAACGCGCCTTATAATGGCGGAACACATTTGCCGGATCTGACCGTTTGTACACCTGTCTTTGATGATACAGAAACAGAAATCCGCTTCTGGGTCGCCAGCCGTGGTCACCATGCCGATATTGGTGGTATTGCGCCGGGATCAATGTCGCCATTAGCGGTCAATATCGAGCAGGAAGGTGTCTATATCGACAATTTTAAACTGGTCGATCAAGGTTACTTCCGTGAAGATGCACTGGCTGATTTATTGAACGGTGCGACATATCCGGTTCGCAATTTGACTCAAAACGTCAATGATCTGAAAGCACAGATTGCCGCTAATGAAAAAGGCGTCACTGAACTGCGCAAAATGATTGGCTATTTCGGCGAAGATGTCGTGAAAGCCTATATGGGGCATGTTCAGGATAATGCTGCGGAAAGTGTGCGCCGTGTGCTGGATCAATTGCCGGATGGTGGTTTTTCTTATGAAATGGATCAGGGCTGTAAAATTGAAGTCAATATTACTGTCGATCGTGTAAACCGTGAAGCAATCGTTGATTTTACCGGTACTTCAAAACAGCAACCAAATAATTTCAATGCACCTGAGCCTGTAACCCGTGCGGCTGTTCTATATGTTTTCCGCGTATTGGCTGAAGGCGATATTCCGATGAATGCCGGTTGCTTGCGCCCGATTAAAATTGTTGTGCCAGAAGGTTCGATGTTGTCGCCGCATTATCCAGCTGCAGTTGTTGCCGGTAATGTGGAAGTCAGTCAGGCTGTCACCAACTGCTTGTTTGGTGCAACCAAAGCGATGGCTGCCGCACAAGGCACAATGAATAATCTGACATTCGGGAATGATGAATATCAGTATTATGAAACGATTTGTTCGGGTGCTCCGGCAGGGCCAGGTTTTAACGGCGCGGATGCGGTGCACACACATATGACCAATTCACGTTTGACAGATCCTGAAATTCTGGAGTCGCGTTTTCCTGTTATGTTGGAAGATTTCCATATACGCAAAAACTCAGGCGGATGTGGTCAATGGACAGCCGGTGACGGTACTCACCGCACCATCCGTGCATTGGAAGAGCTGGAATTTGCCATTCTTTCCGGACATCGCCGCGTGCGGCCATTCGGGCTGGAAGGCGGCGAAGAAGGTGAACTTGGGCGTAATGAAGTGCGTCGCTTGGACGGCACCCTTCAAGTTCTGCAAGGTTGCGATCAGGTCGTGTTGCAGGCTGGCGAAGCCTTTACGGTTATTACACCAACCGGTGGCGGTTACGGCAAAAAGTAACCTGTCTCGCCGGATCAAAAACAACCACTCCCATTTAGTCATGGGCGTGGTTGTTGTGTTCAGCTGGTTTTGTAATATTTAGAATTTGTTCTATCATTTAAATGCGCCAGCACAGTTTCGCCAACTATTGCAAATTGACCAACTGATACATTTAATGGTGTTCCAAGCGGCAGATAGACATCAAGGCGTGAGCCGAAACGGATAAGCCCGAAACGGTCACCAACTTCCATTTTTTCATTTTCGCTGACCCAATGTTCAATACGTCGGGCAATGAGCCCTGCAATCTGCACAACTGCAATCAGGCCATATGGGGTTTCAACAACCAGCCCGTTTCTTTCATTATGATCGCTGGCTTTGTCCAGCTCTGCATTGAAGAATTTTCCTGATTTGTAGGCGATACGGCTAATTGTTCCGCTGACTGGAATGCGGTTTATATGACAATCAAAAATACTCATGAAAATGGAAATGCGCAGCATCGGTTCATTTGGCAAACCAAGCTCTGGTGGCGGTGCCACTTCAGTAATCATACTGACACGACCTTCGGCAGGCGAAACAACAATGCCCTCGGATACTGGTGTGATACGATAAGGATCACGGAAGAAATATCCGACCCAGATAGTAATGATGAAAGCTGGCCAGAAAAGAAAAGCGGACAGCATGCTGAGCCCGGCAGTGGCAATAAGGCCTAGACATAAAAATGGATAGCCCTTTTTATGAATGGGTACGAAGCAATCTTTGACAGAAGACATTATGCTCATATCCTGTTCCTTTACTGCCATTCACCGATAGGGAGAATGGTTAGTAAGGTACAATGTCTTTAAACAGGGACAGTTTGGATAATGAGGCTATGCCGGTTATTTTAATGGCTGGTGTTTGATTTCAGTGTATCATATAAACGTATCTGGTTTTGGCAGGGCAGGAAGAGTGTCCGCCTCTGCAATTTTGAACAATCAAGAAATTATAGTGTTCTAGAATTTAATATCTGGAAATATCCGTTGGAATTCTTTCTGAGCGCGCCGGTAGCGCCAAACTGCGCGTCCGCGGGCTTTCCAAATATCTTTTCGCGCCTTTATCCAAGGTTTTGGCGTGCCATGAAAATGGACAATACAATCTGGCGATGACGTGCACTCATCAAGACTGCCACCCAGAGATAGACTATTATTTCTTTGCCGCCTCGTGCGCGACCACGACGAATTGAAGGCGGGATTAAGCATAAGGGTTCTGCCATTAAAGACCTTGTTCAGATGATCCTGATCAGCCAATTCGTAATTATTGGCCGCAGTAACATTTCGCATCGCCTCATAAACATTTGGCTCAGCCCGAATGGCATCCGTATCAATGAGGAGAACGCCGGAATTGAAATATTTTGAGATATCATTTTGGCCGAGAAGTTTTTGCAGTGCTGCAATACGCTGAGAATGCTTTTTAGTAACCGTAAGATCAAGCGCCGCCCATTTGGCAACGACAAAATCCCGAACTGCACCGATAAGATGGCCGTTAAGATCGATTGAGAACAAGGGTGCCAGATCACCCCTTACATGTGTGTCACCATCAATATAGAGGATTCTACCGGAAAGTTTTTCAGCTATTCGTAAACGACCCAACATCGCAGCAGTCAACCGAGTGTCGTTTTGTTTTCTGCCACCGATATCTTCATCGGTTAAAGCTAAACAATTGAGAGTTACAAGGGGGCTAGCCTGCGCTACCCGTTTGACCTCGCTCCAGTCATTTTCAGTTAGTTGATCACCCCAAAAATGTACAATTACAGGTCCCGAAAAATGGTTCAAAGCACTCCACAATGTGAAGAGCGTAGGCTTTAGGTAACCCCGGTCAGTTACAAATACCAGTTGCGGTGTCTGTCCAATGGTAGATTGGCTGTTTAATTTCGGCATTTGGATGCTCAAGATTATATCCCGCTTTTTTACCGGAGGAAACTTTACCTGTCGCTATGATTTCTTCTATCGTCATAGTAGTATTGTCAACTGACAGGTTGAGATGTTTTTTGGATATGTGGTTGCAGGATGGAAGCGCGGTTTTTACGAACTATCTGAACAAACCGAGTAGGCCTTTTGTACAACGTTATCCAGTTCACGATAAGTCTTAAACCCCATGGATTCATAATAAGATAGCGCGGCTATATTATCTGCGCCGATATAAGCATCAATTTTTTCGATATTGGCTTTTTCGGCAGCTATCCTGCTTTTAGAGAAAAGAGCTTTGCCTACACCTCGTCGATGAGCTCTTGGACTGATATGTGTACCGATGATTGCCCAACCTTGCGGTACATTAAAACGATTTCCTTCGCGTGCATGGATGAGCGATTGGAAGCCGAGAATTTCGGCAGTTTCGTCTGTAGCGACACTACATAAGATATTAGACGGGTTATTGATATAATTGAAAATAATAAAATCAATATCTGCGGGGCGTTCACGCCCGTTGCTGGCAATAATTTCGCGCAGTACAGCGCTCATTCCTGCTGCATCATCAATCCGTGCGGTTCGTATTATGAGTGTCATTTTTATCCAGCAGGAAATGTTGTAAACGGTAACGGAAATCCGTCCATCATGATAAAGGTCGGAGCCTGCCGTTGGTGCGCATTGATTTGTGGTACAAGTCGCATGAAATGTTCTGATGCACAATGTTGATCCAGAGCATTTCTATCCGGCCATTCTTCAATAAAAATAAAATGGCCGGAGTCTTTTTGATCTATGTAGAGATCATAAGCAATGCACAATGGCTCACATTTGGTTTTCTCAACCAGCTCTTTGTAAAGAGGTAAAACAATCTGGATTTTTTCTGGCTTTATAAAATCCTGCGCAATTACTTTTAACATGAGTATTCCTTAAATTAATAAAATGACAGACATTGTGCATTGTCTTTTTTGCAATCTACAGCACTCCATAAACAAACCAATGCAATGAAATATGTTTCAATCCAAGTGATTTTTTGGACTCATCAAGTAGGTTGTTGCTATTTTGTTCACGTATTCTTTTTTGTCAATCATTAAATAATGAATGACAAAATTCAGCATTGTATAGATGGCTGGGATAGGAAGGGAATTTGCAATAATATAAATAATTGGAGGCCGGATCTGGGATCGAACCAGACTATACGGATTTGCAATCCGTTGCGTAACCACTCCGCCATCCAGCCTTTCCACGTTGTATATTATCTTTATTCTTAGTCGTAATCGGCCGGATAAATTATAATGCATAGCCGGGTTCATCGGGCTGTTTTAATGATGAATATACTTTCACCTTGAAGAAGAGATGATTATGGTTTGAATAATTATCTAATGCCTCAAAATATGAAGTTTCACGATTTGAGATGATTTTGGTAATATGACTGCAACTTAACCCGACATAAAGCCAGTAACATTTTTTTGCCAATACCTGGCGACCAATGTCTGGTCACGGCTTTTGCCCAATTGCTTGCGCCAATAATCACGAATTATTTTTGCCTTAACTGCTTAACCTGCAAACCACTCGAAACTATCGTTGCCATTTGGCCAGGGCATGGCAAGAAGCTTTCAGGTGAGCTGTTCTGCTGCTGCCTGATCAGCTTTTACAATCCATTCAATGTCCCCCCCCCCTCAGGATGGGTGAGATTTTGAATATCTGCTTCGGTATCAACTGTTACGACGATATGCCCCGTTACATCACAGGTAAATTCTTCCTGCATACGGTCTACTGCTGGCAGAGCTGTAGCACGGCACCGATCAGATAATTTTTTGCTTGGCGTAAGGGAAAACGTCTAGGCGGCCCCATCACGCCAATAATATCACCAGCTTTGGCAGTTTTTGCCCAGTTACACGCCAAACCTTTAGTTTCATGGACGTAGAAATCAATGTCCATCCAGCCTGCATGCCTCATCCGGCCACAATGGCATACCATTGCGTCCCATCACTGGCCATATCGGTTCGGGCACATCATTGGTTAGCAAAAGCAGCTGCACATGGATGGCGCCAAATAAAGATAATCTCCGGAGCTTCTTCTTTTTATAGAGTCTGATCGCAACCGCCGCCAGATATTTCAGGTGATTGAGACCGATATATGCTTCGGCATGAAGAGACACATAGTATCCATGATGAGGTTCATCGAGTTTGATCTGCCCAAATGAATTGAACCGCCTCGAGTTTGCCGGATTGTTTAGCTCCAAATTGGATCTTATGGAACATAAAAAGACATCAAAACCTTATCCGCCCGAACTTCGTGAGCGTGCTGTTCGCATGTTTGTTGAGCAGCGTCATGAATATACGAGTGAAACTGCTGCACTAGTGGCTATTTCTAATAAGCCCGATTTTTCTGTCGATAACCCTCGTAGTTGGTCACGTCAGCAGCAGCGTGATAGCGGTGAACGTGCCGGCCTAGCGAGTGCGGAAAATGTTTTAACCCACCACTCGAACCGCGGGCCTCAATATCTTTCTATGAAGTATACCGAGCGGTTGGCTGCGGCTCAGATTGAGCATTCGGTCGGTATTGTTGGCGATGCTTATGACAATGTCTTAGCTGAATGTGTGATCGGCTTCTTCAAAACAGAGGTCATAAACCAAGGTGGACTATGGAAACCAATGTGCGAAATTGAGTGGGAAACCTTTAATCGGGTCCATAGGTACAATAATCAACGTTTACTGGAGCTAATCGGATATATAGCACCTGCAGAAGCCGAGGAGGCTTTCTATCAGAATATGAAAATATGTAATAAAGCTGCATAAGCGTCGAACAAATTGCGCGCGCAAAATCCAGTGAGGTTCAAATACACTTCTTGGTTGGCGAGTGCTCAAATTGTTGCTTAATTTCGAAATGCCGACCATTGATATAATAATCTCTGAGTTAAAGGCGGGATCTGTCTCTTTAGAACCGGCCGTTTGTGACCAACAATGATGATTGATCGGCATTGTACCTTATATTGAAATTTCTAATTTCTTCATAAGTATCAGGATGCATTGTCGGTGGCTCGTTGTGAGCGTTTAAGCACTGCAATAAGGCCAAGAAGAGCAATAGACCCGAATGTCAACAAGGTGGATACAGCGGCAACCACAGGTGAAACGTCGAAATCTAAATCTTCAAAGATCTTGCGCGGTAGTGTTTTGTCTTCAACGCTGGACAAGAAAAAGGACACGACGGGCTCGTCAAACGATATGATGAAGGCAAAGACGCCGCCAGCAATAACCCCCGGCATAATAAGCGGTAAGGTGACGTTGCGAAATGCTTGCCATCGTGAGGCTCCAAGGCTCATGGCGGCCAGTTCAAGTCCTGCGTCGGTTGCTGCAAGAGCTGCCGATACGGTTATAATAACATAAGGCACTGCAAGCACCGTATGTGCAAGCACAAAAGCGATGAGCGATCCAGATAATCCCATGCGCGAAAACATCAGATACATCGCAACGCCCACAACGATATTGGGTGCAATGATTGGTGCAAGCATTGTCATGGAAATGACTTTGCGGCCGATTATTCTGCCCCGTGCAAGTGCCAGAGCCACCATGGTCCCAAGAACCATAGCAAGGGTTGCCACAATGAGTGCAATTTTGAGTGAAAACAATGCAGGCCCAAGCCAGTTGGGATCGCCAAGAAGGCTTTTATACCAATCCAGCGTAAAACCGCGTGGAGGGAACTGCAAATAGCGATCTGGCCCTACGGAAATCGGAATCACGATAAGTGTTGGCATGAGCAGAAAGGCAATACCTGCTATTCCTGCAAGGCGGGCGAGAAGGACGGGAAGCCGATAGATCGAAAATAGTTGGATTTTCATCGTGATTCCAGCTTATTGAGTTTAAGAAAACGGCTGAATACGGCAATCAGACACATCACCGAGATGAGGAGTAGCGCGGAAAGCGTTGCGCCACGTGGCCAGTCAAATTTTTCAGTAATTTCATTACTGATTGCTGTAGCCAACATCATGCTTCGCGGGCCGCCGATCAATGCAGGTGTAACGAAGGCGCCAAGCGTTACAATGAAAACCATCAGGCTGCCAGCTAAAACGCCTGGTCGCGAGAGCGGCCAGATTATAAGGCGGAAAACGGAAATCTGGGAGGCACCAAGACTAAGTGCGGCGCGTGGAAATTCTTCCGGAATAGAACGTAAGGATTGATAGATTGGCATGACCATGAACGGCAGCATGACATGCGCTTGCGCAACAACAACGGCAATTTCATTGTACAGAAAGGGCAAGGGCGCGTTGGTGATTCCTGTCCATTGCAGAAACGAATTGAATACACCATTCCGCTGTAGAAAAACCGTCCACGCAAAGCTGCGTACCAAAACGCTGGTCCATAACGGAATAAGGACACAAGCGCCTATAACTGTTGCCCAGATTGGTGAGACATTGCGCATGAGATTGGCGATCGGATAACCGATAGCCAGAGCAAGCAAAGCCACAAGAAAACTGACTTTGAATGTTCGCCAGAATATAATCAGTGTAAAATCATCAGTTAACACTTCGCGATAATGACGCAAAGTAAAATCAGGATCGAAAAAACTCGTGCTTATCAGCTTGATAATAGGCCAGCAAAATACGAATAACAGGATTGTCAGCAAGGGTGCCACAAGCATCCAGCTTGTACCTGTTGAGAGATCTTTGCGGTTTGTACTCATGGGCGTGTACCTGCGCTGGAAAAGCAGACTGCTTTGCGCGGTTCTATCGCAAATAATATTGGTGCACCGATACCAAGTTCCCTTGCGGCATCCAGGCTGAGACGAGCCGTAATGCGGGTGCCACTTTTTGTTTCAGCTGTTACAACTGTTGTGGCGCCCGTGAAACTGCGGGAAATGACGGTCGCTTGCGCTGCTTCCGGCTCGGAGCCAACTTTTAGCGTTCTGATATGTTCAGGGCGCACATACACATCTACGATTGATTGAGGAGCGAGATGGGTTCCGAAAGGGGTAAGTGCTTCAACGTGCCCGCCATCTTTGAGATTAATGAAGACTGTTTCGCCGGCAACAGAACTGACCGTTCCTTGCAACTGGCTGCTTTCGCCAACGAAACCGGCAACGAATTGCGTCTGCGGAGCATGGTAAAGGGTATCAGGCGATGCGATCTGTTCAATTTTGCCTTGGCTCATGACGGCGATGCGATCAGACATCGTCAGCGCTTCTTCCTGATCATGGGTTACGAAGATGATGGTCAGGCCGAGTTTGCGCTGTAGTTCTTTAATTTCAATTTGCATCTCTTCGCGCAGCTTTTTATCAAGTGCAGAAAGAGGCTCATCCATTAATAATAAAGGCGGGCGGAAAGAAATAGCGCGGGCAATAGCCACACGTTGTTGCTGGCCACCGGATAATTGCGCCGGCAATCGATCACCAAAGGTGGAAAGCCTGACTGTACTGAGGGCTTCATTAACGATTGGCTCTGACTGAGCTTTGCTCATTCCGCGCATACGCAAAGGGAAACGTACATTCTCTCTTACGCTCATATGTGGAAACAAAGCATATTTTTGAAAGATAATGCCGATTTCACGTCGATTGGGGGGCAAGGTCGTGACATTACGATCTCCGATGCTGATCGTACCGGAGGTTGGTATTTCAAAACCGGCCAGACACATCAGCAAGGATGTTTTTCCAGAGCCACTTGGTCCGAGAATTGAGAGAAACTCACCAGCAGTTACATTGACATTGGCATTGTCGACTGCCGTGACGCTGGATCCGTAGCGTTTAACTAAATTCGAAATGTTGACGCTGGCACCCATTTTTTGCATCTGCGGTTCTCCGATATTACGATTGTCGGCGAGGGGGAAAGCCTCGTTTCATGAAAGGGAATGTGTACGACCGTGATTGGATCAAAAGCAGCTATTGCATGGCCCGAAACAAGTCGGGCCATGTCAAAATCAGCGGCTGAGATACTCGATCATGCGCTGGCGCATTTCTGCGTCATTATCGGCGATCCATTTCCAATCCGGATCGATCTGAACTGCCAAATTCTCTGCACTGCCGCCGCGTGATTGACGCTCTTCCGGGGTCAGCAAATCAATGGCTTTTTTGTTTGGCGTTTCGAAAGGAAATTCTTTCGAGAAGGCAACGTGTGCCTCAGGATTGGCAAGGTAGAAATTGATGAATTCTAATGCGCCTTTTTTATTCTTGGCGTTTTTCAAAACACCCCACATGCCGATATCTTTGATACCTTGGTACCAGGTGAAAGAAACAGGCTCGCCACTTTGAACAAGAGTGGCAGCGCGACCGGATCCCATCATCGACATGACGGCTTCACCGGTACGTAGCACATTTTGTGATTGGTCGGCAGTTTTCCACCATACGGAGATTTCCGGCTTCAATTCGTCCAGTTTGGCAAAGGCGCGCTCAACATCAAGTGGAAATAATTTGTCGCGCGGAACGCCATCTGCTTCAAGTGCAGCGATCAGCAGCCACGGCCAATAGCTTGCATCCGGCATGGCACGGGGGCCCGGAAAATTTTTCACATCCCAAAAGTCAGCCCAGTTTTTGGGTTGTTTGCCTTCCGGAAAAGCATCCGTGTTCCATGCCAGAACATTTGCTCCCCAGGTTCGCAACACGCCATTGCCCATGCAGGTGCCTTCAATGGCAAATTCGGCGGCATTGGTTAAATCTGCACAGTCGATAGGCTCAAGATAGGATGCTTGTGCATAATTATCATTTGGCAATGCGGTAACGATATCCCACTCGGCTGCAGGGAAATCGGCCATAGCTTTGACCTTTGCCCATTGCGCACCGAGTCCGGAAGCCACTGGAATGACACGTATACCGGTTTTGGCGGTGAACGGCTCATAAAAATTCTTTTTCATGGCCTGTTCGAAAACACCGCCGGCAGTGACGATGACGATTGAGTCATCGGCTGCTTGGGCAGTGATTACTACATTGAAAAGAAGGGCTGCGGATGCAGCGAATCGAAGGAGATGTGCTTTCATCTGTTTGTTCCCGGTTTTATTGTTTCTTGCTTTATGCCTTTAACGTTACATATTGTCAATCCGTAACGAAGGATGCAGTTTCTATTATTTATCACGCAGCTTTCGTTAATTCTTTATGATAATATTATTTTACGTTATAGTTGTATTTTATGTATGGATTCAGCGAGGTATGAAGAGAGTGAAATGACGGAAAGTAAAACAAAGCCCAGACGGTGGGTGACCATCAAAGATGTGGCTGCCGCTGCCGGCGTCTCTCCGATGACGGTGTCAAATGTTATCAATAAGCGACACAAATTCGTCAGCGATTCGACTCGTAAAACGGTGGAGCGTGAAATTGCACGTCTTAATTATCGCGTACAGCAAAATGCGCGTGGGCTTCGTGTGGCAAGACGGCGTGCTGTCGGGATTATCATCGTTGATGAAACGCAATCTTTTCTTTCGGATCATTTCAACTCTCATATTGTTGCAGGTCTGAGTAATGTTTTGAGCCAAAATGATCATGCGCTCAGCATTCAGGGGATCAGTCTTGATCATTTTGAAAAATCATTTGCGGTGCGAAATTTTTCGGTTGATGGCTTTTGCATCATTCTTTCCGGCAAAACTGAAGATCGCCGCAAAGTTATCGACAAATTGGTCGAGATGGATCAACCGGTAGTTTTATTTCAGGAACCTCGGATTGAAAGTGATGCTGATATCTGCATCATCAGGCAAGATGATACACTGGGAGGGCAAGCGCTGGCAGATCATTTTGCTGCCCGCCGGCTCCGGCGTTATTTAATCTTGCGACCGGCAACCGATTGGCCGGCTATTGAAGCGCGGATCGAAAGTTTTACCCAGCAAATCACGCGGCTTGTACCGGATGCAACAATTGATATTATCCATTCGGCCAATGAAGATTTTGATAGTGTGCGCGAGGCATTTGCTGCTTATCTGGAAGATCATGAATTGCCGGAAGCTATTTTTGGTGCCAATGATCGTTTGGCAATCGGCGCGATGGCGCTTTTACAAACGCGGGGCATTGCTATCCCCGGGCAGGTGGCCATTGCTGGTTTTAACGGCTTTGAATCCCGCCGTTATGCGCAGCCCCTTATCACCACCGTTATTTCGCCGGCTTATGCCTTGGGTGAGACAGCCGGAAAAGTTTTGCTTGAGCGTTTTTCCAGCGACAGATTTAAAGAAAAAGAAATTGTGCTCCCAGTTTATCTGGAACCTGGAGCGACGACTTGATCCGGCAGGTCTGATAACTGCCGGATCAAACGGTTTGTTGGTTTATACGGATTTTGCTGGTACGGCACTGCCGCTTGCGCCCACCAATACACCGAAATCGGCCCCCTTATCGGCTTGCATGACATTTTCGATAAAGATACGGCCATAACCGCGGCTATAATGGGGCGCTGGTGCTTTCCATTCTTTGCGTCTGGCTGCCAGTTCTGCATCGCTGATATCAAGATGCAAGCGCCCCATTTCGACATCAAGCTCGATCATGTCGCCGTTGCGCACAAAAGCGAGCGGGCCACCCACTGCCGATTCTGGTGCAACATGCAAAACGACTGTACCGAAAGCGGTGCCGCTCATGCGTCCGTCGGAAATGCGAACCATGTCCCGGATACCCTTACGCAGCAGCTTATTCGGCAGGGTCATATTGCCCACTTCAGGCATACCCGGATATCCGACCGGCCCTGCATGTTTGAGAACAAGTATGCAGTTTTCATCAACATCAAGTTCATCCGTATCAATACGGGCTTTGAAGTCTTTCATGTCTTCAAAGACAACTGCTCGTCCACGATGCTTCATCAATTCCTGCGAAGCGGCAGAAGGTTTGATAACGGCGCCATCCGGCGCCAGATTACCGCGCAAGACGACGATACCGCCACGATCTTTGAAAGGTTCGTCCAGTGCTCTGATGACATCGCGATCATAGCATTCTGCTCTTGCAACATCTTCGGCAATGGTTTTACCCGATACAGTGATTGCGTCACCATGCATGAGTGGCAGCAGTTCTTTCATAAGGGCCGGAAGGCCACCGGCATTGAAGAAATCTTCCATTAGATAAGCACCCGATGGCATCAGATTGAGCAGGCAGGGCACTTTTTTACCCAAACGATCCCAATCATCGAGGGTGAGGTCAATGCCAAGTCGCCCGGCTAATGCCAGCAAATGAACAACAGCGTTGGTCGAACCGCCAATACCACCATTAACGATGATGGCATTCTCCAGCGCTTTTTTAGTGACGATTTGCGAGAAACGGATATCGTCCTTCACCATCTCCACAATTCGTTTGCCGGATTGTGCGGCAAGAACTGCTCTGCGGCTGTCAACGGCAGGTACTGCGGCATTTTGCGATAAAGCAATGCCCATTGCTTCTGCCATCGAAGCCATGGTGGATGCCGTTCCCATCGTCATGCACGAACCGGCGGAACGGCTCATGGCTGCTTCTGCATCAAGAAATTCCGCCATCGACATTTCGCCGGTTTGCAGCATTTCATCATAACGGATGACGTCGGTGCCAGAGCCGAGAAGACGGCCACGGAACCGGCCATTGAGCATAGGTCCACCCGATACCATAATGGCAGGAACGTCGACACTTGCGGCGCCCATCAGCAAGGCGGGGGTGGTCTTGTCACAACCGGCAAGCAGCACTACACCATCAATTGGGTTGGCGCGGATGGTTTCTTCTACATCCATGCTAACCTGATTGCGGTAGATCATGGCTGTCGGGCGTACCAGCGACTCGCCAAGGCTCATGACCGGAAATTCCAGCGGCAGCCCGCCAGCAGCCAAGACGCCTTTTTTGACATGCTCTGCAAGGCCGCGCAGATGTGCATTGCAAGGGGTTAGTTCCGACCAGGTATTGCAAATTCCAATCACTGGCCTGCCATCAAACATTTCCGGCAAAATGCCTTGGTTTTTCATCCAGCTTCGGGCATAAAATCCATATTTATCGGCTGTCCCAAACCATTGCGCACTGCGAAATGCCGGCTTTTTCTCGCTCATAAGTCATGTCCTCCCATGGGTTAAACAAGAAAATTAAGTTTAACGTTATATATTTGATATTCTTGTTATCAAGACCTGTCAACGACCGGATAAACTGCTTCTATATGGAATAATGCGACATCTTTACCCTGACGAGATGATCGAGACTTGACAGAAAGCTCGTAAATAGGTTTAACGTTATATTACGATTACAACGGAGTCTTCTTATGATCGTCGATTGCCATGTAAACATCTTCAATCCAGAACAAACCACACCCCTTTTTGCTCGTCTTTCACCAACGTCCAGACCGGGAAAAATGGGTTTGGAAGCCGATGCGGATACTATTTATAAAGCAATGGAAGACGTGGATAAGGCGATCTTGTTCACTTTGCGTTATGCAGATGCCATTGGTGTTGATGGTGATGATGAAGTGACCGCGGCTGCTGTTGCCAAATATCCGGATAAATTCATTGGTTTTGCCGCGATGGATCCGCGCCGTCCTGATTATATGGACTTATTGGTTCACGCCATTGAAGACCTCAAACTGACAGGTGTGAAATTCGGTCCGATTTATAATGGTGTTTCATTGCTTGATCCGCGTTTGGTTCCGGTTTACGAATATTTGCAGAAGAAAAATATTCCGCTGACCATGCATATGGGAACGACCTTCAGTCCTACAGCTCCCGTCCAATATGGTCGACCGCTTGATGTAGATACAATCGCGGCCCGCTATCCTGATTTGAAGATGATCATGGCGCATATGGGGCATCCTTGGTATGAAGAATGTATCATTGTCGCACGCAAACATCCCAATGTTTATTGCGAAGTATCTGCTCTGCATTATCGTCCATGGCAGTTCTACAATATTTTGATTTGTGCGCAGGAATATCTCATCACTGAACGCGACAAGATTTTCTGGGGAACTGATTTCCCATGGACAACGGTGGAGGAATCAATCGGAGGGCTGCGTTCTGTCAATGATCAGGTGGAGGGGACACGTCTGCCACGCGTTGCTCAAACGACAATTGATCGTATTTTACATTCCAATCCATTGGAGCATTGGTGGCATGGCGGCTATCCAGGCTGAAAACAGTCATAAAATTTGTGAAAAGAGCAGGCTTAGGCCTGCTTTTTTTGTTTCGGTCTTCATTTAAAATATGCGATAAAAAAATGGCCGGAACAAACCGGCCATTTTTTATTAATATTGCAATAAAGACTTAAAGATCAGCGGTAAAATGCTGCTTTTGGGTACCCAATCCTTCAATGCCAAGTTCGACAATATCACCGTGCTTGAGATAGCGTGGCGGTTTCATTCCCATTCCAACACCCGGAGGGGTTCCGGTGGAAATAATATCGCCCGGCATCAGGCTCATGAACTGGCTGAGATAGGAAACCAGATAGGCTACCTGATAGATCATTGTTTTGGTCGAACCGTTCTGCATCGTTTCGCCATTGACTTTGAGCCACATGGACAGCTGTTGCGGATCATTGATTTCATCTTTTGTCACCATCCACGGACCGATCGGCCCGAAGGTGTCACAGCTTTTGCCTTTGGTCCATTGACCTTGGCGCTCATTTTGAAAAGCACGCTCAGATACATCGTGAGCCACACAATAACCGGCAACATAATCGAGTGCTTCTGCTTCGGAAACATATTTTGCCTGTTTGCCAATGACGATACCAAGCTCGACTTCCCAATCAGTTTTTTCTGAGTCGCGCGGGATCAGAACATTGTCATTGGGGCCGACAACGGCGGATGATGCCTTCATGAAAACGACAGGTTCTGTAGGCAGGGCAAGACCTGCTTCTGCGGCATGGTCGGCATAGTTCAGACCGATGCAGATAAATTTGCCGACATTGCTGACACATGGGCCAAGGCGGGGGGAGCCGTCCACAATTGGCAAAGATTGTGGGTCGATTTTTGCCAATTGCGCAAGGGACGCAGGATCAAGCACTTGACCGCCTATATCGGTGATCCGGTCAGACAAATCACGAATTCTTCCCTCGGCGTCCAGCAAGCCGGGCTTTTCTTGCCCCAGCTCTCCGTAACGTAATAGTTTCATGGTTAAACTCCTTTGCCCTCGATAATTGTCAGGCGAGTTCGTTTACAACTTTTTCTGTAATCTCAATGGTGCGATCAATATCTGCATCCGTGTGAGCAAGCGAAATTGACCCCTGCTTGGTGACAACAGGGAAATGGAAAATGCCATTTTCAATAAGTGCGCGACGATAGGTGATATCACGCTCCATGTCGTTGTTCATCACCACATCGCGCCAATTTTCAGGTGCATGATCCATGAAATAAACGGCAAACGCTGAGCCTTGACGCACAATGGTGGTTGGATAATTGCGTCTTTCAAAGACACTCTTTAAGCCTGCTTCAAGACGTACTCCAAGGCGTTCCAATTCACCATAAACCTCAGTTTCACGGGCTTTAAGGCGTGACAGACAGGCTTTTGCAGCTGCAGCATTGACCGGATGGCCATTATAGGTGCCAGCGACAGAGACACGTTTCTTTGGATCAGGATGGGCGCATAAGCTCATAATTTCACGCTTGCCGCCGACGACACCCATAGGATAGCCATTGGCAACCGCTTTACCAAAAGTACAAAGATCAGGTGTCACACCTGATAGCTGCTGATAACCGCCCAATGCATGGCGAAAGCCGGTTTTAACTTCATCAAAGATCAGCACTGTGCCATATTTATCGCATAATGCCCGCAGGCCTTCCAAATAGCCTGGCAAAGGTTTGACGATACCGATATTTTGCAGCACTGGCTCCAGAATAATGGCGGCAACATCGCCCTTGGCAAGTACTTTTTCCGCTGCAGCCAGATCATTATATTCGATGGCGCGCACTGTCTGGTCGATGACTTTAGGGACGCCGGCTGTGGTGACAGAAAGCGGATATTCCTCACCTTCCTGATGATCTTCCACGAATGAACGCGGATCCATCAGGTTGTAACTGACATAGTCGAAGCAACCATTATAGCCGCCCTGCATGACAACAACGACATCACGTCCAGTGTGGGCACGTGCCAGACGCAAGGCATAACCGACCGCTTCGGAACCCGTGCTAGTAAGCTGCAATTGTTCAATGCCGGGGACACATTCAACCAGTAATTCGGCTACTTCTGCTTCCCAAGGCATGGTGCCTGCGCCGATTAGCGAAGCACCGGAGCGGATCATATCGATGACCGCTTCATCAACCTCGGCATCGCCATGGCCGAACAGATAAGGTGCGAAACCGGCGTGGTAGTCGATATATTCTTTGCCATCGGCGTCATAAAGATAGGCGCCGCTTGCGCGCACAAAAAGCTTGGATGGGGTGATGGCGCGGTTAAGCGACATCGTTCCGCCAGCAATGTACTGGCGTTGGCGTTCAACCGTGCTTTGCAGTGTATCCGGCATGTCATCAACTTTCATTGGATGGTGAAAAAACGTTTAGTCGATGAATCAGGAGATGACGATCTTTCCGATTTGTTTCGACAATGATAGAAATATGGCTAGGTTTAACGTTAAGTCAAGCGTAAATCATGGGGAAATGTGCGTTAGTGTAAATTGTGTGATGGATGCACAGGGATAAAAGGGTTGTACCTTTTATCGTTTCCCCGATAAGTGAATAGGATAGATCAGGTATGCCTAGATAACAGGGATGGGCTTTTTCTGACGAAAAAGGGAATAGATTTCCGTAAGGAGCAGGCAATTGGATAAATCAAAAATGGTGAAACAAAAAGATGTGACCATCAAAGATGTGGCACGCGTCGCACAGGTTTCAGCTATGAGTGTTTCCAATGTCCTTAATGGCAGCGGGCGGGTTTCAGAAACGACCGCCGCCAGAATTCGTAAAGTGATCGAAGAACTGGGCTACCGGCCGTCCGTTGCAGCACGCAGACTTCGCTTGTCGCGTCAATGGACAATTGGTATGCTGATTATCGTTGAAGATCCAAATTTTCTGAGTGATCCATTTATCACTGCACAAGTAACGGGTCTCACCAATTATTTGACGGCTAATTCCTATAGCTTGATTCTACGGGGAATGAAGCCATCCGACTTCAGAACTTCAGGTATGTTTCAAGACATCGAAGCTGATGGAATGGTTGCTTTATTGTCCGGCCATAAAGATCAACGTGATTTATTCGTGAAAGAACTTGCCAATCTTAATGTGCCATTGGTTCTACTTGAAGAACATAAATCGCGTCAGGATATGGATTGCATTACCATCCGTCAAAATGATGAAGAGGGAGGATATCTGATTGGTCAGCATCTTATGTCGTGCGGCGCGCGTCGTCTGTGGACATTGATGCCTTCGGCTGATTGGCCTGCTATTCAAGCCCGAATGACGGGGGTGCAACGCGCTCTTCATCAAGCGGGATTGGATGTCGCCTATGTCATTGATTGCGGTGATGAAAGCTATGATTTTACTTATGCTGCAACCTTGGTCGCTTTACAGGAACATGAGGCACCGCATGCAATTGTCGGCGGTAATGATCAGATGGCAATCGCCGCAATGAAAGCTTGTAAAGATTATGGATTACGGGTGCCGGAAGATGTCATGATTACCGGATTTAACGGTTTTGATATTTGGCGTTATGTTGATCCGGTACTCACCACTGTACGATCTGCGGCTCATGCATTGGGTGAATGTGCGGGCAGCGAATTGATACGCCGCCTGCATGAAGGTCAATTTAGACAGCAAGAGATTATTTTGCCGGTCACTTTCCAACAAGGAGCGTCCACACGCGCTTTTGCTTGATGCTATGGGGTATGATTTTATTTTAAATCCAATCTAGTCAGGAATAGTCTTCATGGTAAAATAATGACATGAAAAAAGGGCGATTTCATTTAATTCCATGCGAAATGAAGGGAGCGGAGGCAGTGCTTGCCGATTCATCCCATAGTTTTGGGCGCCATATACATGACCAATTTGGTATTGGTATTATTTTAACAGGTGCCCAAAAATCATTAAGCGGGCGCGGTATGGTTGAAGCTGAAGCGGGAGACGTCATTACGGTTAATCCCGGAGAGATCCATGATGGCTCACCCATTGGCGATAATGGCCGCCGCTGGCAAATGCTTTATTTTGATCCGGTGTGTTTGATTGAACCCATCCGTGCCATAACAGATTGCAAAATTGATATGCTCGAATTGTCTCGTCCAGCATTGCAAGACACAGTTTCCGCCAGAAGTTTTTTGAAGTTATTTCGTGCTGTTACCGATAAAAATGGCGGTGAAAGCGAGATCGAACGCCGTGAAAATCTGTTGATTTTGCTATCAAGGCTGATGGATTACCGTGTGCATGATCAATTTATCCTGCCTAAGGCGATCAATGAGGCGCGTGAGCGAATTGATGATGATCCGTGTGCGTCACTTTCCCTTGACGAATTGGCGAAAATTGGCGGGGTTAGCCAATTTCAGTTGATCAGAGGTTTCACAAAGCTGACAGGTCTGACCCCGCATGCCTATCTGGTACAGCGCCGATTGCAACGAGCGCGTAAAATGATCGCCGCTGGTGCGTTACTTGCCGATGCCGCCTATACTTGCGGTTTTGCTGATCAAAGCCATATGACACGGATATTCGTGCGTGCTTATGGTTTTTCACCGGGGCATTATGCTGCTTTAATCAATTAGAGCGTGTCGCACTTTATCTTATCTACTGTGCTTACTCTGACGACTTGTTTTTACGCATGTCTCCCAAAACCGGTGCCCACTTTTGGGAGACATGCTTTAGCTGCAATTTTCTTCAAGACGCGAGGTAATAAAGCTGCTCAATTGCTTGAAAACCAACCAGCCGAGGCGTTTTCATGCAGCTTTTTCATAGTCTGAACATTCAACATTATTTTTTGCAATTAGTCCTCATGTTTTATCGAACTGAGGCTATGGTTTATAAAATCAGGCAATCTAGTTGCAACTCTCAACTTGGTTATGCTGCAATCTTCTTGAAGGGGAATGCGGCATGACACCCGAGTTTTTGTTAACATCACTTATTATTATTGCCTCACCCGGCACGGGCGCGATTTATACCATTGCTATCGGCCTTTCGGATGGCGCACGTATGAGCTTTATTGCAGCACTTGGATGCACGTTGGGTATTATACCGCATATGGTTGCTGCGATCAGCGGTTTGGCTGTGCTGCTCCACACCAGTGCAGTGGCTTTCAACTTTTTAAAATATTTCGGCGTTGTTTATTTGCTTTATATGGCTTGGGGTATGTTTCGGGCACGAGGCGTGTTGAGCCTGAACAGGCATGTTCAGAGTGGAAAAACACCACGCCAAATTATTATCTCGGCGATATTGATCAATGTGTTGAACCCTAAACTTTCCATCTTTTTCTTTGCTTTTCTACCACAGTTTGTCTCGGCAGACAGCAGCTTACAATTCGGCCATATGATAGAATTGAGCTTGGTATTTATGGTTCTGACATATATCGTTTTTGCGGTTTATGGGATTTTCGCTGCCACTTTACGCCAATATGTCATTTCCAGTGTTCTTGTCCAAAACTGGTTGCGACGGAGTTTTGCTGCAGCCTTTGCTGCATTGGCTGTGCAACTTGCTCTGACCCATCGATAGAGACGAAAGTACTGATTTCAAAACAATAAAAAAGGCCGGGGCAACTCTGCACCGACCTTCGATATATCATTTAAACTCAGTGCCAGTACATCCGTGGTCAAAGGTTTCAAATGACTTTAGACAATTGCGAGCGCTGTGAGATGAGCGCTCATAAGCTTTGTCTATGACCAAGATATAGGTGCGCAATGTGTTTAAAATAAGGACAAAGCTGTTTTTTATCTTCGTATCCGGATCATCTGTTCATTATGAACGAATATTAACTTGATTTTGGTCTTTTCATTCGATTGAGCTAATCCTGACTAAAAAACACTAGTTTGGAGATCCACGATGAATTTAAGCTTCCTCAACAAATATGAACCCTATGCACTCGCAGCCCTTCGTATCATGACAGGCCTGCTTTATTTGGCTCATGGTACACAAAAGGCTTTTGGTTTTCCTATTGAAGGGCCTGCAAGCTTATCGGCAATGGCGCTGATTTCGGCAATTTTGGAAGTTGTTGGCGGCACGCTTATTGTATTGGGTCTCTTTACTCGACCGGTCGCGTTTATCCTGTCAGGGCATATGGCTTTTGCTTATTTCATTGCACATGCGCCAAGAAGCTTTTACCCGATCGCCAATGGTGGTGATTCATCAATCCTGTTTTGCTTTGTGTTCTTGCTGCTGGTTACGAGCGGACCGGGTGCTTTTGCATTAGATAAACGAAACGCCTAAATCTTTTTTGTGGTCTGGTGATTTTATATGCCTGATCAACAGGTAAGCATGATCATCAGACCATTTTTTATGAAGTTGTAACAGGTTGCATGAATTCAATCCGGTTGCCGAATGGATCATTGGCATAAAGACGGTTAAAGCCTTCCAAGGGTTCATCGCTCACCATAAGATAGCCCGAAGATTTAATCTTGTCAGCCAAGGCGTTTAAGTCGCTTACGATAAAAGCCGGATGTGCTTTAGTGGCGGCGATAAAAGGGGTCTGTACGCCTAGGTGAATTTTAATGTCGCCCGATTGAAACCAGCAACCGCCACGCTTTTTTAAATTATCAGGTTTTTCAACTTCATTTAATCCTAATAATTGCGCATAAAATGAGCGCGCTTTCTCTTCCTCACCTTGTGGCATTGCCAATTGCACATGATCCAACTGGATTAATTTCATGGTGAGCCTCCATTGTGCCTGAATATGTGTTTGCTTCGGCCATAATTCTTTTCACTTGCAAAAAGATTGGACATTCAGAACTATTAAATCAATGGGTTAATATAAAGTGCGACTTATTTATCGCACTTTGTGCTCTTTATTTATTAAAACCTATTACTTAGATTTTACCGCCTTGACGAATGTGACAGAAATATGACAACTCAACTCAAGTTTAATTGAAAAGTGAGATTGTCATGAAAAATGCGCGGGTGTTGTTATTATCAACAATATCGGTAGCCGGTGTTTTATTTGCCGTTTCTGCCCATGCCCAGCAGGCAAATGAAGTTTTGCAGCTTAAAGAAATCGTAATCAAGGATCTTGTTCGCGGTTCTGTTGCAAATGCTTATGGTGTCCGTGCCAAAGCGCCAAACTCAATGACGGTGATTGAAGGTGAACAGCTCAATCAGTTCAGTGATTTAAGTGCTGGTGATGCAATCCGCCGTTTACCAGGTGTAACATTCCCTGGTGTCAACCGGTCACGCGAGATCAAATTACGTGGTATCGGACGAGAATATACGCAAGTTTTGATTGATGGCCGCCCGCTGATCGATGGCGATTCTAGCCGCAACTTTGAAGTTGACCGTCTGCCGTCAGCTATGATCGAACGCATTGAGATTATTCGCAGTCCCTTATCTAATATGGCGTCGCTGGGTGCTGCCGGTACAGTGAACATCATCACCAAACGACAGTTCGAGCGTAAAGGTGGCGGGTTGTCTCTGGGCGGCGGCTATTTGACCAAAAATGGACCTGTCGGTGATATTAATGGCTGGGCTTCGGGTTCCGAGGGAGGCTTCCGCTATTTTCTGGGTGCCGATTATCAGCGCCGTCGTGTGAACGAAAGTTCATCCGAGATGTCTTTCAAGGGTGATGGCAAGCCTAATGGCGGCTCCGATGAAGAGCAGGAACGCAGCTTTGATGACTATCTCGTTACCGGCCGTTTTGAATTTGATGTTTCAGAAAAAGATACCATTACTTTTGCTCCGACCTATTCACGTTCTTATGAAAAGCGTGACCAGACAAGTTTCAAATTTGAAAAAGATCAGGTCGCTTTGAAAGAACAGAGCGATGAATTGCGCAAGCGCACCCGTGAGACTTATGCCGGTTATTTGGAATGGGCGCATGAGTTTGATGATGAAACCCGCTCGCGTTTATTTCTTGACTTGCAAAAAGGAAGTGAATCAACAACGCGCGATAGCGTCAAACATAAGTTTGGCGATAATAAAACCGATTTGGAAGAGCGCGAGAACGATATAGATTTGCAGCGCATTGCGCCTGGTTTTGTTTTCAACAACCGCTTTGGCGACCATAAATTCGAGGCTGGTTTCGGTGCTTCATTCAGCAAGCGGGATGAAGAAGAAAATCGTATTAAAAAGGGTAACGTCACACCAGAACTGGGTCGTATATATAATATCAAAGAAGATATTTATTACGGCTATTTAAGTGATCAGTTCTCATTGTTTGGTAATGACGAATTGACCGCAGGTCTGCGTATCGAGCACAGTCGCACACAGACTACAGATTCATCGAATGATGATTACAGTGTCAACAGCACACAGGTAAATCCGTCTTTACAATATAAATATAATATCAATGAAGACTTGAATTGGCGCTTAGGCGTTGCGCGCACCTTGCGCCGTCCGGATTTGCGTGAGCTTACGCCATCGCTGACCGAGAAAGATGGTAATTTAGGGAAGCCGGACACGCGCGGTAATCCGTTCTTGAAGCCTGAAAAAATCTGGGGTGTCGACACCGGTCTTGATTGGTACTTGTTCGATGAGCAAGGTATTTTGTCGACTAATGTCTATGCGCGTCACTTTGATGACAAGATCGAAGATTCATTAAGCAAAGACGCTCAGACAGACCGTTGGGTCAAGACACCGGAAAATGTCGGTAATGGTCATCTTTACGGTGTGGAACTGGAAGCGCGCGCTCCGCTTGAATTTCTTGGTTTGGAAAATTTGAGTGTCTTTGCTAATGCAACGGCCATGAAAAGCCGCCTGACAGACGAACGTACCGGCCAAAAACGCCGCTTTAGCGATATGCCGAATTTTGTTTCGAATATTGGTATGGACTATTATGTGCCGGATTGGAAAACCACTTTTGGTATCAATCTGAATACGACCTATGCCTATACACAAAACATTCTGGAAGTGCAGGGTGTTGATAAAATTGCGAATGTCCGCACACATTTCTCGGCACTTAACCGTCTTGATTTGAGTGCGCGCACCGATATTACCGAAAGCTTCTCGTTATCATTGAGTGCGTTGAATATCTTGCGCACCAAAGACAAACGTGAGCGCACTACATTTGACGCGGATGGTGCAATTGCCGATAAGACCTTTATCAAAGAACCATCTTACAGCTCTTATTATGTAAGGGCGAGCTATAAATGGTAAGAGTTTTATCGCTCACGATCTGCATATTAACCGCGCTTCACGGCGCGGTTTCTGTGTCTGCATTGGCGGCAGACAAGGTTCAAAACCAGATCGCGACAGATGATGCTAATCTGGCCGTTGTTTTAACGCGGGATGATAAAATCAAGCATGTGAAACATCTGGATGGCATCAGCGAAGTACCATTGGCTGCAAAGCGCATTGTTGCTTTACATAATAGTTTTTCTGAAAGCTTAATTGCACTTGGCATGGCACCTGCCGGTGCAGTTGAACGGCCACAGGGTGCACCAGTTCAGCTCAAAGCAGCGATGACAGAGACTATTTCAGTTGGTGATCAGAGCAATCCCGACTATGAAAAAATCCTCATTTTACAGCCCGATTTGATCTTATCGGTTGGTGATGTTCATAGTCAGAATATTGATCTTTTGAAAGCCATCGCTCCGGTTGTCAGTCTGCGAGAGCCGGAAGAAGATTGGCGGCCATGGCTCATAGGTCTTGGCGATGTACTGGAGCGGCAATCGCAAGCAGAAAAGTTGATTGATGATTATAATCAGCGCGTGGAAAAATTACGTCTGACATTATTGGTTGAGCATAAAGATGAAACCGTTTTGCTAATGCGGGTTCGTCAAAAAGATATTCGTATTTATGGAACGGAAAGACGTTCGGGGCCGGTGCTTTACCGCGATCTGCAACTTACGCCACACAGGCTTGTGCCGGTGGGCAAAAATTATGAAGCCATTTCCAATGAGCTGATCGGGCAAATGGATGCCGACCGTATTTTTCTGATGGTTGAAGATGCCGAACGCCTTGGCAATATTGAAAAAACTGCACTGTGGCAGGGGTTGCCTGCGGTAAAAGCCGGACGTGTTTACAAAGTTAATATTGAACCGTGGAACCAGTCCAGCGGGCCGATCAGTGCTTCGGTTATTGTTGATGATGTGGCACGTGCCTTTGGTCTGACTGAATAATGCAAAAGCGTATCTGCATATTGTTGACGGGTGTAGTGCTGCTCTTGGCAGCCTTATTGTTTTCAGCCTCTTCAGGTGCTGCCAATATTGCCTTTTTTGATATTTTACAGGCCATATTTGCCTTTGATATAGCTAAACAAGACCATTTGATTTTACGTGAGTTTCGCATTCCGCGGGTACTGGCTTCGGCTCTTGTCGGTGCGGCATTGGGAACGGCTGGTGCCTTGATGCAAGGCATGACACGCAATCCATTGGCCAGCCCATCTCTGATGGGCTTGAATGCAGGAGCAGGGCTGATGCTGGCCTTAGGGCTCGCATTTTATCCGTCATTGGATTTTTCATGGCTGATTTGTCTATCTTTTTTAGGCGCAGCATTGGGTGTCGCTATAGTATTCATGGTGGGTTCGGCGCAACGTGGCGGCTTGACGCCTGTGCGATTGGCCTTGGCAGGGGCGGCTATTTCGGCTTTTTTTGGAGCGCTCACCAGTTTCATTATTGTCTATTTTAAAATCGGACAGGACATTCTGTTTTATAGTGCTGGTGGTGTGCAAGGCGTGCAGGAAAGCCAGTTGCTTTTTGTGACACCTTGGATTGTTGCAGGTTTAACAGGCGCAGTTTTATTGTCCCGCAGCGTTACTTTGCTAAGTTTGGGACAGGATGTGGCGCTCGGTTTAGGTCTTAATATTTTACATGCCCGTATATTGATTAGTTTTGTTATTCTGCTTTTAGCCGGATGCAGTGTGGCATTGGCGGGAGGCATTGGTTTTGTCGGTCTGCTCATTCCGCATGTCAGCCGTTTCATGTTCGGGCTTGATTATCGCTGGATTATTCCGGGCTCACTTGTTTCAGGCGCTTTGCTGCTTGTACTTGCGGATTTTGGTGCTCGAATGATCAATCCACCCTATGAAACACCGGTAGGTCTTATCACGGCACTGATCGGTGTACCGTTTTTTCTGGCGCTTGCGTGGCGTGACGAGCGTGGTATCTGATCATGCATGCGGTACGCTTTGAAATTATCTTATGTTTGATGGTGGCGGTTTTAGCCGCAATTATGCTGGTCAGCCTTAATGCCGGTTCTTATCCGTTACGCTTGAGCGAACTTTATATGATTGCTGTTGGTGAAGGTTCACCACAGCAAGAACTGGTATTATTTTCTATGCGAGTACCACGTTTGCTGCTGGCGATCCTGACCGGTTGCGGTTTGGCCTTATCGGGCGCGGTTTTGCAGGCAATTTTCCGTAACGATTTGGCCGATCCGGGATTGCTGGGTTTAAGCGCCGGTGCCGGATTTGTCATTATCCTTTTGCTTTATACGCAACAGCAAGGGGTATTTATTTCCGGCCAATGGCGGCCTTGGGCAGCCTTTTTTGGGGCGGCTGTTTCGGCAGCTTTGATTTATATCTTGGCGCATAAGAAAGGTGTGGCGACATCAGCGCGGATTTTGCTAACCGGTATAGCCGTCAATGCGGGCTTGGGTGCATTAACACTTGTACTGGCAATGCGTCTTGATCGCAGTCTCTATGATCAGGCCGTGGTGTGGTTGGCCGGTAGTCTGTCCGGTAAAAATTATAAAGATATCGCACTGTTATTGCCGTGGTTTGTTATTTTGTTGCCTCTATTGGCATTACGGGTGAAGGTACTGGATATTCTTGCGCTCGGTGATGAAACAGCCATCGGTTTGGGGGTCAATGTTCAGCGGCAACGCTTGCTGATGATGGTGATTGCAGTTGCTCTGACGGGCGCCAGTGTGGCAGTGACCGGCGGCATTGGTTTTGTCGGATTACTAGCACCGCATATGTGCCGCCGGCTGGTTGGTGCACGTCATGCTTTGTTACTTCCGGCTTGTGCGCTTTGCGGGGCGATTTTGGTGCTTTTTGCCGATACATTGGGGCGCACTTTGCTGGCACCTGTCGAGATACCGGCAGGTATTTTCTGTGCCATGATCGGCGCTCCATATTTTCTTTATTTATTGATGCGGATAGGGCGTTAACATGGGAAAAATGATCTTAGAAACCAAAAATCTGAGTTTTTCCTATGACGCAACCGAGATTATCAGCGGCTTGAATTTGCAAGTGATGCAGGGAAAAATTACGGCTCTAGTTGGTGCAAATGGTTCAGGCAAAAGCACGATTTTAAAAAATTTGGCTCGGATTTTGAAACCGACCGGTGGCACAGTACTGCTGGAAGGGCAAGAGATGAAAAATTTTAACGCTAAAACGATTGCCCGCAAAATGGCGGTTTTAGCGCAGGCTCCCGAAGCGCCTGCAGGTTTGAAGGCCTATGATCTGGTCGCTTACGGGCGCTATCCATGGCAAACGGGTTTTGGCACTTTAAGCAAATTCGATAAACAAAAAATAAGCGATGCTTTGGCTTTAACCAATCTCACTCAATTGAGTGAAAGAGCGGTCGGTTCGCTATCGGGTGGCCAGCGGCAACGGGTATGGATTGCAGTCGCTCTTGCGCAAGACAGCGATATTATTCTGCTGGATGAGCCTACGACTTTTTTAGATATGGCGCATCAGCTGGAAGTGATGCAGCTTCTGGAAAGGCTCAATCAACATCAACAGAAAACCATCGTGATGGTATTGCATGATTTGAACCAAGCAGCGCGTTTTGCGCATCATATTATTGCGATCAAACAGGGTAAAATCGTGAGTCAAGGCAGTGCCAATGATATTATGTGTGCTGATGTTCTGCGTGATGTATTCGGCGTGGAGGCGGATTTTTTTGAAGATCCACGCACTGGAAAACCGGTGTGCATTCCTTTCGGAACATGTTTGAAATAGGTTTTATTCTTACTCTTCAGACTTCATCAGCACTTCAATATCATCATAGATTTCTTGCCACTGACTTTCTGTAAAAGCAAAGAGATTGAAGCTGCGCAATAAAAATGCGCCTTCACAGGCAATGAAAGCCAATCGCGCCATGCGGTCGGCAGGGTTGCTCATGTCGAGCCCCTGCAATTGGCTACTATACCATTTCCGGCTTTCTTCCAGCTGTTCGCTATTGGGAACAAGGCTTGCCATCATAGCGGAAAATCGGGAATCATCCATCTGCTCGCCATCACGTGTAGCCTTAATATGAGCGATCACATGGCTTTGAGGGTCAGTGGCACCTTGCTTATAAGCAGAGACTTTGGCGTCAAATATATAGCTCCAGCGATTAATAATAGCGCGCATCAGACCATATTTATTGCCGAAACAATATTGTACACCACCCTTGGTAATACCAGCCTCACGTGCGACATTATCCATGGTGAGGGCTTCGATCCCGCCTTCCACCAACAGATGTTCAGCAGCATCGAGCACCTTATTGCGGTCAACCACACGCGGGCGGCCGATTTTTTTGAATTTTTTAGTTTCCATACAAGAGGATTTAAATTAAGCGCTGCATGATACAAGTAGTTTTTTTATGAATGGTATTGAAAAATGACGAATAATCGCTGGATCGTACTGGCTGTTGTTTCCTGTGCCTTGCTGCTGATTGTTGTTGATATGACCGTGCTTTACACAGCATTGCCGCGCTTGACGCATGATCTGCATGCCAGCGCTTCGCAAAAATTATGGATCATCAACGCTTATCCGCTGGTGGTGGCGGGTCTTTTACCTGGAACCGGCACTTTGGGTGACCGCATCGGTCACCGGACAATGTTTCTGTCTGGTCTCATTGTGTTCGGCTTTGCATCAACTGCGGCTGCCTTTGCGCCGACGGCCAATTTTTTAATTGCTGCACGTATTGGTCTGGCCGTTGGCGCGGCGATGATGATGCCTGCCACTTTGTCAATCATCCGCATTACCTTTCAGGATGAAAAAGAACGTGCGGTAGCTCTTGGCATCTGGAGCTCTATTGCCGCTGGAGGCGCCGCAATTGGCCCTGTCGTTGGCGGCGTACTGCTTGAATATTTCTGGTGGGGATCGGTCTTCTTGATCAATGTGCCGGTCGTTATTGTTGCATTTATTGTCGGACTGATTGTGTTGGAAAAACGCGGTGGCAATAAAGATCGCGCATGGGATTTTGTCGGCTCTGTGCAGATTATGCTGGCCTTGATTGCATTAACCTTTGCCTTAAAAGAACTGGGCAAACCGGATCGTGATCTGTTGCTCTTTGTAGGTGCTTTGGTGATCGGATTGATCGCGGCAGTGATTTTTGTCAAACGCCAGAATAAGCGCAGCGAACCACTGCTTGATTTTCAACTGTTCAAAAACACCAAATTTTCATCGGGTGTTTTAACTGCTTCTGTTGCTTCTGCCTCATTGGTAGGGGTTGAATTGGTTTTCACACAACGTTTGCAACTGGTTTCGGGCTACTCCCCTTTGCAAGCAGGTCTTTTGATCTTGCCGATACCATTATCCGCTTTTGTAGCAGCACCTTTGATGGGCTTTTTTATGAACCGTGTCGGCACGGCCAGAGCTTTGTTTTTGTCACTCGGCATGACAGGCATCGGGATTGTTCTATATCTCGCAAGCTTCAAAATGGAGAGCATGATCTGGTTGCTGCCATTGATGATTGTAGGCTTTGGCGTTGGTGCTGCCATGACAGGCGCATCCACCGCCATTATGAGTAATGCATCAGCCGACAAAGCAGGTATGGCTGCTTCTATTGAAGAGGTTTCCTATGAACTTGGCGGCTCCATTGGTGTAACGGTGATGGGCAGCTTGATGACGGCAATCTATAGTATGAGCTTGGTATTGCCGGATTTCGCGGCGCAAAATCCATCACATGCGAAGGCTGCAACCGACAGTCTTGATGGAGCAAAACTGGTGGCTGAAACCTTAAACGCTGATCAGGTGAGCATATTGCTCACGCAGGCCTATCAAGCATTTGATCAGGCATTTGTGTCGGTAATTGCGGTGGCGGCTGTTTGTGTTTTCATGACTGCATTTGGCGTTTACCGCTTGAGCAGAACTCGTTAATTTCAACAGCTATGTTTTAAAAAGGCTCCAGAGAATATCCTTGGAGCCTTTTGTATTTTTAAGCTTTGTTGCTGGCAAACATTGGCCCGCCGCGCCAGCGCGGAAAGCCGTAACCGTGGATTTTGACCAGATCAATGTCCACAGCACTCAGGGCAATCCCTTCATCAAGAATGGCCTGACCTTCGTCTGCCATTTCATCAACCAGTGTTTCAGCCATTGTTTCAAGTGATAATGGCTGCTCGGCACTGATTTCATTTTTGAGCAATTCATCAACCTGTGTTGAAGGACGACCTTTACGCTCTCCCTCCACATAATCATACCAGCCGCCTTGGGTTTTTTGTCCCTTACGTCCAGAACGCACAAGAATATCGCCCAAAGTTTCCGGCACATCAGCGCCTGTCGTGCGCGCACCTTCACGCTGTAAATAGGCAATGTCGAGGCCGCCCATATCCTGTGCTTCAAAAGGACCCATAGCGAGCCCATAGCCGCGCATTGCAGCATCGATATCGGCGATTGTATTGCCTTTGCGCAGCAAGTTCTCCGCGGCTGCGCGATAGCGTTTCAAAATGCGATTGCCGATAAAACCTTCACAAATACCGGCGCGTACAGGTATTTTTTTGAGCTTTGAGGCAATGGCAAAAGCGGTCGCCAGCACCGGTTCTGAGGTGTCCGGTGTCGGCACGATTTCCATCAGCTTCATCACATGGGCAGGGCTGAAGAAATGCAGTCCAATAAAGCGTTCCGGATGTGGCAAATCTTTTGCGATGTCACTTGGATCAAGGTAAGAGGTGTTAGTGGCTAGAATAGCATCGGCACGGCAGGCTTGACCAATCTTGGCAAACACATCGCGCTTGACATTGATTTTTTCAAAGACCGCTTCGATAACGAGATCGACATCGGCCAGTTTAGCATAATCGCTGGTGCCTTTGATGCTGTTCAAACGCTCTACGGCTTGAGTTTCGCTCAAAATACCGCGCTTGACGCTAGCGTCAATGATCTTTTGAACATTAGCCAAACCACGTTCAACCGCTTCCGCATCCTGCTCGACCAGAACCACCGGATAACCGGCATTGCTAAGTGCCATCACGATGCCTGCGCCCATAGTGCCGCCACCGATAACGGCTGTTTTTTTAATCTCGATTGGCGTGATGTCTTTGACAAAATCCGGCTTGGTTGCATTGCGTTCGGCAAAGAAAATGCGGCGCAGGGCTGCGGCCTCTTTGGAATCGCGACGCTCTAAAAATGTTTTGCGCTCAAAAGCCATTGCTTCATCAAAAGGCAGAAGTGTGCTTTGACGAATGGATTCCAGTACCAGCAAAGGCGCACTCGCACCTTTGGCAGTCCTCTTCACTGACGTTTTTTGAGCCTCCCAGAATGCCTCATCTGCTTGCGGTGCTGCACGCTGTGACAAGACTTTTGGAAGCTCTTGTTTGATGGCGCTACGGGCAAAATTCACTGCACCTTCTTGCAAGTCACCGTCGATAATGGCATCAATCAGCCCGTCTTTTTGTGCTTGTTCCGCGCGTATCGGCTTGCCGGAAGTGACCATGACGATCGCTTTTTCCAGACCGATAAGACGCGGTGTGCGCACAGTGCCGGATGCTCCCGGAATGACACCTAATGTGACTTCCGGCAAACCAAGGGATGCACTTGCAACAGCGACACGAAAACGGCAGCCCAGTGCCACTTCCAAGCCACCACCAAGGGCTGAACCGTGAATGGCAGCTATCCATGGTTTTTGTGCATTTTCGATTTTTGCCACCACATCAGGCAAATGTGGTGGCTGTGGACTTAAGCCAAATTCACGCACGTCTGCGCCCGCGATAAAAGTACGACCAGCACAAATCAGCACAACGGCTTCTACCTGAGGGTCTTGATCCAGCGCTTCTACCGCATCCCAAAGGCCTTGGCGCAAGGCTTGGCCGAGTGCGTTAACCGGTGGATTATCAACCGTTACAATGGCGATATTTTCGTCGCGGGCAATGGTCACAGACATATCAAATTCCCAAATAAGCTTCCCGGATTTTCGGATCTGCAATCAGCTCTTCGGCAGAGCCCTGCATGGTGATGTTACCGGTTTCCATCACATAACCGCGATCGGCAATTTTCAAAGCACCATAGGCGTTTTGTTCCACCAGCAAAATGGTGACGCCCAAAGTTTTCAAATTGCTGACCACATCAAAAATCTGCTGGACGATAATGGGGGCAAGCCCCATGGAAGGCTCGTCCAGAAGCAAACAAGCCGGACGACCCATTAGGGCGCGCGCCATGGCAAGCATTTGTTGCTGGCCGCCGGAAAGACCACCGGCTGGCAAATTGCACTTTTCTTTCAGGATCGGGAACATGGCAAAAGCATCTGCCATATCTTTTTCCACCTGATCGTCACGGAACAAAAATGCGCCAAGACGCAAATTTTCTTCCACCGAAAGATTGGTGAATATCTGCCGTCCTTCAGGCGATTGTGTCAGCCCGCGGGACGGGCGACGAAATGCTGCCAGATTAGTGATGGTCTCACCACGGAAGTGGATCGAGCCTTCCGATACCGGCTGCAAGCCGGAAAGGCAGCGCAATAATGTGGTTTTACCTGCACCATTGGCGCCCACAACGGTTACGATTTCGCCGGAATCGACGGTGAGATTGATGCCGTGTAAAACTTCTATACGCCCGTAACGTGAGCGTAAGCCCTCAACTGTCAGCATGGGCGGCCTCCTCGTTGAAATCTGCGCCAAGATATGCGGCAATCACTGCCGGATTGCGGCTGACCTCGGCTGGCAAGCCTTCGGTCAGCTTCTGGCCATGATCGAGAACGACAATATGATTGGAAATACGCATCACCATTTTCATGTCATGTTCCACCAGCAAAATCGCGACACCTGACGCTGCCACATCGGCGATCAGCTGGTCGATTTCATCGGTTTCAACGGCGTTACAACCAGCAGCCGGTTCATCCAGCAGCAGTACTGCCGGATTGAGAGCCAATGCGCGGGCAATTTCAAGACGTTTCAACGAGCCATAGGAAAGGTTTCCCGCTTCCCGTTCAGCGGCGCGCTCAAGTCCGACTTTTTTCAACAGTTCCATCGCGCCTTCGTGCGCTTTGGTGGCACGTCGGCGGGAGGCTGGCAGGCTAAGCAAATCCGCTATGACGGAGCCACGTTCGGCCAAATGAAAACCTGCAATAGCGTTTTCAATCACGGTCATATTTTGAAAGATTTGCAGATTTTGGAAGGTGCGTGACATGCCGCGACGCGCCAGCAAATCGGGACGCATTCCGGTAATATCTTCACCTTTCAAAACTACACGGCCTTGAGAAGGTTGATAAATACCGGAGATCATATTGAATAGTGTTGTTTTACCTGCACCATTAGGGCCGATGACGGATGTGATCTCACCTTGTTTGACCTGAAAGCTGACATTGTCAACCGCTTTCAGACCACCAAAGCTGATGCCTAAATTTTGAACTGAGAGCAGGGTCATTCGCCGGTTCCCTTGAATTTGCGGACGATGGATGGCAGTAAACCTTCACGCAGGAAGATCATCACCAACATCATCACAAAGCCTAAAATCAGCTGTTCATATTCGGCAAAAACGGTGAGGACTTGCGGCAGAATTGTTAAAATGGCTGCGCCCAAAATTGCACCCAGCACTGAAGCTGCACCACCAAGAACGGCCATGGTCACCATTTCAATCGAATGCATGAAGCCGGCAATATCAGGGGTGATGAATTTATTTTGTAATGCAATCAGCGAACCGGCAACGGAGGCAAAAACGGCTGAAATAACAAAGGCCAGCAATTTATAACGTGCCACATCAATGCCGACAGTACGGGCGGCAATTTCCGAGCCGTGCAGCGCACGTAATGAGCGTCCCATTGGGCTGTTATAAAGATTGAGCACAATCCATGCACCGATCAGCAACACGAAACCGCAGAAATAATACCAGAACTCACCATTTGTCAGGTTGATACCGATATTTTTCAAGCCAGCACGCAAGCCCAGTTCCGGCACCGACATACCGTCAGGCCCGCCGGTAAGATTGCGTTCATTGCTCAAAACCATTGAGATCAAAATGCCAAAGCCAAGGGTGGCAACGCCTAAATAATAACCTTTGAGGCGCAAAATTGGACGCCCAACCAGATAAGCCATAATCGCAGAAATAGCCGCGCCCAAAAATACGGCAACGCCCGGATGAATGCCTAAATGAATAGGTGCCAAAGCACAGGCATAGCCGCCAATACCGGCAAAACCGGCATGACCAAGGCTGATTTGACCCGCATAACCGGTGAGGATGACAATGCCGAGCACAGCAAGGCTATTGACGAAAACCATAGCACCGATGCGGAAATAAAAACCGGACGGAAAGAAGAACGGTGCCAGCGCAATCAGTGCGAAAAGCACCAATAGGGTGGTGTTTTTGCGTGAAATGAATGACATCAGACACGCTCCGTGGTTTTCTTGCCGAAGAGGCCTTGCGGCATCAGGAATAGCACCAGCAAAATAACGATAAAGGCGGCAGCTTCTTTGTAGGTGGAGGAAATATAACCGGCCGTCATTGCTTCAATGAGACCGATCAAAAAACCACCGGCGAGAGCACCTTTCGGATTGCCCATGCCGCCCAGCATGGCACCGGCAAACCCTTTGAGCGCAAAGCCGATGCCGACATTATAGGCAACAAGGGTGATTGGTGTGGCAAGAACACCCGCCAGTGCACCGATACCAGCCGACAGTGCAAAAGAAAGCGTCATGATGAAAGTGGTGTTGATACCGACCAATTGCGCGGCCTGACGATTATTGGACGTGGCAAGCACTGCGCGCCCCAACAGGGTGCGTGTGAAGAAAAGCCACAGGCCGATAAAGACCACCAAAGCACCGCCGATAACCCACAAGCTCTGGGTCTGGATGGTCGCGCCCAAGAAGTTGAGTGGTTTGTCACCGGAGAAAGCCGGAAAACTATGGATCTGCTTATCAAAGATGATCTGTGCCGCGCCTTGGATGAAAACGGAAGCACCGATGGTAATGATAATCAGTGAAACAACAGGCGCACCACGCGCCGGTTCGATTGCGAATTTATTGATCGCAACGCCGAGTGCCGCTGTCAGAACAATGGCAATCAGAGCGGCCAACGGCAGGGGCAAACCCGCTGCATAAGCTGCCCATGTGATCATGCCACCCAACATGACAAATTCGCCCTGAGCAAAATTGACCACATCGGAAGCATTGTAGATGATCGTGAAGCCAAGGGCGATCAGCGCATAAACGGCGCCAACAGTTACCCCTGAAGAAAGAAATTGCATAAACTCTGACATGAGCTCTCCGCGTCTGGATGGAGAAATAACAGGCCGGATGACATGATCCCGCCTGTGACTAATCAAAGGCGCAGGCGGGATGCTGATGTCAGTTTTATTCGGCTACAGACCAACCGCCGTCTTTAATCTGGAGCATACGGAATGCTGTCAGATCAAGGCCGAGATGGTCTTCTGGCGAGAAGGTATAGATACCTGTCGCACCGGCCAGACCACTGGTTTTTTCAATCGCGTCACGGATTTCCTGCGGTTCGGCAGAACCGGCTCGGGTAATTGCGTCGGTAACGATCAGGAAGGCATCATGAGCATAGCCGCCGAATGTATCGACCGGCATTTTATAGCGTTCTTCAAACTTTGCCTTATAAGCGGTGACGAGCGGCTGCTGCGGGTCGCTTGCATCAAGCTGATCTGCGATCAAAAGGGCTGTGCCGGGAAGGCGCAAGCCCTCGGCAGCTTTCTCGCCTGCCAGTTTGATAAAGCCTGAAGAGGCAACGCCATGTGACTGGTACATCGGCAATTCGATGCCGAGCTGATGATAGTTACGCGTTACAATCGAAGGCCCCTGACCAAAGCCCGGATTGAGCACAGCCTGCACACCCGGCGCATTGCGGATTTTGGTCAGCTGGGCGGTCATGTCCGCGTCTTTTGGATCATAGGTTTCGTCAATGACGATGTCGATTTTATAATCTGGCGCTACGTTTTTGCACTGGGCTTCCATCGAAGCACCAAAACCGTCGGTGCCGGAAATCATACCGATTTTGCTGATGCCGCGCTTGCCCATATCTTCATAGATTTTCTGGCAAGCCATGCGGTCGGTATGGGGTGTTTTGAAGGTGTAAGGACGCACTGGCTGAATGATTTCAATTGCACCGGCAAGGGCGATGAAAGGAATTTCAGCATCTTCTGCAACTGACAAAATCGACATGGCGGTGCCGGTGGTGGTGCCGCCGATGATGGCAACCACTTCGTCATCTTCAATTAGACGGGTGGCAAAAGTGCGCGCTTTGTTGGCGTCGCCACCATCGTCATACATGATAAGCTTGATTTTCTCACCATTGATGCCGCCTTTTTCATTGAGTTCGGCAACCAGCATTTCCAGTGTTTTAAATTCCGGATCGCCAAGGAAAGCCGCAGGGCCGGTGGCGGAAACGGATGCACCGATACGGATTTCGGCGTGCGCTGCACCTGTCCCCACACCTGCCATTGCAAGGGCAATAACAGCGGCCGGAACAGTTGCTTTCAGAAAGTTCATCATAAGGATACTCCTCCCAGAGTGTTTGTTACTCAGTCACCGGCCGGCGCCACATGGCGTGGTGAAAACGGCTGGCAACAAATGCTGTATCGGTTAAGCAAGCATTTCCTGCAGGATTGGCACCGGTAACGTGAAAATCGCTGAAGGCTGCTGACTGGTTGACGAAGATATTGCCTGTCAGATTAACCGACAGATTGACGCCGCCGTGTGCAAAGGCGATTGCCGCCCGTTGAATGCGTGGCTCATTGGTATCGTAAAGAGCGGCAGTGATGGCGCCTTTTTTACGGGCGAGGCTGGATGCGGTCTCAATGGCTGCATCGCCATCTTTGGCCGGAATAAGGAACATGATCGGCCCGAACCATTCGGTGTTTACGGCTTCATCATCGCCGTCGACGGCGATGAGCAAAGGTGTTGCGCTGTTTTGATAATCGAGCGGCGCAGAATCACGAATGATGCGGCCAAGTGAACGGGCTTTTTCTACGCGCTTCAATGTGGCGGGATTGGCAATAGCACCGCAAATGGCAGCAGCGCGTGCCGGATCAGCGACAAGGCGGTCAATCGCATCGGCCAAACCTTTTGCCACCTCATCAAAGCTTTTGTGGCCTTCATCCGTCTCGATGCCGCTCTCAGGAATATAAATATTCTGTGGTGCGGTGCACATCTGGCCGGAATATAACGACAGCGCAAAAGCCAGATTATCGCTCATGGCTTGGAAATTATCAGTGCCTGCGATGGTGATCGTGTTGATACCGGCTTCTTCGGTGAAAAGCTTGGCTTGGGTAGCGTTTTTACGCAACCAGTCACCAAAAGCATTGGAACCGGTATAGTCAATCAGCTTGATATCATCGTGGCTTGCGAGCTTATCGGCAATTGGTGCGCCAACTGAATCGACCGCCAAAAGAACGGCATCAGCTGGGAGACCGGCTTCAACAAACACTTCGCGCAATGTTTTAACGGTTAGTGCCAAAGGCAGCACGGCCGACGGATGCGGTTTGATGATGACCGGATTGCCGGTGGCAAGGCTTGCAAAAATTCCCGGAAATGAATTCCATGTCGGGAATGTATTGCAGCCGATAGCCAGCGACAGACCGGACGGAATCAGTGTCCAATGTTTTTCAAGGCGTAATGGTGCTTGTTTGCCTTGCGGCTTTTCCCAAATGGCCTGTGACGGAAAACGCTGCATTTCTGCCCAAGCGGCAGCAATAGCTTCCAAAGCGCGGTCTTGTGCGTGGGGGCCGCCAGCCTGAAAAGCCATCGGAAAAGCTTGTCCGGTGGTGTTCATCACTGCATTGCCCATCAGGAAGCTTTGTGCGTTCATACGCGCCAAAGTTTCAAGCAAAGCACCAATGCGGGCTTTCACATCAGAACGGGCAAATTCGTCAGCAATCTTATTGGCAGCATCAATTAGCACTTGTGGTTCTGCTGCAGGATAGGTGATCCCAAGTGCTGCGCCATAAGGAGAAACTTCGGCGCCGATACGGGCAGTTTCCGGGTGTCCGGCAATATCGAAAGGCTTATTGAGAAGTGCCAGATAGCTTGCTAATCCGTCGTCACGGGCAGTTTCGCCATAGATCTTGCCGGACGGGACTTCCGGATATGGTGTCCAGAACTCACGGGCCAGCAGTGCTGCACCGGCAGCATTGAGTGTAGGTAAATGGCGATCCCAAAACATCGTGAAAACGTTCCTCCTCGTTCTTCATATTATTATTGACCGGCCGGTCAGTTTATGCAACAAAAAAAAGAGGGCTCCACAAATATCATGGAGCAGGGAGTTGAAATATGTCGGATACGGTTCTTGTAGAGCTGGCTGATGGCGTTCTGTCTTTGACGTTGAATCGCCCTGAAAAGCTGAACTCATTTAACGAAGAAATGCACATGGCGCTGCGCGCCGGCATCCAGCGCGCGCATGATGATGATTCTGTTCGTGCAGTACTGATTAAAGGTTCGGGACGTGGTTTTTGCGCCGGACAGGATTTAGGCGATCGCGATCCGCGTAAAGGAACGCCGGCGCCGGATTTGGGCAATACGCTCGAAACTTTTTATAATCCGACATTGCGATTGATCCGTGCTTTGAACAAGCCGGTTATTTGCGCTGTGAATGGTGTTGCAGCTGGTGCAGGCGCGAATATTGCCATTGCGTGTGATATTGTTTTTGCTGCTAAATCTGCCCGTTTTATTCAAGCCTTTTCAAAAATCGGGCTTATTCCAGATGCAGGCGGCACATTTAACCTCACCCGTATTTTGGGTGAGCCGCGCGCCAAGGCATTGACCATGTTAGCGGAGCCATTATCAGCAGAGGACGCGGCCTCTTGGGGGCTGATCTGGAAGGCTGTTGATGATGAAACATTGCTTGATGAAGCATTGGCGACAGCGCGCAAACTTGCCAAGGGTGCTACTTTCGGCCTTGGTTTGACCAAACAACTTATTCAGTCAGCCGCCATCAATTCATTGGATCAGCAGTTGGATCTGGAGCGTGATGCCCAGCAAAAAGCCGGTAAAAGTGCTGATTATGCTGAAGGCGTGACCGCATTTTTGGAAAAACGTGCCGCGGAGTTTAAGGGCAAATGAAAAAAGTTGCAGATATGACCCCGCAGGAACTGGCTGAAGCCTCCGCACAAGCGATGTGGGCAGGCGATAAAGCCAGCCAGAATTTGGGCATGGCGCTGGAAAGCATTGCACCAGGCACTGCCACTTTATCGATGACACTTACTGAAACCATGTCGAACGGCCATGGTAATTGTCATGGTGGTTTTATTTTCATGCTTGCTGACAGTGCTTTTGCGTTTGCTTGCAACAGCTATAATCAGCTCGTTGTAGCGCAAAGTTGTTCGGTCAGTTTTATCAATCCGGGGAAAATCGGGGATCGGTTAACAGCCGTTGCGCGTGAAGTCTCCCGACGCGGCCGCTCAGGCATCTATGATATTCGGGTTTCCAATCAGGATGGTGAGCATATTGCAGAATTTCGCGGTTTGTCGCGCAGCGTTAAAGGAACGCATGTGCCCGAGTGAATGTCTTTGACGTGACACTCATCTGACACCGCATCAAGTTATTACCCTAGGGAGGTTATTATGACAGCGATGGCACCGGATCCCAAGATCCTTGACCCTATTGAAACTGCATCACGCGATGAAATCGAGGCGTTGCAGTTCCATCGCATGAAGCGTTCATTGAAGCATTGCTATGAAAATTCCCCGTTCTACCGCAAGCGTTTTATCGAAGCTGATGTGCATCCGGAAGAGTTGAAAACACTCTCCGACATTTCCAAATTTCCGTTCACCTATAAGCAGGATCTGCGCGACACTTATCCGTTCGGCATGTTTGCAGTGCCGCAGAACAAGGTTGTGCGTATTCACGGTTCATCCGGCACAACCGGCAAGCCGACTGTTGTCGGTTATTCGCAGTCAGACATTGATAATTGGGCAAATTTGATTGCCCGTTCCATCCGTGCCGGTGGCGGTCGCTCCGGTGATATGCTGCATAATGCTTATGGTTATGGCTTGTTTACCGGTGGTATCGGCGCGCATTATGGTGCGGAGCGCTTGGGCTGCACAGTCATTCCGATGTCCGGCGGTCAGACCGAGCGACAGGTCACCCTGATCAATGACTTCCGACCGCGCATCATCATGGTAACGCAAAGCTACATGCTTTCCATTCTGGATGAATTCCGTCGTCAGGGGCTTGATCCGCGCAAGAGCTCGCTGGAAATAGGTATTTTCGGAGCCGAACCATGGACAAATTCCATGCGTGAAGAAATCGAAGATGCTTTTAACATGCATGCTGTCGACATCTATGGTCTGTCGGAAGTGATGGGGCCGGGTGTTGCGATGGAATGTGTGGAAACCAAAGATGGTCTGCATGTTTGGGAAGATCACTTCTATCCGGAAATTATTGATCCTGTGACCGGTGAAGTAATGCCTGATGGTCAGGTGGGTGAATTGGTATTTACCACACTCACCAAAGAAGCACTGCCGATGGTTCGTTATCGCACCCGCGATTTGACCCGCATTTTGCCGGGCACTGCCCGCTCGATGCGCCGTATTGAAAAAATCACCGGCCGCAGTGATGATATGATTATCTTGCGTGGTGTGAATGTGTTCCCGACCCAGATCGAAGAGCAGGTTCTCAAATGTTCTGGTCTTGCACCGCATTTCCAAATTCAACTGACCCGTACCGGTCGTATGGATTGCATGACCGTTCATGTGGAATGCACAACCGATATGACAGATGATGATGCGCGTGCTAAATCAGCGCGTGAACTTTCACATCATATCAAAAGCGTTGTTGGTGTTTCGGCACAAGTGGTCGTTAAAGATCCGCATTCTATGGTACGCTCTGAAGGCAAAGCCAAGCGCGTTGTGGATGACCGCCCTGTTGAATAATGGCCCTACTAATATAGCTAAGTCAACTTGGCTAATTGGATTTGAAAAGTTAATAATCATATCAGGGGGCATTTTTAGCCCCCTTATCTTTTGCTGATGAAGCACGATACTGTAAGAATGAGGGAGGCAATATGTCTCGTACCAGAGCCACCGATTTTGAAGAAAAACAACGTGGTTTACTGATGAGCGCCGCGGAAGTGTTTGCTGAGGTGGGCATGGAGAAAGCCTCCATGTCGCTTATTGCAAAACATGCAAGTGTATCTAAATCTTTGCTCTATCATTATTATCCCAGCAAAGAAGAGCTGATTTTTGCCATCATTTCCACGCATCTGGAAGATCTGGTGGCCGCGATTGAAGATGCTGATGACGAAACATTGCCGCCGCAAAAACGTCTGCGTCAACTGGTCGGCACGGTGCTGGAATGCTATAAAGGTGCCGACAATCAACATAAAGTGCAGCTGAATGCGGCATGGGCTTTGCCGGACGACAAACGCCAGCAGATTTACACGATTGAACGCGGCATCGTGAAGCGTTTTTCAAAAGTTCTGCGTGAGATCAATCCTGAATTGGATAATGCCGAGCGCCCGCTGCTTACGCCCGTGACCATGTCGTTGTTCGGGATGATCAACTGGGTTTATATGTGGTTTAAAGACGGCGGCAAAATTACCCGTGATGATTATGCCGATGTGGCGACAACATTGATTTTAGAAGGCATCAAAGCGGTTCGTTAATTTTTTTGTACGGTTGAATAATAAAAGCGGAGCGCTTGTGGGAAGCGCTCCGCTTTTTTATTTTTATGCGGGTGTTGCGGCCAGCGGCCATGTTTTGGCAACCATGGTAAGAACGTCGTATTGGGCAACGACGTCATCACGCTGGTTGGTGACGCGGCAATCCCAGCGCACTTCGCCGTGCTGGCTGTTCATGCGCGGGTTGATTTCCTTACAGGTGAGACGCACCTGCAAAGTGTCGCCAAAATAAACCGGCACGAGGAAGCGCAGATTATCAACGCCGTAATTGGCAAGAACCGGCCCTGCATCAGGATGGACAAAAAGCCCTGCCGCAAAGCTTGCAATCAGATAGCCATGCGCCACGCGTTCATCAAAAAACGGATTGGCTTTGGCAGCTTCACTGTCCATATGTGCATAGAATGTATCACCGGTAAAATGTGCGAAATGCTCGACATCTTCCAAAGTGATGGTGCGTTGTTCGGTGACAAGCTGATCGCCGATTTTCAGTTCTGCCAAGGATTTGCGGAACGGATGCTCGCCCTGATAGCTTGGCGCACCTTCAATCCAGCGTCCGGTGACGGCTGAAAGCAGGGTAGGAGAGCCCTGAATGGCAGTGCGCTGCATGAAATGCTTGACGCCACGAATGCCGCCCATTTCTTCGCCGCCACCTGCGCGTCCCGGGCCACCATGAATAAGACCGGCAAGCGGTGAACCATGGCCGGTGGATGATTTGGCAGTCTCCCGATTGCCAATCATCACACGGCCATGCCACGCAGCGACACCGAGAACGGCTTTCTCGGCAGTCTTGGGATCATTGGTGAAAACGGATGAAACGAGCGAACCTTTGCCTTTGCGCGCAAGAGCAATAGCTTCATCAAGATCATCATAAGCCATAACAGTTGAAACAGGGCCAAAAGCCTCCACATCGTGGATGGCTTTCGCTTCAAACGGTTTATCAGCGTAAAGCAGAACCGGATTGAGGAAAGCACCTTTTTCTGCGTCCCCTGAAGTGAGGCGAACCTCATCGGGATTGCCTGCAACAATGCTGGCACCTTTTTGCAGCTCAGTAATACGTTCACGTACTTCCACGCGCTGATCGAGGCTTGCAAGTGCGCCCATACGGGTGGCTTCATCGCCCGGCAAACCAACAGCAGTTTTGCCCAAGCGATCACGCAGCGCATCAATCAATGCATCAACTTGTGCGCGCGGTGCGATAACACGACGAATGGCGGTGCATTTCTGCCCTGCCTTCGAGGTCATTTCGCGTGCGACTTCTTTGACGAAAAGATCAAATTCCGGCGTGCCGACAACCGCATCTTCGCCCAAAATCGAGGCGTTCAGACTGTCGGCTTCCATGGTGAAACGGGTGGAATTAGCAACAATGGCTGGATGGTTTTTCAGCATACGGCCAACTTTGGCCGAACCTGTGAAAGTCACGGCATCCTGCTCGGTGACATGGTCAAGCATATTGCCGACCGAACCACAGATAAGCTGCAAGGCACCTTCAGGCAGAATACCGCTTTCGATGATGCGGCGCACCATCAGCTCGGTTAAATAGGCGGTCTGGCTGGCTGGTTTAACAATGCAAGGCACACCGGCAATCAGCGTCGGTGCGATTTTTTCCAACATGCCCCAGATCGGGAAGTTGTAAGCATTGATATGCACGGCCACACCTGCAAGCGGGGTGAGAATATGCTGGCCTAAAAAGCTGCCATCGCGTGAAAGCGGTTCGATATCACCTTCGGTGAGCACGCGGGTGTTTGGCAGTTCACGGCGACCTTTGGAAGAATAGGTCAGCATCGTGCCGATGCCGCCTTCAATATCGACCCAAGCGTCAGGGCGCGTCGCACCGGTATGCAGGCTTTCGGTGTAGAACTCTTCCTTTTGTGTCATCAGCAACTGGCCAAGCTCTTTGAGAAGCAGGGCACGCTCATGGAAGGTCATTGCTTGCAGTTTTGGTGCTGCAATTTTGCGACCATAGTCCAAAACATCGGCAAAATTTATGCCGGTTGAATCGATCTGCGCAACCGGTACGCCTGTTGCGGCATCGAGAAGCGTTTGCCCTTCTTTAGTGCCAGCGACCCAGCTGCCATAGACATAGCTTTCAAGGCGGCGAGGCTGAACAGCCGTATTGCTCATTGCGTTTCCTTCCAAATTTCTAATGGGGGCGGGGCGCAGTTATGCGCCCTTAATCAAAGACCAAGGGCTGTCAGTGCTTTACTGCATTCAGCATTCCACTGCGCCAGCAAATCTTTGTTGGAGCTATGGCGCAGGCCAAAGCGGCTTAAAATTTCAAAGCGATTTGAATTCGGATCACCAAAACCGGCACCCACGCGTGGGTGCCAATAAGCAACCGAAGATTTAGCCTCAGCGCGACCTTCTTCGGTGGTGACGATTTCGGTCAAACCCTCAAGGCCTAGCTGCATATGACGCATTTCGCGCGGGGTAATCTCGCGGAAAACTTCAGCCAAAGGCGCATAAGAGATGCGGGTAAACTCGGTCATCAACACACTAGTCGCCAAGCCTTGCAGTACATTCATCACCACCGCATCAGTCCAGCTGATAATCGGGTAATGAAAAACCGAAACGCGCATATCGCCTTCTTTACGCGCTAGACCTAAATCGCTGTCGCGCTCAACGCGTGCAGCCCAATCATATTGCGATTGATAACGGCGCTTGTCGGTGCCGAAATCACCCATAATATTGAGAACGCGCTCGGCATGATCTGCTTTTTCAAGCGTGATGCGGCTCGCTGCAATGCGCTCTTTAATGGCTGGTGCAAAGTTGATCGAGGAGGCAAAACCGGCAGAGGCTGCCAATTCGCTGTCGATAAAGCTCGCCATAATACGCATCAACTCGCCGCGATAACGCGCTGGCACATTGTTTGGTGCGGTCAAAACACCGCCTTTTGCCAGATAGTCTTCAATATTCATCAGATCAGTCATGGCATGTTCCTTTATTCGTCGTAAGTAACGATAACGCGGTCGCTGAGCACAGAAGCCTGACAGGAGAGCACATAACCGGCACGCACTTCATAATCTTCAAGCGCGTGGTTGATGGCCATTTCCACTTCACCTTCCAGCACTTTACAGCGGCAAGTTGAGCAGACACCGGCTTTGCAGGAATATGGCGCATCGAGATTGTTGGCGAGTGCCGCATCCAGAATGGTTTCGCCGTTTCGCTGCATTTCAAAATTGCGCGTAGTGCCGTCAAGGGTAAGCGTTGCCTGAACGCCTGCACCATCAGTTATGGCTTGTTTTGAAACCGTGCGCTGTTTGGCGCGACCCTGCTGACCGGAGGCAAAAAGCTCGAATTTGATCTGTTCGTCTTTGAGGCCGTGATCGCGCAGGCTTGCCGCAACGCTCAGCATCATCGGTTCAGGACCACAAATAAAGGCTGTATCAATGGCTTTTGGATCAATCCATGCGCGGAACAGATCTTTCATTTTCGCTTCATCAATACGGCCGGTGAACAGGTCGATTTCTTGTCCTTCCTGACGCAGGATGTGAATGACGGAAAAACGGCCAAGATAGGTGTTTTTCAAATCTTCCAGCACTTCGCGGAACATGATCGAGCTGATCTGGCGATTGGCGTAAACCAAGGTGAAGCGTGAATGTGGCTCGCGCGCCAAGGTGGTTTTGATGATGGAAAGCAAAGGCGTGATGCCGGAACCGGCGGCAAAGCCCAAATATTGCTTGGCCTGATCGGCAGCCAGCGGCGCGAAGAAACGCCCCATCGGCGGCATGGCCTCAATCTCGTCGCCGGGATTGAGGTTTTCATTCGCCCATGTGCTGAAGGCACCGCCATCCACACGCTTGATGCCGACCTGCAAAACACCGTCATCAACACCAGCGCAGATCGAATAGCTGCGGCGCAGTTCCTCGCCGTCAAAGGTGCGGCGGAAGGTCAGATATTGACCTTGGGTAAAATTAAAATGCTCGCGATCTTCATCACGCGGAGCGAGCGTCAGGACGACGGCATCTCGCGTATCGCGTTGAATATCAGTGACCTTCAGGGTGTGAAAGCGTGCCATGAGGTATCTTTCTTAAAACCTACCTGCATCCTTAGATGCATTTGAACTTGGCTGCATCTTGCGGATGCACTTGAAACTAGATTGCATCCTTAGATGCATTTGAAATAGTCGAAAGGCTCCAGACAATCCTTGCAGCGATAGCTGGCCTTGCAGGGTGTGGAGCCGAACTGGCTGATTTTCTCGGTATTGATTGATGAGCAGCGCGGACAACTGATCGTCATATTGGCGCCGGAAAGGCTGCGCGCACGGTCAAGCAAAACGCCGTCAGCGGCAGTGCCGTCAACCGGTGGCGTGATGCCGTAAGCGCGCAGTTTTTCACGCGCTTCTGCGGTTAGCCAATCTGTTGTCCATGCCGGAGACAGGCGACGTTCCAGCCGCAATTGCTCGATGCCTTTGGCGCGTAATGCCGTTTCAATATCGAGATTAATAATACCTGTCGCCGGACAGCCGCTATAAGTCGGCGTGACGGTGACGACCAGTTCATTATCCTGCCATTCGACATCACGGATAATGCCGAGATCTGTCAGGCTGATAACCGGGATTTCGGGATCCGGAACCTCGGCGAGCCAGCCCCAGACTTGGTCAATGGAGGGACGGGCAGTGTTCTGCATGGCGCTTACCAACTGGCGCCAGGATAAGCGCGCTGCAACCATTGCATTTGGGTCAGTAAATGCCCCAAATGTTCGGTATGAACGCCCTGACGGCCACCTTGATGGGCAAATGTACTATCAGGAATGCGCAAATTTGCTTCGCTCAGCACGGCGTGGATCACGGCTTCCCAGTTTGCACGCAGATCTGCCGGATCGGGTGCCAAACCTTGCTCAGCGACTTGCTTGTCACTATCATCGCTAATGAACATTTCGCCGGTGTAGGACCACAAAGCATCCAGCGCATTCTGCATGATTTTGTGGCTTGTCGCGGTGCCATCGCCCAGACGGATAACCAGATCAGAAGAGCGCTCCAGATGATAGGCGACTTCTTTGGCTGATTTTTCCGCAATATCGGCTATGCGCTGATCGGTCGATTTTTTCAGCTCTTTCAAAAGTTCCAGATGATAGGCATCAAACAAAAACTGGCGCATCAATGTGTGACCGAAATCACCATTCGGACGCTCAACGATCAGCAGGTTTTTGAAATCCCAGCCATCACGCAAGAAAGCCAGATCATCGGCGGAGCGGCCTTTGCCTTCCACTTCACCGGCCAGACCAAGCCAAAACTGGGTTTGGCCGATCAGATCAAGTGCTACGTTTGCCAGTGCAATATCTTCTTCCAATGCCGGTGAATGGCCACACCATTCTGAAACACGATGGCCGAGGATTAGAGTATTGTCGCCTATACGCAGCAAAGTTTCAAAAAGCGGGTCATTTTTTGGTTCAGCAAGAGGGCGTACGTTGCGTACGATCTCTTCCTGTCTGGCGCGGTCACGAACCGGCGCTGTTTTGCCGTGTGCTGCGCTCATTACATGCTCCCCACTTCTTCAGGAATGTCGAAGAATGTCGGATGACGGTAAACTTTGCTGTTGGAAGGCTCGAAAAGCGGGCCTTTGTCCGACGGGCTTGAAGCAACGATATCATCGGAGCGCACTGCCCAGATTGATACGCCTTCATTGCGGCGGGTGTAAACATCGCGGGCATTGTTGATGGCCATTGCAGCGTCGGGCGCATGAAGGCTGCCGACATGACGATGGTTGAGGCCGTGCTGACCGCGGATAAAGATCTCCCAGAGTGGCCATTCTTTTGACATGGGTGTGTTCCTTGACTTTGTGGCACTTAAATTTTCTGCTTGTTCGTAAGCTGCTTATTCAGCGGCTACACGTGCAGCGCGTGCATCAACTTTTTCCGCATGCGCAACCAGCGCTTCGCGGAACCATGCACCGTCATCCCAAGCTTTGACGCGTGCGCCGAGACGATCGGCATTGCACGGGCCATTGCCGTTAATGACGTTGAAAAACTCTTCCCAATTTGGCTCGGTAAAGTCGTAACCGCCTTTTTCCTCGTTCCATTTCAGGTTTGGATCCGGCACAGTCAGACCCAGATATTCGGCCTGTGGTACGGTCTGATCGACGAACTTCTGACGCAGCTCGTCATTGGTATTCATCTTGATCTTCCATGCCATCGACTGCACGGAATGGACTGAATCTTTATCCGAGGGGCCAAACATCATCAGCGACGGATACCAGAGACGGTTCAATGCATCCTGCGCCATGCGTTTTTGTTCCGGCGTGCCGGAAGCCATCTTCATCATCACGGCATAGCCCTGACGCTGATGGAAGGATTCTTCCTTACAAATACGGATCATCGCACGGCTATAAGGGCCATAAGATGTACGCTGCAACGGCACTTGGTTCATAATCGCTGCACCGTCAACCAGCCAGCCCACTGCGCCCATATCAGCCCAGTTGAGGGTTGGATAGTTGAATATGGACGAATATTTCATCTTGCCTGCATGCAGGCGCTCCAGCAATTCATCACGCGAAACACCAAGGGTTTCTGCGGCTGAATAGAGATAAAGACCGTGACCGGCTTCATCCTGCACTTTGGCCAGCAAAATGGCTTTGCGTTCCAGTGTTGGTGCGCGGGTGATCCAGTTGCCTTCCGGAAGCTGGCCGACAATTTCACTATGGGCATGCTGGCCGATCTGGCGGATCAGAGTTTTGCGGTAGCCTTCCGGCATCCACTCTTTAGGTTCAATCTTTTCACCGCGGTCAATGCGTTCCTGAAACGCAATTTCCTGCGGGCTCATATCAGTGCGGTCTTTTGCACCTTCAGACGTTACGAGCTGTGCATACATTTTAAGATGTCCTTCCTGCTCACACGCGTTCGATAATGATAGCGATGCCCTGACCAACGCCGATACACATTGTGCATAATGCATAGCGTCCGCCGTTGCGGTGTAATTGATACATGGCAGTTGCAACCAGACGCGCACCCGACATGCCGAGCGGATGACCGATCGCAATCGCGCCGCCGTTCGGGTTCACATGTTCTGCATCATCCGGCAGGCCGAGATCACGAAGAGTAGCCAATGCCTGACTGGCAAAAGCCTCATTGAGCTCGATCACATCCATCTGATCAATGGTGAGACCCGCACGCGCCAAAACTTTTTTGGCAGCAGGTGAGGGGCCGATACCCATGATGCGCGGTTCAACACCGGCGGCGACCATGGAGACGATGCGCGCTTTAGGAGTAAGTCCTTGTGCTTTGGCCGCCTCGCTTGAGAGGATTGTTAAGGCGGCTGCACCATCATTAACGCCGGATGCATTACCGGCTGTAACCGTCCGATCAGGGCCATTGATGGCTTTTAGTTTAGCAAGTGTTTCAAAAGTTGTTCCTGGGCGTGGATGCTCGTCTTCGGCCACAATAATCGGATCACCACGACGCGGTGTAATGGTCACCGGTGCAATCTCATCATTGAAAAGACCCGCAGCCTGCGCTTTCGCCCAACGTGCCTGACTGCGTGCTGCAAAAGCATCTTGATCTTCGCGGGAAATATTAAAGTCACCTGCCACATTGTCGGCGGTTTCCGGCATTGTATCAACGCCGAATTTTGCTTTCATGGCCGGATTGACAAAACGCCAGCCGATGGTGGTGTCATAAACCGCATTGCTGCGTGAAAATGCACTGTCGGCTTTCGGCATGACAAACGGAGCGCGCGTCATGCTTTCAACGCCACCGGCAATCACGAAGTCGCAATCACCAGCGCGGATAGCACGTGCTGCCATACCAATCGCATCCATGCCAGAGCCACAAAGGCGGTTGACCGTGGTACCCGGAACACTGACCGGCAGGCCTGCGAGGAGAGCAGCCATGCGACCGACATTGCGGTTGTCTTCGCCTGCCTGGTTGGCGCAGCCGTAAATCAGATCGTCAACAGCTGACCAATTGACCGAAGGATTGCGCTCGATAAGGGCTTTGAGAGGCAGTGCTGCAAGATCATCTGCACGCACGGAAGCCAGCGCTCCGCCATACCGACCAATTGGAGTACGAACTGCATCACAGATAAAAGCATCTTGCATGAATATTTTCCTTCCTACCCTGAAAGCGGAAGAATCTCCTCATTCATCGACCGCTTGGTCAGATTATAAGGCCATGAAACATTACAATGCAAGTAAATTTTTAGAATTGTTGTAATGTTTTGAATTTCAGAGCTTTTTTATTCGGCAATTAACAATCCCTGATGGCGTGAGCGCGTTTCATCGGTATTTGCCGGTAAAACACCGTCAACACCTTCACAAAGAGCAGCAATACAGCTTTCTGCTTTCGGGCTCAGTGACAGATAAAGATTGCGGAACAAATTGCGCGCCGTGTGACCTTGCCAGTCTTGCGGCAAAGCCTTCAGCGGCAGGCGCGGGTCACGCAGCAAAACGCCGCGATACATATGCACCAGAATGAGCCGTGCCATCAGTGCGTTTTCAGACGATAAGTCATCGGCACGCTGATAAAGCGGTTCAAAGCGGGCAATGAGATCACAGTAACGCTGGTGGATTTGGCTCAAATCCCAGAACTGCGCCAGCCAGCCCATGTCATCGGGGTCTTGTGCGCGCAGGATTTGTGCGTTTTCCGGCAAAGTCTGTCCGCGATCAGGGCGGATAAAAATGGCTGATCCCATCCGCCCCATGCGAAGGCGCGCGGCATCGGCATCGCTTAAATCAGGCGCATAAATGACCTGCCAACCTTTAGGCTCCTGATCCGGTTGATAAAGAAGTTTGGCCGCTTGTTCAAACTCGGTGCGCGAAGAGGCGTCAAGACTGTAATAGCTGCGCCGTCCGTTGCGCTCACCTTTGAGACGATTAGCGGTCACCAGCCGTGAAACGGCAGTCCTCACTACTGATTCACTTAAACCCGCACGGTTGCAAATCTCGATTAAAGAGCCGGTCCAAAATACGCCGCCACGCGGTAAAACAATGTCGCCATAAACTGTGACGATAAAAGCTGCTGCCCGCAATTCCTGATCTTTGAGCAGATTTTTAATGGTTTTATCGACGGACATGGATGTTTTACTTTCAATTGAAGCAACAGAAAAACAGCTGCGATGAGATGTTAGCTGATGCAGAGAAAGATGATGTTTTCTTGTAGCTTTCATAAACCAACTATTTAGAGATAGCAAAACTATCAAAAAAGGCGTTTACAAGCTGATGCAAACGCCCTTTAAAATGCTGGTTAACTTAGTAGATGATTATTTCTTTCGGCACGGCATGTCAGCGTCTTCTGCATTGATAGCGGTGCCATCGATGGTTTCAATGCCGTAAAGTAGTTTTGCACGTGCTTCAATGGAAGCCAGTAATGCATTGCCTAAATCAAGGGCACGCTCAGATTGGCGCACACTGTAGTCTGTTAGATATTTGGATGCCAATTCAGGTTTTTCAGCTTGATAAAGAATTTCGGCGGTTGTCTGAATGGTTGCAATATCTTGAATTTGCCCGTCTTCGAAGGCTTCCAGTGCTTGGGTGACTTCCGGCATGAATGTTTCAGGATGGGCGCAGCTATGATACATGATGCGCTTAAACAAACGGCCTGCAAATTGGGTTGCTTCCTGAGACTGATATTCAGCATTTAAGAAGGTGGAACCTGCATCACGGAACAAATATCGATGAATACCATATTCCGGAATAACTTTATTGATCCCGATATGGTAAGGCACAAATGGAGCCGTTACAGAACCGGTAGGCGCAACCCAAAGCAGGTTGAGCTCAGGGCGTGTTGTCTCACGTAACTGTGCCACTTCACCATAGCCGGAGCGTTCGGTTGATACGCGTGGATCGCGCACCATTTTCATCATTTTTTTCAAAGTGACCGGTGCCATGTCGCGTAATTCTTTTTCGACCGTATCAATTGTCCAGTGTTTTTGACCGGTACGCATCGGGCGGTCTTGTTCGCTATAAACAGCATGGACATTGAAAGGCTTATCACCGTCACGCTTCCACCAGCCTTGCTCAATGGCGAAATCATAAAAATTAGGCGATGCCAAATAATCATTGCTGTCAGTAATATCGGCCGGAATATCGCCGATATAGCCGGGATAAGAAACGCGGACATCGTCTGGCCCTAAGCGTTCAGCCACCCAAAGCCCTTTGCCACCTGCAAATTGCAGAACTACCCAACCTTCATTTTTGTCAGCAATAAGATGAGAGTTCCCACCGTAAGTGGTGTAGCCATATTTATTGATGAGATCACCAATGATTTCGACGGCTTCACGTGCTGTTTTGGCACGTTCCAATGCAATGCGTGCCAGATCGCTATATTGCGGGCCGGTTTGCGGATTGGGTGTCATCTCGACAAGCTCATCGCGGGAGTTAGACCAGATGTCACGGATTGCAACACCGTGCTCATTCAGGCCTCCATTGGTCAGAGGCGCCGGAAAGCCTTCAAAATCGCTGTAGTTCATGTTGATATATTTGAATGTCTCAGGCGCTTGGGGAATTTCCATCAATTTGCCTGGCATATATGCTTTTTCTGTTGCTCCGACAGAAATGGTTGTTCCTTCCGCATGTTTCTTCGCAGGTACTACAGTTAACCAGTGACCGGATACTTCTTCACCGGTGCCGCCGATAAGTACTGAGCCGTCTTCGGTCAGGTTTTTACCAACATAAAAGCCATAACTGGCCAATGTTGGAGATGACATTGATACGGATACCAATAAATTGAGTGCGATGATTTTGCAGAAATCCGAATTTTTCATTATTTCCTCTTGCGAGTGCATTTCATGTTACATTCGGAGGCCACATCCCCTTTCGTAAGCGCATAATAAATAATGTGCAGAAATGAGCCTCTAACGCCTATAGTGGAGAAATAATTTTTAAGGATCAACCGTGTTTTTGAAATTTTGTTATTAAAAACTGATGTATATAAAATAAAATAATAATATAAAATATTGCATATTGGTTACTTATGATAAGGATAAATTATTGTTAATATACTTAATACTGTAATTTATTATTGATATTCGTCAGATTTTAGCCTGATGATAAAAAAATAAGAAAAATTTATTTATATCAGTTTATATAATACACTAATAAGCTGATGTGAGAGTTGGCATAAGTGCTGCCTATTTTGGAAAAATTACTTCAAGTGATTATTGAGTTATTTGCTTTGGCATCCATCATTGCGAGCATTCAAGGCTCGTTACTTTTAGGCAAAAGTGCATTTAATGCTTCCTGATTTGTACTGCACAATGAATTTACGTTATTTTCACAGCTAGCTGACTTGTTAACGGAACGGTACCAGATACAAAATGTAGATATAGGCCAACTGCCAGAGCAATTGCTCCAAACGATAGCAAAAGGGTGTTTACGCGGGATAAACTGTCTTTGTGCATAAGGCGCCCTTTTAATTTCAATGGCGCCTTAAAGTTAATTTTTTAAATACGCAATTTAACTCCGATCATTTATGTTTTTATAGTTATCATGAAATGAGTTCTGAAAATTTATAATATTATTTTAAAAGATGTTTGATTTGAAATAAAGTATTTTAATTTATTTTTCTTGGTAAAATCATTGGATTTATTTAGACTGAAGACCTATTAAATGTCTTGCGTTGAGGTGATCTACCGGATTCATTGGTCACATTAGGAGGTGCGCCATGAGTCATCTTAAAGCCCATCGTACCGCAGCCAGCCTGCTAAAAAAAGGGATGTTCCCAGACGTATTGGGCGCACCAAAGGCGGACTGAATTCTAAATTGCATGCTGTAGCGATCGCTATGGCCGTCCACTGATTATGCTGCTCTCGGAAGGGCAGGTAAGTGTTTACAAAGGCACGGCCTTGATAATCAACGCTCTTCCGCGCGCAGACACATTGCTAGCGGATAAAGGTTATGATGCAGATTGGTTTCGTGACGCGCTCACTGAGCGTGGCATCAAGGTTTGCATTCCGTCGAAGGCAAATCGCAAAGTGCCAATAGCGCATGACGTTACGCTCTACCGAAAACGCCACAAGATCGAGAATATGTTTGGAAAGCTCAAAGATTGGAGGAGGGTTCACACCCGCTACGACCGATGTGCCCATACATTCATGTCAGTAATTTGCATCGCTGCAATAATCATCTTTTGGATCAATCAATGAGTCTTGAGCCTAGGCTGAGGACTCAATTACCCCATGCGATGAGTGTAGAAACAAGAGCAATTGCGGCGAGATAGTTTATTGCGAGGCGATCATATCTGGTTGCAATGCGTCGCCAGTTTT
>NZ_JBHEEH010000012.1:0-87672 GCF_041929845.1 Paenochrobactrum pullorum
CGCGGGGTGGAGCAGCCCGGTAGCTCGTCAGGCTCATAACCTGAAGGCCGCAGGTTCAAATCCTGCCCCCGCAACCAAAAAAATATCACTAAATCAGACGATTATAGAAAAGCTCCAATCTCCATGATTGGAGCTTTTTGCATTCTGGGGGCAGAGTAGGGGCATTAAATCTAAACACCAATCAACACACCCCAAATAAAGCCTGAGCAGGCTTGGCCTGAAATGATCTGTGCAGCTTTGTCGTGTTTTAGTACGACTATTCGGCTAAGCAACGCTGATATGGAGATTGCCCCCTTGGCAGCCTATGAGACGATTGTGATCATTTTGATAACATGAGGCACGGGGCTGCGGCGGCAAAAATTAAAAAATTCATGGCCTGCACAGGGGGCAGTCCTATGCATAGAGCAGATGTCTGTTTGTGTATGTGATGATCGGCCTGCCATTGGCATGCAAAATGGCGACGCGATTATAAGACCCCTCATAGCCCAGAATGACAGAGTGAGCAGGCAGCTGCTTCACCGTGCGCTTTTGTTTGCAAGGTTTGCCGATAATGGGAAAGGCGTTGATGAAACTCCGATGCCATTAACATTCAATGTTATTCATCTTCATTGCGGTAAACTAGAAGCGAAAAACACTGAAATGGCTTATTAACCGTTGTTTGTTTAATACCAGTCAGATTTGTGTGGCGTATAATTTTTATTTATTATCTGTTTAGGATAATTTATAATATTAATTAGATGGCAAGAAAGCAGGAAATGTTTGAGAATGTTTCATAGCAAAATAATATTGAGTATAATGATAGCATTCTCAGCCTCAATGACTACACAATCAGCAATTGCTGAATCATTCGAACGTATTTTATTCAATGGTAAGATTTTTACGGCAGATTCAGCACAGCCCTTTGCCCGGGCAATGGCGATTAAGGATGGCTACATCTTTGCTGTTGGTTCTGATGAAGAAATATTGACTTATAAATCTGCAGATACTGAATTGCTGGACTTACAAAATAAGCTGGTTCTTCCTGGTCTGATTGATGCGCATAGTCATGCCATTATTGGTGCGCTTGCTGAGCTTTCCCCTAATTTACATGATGAAGAGATCGATTTAGTTACTCTCAAGCAGCGCATAGATGGCTGGTTCGAGCAGGCGAGAGATGTGCGTAACCAGCCTTTTGTGGTCTTTGGTGCAAATCCGGCACTATGGAGCGATCCACAAATTTTGGCAGATATTTTTAATAACAACATCTGGAAAAAACAGCCATTATTGCTGATGGGCTCAGATCTGCACACGGCATGGGCAAATGGAGCGATGCTTAACACAGCCAGTATTGATGATGTTTATGTTCAAAATCTTGCTGATCATCAACGTCATATCATTGGTGTGAATTCAAAAGGCGCACCCGATGGTGTGCTTGTTGATGCCGGTGTTGATTTGGTGACGGTGCATCTGCCCAAGCCGGATGATGCGATGCTTTTGAAGGCTGCCCAATATGCAGTCCATATGAATAATAGTTACGGGATTACCGGTTGGATGGATCCTGCCGCCAATGCCGGTCCGGGCGAAGCTTTATTTTCCCGCAAACCTGCGAGTCTCGGGACAGGGATATTGCCTGCATATAAGCTATTGGCTGAGAAGGGGCAGTTGACGGCTCACGTTGCAGCTTTATTGGTGGCAAGTCCGTTGAGTGATGCAGCTGATCTTGATCGATTGGATATAGTGCGTCAGAAATTTGCAGCAGTGCCCAATCTGTCAATGCCCGGTATAAAAATATTCGCAGATGGGGTGCTTGAATTTCCGGCACAAAGTGCAGCCTTGCTTAGTCATTATAAAAACTCAGGCAAGCAAGGTGAAATGCTGTTGACGGAGGAGGGATTGAAAGCCCTCGTAGATGCTGCAGATGAAAAAGGGTTATTGGTCCATATTCATGCTTTGGGTGATCGTGCAGTAAAACAATCGCTGGACGCTTTTGAAGTCGCGCGGCAAAAGCGTGATAGCGGTATTGCGCATTCAATTACCCATTTGCAACTGGTTGATCCAAATGATTATCCACGCTTTGCGGTGTTAAATATTATGCCGGTCATGCAATTGCATTGGGCAGAGATGGATAATTATTTGCTCGATTTGGTTAAACCTTTTATCAACGATAGTGATTTTTGGCGGCAATATCCTGCACGGTCGCTGCAAAAAAACGGTGCTGTTATCGCCGGAGCAAGTGATTGGCCAATTTCAACGGCTAATCCGTGGGAGGCTATGCATCATGCCATGACCAGAGAAGGGCCGGATGGTGGTCTTAATAAAGCTGAACGTCTAGATCTCAATACGATGTTGTTAGCCTATACTATTCATGCAGCCAAAGCGGTGGGTATAGAGGATAAAACAGGCAGTCTGGTAAAAGGAAAACAGGCTGATTTTATTATCGTTGACAGGAATATTTTTGACGTCCCACATGATGAAGTTAAAAATACAAAAGTTTTGCAAACATATTTTTTAGGTAAATTAGTATATAATTTGAATTGATTATTTTGGATAAATCAAGGCGAATTTTTACTCGTATTCTGTATGTCTTGGTGTATTCAGGCTAAGAGTCGAGGGGATTAAAAATCGTTAAGAATAATAGTAATTGCGTAATTCATCAGTAGTTACGTTTTGGTGCCTCGTTGAGAGATTGAAATCCTTGTGCTACTTCCGTCTAGGCTAAGATTTTGATTTAAGGAAATTGACAATGAAGCTCTATTATAAAGCTGGTGCCTGCTCTCTAGCGCCACATATCACTTTATGCGAAACCGGGCTGGATTATAAATTAGAAGCTGTTGACCTCAAAGAAAAGAAGACAGAAACAGGTTCTGATTACTTGGCTATTAACCCGCGCGGTGCAGTTCCTGCATTGGAAGTTGCCTCTGGTGTTGTTGTCACGCAAAATGCAGCTATTTTGCAATATATTGGTGAACATTCAGATATCACTGCTTTCAAGCCGGCTTATGGCTCATTAGAACGCGCACGTTTGCAGGAAGCCTTGGGCTTTTGCTCTGATCTGCATAATGCTTTTGGACGTCTTTTCGCACCTCATCTGAGTACAGATGACAAAGCACAGGCGGTAGCAGGTGTTAACCGTCGTATGGCGCAGTTCGAAGCGATGTTAACGGACAATCAGGACTATTGGTTGGGTAGCAATGTGAGCCAAGCTGATATTTATGCGGCCGTTGTTATAAATTGGAAGGGTGTTTTGCAGCTCGATTTGAGTGCATATCCTAAAGCAATTGCGCTTTATGAGCGTGTTTTCGCGCGTCCTGCTGCTCAAAAGGCTTTGAGAGAAGAGGGATTGATATAATATCAGCACGGGCGCAATGTTTCATTGTGCCCGTTTATTATTGTGCTTAAATGTTATCTGATACAAATTTATTGCAGGTTGGTTATGGATGAAAGTATGCAAATTGCTAATTGCAGTCTGTTTGCTGGTTTCAGTGGTTTTTGTTGGCGTTCTTATTCATGATGGTGCTTTACGTGTAGCAAGAGATAAAGGGGGGCTGGATGAAGCCATTCTTGTCTTATTACTCATTATATTCTTGCCACCGGTTGCTATTTTAACCCTTACAAAAATAATCATGGCTCTTAATCGTTACTTTAAACCTTAAAATGGACATGAATGGAAATCGGTCTGTCCTCAGTTGCATAGCATAGGTTTATCTCATGATTTCTATCAGACCGGCCGTTTCTAATGATAATCAAACATTGCAGAAACTTTTCGAACAGTTGGGTTATCAAACACAGTGTGAGAATATTAGACGGCGGTTAAGTGAAAAAAACTGCTTATGAAATCATTCTTGTTGCCAGTACTGATGAAGAGATTTGCGGCGTGGTGGTTTTAAACTTTATTACGCCGATGCATGAAGATGGTTGCTGGGGTGTTATTTCAGCTCTTGTTGTTGATGAAATCAAGCGTGGTGCAGGCATCGGACATAGATTGCTTGCGGAGGCAGAAGCGGCAGCAAAAGCGAATGGTTGTTCGAAAATAGAACTGGCCAGCAGCATGAAAAGAGAGCGGGCGCATAAATTTTATGAAAACCACGGCTATGAAGAAAAACGCAAGCGTTACATTAAGCTTTTAATCAGCCCGTAATTACATAAATTATTGCATGAAGTAATCAGATGGCCGATGGCCGAAGTTACGTTTGAAGGCATTGGTAAAAGCGCTCACACTTTGATAACCACAGTCCAACGCTACCGATAAAATAGTTTTGCCTTCTGCAATAGCAGGCAGGGCAGCGAGAAGGCGTGCTTGTTGATGCCATCGCCCGAATGTCATGCCGGTTGCTTGTTCGAAATGGCGCATAAAACTGCGTCTGCTCATTCCAACGGATGAAGCTGCTGTTTCGAGAGGCAGATTAATATCGGGTGTCTGTTGAATTTTTAAACAAAGTGCCTGTAAGCGAGGCTCTGCGGGCATTGGCAAATTGAACGGCTCAGTTGGTAAAAATGTCAATTCTTCCAGCGCGAGATTACTGAGCATTTCGGTAAATTGCGTGAATGACTGGTCATTTAATTCTACTAATCTTAAAATTAGTTCCCGCAGTAAATTAGACACTTCGACTACACCAGCAATATCAGGTAAGCGGCCAGTGGCGTAAGGTCTGATGAAAAGACTGCGAAATTTAACGGCACCATAACTGCGGGTTGTGTGGGAAACCATAGAAGGTATCCAGATTGCACGATTGGGCGGTGCAATCCAGGTGCCACTTGCCGTGGTGACTATCACCACACCTGATTTAGCATAAATCAATTGGCCGTCAGCATGGCTATGCGGGGGGCCTGAAAATGCACTTTCATCTTGGGCAATCGCGTAAACTGAATGTGTATGCGGGAATCGATACTCAATGACCATTTTGATTGTTCTGACGAAGCTTGGCGCTTCGAAGGATAGTGCGTGCTTCAGACTTCCTCTTATTCTTCGACTTAGCTGCGATCGTCGGGCCTGACGGCACCCTGCGGTCGTAGTCTGCCGTCTGTTTTACAGTTTGAAGAGACTGGCTCGTGCCAGCATTAGAGGAATTACTTTCGTGTTGTTTAATCCTGATAGCAAATATCGTCCTTTTGTTTCACCTATTTCTTTGCCGGCTCGACAATGGCCTGAGCGCCGTTTGTCGCAAGCGCCTATCTGGGTATCGACGGATTTGCGCGATGGAAATCAGGCACTTGCAGATCCAATGAATGTGGATAAAAAAATGCGGTTTTACCGCATGCTGCTTGAAATTGGCTTCAAGGAAATTGAGGTTGCTTTTCCGTCCGCATCGCAAACGGAATTTAATTTTGTACGGCGATTGATTGAAGAAGATTTGATCCCTCATGATGTGACCATTCAGGTGTTGACTCAGTCACGCGTTGATTTGATTGAACGAACATTTGAATCTTTGCGGGGCGCTAAACAGGCTATTGTCCATCTTTATAATGCGACAGCTCCGTTATTTCGGCGCGTTGTTTTCAAAATGGAGAAACAAGAAATAATTGACTTGGCCGTTAGTGGTGTGACGGCGATGCTTGAACAAAGCAAAAAGCAACCCGATATACGGTGGATATTTGAATATTCGCCTGAGACTTTCTGTTTTACAGAACCGGAATTCGCTTTGGAAATTTGCGAAAGAGTGCTGGATGTCTGGCAGCCGACACCTGAAAATAAAGTTATTTTAAATCTTCCGGCCACAGTGGAAGTCGCAATGCCAAATGTTTATGCTGATCAGATCGAATGGTTTTGTCGACATCTATCCTGTCGCGATAGTGTGATTATCAGCGTACACCCGCATAATGATCGTGGCACAGCGGTTGCCGCTACTGAGCAGGCTTTGCTGGCTGGCGCTGACCGTGTGGAGGGTTGTCTTTTCGGCAATGGCGAGCGCACAGGGAATGTTGACCTTGTTACTCTGGCATTGAATTTTTATACACAAGGGATTGATCCCAAGCTTTATTTTCCAGAAATGCGTTCGGTTGTACGAACCGTTGAATATTGCAATGCATTGCCGGTACATCCGCGGCATCCTTATGCCGGAGAGTTGGTTCATACCGCATTTTCCGGCTCGCATCAGGATGCTATTCGTAAAGGTTTTGCGGCGCATGAAAGCCGCAATGATAGTATTTGGGAAATGCCTTATCTGCCGCTGGACCCTAAAGATATTGGCGAAAGTTATGAAGCGGTCATCCGCGTTAACAGCCAGTCCGGTAAAGGCGGTGTCGCATGGGTGCTTGAACAGGATCGGGGATTGAAATTGCCGCGGCAATTGCAAATTGATTTCAGCCGCCGGGTTCAGGACTATGCTGATGCGACAGGCAAAGAAACCACCGCAGAAATTATCTGGTCTTTGTTTAATGAGCTTTACCATTTAGATCAGAATAAAAGCTTTGAGTTGCTGACTTATAAAGACAGCAGTTTGGGACGTGCCGGCGAGGCACGGATTTTTTCGGGACGGATCATGCATCAAGGTCAGGAAGTGACTATTACGGGACGTGGGAATGGTTTGATATCAAGTGCCGTTTCAGCCTTGCAGGATGCGTTTGACTTAGGGGTGGATGTTATTGATTATCATGAGCATTCGTTGAAAAAAGGAACATTTGCGCAAGCAGCCGCCTATATTGAATGTCGCTTACCCGATGGAAAGAAAGTTTTTGGTGTCGGTATTGATGACGATGTCACAACGGCTTCAGTTCGGGCGGTGTTAAGTGCGGCAGCAAATGCCATCCACTAAAGCTGAGCGCTCTATACTTTAAGCCATAGTCTTGCCTTGAAACGCCCGCACACGATGCAAGCGTTTTGAGGCAGACATGAATATATGGCTTTGTCAAAGATGAAAATCTAAGCTTCTTATTATAATTTTTGATAATGATGAATGACAAGCTGGCGGAGAGAGCGGGATTCGAACCCGCGAGACGGTTCCCCGCCTACACACTTTCCAGGCGTGCGCCTTCAACCACTCGGCCACCTCTCCGCAGAATATTTCATGCATGACATCAAGTTCATGAGAAATAAGAACCTGTAATTCTAAAGACTGTGGTTGATTGTCAAATCACTGGTTCGGCGCGGAATATAGCTGGAATGCGTCAGTAATCAACCGTTAATTTCAGGAATTTGAAAGAATGTTTTTCTTCAGCAGCAAATGCTTTAATAAAGACCGAAAAAGCTGCAAATAGCTAGTTTTACAAGTGTTTTAGCCATAGGGCACGGGATGTGGAAAGGTTTGTTTAGAACTTTGATAATCACGTGATGATAGTTTTAAGCTCAAAATCTGCTTAATTGTTATTGAAGGCAAGGTAATGATTTTGTGCGGGAAAATTGAATGCTGATGATTCTGGCAGTCTTAAACAGGCTTTTTTTGCTATGTTCGGTTTTGTTTTTATTATGCGGTATAGGCGTTGCAATAGTTGATGCTGCTCGTTCCATCGGCAGTTCACTGCTGGTTTTTACATCGCTGCATGATCTTTTATCTGAGTGGCAGGGCGATGCTGGACAGTTCTTTGGAGATGCTCAACCGCAGGGATTAGCTGATATGGCGCTTGAGCAGTTTTTCGATTTGCCGGTGCTTGCAATTTTTATGGCACTGGCGCTGCTCTTATACTTGGTGTCTTATATCTTCAAAACAAATTGATTTCGCATCTTGGGTTAAATGATGCGTTTTTAATTATTATATCAAGCTGTAAAGCCTAAGCCTATACGGAGAGCTAAAATGACTTTGTCTGACCGCTATCGTCTGAAAACCGAGTTTCCGACTGCTGATACAGCTCTTAAAGGGCGCAGTGAACCGATTGCGACCGCCGACAAGCATTATATAACAGGTCGTTCCTTGCATGGTGATTGGCCGCAAAACATGAAAAAGGTCATGTTCGGTATGGGGTGTTTCTGGGGTGTTGAGCGCCTGTTCTGGCAAGTACCTGGGGTGTATGTAACGGCTGCAGGCTATGCGGGTGGTTTCACACCAAACCCGACCTATGAAGAAACCTGCACGGGACTAACCGGACATAATGAAGTGGTTCTGGTGGTTTATGATCCGGCTATCGTCAGTTTAGATGCCTTGTTGAAAATGTTCTGGGAAGAACATGATCCGACCCAAGGTATGCGACAGGGTAACGATATCGGTACGACTTATCGTTCCGGTATTTATACTTTTTCTGACGATGATAAGGCTTTGGCGGAAAAGACCCGTGATGACTATCAGCAAGCACTGACGGCTAAAGGTCTGGGGTCGATTACCACTGAAATTTTAGATGCGCCGGCCTTTTATTATGCTGAAGATTATCATCAGCAATATCTGGCGAAAAATCCCGGTGGTTATTGCGGTTTGCGCGGCACCGGCGTGTCTTGCTTTATTTAAAACAAGCGGGAAATCAGGCTGCTTAAGCCCCATTTTACCAATGGGGCGGCCTGGTCACCGGAATGTCCGGTTGGGTTTGCTCTTCAAGTTCTAAAAAGCGGGTGGTGAGCGCACTGAGTTTGGCGCGCAGGTGGTCGATGACTTTCCACTGTTCTGCAATCTCGCCGGAAAGATCCTCGATGATTTTATCCTGTTCGGTAATCCGGATTTCAAGTTCGGTCAGACGCGTTTCATGAGACATCGGTTTTACGGTTCTTTTTTAACAGGTGGTCATAAAGAATCACCGGCTGTTACACCGGTGATTTTGATTTAGACAATGCAGTCGATTATTTGGTGCCGTACATACGGTCACCGGCATCACCAACGCCTGGTACGATATAACCTTTTTCATCAAGGTGATCATCAATAGCGGCAGTGAAAATCGGCACGTCCGGATGAGCTTTGGTGAAACGCTCAATCCCTTCTTTCGCGGCAATCAGGCAAAGGAAACGGATATTGGTGGCGCCGCGTTCTTTCAGCTTGTCAATTGCTGCAATTGCCGAATTGGCTGTAGCGAGCATAGGGTCAACCACAATGATCAGGCGATTGACGATATCCTCCGGTGCTTTGAAATAATATTCAACCGGCTGAAGGGTTTCGTGATCGCGGTAAAGGCCGATATGTGCCACGCGCGCAGCCGGCACCAGATCAAGCATACCTTCAAGCAGACCGTTGCCCGCACGCAGGATAGACGCGAAAACAAGTTTCTTGCCTTCCAGAATCGGTGCCTCCATCGGTGCCAAAGGCGTTTCGATCGGCATCGTTGTCATTTCAAGGTCGCGTGTTACTTCATAGCAAAGCAACAAGGACGTTTCTTTCAGCAGGCGGCGAAAGCTTGCTGTGGAGGTTTCACGCTTGCGCATGATGGTAAGCTTGTGCTGGACAAGCGGGTGGCTGATAACTGTAACGCCCATGATCGTTCCGCTGTTTCTATAATCTGATGCTTAATGAATAGGACATTATTGCGCTATATGCTATGTGAAAACATTTTAAAAAAGCGCAAACACAGATTTATGAGCTGTTTCTACGCTTGTAACATCCTGTGCAAGCTTTATATGCGTATGATGAGAACGGCTTTGACGCGGAAGCGGACAAATGTCATTTCAGGACGGCGTCAATATGCACTATATTGCACCGCGAATTGAACAGACAGGACAAGCTATGAGCCAGCATGATGGCAATATGGATCGGGTAGGCGCAACAGGCGGTATGGAAAGCTCTTTCGGTTTTCGTCAGGTTGACGAAACGGCCAAGCAGGAACTCGTCAATGATGTTTTCCATAAAGTTGCCAAACGCTATGATGTGATGAACGATCTGATGTCGGCCGGTATGCATCGTGTGTGGAAAGATGCGATGATTGCATGGTTGGCACCGTCAAAACGTGCAGGATGGCGTTCATTGGACGTAGCTGGGGGCACCGGTGATATTGCTTTTCGCATCGTTGAAGCATCCCGCAGACAGGCTCATGTCACGGTGCTGGATATTAACGGCTCGATGCTGGGTGTCGGGCGTGAGCGCGCCATTAAAAAAGGCTTGATCGACAATCTTGATTTTGTTGAAGCCAATGCGGAAGAATTGCCGTTTGAGGATAATTCATTCGATGCTTACACCATTGCTTTCGGCATTCGCAATGTGCCGCATATTGATAAGGCGCTCTCGGAAGCTTACCGGGTCTTAAAACCGGGCGGCCGTTTTATGTGCCTTGAATTCTCCGAAGTTGAAATGCCGATTTTGGACAAGGTTTATGACCAGTGGTCATTCCATGCCATTCCTAAAATTGGACAAATGATTACGGGTGACGCGGATTCTTACAGCTATCTGGTTGAATCAATCCGCAAATTTCCGTCACAGAAAGATTTCGGCACGATGATTGAGCAAGCCGGATTTGAGCGCGTCAGCTGGCGTAATTTCACCGGAGGCATTGCCGCTCTCCATTCTGGCTGGAAGCTTTAAAATAGTTGGCAGATATGAAAAATATTTCTGCCGCGCTGCGGCTGATGCGTGCAGGTTGGATATTGACCCGTGAGGGCGTGATCGGGGCAATGCCCGTTGATGATTTGCAAGGTTTGCCGAAATTCGGGCACAAGCTTGCCAAAGCCTTCGCGCGCCCCAGGGCCCGCAATATGGAACGCTCTGAGCGTATTTCCCGCGCGATGAACAAGCTTGGCCCGTCTTATGTCAAGCTTGGCCAGTTTTTGGCAACACGTCCTGATATTGTCGGGCGTGATATCGCCGCTGATCTGGAGCTTTTGCAGGATAAACTCGATTTTTTCCCGATAAGTGAGGCTGAAAAAGCCATTGAAAACTCGTTGGGACGTCCGGTCAGTAATCTATATGAACGCTTTGATGCGCCGATTGCAGCAGCTTCTATGGCGCAGGTGCATCCAGCATATATCGTTAAAAACGAAAGCTCACAAAAGGTAGCGGTTAAAGTAATCCGCCCCGGTGTGCGTCAGCGTTTTGCACGTGACCTTGCCAGTTTTTTTATGGTTGCGCGGATGCAGGAACATTATGTGCCGGCAACACGTCGTCTGCGTCCTGTTGAAATTGCCGAAACTCTGGCGCAGAGTACCCGCATTGAGATGGATTTGCGGCTTGAGGCAGCCGCGCTATCCGAGATTGCCGAGAATATTAAAGATGATACGGGCTTTCGTGTCCCAACGGTTGATTGGGAACGCACTGGCCGTGATGTTTTGACGCTTGAATGGATTAACGGCATTAAAGTGTCGGATGTCGATGCGCTGCGTGCGTCTGGTTTTGATTTGAAAAAAATAGCCGAAACGCTGATCCAGTCTTTCTTGCGCCATACATTGCGTGATGGTTTTTTCCATGCCGATATGCATCCGGGCAATTTGTTTGTTGACCCTAAGGGCACGATCGTCGCGGTGGATTTTGGTATCACCGGTCGCTTGAATAAAAAGCAGCGCCGTTTTTTGGCCGAAATTCTTTATGGCTTCATTACCCGCGATTATATGCGGGTGGCGGCTGTGCATTTTGAGGCCGGTTATGTGCCGCATACACATGACATGGCAAGTTTTGCCCAAGCGATTCGTGCGATTGGCGAACCTATTCATGGCCAGCCTGCCGAAACCATTTCAATGGCGAAACTGTTGACGTTGCTGTTTGAAGTGACCGAATTATTCGACATGGAAACGCGGCCAGAATTGCTGATGCTGCAAAAAACCATGGTGGTGGTGGAAGGTGTATCGCGCACGCTTGATCCGCATTTCAATATGTGGAAATCGGCAGAGCCGGTAGTTGGTGGATGGATCCGCAAGAATTTAGGCCCTCAAGGCATGTTGGGCGATGCCAAGGAAACCGGTCAGGCATTGCTACATTTCATGCGTGAAGCGCCGGAACTTATCCAACGCTCGGAGCGCGCAAGCATTGCCCTTGATGATATGGTAGCTAATGGTCTGCGCTTTGATGCGGCGACAGCTGAGGCTATTGGGCGGGCGGAAGCCTATCATAATCGTTGGGGCAGGCGGGCACTGGTGGTGATCGCCATTGCTTTTGTGGTGATCGCGGTTAAACTTTTTATTGATTAGAGATCAACGATTTGATGCGGTAAGGTGGTGTTTTTATGAGCAAATCTGGCGGTAAACATACGACATTCGGTATTGCTGCCTCATTGCAAGGCAAACGCATTTTGCTGATTATCAGCGGCGGTATTGCAGCTTATAAGACACCGGATTTGATCCGTCGTTTGCGGGAGCGTGGCGCGCATATACGCCCGCTCATGACACGTGCAGCCCAAGAATTTGTTACGCCGCTTACTATTGGTGCGGTTTCTGCCGATCATGTCTATACCGATCTTTTCTCGCGTGAAGACGAGCAGGATATCGGCCATATTCGTTTGGCACGCGATGCCGACCTGATAGTGGTCGCGCCTGCAACCGCTGATCTGATGGCCAAAATGGCGCATGGTTTGGCAGATGATTTGGCAAGTGCTGTTCTGTTGGCGCGTAAAATTCCGGTTTTGGTCGCGCCTGCGATGAATCCGGCGATGTGGGATAATCCGGCAAGTCAACGCAACCGCGAATTTTTAAAACAAGACGGTGTGCATTTCATCGGCCCTGAACGCGGTGAAATGGCGGAAAGCGGCGAGACCGGTCTTGGCCGTATGAGCGAACCCTTGGCAATTGTTGCGGCAATTGAAGCGCTGCTTATGCCGCGTGATCTGCCGCTCAAAGGCAAAAAAATCATTATTACATCGGGGCCGACGCATGAGCCGATTGACCCGGTGCGCTATATTGCCAACCGCTCATCCGGCAAACAAGGGCATGCGATTGCGCGCGAATTAGCGCTCCTTGGTGCGGATGTGCAACTTGTTTCCGGCCCTGTAACAATTGCTGATCCGGCTGGGGTCAATGTCACTCATGTGGAAACTGCACGTGAAATGCAGGAGGCCGTTGAAGCATTATTGCCGGCTGATGCGGCAGTGATGGTGGCAGCGGTTGCGGATTGGCGTACTGAGAATGTTGCAGATCAAAAAATTAAAAAGCAGACGGCTGAAACCGCGCCTTCATTAAAAATGACTGAAAACCCCGATATATTGGCGGGTATTGGCCATCATGCAAAACGTCCGCAGTTGGTAGTTGGATTTGCAGCTGAAACGCAAGATTTGCTCGAAAACGCCCGCAAAAAGCTTGCTAAAAAAGGTGCAGACTGGATTGTTGCCAATGATGTGACGCAAGAAAACGGTGTCAGCATTATGGGCGGGGATGATAATCACGTTTCGCTGGTCAGTCATGAGGGTGTGGATGAGTGGCCATTTTTGAGTAAAGATGAAGTGGCAAAACTGCTTGCAGAGAAAATTGCCAAAGCTCTGAATTGAGACCGGTTCGCGGTAATAATTGCTTAAAAATAGTGCAGCTGATTTTTTCAGCGCCTTATTTTTAGGCGATGTATTTTTCATGATTCGATGAATTATCATTGAGCAGATTTTTATACATCATTTTCGCCATTGAAATTTTATGATTTTTTTTAATTAAAATCAGTATTTTAATATTTTTCTTTATGCTTTTTAGCATTATTTTTATCAATTGGCACAAAAACTGCTTTTTCTCTCACTGAGCCAAAGGAGCTTCGCCTTTCGCGAAACCTCCGGAAGACAGTGGAGATTTTGATGCATAATTTTTTAAAGCCCAGACTATCACTTCTTTACAATATGACGCTTATTCGGGTGATGTTGGTGGCTTTGGCTACCTTATTAGCTAATAAAGCAATGGCGCAAGATATATCGTCAGTTGCAGATACGGGCGATACGGCTTGGATGCTGACAGCGACTGTACTGGTTTTAATGATGACAATACCCGGAGTGGCATTGTTTTATGGCGGTATGGTGCGGCGCAAAAATGTGTTGGCGACGACCATGCAGAGCTTTGCGATTGCCTGCGTTGCGTCGGTATGCTGGATGGTGGCGGGTTATTCACTGGCCTTTAGTGATGGCGGGGCTGCCAATGCTTTTATCGGCGGCTTGTCGAATACGTTTTTTGCGGGTGTAACACCAGATTCACTCACAGGCACAATTCCCGAATATGTTTTCATCACATTCCAGATGACCTTTGCCATTATCACACCGGCACTGATTGCGGGAGCATTTGCGGAGCGGATGAAATTTTCCGCTTTATTGATTTTCACGGTTTTATGGCTCTTCATCGTTTATGTGCCGGTGGCGCATTGGGTATGGGGCGGCGGCTTTCTGGGTGGCGATGGCGTTTTGGATTTTGCCGGTGGCACGGTGGTGCATATCAATTCAGGTGTCGCAGGACTCGTTGTGGCACTGATGATCGGTAAACGCGACGGTTATGGTCAGGTCAATATGGCACCGCATAATCTGGTTTACTCATTAATTGGTGCTTCTTTGTTGTGGGTTGGTTGGTTCGGCTTCAATGCAGGCTCTGCCGGCGGGGCAAACGGCATTGCAGCTGTTGCTATGATCAATACACAGATTGCGGCTGCGGGGGCAGCGTTAAGCTGGATGGTTGTCGAGTGGCTTATCAACAAGCGACCAAGTGTGCTGGGGATTATTTCCGGGGCGGTAGCAGGTCTTGTCGGTGTTACACCGGCTGCGGGTTTTGTTAATCCGGCGGGCGCGCTGATGATTGGCTTAGCCTCAGGTGCTGGTTGTTATTTCGCGGCCGTAAAACTTAAGCACTGGCTTGGCTATGATGACAGTCTGGATGCTTTTGGTGTGCATGGCGTCGGCGGGATTATTGGTGCGATTTTAACCGGTGTCTTTGCCGATGCCGCCATTAATCCCCTTTCAGAAGGGGCAACGGTTTTCAAACAACTCTATGGTGTTGCAGTTACGATGCTCTATACGGCCGTGATGACAGCTTTGATCGTCGTAATGATGCGGATGTTTATGGAATTGCGTGTGTCCAAAGCCACGGAAATTGAAGGCCTTGACATCAACCTGCACGGTGAAACTGTGCACTCATAATTAACCCGAACAGCCGCAGAGGGGGCTGCCGCGTAACCGGTTCTGTCAGATCATCCATAGAAGATGACAACAGAATCCGGTTACGCGGAATTGTTTATTTGGCGCTTGCACGCACCTGATAATCTTTCACTTCTTCAAAACGGATGGCTTTCCAGCGCTCAGCTTCATAATTGAGCGAGAAAGTATTTTGCGCCATATAAACCGGATCATTATCCAGATCATGGGCAATATCGGCACGATGCGCTGCGATGAAGCGGTCAACCTCTGCCGGATCATCAGCAGTAATCCAGCGGCAGATTGAAAAGCGCGACATTTCAAAGCCAACCGGCAATGAATATTCAATTTTCAAACGTTCGGTCAGAACGTCGATCTGCAATGCACCAACCACACCCACAATAGCAGGCGAGCCATCATCAGGGGTGAAAAGCTGCACCACGCCTTCTTCCGCCATCTGCTGCAAGGCTTCACGCAGTTTTTTGGCTTTCATGGCATCATCAAGGCGTACACGACGCAAAATTTCCGGTGCAAAATTCGGTACACCACGGAATAGTAATTCTTCGCCTTCGGTCAGCGTGTCGCCGATACGTAAAGTGCCGTGGTTTGGAATGCCAACCACGTCACCTGCATAAGCTTCATCAGCGATCTGGCGGGAGCGGGCAAAGAAAAACTGCGGCGCGGACAAGCTCATTGGTTTGCCGGTGCGGATGAGTTTTGCCTTCATGCCGCGTGATAATGTACCGGAGCAAACGCGCAAGAATGCAATGCGGTCGCGATGGTTCGGATCCATATTGGCCTGAATCTTGAAAACAAAACCGGTCATTTTCTCTTCTGTGGAACTGACCAGACGGGTGTCGGCCTGTTGGTCACGTGGGGATGGACCATAATCACAGAAAGCTTCAATCAGATCGCGAACGCCGAATTTTTTAAGGGCTGAACCGAAATAAACCGGTGTCATATGACCTTCGCGGAAGGATTGCAGGTCAAATTCACGGCAAACGCCGCGCGCCATTTCAACACTTTCAATCCAGTCTGCACGCTGGTTTTCCGGCAACAATCCGGCCGCGCGCGGATCTTCAGGGCCATCGACTTTCAATGGCTGTTCCTGTGTGTCTTCGCGGCGGATTGTGTCGTTGTGCAGATCATATGTACCGGCAAAGCTTTTGCCCGAGCCAATCGGCCATGTGATCGGTGCTGTGTCGAGCGCCAGTTTCTCTTCGATCTCGTCGAGAATTTCCAGCGGGTCACGCGCTTCGCGGTCCATTTTGTTGATGAATGTGACAATCGGAATATTGCGCATACGGCACACTTCAAACAATTTGAGTGTGCGTGGCTCGATACCGCGCGCTGCGTCAATCACCATGACGGCACTGTCAACGGCAGTTAAAGTGCGATAAGTATCATCAGCAAAATCTTCGTGACCCGGAGTATCGAGAAGATTGAAGATGCAGTCTTTATACTCAAAAGTCATCACTGAGGTGACAACGGAAATGCCGCGGTCACGTTCAATATTCATCCAGTCAGAACGGGTCTGGATACGGTCTTTTTTTGCCTTTACTTCACCGGCAAGCTGAATAGCGCCACCGAAAAGCAACAGTTTTTCTGTCAGCGTTGTTTTACCGGCGTCCGGGTGCGCGATGATTGCGAAAGTACGGCGCTTCGAAGCAGGATGATCAGCAATAGGCATAAAAGGCTCGTTAAACTAGGGCGGGAAATCCCGCAAATAAGGATCAGCATGCAATAATGCGTTTTGCCATAAAGTAAAATCTAAATATGGCGAACGCTGAAAATCGCTGATGGTTCGGTTTTGATGTCGATATATTGAAGCTTGCTTTATCAGCTGTATGACTTTTCGTCGAGGCATAAAAAAACCGCCATGAAAGAGCTTCCATGGCGGTTGTAGGTTGGTTTATTTCTTAGCGATTTTTGATGCCAAGTCCGAAAGCGATAAATGACCAGCCTTGGAAAATCAGGTCAATAGCAAGGAACAGACCTAAAATGAACAAGCTGTTGACTGGCCATTGCAGCGCAATCAATATACCTGTGAGTGCGGTGATAACACCGGCGAAAACCAGCCAGCCCCAACCCGTTGTCGGTTTGGCTTGGACGCCCATCCAAATACGGAAAATGCCGGCGCCGACCAGTGCAATGGCTAGCAGTATGGTCAATACACCCGCTGCAAGAACAGGATTGTTAAAAGTAACAACACCGGCAGCGGTATAAAGCAAACCGCTTAAAAGCCAGAAAAAGAAACCTTTCCAGGTTTTGACATTGAAAGCATGTATGATTTCAATGATACCTGCAATGAGCATCAGCATACCAACATAATAAACCGATACGACTGTTGCGAAGAAGAGATTTCCAAATGCAATGCCGCCCAGAATAAGAAGGGCGACCCCGAGGGCCACAAACCAACCCCATTTTGTTGAAACTTCAGTTTGGTGCAGACTTGTATCGCTTGATGCCATAATGCGCAGCTCCTATGAATGTGAAAGGCGATTTATAGACGTTTATAGCAAATATGAATGCATGCTTTTAATAAATTGCAGGCAAGTGACTTTTACAGTAACTCTATTCTTATGTAATAACAACCGTTTGACAGGATAGTTCTATTGTCACAAATCTCATTATTTTATGAATATTGGCCTCATATTCTTGCTGCGGTTTCAGTCGTGCTTGGTGCCGGTGCAGCAATCCATGCAACAATGACAAAACAGGAAGTGCGAACGGCCATCGGATGGGTCGGCGTTATCCTGCTTTCTCCCATCATTGGTGCGGTGGTTTATGCTGTCGCCGGTGTCAACCGTATCCGGCGCACGAGCTTGTCTTTGCAACGCGACAGGGACGCCCATATTGCGCTTTATCACCTGACACATTTTGATACGACCAATGAGAGTGTTTGCGAGCATTTCGGCAAGCCTTTTGCTGCTATGAAGATCTTGGGGGATGCGGTCAGCAAATATGATTTTACCAGTAGTAATGAAATTACCATGCTGGAAAGCGGTGATCTGGCTTATTCAGCCATGCTTGAAGCGATTGATAAAGCTGAAAACAGTGTTTTGCTGGAAACTTATATTTTTGACAGAGATCCGATCGGCATCCGCTTTGTTGAAAGTCTTTCGGCGGCGGTAAAACGTGGGGTTGAAGTGCGTGTGCTGGTGGATGCGGTTGGTGCACGTTATTCGATGCCAAGCATTGTCAGCCTGTTGAAAGAGCATAATGTTCCGGCGGAAGTGTTTAACGGCAATATTATTATCGGCCTGAAACTGCCTTATGCCAATTTACGCACCCATAGAAAAATTTTGGTGGTAGACGGGGCTGTGGCCTTTACCGGCGGCATGAATATCCGTGCTGGTTTCATGAGTGAATATTCCGGTGATAACGCAGCACATGATACGCATTTTCGCGTAGAAGGTCCGGCCGTTGCCGATATTTTCCACATTGCTTCTGAAGATTGGCGTTTTGCATCAGGCGAATTACTACAAAGCGAACAATGGAAAATAGCGCCACCTAAACGTCCGGCGGGTGAAGAAACGCTGGTGCGGGTGGTGGCAACCGGCCCCGACAAAAACATTGAAACCAACCATCGCATGATGATGGGGGCTTTTTCCGTGGCGCAGGATCATATTCTGATCATGTCACCTTATCTCTTGCCGGATCGCGAATTGATCAGTGCGCTGGTGACTGCTGCGCGGCGTGGCGTGGGCGTTGATATTATCGTGCCGGGTGTCAATAATCTGAAGCTGGTAGACCGTGCAATGCGGGCGCAGTTTGACCAGCTTTTGAAAGATGGTTGCAAAATTTGGCGTGCCACCGGTGCCTTCAACCACTCAAAACTTATGACCATTGATGGGGTTTGGTCTTATGTAGGTTCGTCCAATATTGATCCGCGTTCATTACGGCTGAACTTTGAGATCGACATGGAAGTGATGGATTATGAGTTTGCCGGTCAGCTGGAAGAACGTATTCGCGGGATCAAAAAGACCAGCACGCCGGTGTTGTTGGATGATTTGAGAAAACAGCCATTTCTGCGTCGTTTGACCGACAGAATTATTTGGTTGGGCTCGCCTTATCTTTGATTAAGTTCAAACGTTCCATCGCTGCTTCCAGATCAATATGCGCTTTAATCGGCAGGTGGTCGGAAGCAACGCGTGCCAACGGACTATCATGGACTTCAATATTGGTAATCAGATTGTGCGGGGCACCCATAATCCGATCCAACGCAAGAATAGGGAAACGAGACGGAAAGCTCGGAACTAAGCCTGTATTCGGGTTGAAAACCGGATCAAGTGCATTGAGTGAGGATTTTTTACCCACGCGCCACTCATTGAGGTCGCCGATCATTAAGGTTGGCAGGAACTCGGCATTGGCCATTGTGCTTAAAATGGTTTCGGCCTGTTGAGCGCGCGATTTTTTTAAAAGTCCTAAATGGGCGGCAATAATGCGCAAAGGGCCGTTGGCCAGCTCCAGATCAACCATCAAGGCACCGCGTGGCTCGACGCCGGGTAAAGAAAGCTGGCGCACTTCACGCACCAAACCTTCGCGAAACAGCAAAAGATTGCCGTGCCAGCCGTGACCGGATTCGGAAAAAGAGGTAATCGGCACGGGTACAAGGCCGGAATTTTGATAAAGGCGGCCAAGATCAAGCAAACCGGTACGTTCGCCAAAACGTTTGTCAGCCTCCTGCAACGCAATTACATCGGCATTGATTTCGCCAATTACATCGGCAATGCGTTCGGGGGCAAATTGTTTGTCGGTGCCGACGCATTTATGGACATTATAGGACGCAATAACCGTGTCGGTCGGGGTGTGACGCGGTTCAAACGGCTCATAAAAAGAGCGATTGCGGATGGCTGAAAGAATACTGCCGGATAGATTATTTGGGTTTAGTATCTTTCGCAAAATTTATGTCCTTGAGTGAATGCTCGTATATTCGTCTTGATCGTTGCACAGATATAAATAGTAATGACCATCATATAAAACCAAATGAGGCTTTAGTTTAACAATAAATTTTGAGATATTGCGACCATGAAAGAAACACTGGCTGTTGCATTGGGCGGAGCACTGGGCTCTGTTGCGCGTTACTGGATCGGCATCTGGATGCTGCCTTTAAGCAGGAATCTGCCGTGGGGTACAATCGGGATCAATATTACCGGTTCTTTTGCTATTGCTTTTTTTGGCACATTGACGATGTTGCAAGGACGCTACTCTTTGCCGGAAGTGTGGCGACTGGCTTTTATGGTTGGTGTTTGCGGCGGCTTTACGACATTTTCAACTTTCAGCTTGCAGGTTTTTGATCTTTTGCGGGAAGGGGCACCAGGTCGTGCCGCGCTTAATGTTGTCATTTCAGTTATTTTTTGCGTATTGGCTGCCGCTGTCGGTTATTGGCTGGCAATGCGGTTGAATACGGCTAACTGATAAATAAAAGCCCCGCTTTGAACATTCAAAGCGGGGCTTTTGATTGTGAGAGGTGCTTTTATTCGTCGCCCATTTTGAGAGCTTGAATAAAGGCTTCCTGCGGAATTTCCACGCGACCGAACTGACGCATGCGCTTTTTACCTTCCTTCTGTTTTTCCAGAAGTTTGCGCTTACGGGAAACGTCACCACCGTAACATTTTGCCGTCACATCCTTGCGCAGCGCCGAAATGGTTTCACGCGCAACGATACGGCCACCAATAGCGGCCTGAATCGGAATTTTAAACATATGCTGGGGGATCAGCTCTTTCAGCTTTTCACAAAGCACGCGGCCGCGTTTTTCGGCCGCACTGCGGTGCACCAGCATGGAGAGTGCATCAACAGGCTCTTCATTGACGAGGATCGACATTTTCACCAGATCACCTTCACGGTATTCCGAGAGATTATAGTCGAAAGATGCATAGCCTTTGGAGATTGATTTCAACCGGTCGTAGAAGTCAAAGACAACTTCGTTGAGCGGCAGGTCATAGGTGACCATGGCGCGCGGGCCGACATAGGAAAGATCAACCTGAACACCACGACGTTCCTGACAAAGCTTCAGGATGGACCCTAAATAATCATCCGGCGTCATGATAGTGGCGCGGATCCACGGTTCTTCAATCGAAGTGATCTTGACCACATCCGGCATATCGGCCGGATTGTGCAATTCAGCCACCGAACCATCAAGCATGTTCATGCGGTAAACAACGGACGGCGCAGTTGCGATGAGGTCAAGATTGAACTCGCGTTCCAAACGCTCCTGAATGATTTCCAGATGCAGGAGACCCAAGAAGCCACAACGGAAACCAAAACCCAAAGCCGCAGATGTTTCCATCTCGAAGGAGAAGCTTGCATCATTAAGGCGCAGTTTGCCCATTGCCGAGCGCAGATCTTCAAAATCTGCTGCATCAACAGGGAAGAGACCACAGAACACAACAGGCTGTGCCGGTTTGAAGCCCGGCAGCATTTCCGGCGTTGGACGACGGTCTTCTGTGATGGTGTCACCCACGCGTGTGTCGGCAACTTCCTTAATCGAGGCGGTGATGAAGCCGAGTTCACCCGGTCCAAGCTCATCAACGGCAAGCATTTTTGGGGTGAAAACACCAGTCCGTTCGACAGGATATTTAGCGCCTGTACCCATCATGCGGATGGTCTGGCCTTTTTTCAAAACGCCATCGATGATGCGCACCAGCACGATAACGCCCAAATATGTGTCATACCAGCTGTCGACCAGCATGGCCTTAAGCGGCGCATTACGATCACCGGCCTTTGGAGGCGGCAAGCGATTGACAATTGCTTCCAGCACATCCGGAATACCAAGGCCGGTTTTAGCCGAAATCATCACAGCATCAGATGCGTCGAGGCCGATCACATCCTCAACCTGTTCTTTGACGCGGTCAGGTTCTGCGGCCGGCAGATCAACTTTATTGAGTACGACAACGATTTCGTGATCGTTGTCCATGGCCTGATAAACATTGGCCAGAGTTTGCGCTTCAACGCCCTGAGAGGCATCCACCACCAAAAGTGAACCTTCGCACGCGGCCAGCGAACGCGAGACTTCATAGGCAAAGTCAACGTGACCAGGGGTGTCGATCAGGTTCAGCACATAATCTTCGCCATTTTGCGCTTTGTAGTGCAAACGGACAGTTTGTGCTTTGATGGTAATGCCGCGTTCACGCTCGATATCCATCGAATCAAGGATCTGATCCTTCATCTCGCGCGTTTCAAGTCCGCCTGTCGATTGGATCAAGCGGTCAGCGAGAGTCGATTTACCGTGGTCGATATGGGCGACGATGGAAAAATTGCGAATATGGTCAAGTGGTGTGCTCATGGGCGCGATTTAGCAGTTTTAGAGTAAAATTCAAAGCGGTATTGCAGCGACACAGTGGCAAAAGCGCTCATTGGGCACAGTATTTGACAATAGTTCTTTGCCAAATGCACAAAAGGGATTAAATCAGCCTCATAATTCTCATCAGAAACCCTTATATTCATTAAGGTTGATATACGTTATTCACATAGGAGCTCAGGCATGAATACCGAACCCAATGAAGTCCACAACAGACCAAAACTGGTTACTGTGATCGGCGGTTCGGGTTTTGTCGGACGCGCCGTCGTGGCTGCCCTTGCCAAGCGCGGCTATATGGTGCGCGTTGCTGTGCGCAAACCTGAAATTGCCTATTATATGCAGCCACTGGGCAATGTTGGCCAAATCCAGCTGGTACAGGCCAATGTGCGTTATCGCTGGTCGATTGACCGTGCCATTGCCGGATCGGATTATGTCATCAATCTGGTTGGTATTTTGGCAGAAAGCGGCCGTCAACGCTTCAATGCCGTGCATGTTTTTGGCGCAAAAAATGTAGCAGAAGCCGCGAGCGCACAGAATATTCCGCTTACCCATATGTCGGCACTTGGTGCTGATGTGAAATCAGCCTCCCATTATGCACGAACCAAAGCCGAAGGCGAAAAAGCTGTGCTCAAAGCATCTCCGGATGCAGTGATTATGCGCCCGTCGGTAATTTTTGGCATGGAAGACAAATTCTTCAATCGTTTTGCCAATCTGGCACGTTTCACACCGGCTCTGCCGCTTGTGGGCGGTGGCCAGACAAAAATGCAGATTGTCTATGTCGGTGATGTTGCTGAAACCATTGCTTTGTCGGTTGAAGGCAAACTGAAGCGCGGCACCACCTATGAATTGGGTGGCGCGGATATTCAGTCATTTAAAGACTGGATGCGCGACATGCTCAAGGTTATTGATCGCAAGCGTTTTTTCGTATCAATGCCTTGGTGGATTGCTAAATTTAACGCCCGTTTTCTAGGGCTGTTACCAAATCCGCTGCTGACTGTCGATCAGGTGACTTTGCTGAAATCTGACAATATTGTGTCTGAAGCAGCAGCTGCGGAAGGGCGCACCTTGCAGGCTATAGGCATTACGCCTCAGGGAGCTGATGCAATTCTTCCAGCCTATTTGTGGCGTTATCGTGTGGCTGGTCAATATACCAAGATGCGCGAAGCCCACTAATTGAATTGTTGAGATAAAAAAGCCGCCGGAAATAATCCGGCGGCTTTTTTTATCTGAAATTAACCGGCTACCTATTGGGTAGCCGGTCTTTTTGTTTCTTTAGAAGCCAAGTGCGATACCGTCACCGCGCGGGTCGGCACCGCCTTCATAACCCTCGGCATGTTTGCGGATGGCTTGAGCATGACCAAGCGTACCTTCCCAGCCACTGGCCATTTTAACCGGATGACCACGCAGACGCAGCTCACGAATGACTTCTTCCGGTGTGCGCGATTCGAGCACCAGATCGCGCGAGACAGTGCCCCATGTGCGTCCCATCAGCCAGCGTGGCGCTTCGATCGCCTGCTGCACGTTGAAGCCGAAGTCGATCATACGGGTGATCATTGCAGCCTGTGTTTGCGGCTGGCCTTCGCCACCCATGGTACCATAGGCCATCACCGGCTTGCCATCCTTCATCAACATGGCAGGAATGATGGTATGGAAGGTGTGTTTTCCAGCTTCCAGACAGTTTGGATGCTTTTCATCCAAAGCAAAGAACGAGCCGCGGTTCTGCATGATGATACCAGTATTACCGGCAATCACTGCAGCACCGAAGTCGTGATAAATTGACTGGATATTGGAAACCATCATGCCATCGGCATCAGCTGCACAGAAATAAACGGTGTCGCCATCCGGCGAACGGTGGGCGAAATTGCCGCCGTGTTTTACACCGGGTTCGATTGCGTCGAAACCTAGCACAGTTTCATCATTGATGAGCTGTTTGCGTTTTGCTGCATATTCCTTCGAGAGGAAAGTATCGAGCGGAATTTTGACGTGTTTAGGATCACTCAGCCATTCGTCACGATCAGCAAAAGCTACCTTCACCGCTTCTACTAAATGGTGATAATAAGCGGCGGTGTTGTAGCCCCATGATTTGACATCATATTGCTCCAGCAAATTCAGAATTTGCAACGCTGCAAAGCCTTGCGTTGCTGGTGGCAGCTGAAACACGTCATAGCCTCGATAAGTCGAAGTGATCGGCTCTGCCCAAGTGGCATGATATTCCGCAAAATCCTCATAGCGCAGAGGGGAGCCCTGGGCTTCCATGGATTTTGCCATTTCTTGTGCGATCTGGCCTTCATAAAAGCCTTTGCGCGGCCCATGTTCGGCCAGATATTCAAAGGTTTTCGCCAGTTCCGGCTGAGCGATGAACTCACCGTCCCGTTGTGGCTTGCCTTTTGGCAGAAAGATGCGTGCCATATCGGCATTGGCATTAAGGATAGCCTCGTCCGTAACAAGCCAATCGGCCAGCGAGCGTGACACTGCCATACCGTGGCGGGCATAATGGATCGCATCGGCAAACAAATCAGCCCAAGGCAGCTTGCCATAGCGTTCATGCGCCAGACGCCAACCGTCAACCACGCCCGGTGCCGTAAGAGCTGCCAATGCGCCCCGCATCGGAATCTGGTCGGTGTGGCCGTGTTTCTCATAAAACTCGCGAGTTGCGAGTTTGGCAGCAGGGCCTGTTGCCTCAATCGCTTCAACGCTTGAAGCTTTACCGCCAGCGATAAGCAAGAAGGCGTCACCGCCAAGGCCGGCCATATGCGGGTAAACCACACAAAGAGTGGCGTTGATTGCAATAGCCGCATCAACAGCGCTCCCGCCGCGGCGCAATGCTTCCTGTCCGGAAGCTGAAGCCAGATAATGCGGGGAGCTGACCATACCGCGCTTGGCGAAAACTGCCGGTCTGCCGGTTCTTGGTCCATCAGCGTTAATCATATCAAACCCTTTATACTATTTTAAAAAGCAGATGACTGATCAGTCACTTATTTAGCTTTGGGAGGAAACAGCACACGCTGTAGCGGGGGGATGATGGCGGCAATGCTTAATGCCACCATGCCGATTGTCGACATTATGCGCCAATCATTCGTGGTGCCAAGGCTGACCAATGGCAGTGCTACGATGAACAGCACGAATGAAACACTCAAGTAAGACAAACGATTTTGTAGAATACGCTTAATCATAATCTGTCTCCTTTATTGTACGATCAAAGCGAGGATGACGGTGGCAATGCCTGTCAAAACGAATGCCGCGATTGTCCAAGGCATTGTTTTACGCAGGATTGCACCTTCCTGACCATTGATACCGGTTGTACTTGCACCCATAACCACATTAGCAGGGGCAATCGCATTACCAATGGCACCACCAGCACTTTGTGCAGCCAGAATGGTTGATGGCGGCAGACCTTTCGCTTCAGCCAGATTGACTTGCAATTCCGAGAACAGAACCTGCGAAGAGGTGGAACTGGAGGTGATAAATGCACCCAAGATGCCGATACCATTGGCGAGGAAAGCAAACACATAGGTCGGAGCAATGGCTGCGATACCAAGGGCGAGCATGGTATTTTGGCCGGTGAGTTTCATGATCGAAGCCATAACAAGGAAGGCAATGATCGGAACTGACGCAGGAATTGCGCTGGCAAAAAGACCCTTAACCACACCCGGTATTTCTTTGCCGGTGGCTTTTGCCCATTGCTTGAAATAACCAAGCTTGGTGAAGCAGAACCACGTGATCAGCGCGGTCACTGTGATTGTTGCACCTGGATGGGCAAACATATGCAGTGGTGAATAGCTGGCAGTTGCAGCCGTTTCAACACCCATACCTGTGGTAGTGGCAGGGAAAGGCAAACCGAAGTTTGGGATGTAAAGCCATGCATGAAGACGGTCGATCAGCGAGGTGCCGAGTGCTAAAATTGTCAGCAATGCATATGGCGAGAAGGCTGCCAATGTATCCATTGGCGGTTCTGCACCGGTTTCTTCCAAATGGGCTGCTTCCTGCATGGCAGGACGATCAACAATGGTTTCATCGGCTTCCTTGTAGCGCGACCATTGCGACAGCGGATAAAGCGCGAGCATTGCCAATGCAGCAGGCAAGAAGGCTGCCAGAATCGGGTCGATAGAGACCACCAAAAACTGACCTACACCGTGGATGAATGCGATGATGAGTACAAGCGGCCAACCGGCACGAACCGCTGCACCACGACCATACATCCAGACAACCATAAAGCCGCCTAGAACAGACTGTATCGCAATCAGGATTGCAGCTTGCAGCCCCATGGAAAGGCTTGTGGCAGCATCCATTTCGACAACTTGCAAGGTTGCAAGCCAGCCGACACCCAATGTGCCGTAAAATTTTGCCCAGATATGCGCGATGATCGGAATAGCAACCGCATAAACCGGACGCATACCAAATGCGACAAGCAGGGGAGCAACAACGGCAATAGGTGTACCGAACCCATCAATCCCTTGCAAGAAGGAAGTGAATACCCAACCGAGCGCTACAATGATGAAAAGCTCATTGCGGGACATGCGGGAAATCCCGCGCCGCAAGGCATCATAGCCACCGGATTGGTTCATGATTTGATAGAGCAGCAATGCAGGCCAAATCACATAGAGGATTGGCATTGCGTCCCAGATACCGCGGGCAGAGGCAACGGCCAATGCGCGTGTCGAGGCTTCAAAGGCAAATACCGCGACGCCTGCCGCGATAAAAATACCGGTGGTGCCGGCTTGCTGTGCTGTCCAGTTCATACCCACCATGAGCACAATCAGGGCTACTATGGGAGCAGCGGCCAACAGCCAGTGTAGTAAGTTTAAATCTAATGACATTTTATACCATTATTTTTTATCTCCCGAAGGAGAAAAGGGGGGGCGCGGTCTTTATGTGGTTAGACATTTCATTTCATATAATAAAAAGTATTCATTGATTGTAATCAATCTTATTAAATTGATTGCTAATATTATAATAAGTTAAGGTTATTTCTTATGGTTAAGAAATATAAATATCAAATATATGTGATAATTTATTACGTTTTTTATCTGTAATTTGTTTTAAAGTAATAGATTATTATTGTTACCTTTTATTAATTTTTATAGTTCTGATTAAGTTTAAATGCGGGAATGTTTATTCAGTTATCTGATTTCGTTGTTATTTTGCTTAATATTGTTCTTTGAATATGTTCTTAGGGAAAATCGGGTAACAAAAAAGCCCGCGCAAGCGGGCTCTTTGAGGTGCTTCTGGACCTTGGTAGTGGTCTGAAGACTTAGGAATGGTGCCCAGAAGAGGACTCGAACCTCCACGCCCTTGCGAGCGCCAGCACCTGAAGCTGGTGCGTCTACCAATTCCGCCATCTGGGCGTTGGTGATCCGTTTAAGGGGCTAAACGTCTGCTGTCAATCGGCTTTTTATAAAGTTTTGATATTTTTTAGGCTGTCTTGTGTAAAAAAACTATAAATAATGCCATTCATGTGTTTTCAGTTTGTCTTAAGATGTTCTAAATCTCCAGAATGGCATTATATTTGAAGCACTTAATCCGCTGAGAGCACTTGCTTGGAAGCAACAGTCGAATCGGCATTCAGCTTATAAATGATCGGCACGCCGGTATTGAGTTCCTGTGAGAGGATTTCTTCGCTGGTCAGGCCGTCAAGCGCCATGATGAGGGCACGCAGTGAGTTGCCGTGGGCCGCAACCAGCACGGTTTCGCCACGTAAGACATGCGGCTGGATTTTGTGCAGGTAATAAGGCCAGACACGGGCACCGGTATCTTTCAGGCTTTCACCGCCCGGAGGGGGCACATCATAAGAACGGCGCCAGATATGAACCTGTTCTTCGCCCCATTTGGCGCGGGCATCATCTTTGTTGAGGCCGGAGAGGTCACCATAATCGCGCTCGTTGAGTGCCTGATCACGGATGGTTTCTAAATCAGATTGACCGAGCTGATCAAGTATATGCTGGCATGTCACCTGAGCGCGTGACAAATCGGATGTGTAAGCAATATCGAATTTCAGGCCAGCGGCTTTCAAGCGTTCACCGGCGGCTTTTGCTTCGGCGTGACCTTGTTCGGTCAGGCCCGGATCACGCCAACCGGTAAAAAGGTTCTTTAGGTTCCATTCACTTTGACCATGACGAACGAGAACGAGAGTGCGGGACATGCTTATGCGCTCCTTGAAAGTTAAAGATGATGATCAGTCGTTCAGACCAAGTACATCGAACATGGAATAAAGGCCTGGTTTTTTACCCGTTGCCCATAAAGCTGCTTTAATCGCGCCACGGGAGAAAACGGTGCGGTCTTCTGCGCTATGTGCCAGCGTGACACGTTCAGAGGAACCAGCAAAAATGACTGAATGTTCGCCAATGACCGAACCACCGCGTAGACTTGCAAAACCGATTGTGCCGGTTTCTCTGGCACCTGTAATGCCGTCGCGGCCACGTTGGCTAACCTCATCCAGATTGACATGACGTCCATCAGCAGCGGCGCGTCCCAGCATTAAAGCAGTACCGGATGGCGCATCGACTTTATGTTTATGGTGCATTTCCAATACTTCAATGTCGAAATCTTTTGGATCGAGTGCTGCTGCTGCTTTTTTAACAAGCCCTGCCAGCAGATTAAGCCCCAAGCTCATATTGCCGGATTTGACAATTGTTGCATGACGCGCGGCGGCTGCGATTTTTTCTTCGTCTTCAGCACTCAGGCCAGTGGTGCCGATAACATGGACGATACGGGCTTGTGCAGCATAACCGGTATATTCAATGGTTGCTTCAGGACGGGTGAAATCAAGCACGCCTTCGGCTTTGGAAAAGGCGGTAAGCGGATCATCTGTGATGGCGACGCCGATTGGTCCAAGACCTGCAAGCTCGCCGGCATCACGGCCTATCAGCGGTGAACCTTTGCGCTCGATAGCGGCGGCAACGCGCACACCGTCGATCTCGGCAATGGCACGGATAAGAGCCTGTCCCATACGGCCACCCGCACCAACAATTACCAAGCCCATATCGGCGTTTTGTTCACTAGCCCCACTCATAAGTGTTCTCCTGTCGTCTTTTCATTCTCATGTTCGATCAATGCTGCGTCATTGTTTTTGCCGCTTTGCAACTGATAGAAACGGGCATAAATACCATTTTCCATAGCGATCAGATTGCGGTGAATACCTTCTTCAACCACGTAACCATTTTCCATTACAACGATATGATCGGCATTGACGATGGTTGAAAGACGATGCGCAATTACAATGGTCGTGCGCCCTTGCATGACATGTTCCAATGCCTGCTGAACGCGTTTTTCCGATTCATTATCAAGTGCCGATGTTGCCTCATCAAGCAACAAGATCGGCGCGTTACGGATGATGGCACGGGCAATGGAGAGGCGCTGACGTTGACCGCCGGAAAGGGTAACGCCATTTTCACCAACCGGCGTATCATAACCATTGGGTTGCTGAACGATAAATTCATCCGCATGGGCAAGTTTGGCAGCTTCCAGTATTTCTGCATCCGTTGCATCAGGTCGACCATAGCGGATGTTATCGGCAATGGTGCCTTCAAACAGATAAGGCTGTTGCGACACGTAAGCAATTTGGTGACGCAGTGAATCCTTGGTGACTTTCGCAATATCCTGATCATCGATAAGGATTTTGCCGCTGTCGATATCATAGAAGCGTTGGGTGAGGGCAATCAATGTTGATTTCCCAGCCCCTGATGCTCCCACAACAGCTGTGACTTTGCCGGGTTCAGCCACAAAACTGATTCCATGCAAAACTTCTGCTTTGCCATAAGAGAAGCGCACATCATCAAAACGGATTTCACCTTTGCCGACCTGTAATGTGCCGGCATCAGGCGCATCCACCTGACGTGGTTCAATGTCGAGGATTTCATAAATCATCCGCGCATTGACGAGCGCACGTTCAAGGCCGACCTGCAAACGCGCAAGGCGGCGTGCCGGATCATAGGCCAGCAACAGTGCCGTGATGAACGCAAACATGGCGCCCGGCGGCTCTTGATTAATGATGGCGCGATAACCGCCATAGGCAAGAACACCGGCTACGGCAAAACCGGCCAGAATTTCAGAGATCGGCGTGGTGCGCTCAGAAACGCGGGCGATTTTGTTGGAACGCTCTTCAGAGCGGTCAATCAGATTATAGAGTTTACCGCGCAGCTGATCTTCCATCGTAAAGGCTTTGACGATCGCAATACCTTGTACGGATTCCTGCATCGCGCCAAGCAAATGCGAGTTAAGGTCAACCAGATCACGGGTGACCGTGCGGATACGGCGTGAAATATAAGAAACCGCATAAATCAGCGGCGGGCCGATAAGAAAAACGACAAGCGAGAGCACCGGATCTTTATAGAACATCACCGCAACAAGACCAACAAGACCGATCACGTCGCGAGTGATTGAAGTAATGGTGATGCTCATCACGTCACGGATACCGTTGACGTTTTGATTGATCTGGGCCGCCAGATGGCCGGATCGGGCATCACTATAAAAATCAAGGCCAAGCTTCATCAGGTGGTCGAACATACGCTTTTGATAGCGCGCCACAAGATTATTGCCAATTTTGGCCAACTGAACAGATTGCACATAGCTGGCCAAACCGCGCACGATAAAGGCCAGAAATAATGTACCGCAAATGATCGGGATGAGATCAATTCGCTGTTCATAGAAAATCTTATTAATGACCGGTTCCATCTGGAACGCCAGAAAACCGCTGCTGAGCGCGACCAGAAGCAGAGCAATAATGGTCACCGCATAGGTACCTTTATAATCACGCGCGTTTTCAGACAAAACGCGGCGGATAATACTGCTGGCTTCAGTAGGGTCGATTTTCTTTTTTTTCTTCCGTTTAATCAAGCTAAAGGCACTTTTCGTGAGGCAAAAGCCTTGGACTGCCAAAGCTGTTTGCGGTTGAAAATGCTGTCACCAATGCCTGAAGCTTTGAGCTTTCAAGCCAGAGGTTCCGGCGGCCGGTCACAGACAGAATGCGAGTTCGCCTGAGACAGAATTTCCTATAACCTTATCAGAGCCTGTTGACCATGCCTAATGCATGGCCATTTTATTGTGGGACAAGAAAATAAACTACTTTTGAAAATCATCATGCAGGTTTTAAGGGCGGTTTTCGTTAAAAATTTAATCGGCACTAATCCAGCGACGGCCTTCGGTAGCAACCTGAAAACGTGCCGGACTGCGGGCAAAGGCCGAAAGACCGTTTAGAGCGGCCAATTGATGGGTGACGATATGAACGGGGATATCACGCATAATATGAGAATGGGGGGCTTTATCTTCAAAATTGGCACGGAAGGTGCCTTTTTTAAGAATGGAAACAATTTTTTGTGAAATGCCGCCGGAAAGATAAACGCCGCCATGTGCCATGAAAATAAGTGCCAGATCACCGGCAATGCGGCCAAGATAGGCAGCAAACAGGTCAAGCGCTTCAATGGCTTGCGCGTTACTTTCTTCCAATGCGGCAGCGGTAATATCTGCCGGAGTGTTCAATACGGGTTTCATAGTATCCGCAGTGCAAATGGCCTTATAAAGATTGCACAAGCCGCGACCACAGAGAATCTGCTCGGCAGCCACACGGCCTTCGATTGTTTCGACATGCGGGAAAATTTCATAATCGCGCTTGGTGCGCGGGCCTAAGTCAATATGGCCGCCTTCACCAGGAACCGGTATCCATGAACGATGTGCGCGCAAAAGCCCGGCCACACCCAAACCAGTGCCCGGCCCAAGCACCACGCGGGTGGCCTTGATTTCTCCGGATCTGCCGCCGATTTGTTCCAGATACTGGCTGTCGAGGGAAACGGCGGCGAGGGCTTGTGCTTCAAAATCATTGAGAATGGTGACATCTTCAAATGTCATAGTTGCGATCAATTGCTTTGGACGCACCACCCACGGGCAGTTGGTGAGTTCAATTTCATCGCCGTCAACAGGACCGGCAACAGCCAGTACCGCTGATCGTGGTTGTAAGGAAGTATGGTTTAAAACTGTGCTTTGAATGGCTTCATCAATACTGGCATAATCGGCAGTGTTGATAACCGGAAATTCTCGCGGCTCGGCATGGGCATCAACAAGAATGGCAAAACGCGCATGGGTGCCGCCGATATCGCCGACCAGTACAGGAAATTTAAAAAATGGTTCGCTATTAAAATTATCAGGCATCATATTTCCTGTCAGTTACCAAAGAAAAAAGTGATTTTAAGTGTATATCGGTTTTCAGTTCAGTGCTTTGATCAGCATCTCGGCGGTTGCCCGGTTTAAAGCCATCGGCAAATTATAGACACTGCCAAGGCGGGTGAGTGCTTTCACATCCACATCATGGGGCAATGGTGACAACGGATCGATAAAGAAAATCAACAGTTGCACGGTGTTTTCAGCAATCATAGCTCCTATTTGCTGATCGCCGCCCAATGGCCCGCTTTTAACGCGCTCTACATTTAAAACGGGACAGGCATCTTTAATCAAACCGCCGGTGGTGCCGGTGGCGACAATTTCATATGCTGCTAATTCTGCCTGATGGGTTTTGGCAAAATCAACCATATCATTCTTTTTCTGATCATGGGCGATCAGAGCTATACGCTTAATTTTTACCAATTTCAGCGATCCTTTATCAAACTCAAAAAACTGCCGGATAATGATCCGAAACGCGTAACCCGCATTGGTTGCTAGCATAAAATTTGCAATTTTTTATGTCATGACAAACAATGCTTAAATCGTTTGAAATCTATAGCTTACATATGTTTCAAAAGAAAGGGCTGGTCATTAGCCAGCCTTTTCGCAAGGTTTTGTTTTATGGATAGAGTGTCACTTCCGCCGCTGATGCGGGTGAGGGCGCATTGAGAAGTGCAGCACAAGCTTTCGGCAGAGCCGAAACCATCACAGGCTTTGGTTTTGGCGCCGGTTTATCCGATGGTTTAGCCGGTTTCCAAGGTTCGTCGGTAAACCACCATGCCAGCGATTTATCACAGCCGTCGCCCTTGGCAACCTTATCCTGAGGCTTGCAATTGGGTGAACCCGGCTGGCAACTCATACGAATATGGAAGTGATAATGGTGCCCCCAATAAGGGCGCACTTTACCAAGCCATGAGCGGTCGCCGGAAACCGTATCACAAAGCTGTTTTTTTATGCCCGGATGCACGAATAACCGCTCGACCTGAGGGTTGGAGGCTGCGTGCTTCAGCAATGCCGTATGTTTGTCCGACCACTTTTTAGGGTCGACATAAAGGCTGTTATCTTTCAACACCGAAACGGCAGAGACATCTTCACGCTGTTGATTGGTATAACGCTTGTTTGGCATAGGATTGAGCCAGATATCTGCATCAAGTCCAACCTGATGCGAGGCATGGCCGGTCAGCATCGGGCCGCCGCGCGGCTGTGAAATATCGCCTACCAGCAGGCCGTTCCAGCCATCTTTTTTGGCATCGCGTGAAAGCTGCTGCAGCATAGCAATAAGATTTGGATGGCCCCAATTGCGGTTACGCGACAAACGCATCACCTGCCAGTCTGGGCCGTCAATCGGCATTGCCACAGCGCCGGACATGCAACCTTTGGAATAAAAGCCGATTGCTTGCGGTTGAGCATTCAGATTGGGTAATTTCATTGCGCCGAAGGCTTGTTTTGCAAGCATGTCTTCAGCTTGCGCTGTGGGCACTGCAAGTATACTCAGACTGAATGTTGTGAGCAATATGGCGGCGTTTTTCAAAAAAAAGCGTTTTTCAGACATATGGATTTTCCAAATGATGATGAAATTTTATAATCTTTGTGCGAGCGCCAGTTCGACTTTTCCCACATGGACTTAAAAGCAATGCGATAATTCGGATAGATAAACTGATAGCCGGTTTCGGTTATTTTTTTATTAGAAACGCGTTTGTTCTCGCCATAAAAAGAGCGCGCCATCGGGGTCATTTCAGCCTTGTCGAAATCAATTTCTTCCGGCGGTGTGACACCCATCAATTCGGCGGCAAAAGTCACCACATCCTGTGGCGGTGCTGGTTCATGATCGGTAATGTTGAAAATACCGTCGATTTTTCGCGTGCTTAAATATTCAAGCGAGCCGGCAATATCTTCCACATGGATACGGTTAAAAATCTGGTCTTTTTTAATAATACGACGTGCGGTACCGCGTGCCAAATTAACAAAAGCATTGCGGTCAGGGCCATAAATGCCGGAAAGACGTAAAATTGCGACCGGCATTTGGTATTTTTCGCTTAAAGCCAGCCATTGTTTCTCGGCTTTTATCCGCTCGTTTGAACGCTGTGCCGATGGGTTGCAGGCAGCCGTTTCATCAATGAGTGCGCCCTTATGATCGCCATAAACACCAACGGTGGAAAGATATCCGATCCATTCAATTTTATTGTCAGGTGCATTTAATGCATCTTCTACATGGGGTAAGGCCGGATCGCCGTCTTTGCCGGGTGCTGCCGAAATGACAATATGAGTGGCGTTTTTTAAATGACTTGCAAAATTCGGGTCAATTGCATCTTCTGCAAATACGAGTGGCTCAATGCCATATTGTTTTAACGTTTCAAATTTTTCTATTGAGCGGGTTGTGCCATAGATGGATTGGGCATTGTCTTTCATTTTCTGTGCGAAAAATTGCGCTGAATAACCTGCACCGATAAGAAAAATCCGCATAGCTACTGGCACCTGTTCCATTCATCTAAAACATAAGGGTCGGTTTCATCTTTAGCATAATGCGCGTGTAATGGGCTAATTTTATCGTGAGGCAATAATTGCCGCAAAGCCCAGACAGCCGTGCCGCGCACTAAAGGATCTGGATCGTTCAAATGGTATTCCAATTGCGGCACAAAGCTTGAAAAGCCGGAATTGCCGGCAGCAATCATCACATTGCGTAAGAAGCGATTGCGGCCGATGCGCTTGATCGGGGAGCCGGAGAAAAAAGTGCGAAATTCGGCATCGTCTAAATTCAGCAGAAATTCCAGCGAGGGGCTGCGCAGATCTTCGCGGGCGCGCAGTTTGATTTCCTGTGCTTTTTGAGCAAATTTATTCCACGGGCAGGCCGATAAGCAATCGTCGCAGCCATAGATGTGATTGCCAATGGCTTTCCGAAATTCGTGCGGGATCGGGCCTTTATTCTCAATCGTTAAATAAGAAATGCAGCGCCTTGCATCAATTTTGAAGGGAGTAGGAAAAGCATTGGTCGGGCATACATCAAGACAGGCGCGGCACGAGCCGCAATTGTTGCGATTGGGTTCATCGGGGGGCAAATCCAGCGTGATGAAAATAGAACCCAAAAACAACCATGAGCCATAGTCGCGGCTGACCAAATTGGTGTGTTTTCCCTGCCAGCCCATACCGGCTGCGGCGGCTAGGGGCTTTTCCATCACAGGTGCCGTGTCGACAAATACTTTAACCGCGCCGCTTGCGCGCGCGATGAAGCGACTGGCAACATGTTTGAGCTTGCCTTTGATAATGTCGTGGTAATCGCGATTTTGCGCATAAACCGAAATGGCACCGCGGTCTTTATGTTTCAAAACTTCCATCGGGTCATGTTCGGGGCCGTAATTCATGCCGAGCATGACAATGGTGCGCACTTCCGACCATAGGGTTTGCGGATTGGCGCGACGCTCTTCTGTTTCCTCCATCCACTCCATATCGGCGTGATAACCATTGTCGATAAACTCGCGCAGGCGTTCTGGTGCCTGCGGAATGGAACCGGGATGGGTAAAAGCCACGACGTCAAAACCTGCTGCGCGGGCTTCATCCGCGAGCAGGTTTTTGAGTTTCAGCTTTTTGGCCGTTTCTTTGTCGTCAGAAGTCAAGGTCACCATAATGTGCCACCGGCGCCAATCCACGAACCCGGTCGTTTAATAGCGGACGGAAGGATGGGCGCGATTTCATCCGCGCATACCAGTCCCGTGCCGCTGGTGTTTCAGTCCATTCAATTTCGCCCAAATAATCCAAAATGGAAATAGCACTTGCGGCTGCCATATCAGCATAAGTGGCATGTCCACCACCCAACCAGTCACGCGTGGCGGCCAGCCAGTCCAGATATTTCATATGCTGGCGGATATTGGTGCGTGCGGCGCGGATTGCGGTCGAATCAGGCGCACTGCCGCCTATTTCTGCCGACATCTGCAATTTATAAACGCGTTCGCGCACAATATGACGGGTTACTTCATTTTCAAATTTGACCAGAAACCAATCAACCAGACGGCGCACTTCAGCGCGCTCCATCGGGCTTTCCGGTAGAAGTCGACGATTACGCTTCAAGGCACCGCGTGTTTCGTCGAGATATTCAGCAATCACCGACGCACCAATAACCGCTAGATCATTTTCAGCCAGCAAAACCGGTAAAGTGGCAGCAGGATTGATCGCTAAAAACTCTTTACGGCGTGCCCAGGGGCGTTCTTCGATAAGCTCGGCATCAACGTCATATTCGTTGAGAATAAGACGGGTATAGCGGGAACCGGACGACATGGGATGATGAAAAAGCGTAAGCATGACCGCAGGCAACAACACTTTCAAATATGGCTTCCAAGCATAGTCAATATGACTGACATAACAGAAACTTCGTGAAGCGCTGCTGCTATGTTGAACTGCCGGAACCCGTCGACAAGGATTAGGGTGCAAAGATTGGAGGAAATGTTTTTCCGTAAAATAACCTGATAGGCATTTATGCTGAAATTATTGTTAAGCTTTCATGTTTAAAATGTGGTCAATGAGCATTTTTATATGCTTAAGTGACAAAAGGCAGCAGTTTATGAACATCTATAATTTTCTTGAGGCGGGTTTTTTGGGCCTCGTGGAAGGTATGACCGAGTTTATACCTGTGTCATCGACCGGGCATTTATTGCTGGTCGGACATTTCTTAGGCTTTGAATCCGCCGGAAAATCCTTTGAAGTACTGGTGCAACTCGGCGCTATTCTTGCAATTTTGAGCGTTTATGCAGCTAAAATCATGCGCTTGTTGCGCGATTTTTCCAGTGATGCCAAAACACGTCGTTTTGTGCTGGGCGTGTTGGTGGCTTTTCTGCCAGCGGCTTTCATTGGTGCATTGGCGCATGGATTTATCAAAACAGTGCTGTTTGAAACCCCGATGCTGGTTTGCATTATGTTGATTTTGGGCGGTTTTATTTTGCTCTGGGTCGACCGGATCGACTTGAAGCCGCGTTATCATAATGCAATGGATTTCTCGCTGCCAATGTGTCTGATCATTGGTTTTGTGCAATGTCTGGCGATGGTGCCTGGTGTGTCGCGCTCAGGCTCAACCATTGTTGGCGCTTTATTGCTTGGTGCCGACAAGCGCTCGGCGGCTGAATTTTCATTCTTTTTAGCGATGCCGACAATGGCGGGTGCTTTTGCCTATGATCTTTATAAAACCCACAATCAATTGTCATTCAATGATGGCGCATTGATTGCGGTTGGTTTTGTGATGGCCTTTATTTCCGGCGTCTTTGTTGTGCGCTATTTGCTCGATTATGTATCACGTCACGGTTTCAAGCTGTTTGCATGGTGGCGGCTGATTGTCGGTGCTGCTGGTATGGCTGCTTTGATGGTGTGGGGCTAAGAATTCAAAATGCCGGTTAAGTAACTTAACCGGCATTTCTTTTTATTCATTCATCATCAACAAGGCGCAGATGCCATTGCGGTTCGGAGGTAGGTGTATCGGGTGTTGGTGGGCTGCCAAGTTCAAGTGTTTCAATTTTTTCGCCACGGCGGCTGATTTTGGAGGATGAGATCAGAATATCATCAATATCTTTATTGGCTTGCTGGAAATGGGTTTGTAATTTGCGAACACGCTCGTCAAGCCGCGTTACATCTTCCATCAAGCGCATCACTTCGGCTTGGATAAGATGGGCTTGCTCCCGCATACGGGTATCTTTCAATACCGATTGGATTACCTGAATTGAAAGCATCAAAAGCGATGGGGAGACGATAACGACGCGGGCACGATGGGCTTTTTGAATAAGCGATGAAAAATGCTCATGGATATCTGCAAAGACCGATTCTGACGGCACAAATAAAAAGGCCGTATCCTGCGTTTCACCGGCAATCAGATATTTATCGGATATATCTTTGATATGGACTTCAATATCGCGGCGGAATTGTTGCGCGGCTTGTTTTTGTGCCTCCGCACTTTTGGCCTCGCGCACCGCTGTCCATGCTTCCATCGGAAATTTGGCATCAATCACGAGTGAGGGCGCATTATTGGGCATACGGATGATACAATCCGGACGGGTTGCATTGGAAAGTGTTGATTGAAACTCATAAAGCCCTTGCGGTAAAGCATCGGCGATGATCGCCTCCATCCGTGCCTGACCATAAGCGCCGCGGCTTTGTTTATTGGCAAGAATGGCCTGTAACTGCACCACTTGTCCGGCCAGTGATTGTATATTGTTTTGTGCCGTATCAATCACCGCAAGCCGCTCTTGCAGTTTGGCAAGATTTTCATGCGTTGATCTGGTTTGTTCGTTCATGGTGTGACCAAGGCGGTTGGTCATGCCGTCGAGGCGCTCGCGGATGGATTGATTAAGCTCGGATTGGCGCGAGCCGAATACTTCCGCCATGGTTTGCATCCGGCCTTGCATTTCGGCCTGACTTTTCAAAATTTCAGCCATGCGCATTTCTGCGTCACGGGCGCGCTCTTCGGCGAGCATTTCGGTGATCATCGCGTTTTTCGCGTTACGGTTGCCCATCCATATAAACAGCAGCCCTATGAGAATGACGGCAAGAAAAATTGCGCCGAGCAAAAAACCCGCTGAAAATTGATATTGGCCAAGCTGAAAAACTGGCTGTGTCAGGCTATTTGTGTTTTCCATACATATTGCTTTAACCGATTCGCGCATGAATTAAGAGATCAAAACAGGAACATTTTATCATTCGGCCGTTCACGAGCATTGACGTGGTAACTTGTAACAATTAGGTGAAACCCATGTCGATAAAACCACTGATTATTTTACCCGATCCTGTCTTGCGTTTGGTGTCAAAACCGGTTGAGCGTTTTGATGCACAACTGCAAGCTTTTGCTGATGATATGTTTGATACCATGTATGATGCACCTGGTATCGGGCTTGCTGCTATTCAGGTCGGTGAGCCGATCCGTCTGGTGGTGATTGATCTGGCACGTGAGGGCGATGAAAAAGCGCCGCATGTGTTTGTCAATCCGAAGATCGTGCATTCATCCGATGAGCGCAGCATTTATGAAGAAGGCTGTTTGTCTATTCCGGAATATTATGCTGAGGTAGAACGTCCCGCACGCGTGCACGTTGAATATCAGGATGTGCAGGGTAAGCCACAGGCAATGGAAGTCGATGAATTGATGGCCACATGCATCCAGCATGAAATTGACCATTTGGATGGCGTTTTGTTTATTGATCACATTTCCAAGCTGAAACGCGATATGGTGATCAAGAAATTCAAAAAAATCGCCAAAGAACGCCAGCAAAGCAAGCAGGTGCTATAATGTCATTGCGTGTCGTTTTCATGGGAACGCCGGAGTTCTCCGTACCTGTTCTCACCGCTATTATTGGTCATGGTTATGATGTGGTTGCCGTTTATTCGCAGCCGCCGCGTGCCGCAGGACGCCGTGGTCTGGAGTTGACCAAGTCCCCTGTACATCAAAAAGCGGAAGAATTCGGCATTCCTGTCTTTACGCCAAAAAGCTTGCGTTCCGAAGAAGAGCAGCAAAAATTCCGTGATCTGGAAGCTGATGTTGCAATTGTTGTCGCCTATGGCTTGTTATTGCCGCTGCCGATTTTGGAAGGCACGCGCCTTGGTTGCTACAATGGTCACGCGTCGCTATTGCCGCGCTGGCGCGGTGCGGCACCGATCCAGCGCGCCATTATGGCTGGCGACAAAGAGACCGGAATGATGATTATGAAAATGGATGAGGGGCTGGATACCGGCCCTGTTGCCATGGTTGAGAAAATCACGATCACCGAGAATATGACCACCGGTGAATTGCATGACAGGCTGAGCATGACAGGTGCGGATTTGATGATCCGTGCATTGGGTGCTTTGGAGCGTGAAAGTCTGACGCTCAGTCCTCAGGACGAAGACGGTGTGGTTTATGCCGCCAAAATCGACAAGGCGGAAGCGCGTATTGATTGGTCGAAGCCAGCTGAAATTGTGCATAATACCATTCGTGGCTTGTCGCCTTTTCCGGGTAGTTGGTGCGAGATGGAAATTGGCGGCAAAGTGGAACGCGTTAAAATTTTGCGCTCTACTTTGGCCGGAGGTTCAGGCACACCCGGCACCCTTCTTGACGACAAGCTGACCATTGCTTGCGGTGCGGGGGCTGTGCGATTGCTGAGCCTGCAGCGCGCTGGTGGCAAGGCATTGCCGGCATCCGAATTTTTACGCGGCGCAGCCGATTTGCGGGTTCTTTGAAGAATGCCGCGTTATCGGTTGACAGTTGAATATGACGGCACGCCTTATGTCGGCTGGCAGCGTCAAGAAAATGGTCACACCATTCAGGCGGCTATCGAGCAGGCTTTCAAGCGCTTTACCGGTCAGGATTTAACGCTTGGCGCGGCAGGACGCACCGATGCAGGTGTGCATGCCTTGGCTCAGACTGTGCATGTGGATTTGGAGCGTGACTGGTCGGCCGGTAAACTCCGTGAGGCCTTGAACGCCCATCTGGCGCAATGGCAGGAGAAGGTCAGCATTATCAATGTGCAGAAAACCGTTGATCATTTTGATGCGCGTTTTTCTGCCCGTGGCCGTCATTATCTTTATCGCATTCACAATCGTCGCCCGCCGTTAAGTATTGATCTTAATCGCGCATGGTGGGTGTCCAAACCGCTTGATCATGAAAAGATGCATGAGGCTGCGCAGCTTTTGCTCGGCGAGCATGATTTTACCACTTTTCGCGCGAGCCAATGTCAGGCAAAAAGTCCGGTCAAAACATTGGATCGTCTGGATGTGACACGCAATGGCGAGATTATTGAAATTCGGGCGTCGGCGCGCTCGTTCCTGCATAATCAGGTGCGCTCACTCGCCGGTAGCTTGATGGAAGTCGGTTCCGGCCGCTGGACCAGCCAAGATTTGGTTGCTGCATTAGAAGCGCGTGAGCGTTCGCGTTGTGGCGCGGTTGCACCGCCTTACGGGCTCTATCTTATCGGCGTCGATTATGATGATCCAGTTTAATAACCGGCGTTAAAATCGTAATTAATGCCGAATAATTCTTGTAACATGATGGTGATGGCAAAAGACACCATGAACATCGCAATATAAAAGGGCAGGGCAAAACTGGTTGGTTTTTGCAGAGCCGTGCGTGTGAGGCGATAGCTCATTACGATAATTGCGATCATAAAGACAAGCGACAGAATGCTTATGGTTTGGCTGCGCTGTTGCATCACTAATTGTACCAGGCTGATGGGCGCAAAAGCCCATGCCAACAATGCTGTGCCCCAGTTGCTGGCAATGACATAAGGGGCAAAGCGTTTGGCAATACCAATTTTGCTAACGACAAGGCCAAGAAGAAAAATCGGCAAAATCCATGCCGTAATATCAACAATTGCTGCTTTGATGACGATGGAAAAACGCATGGCAGTTTCCTCTCGCCCGCCGGTAAGTTCTGCTGCATAGGCAACCCAACCCGCAAGCAGTGGCGGAAGGCTTACAAGAATTGCGTAAAATGAGCGCCAAAAACCATCGGCTGAGATGTCGAGATAGGCAAGCCCGTCGGACTTGCCGGTCATCATGCGCCAGACACCGTAGAAATAGCGGTAAATTGTGTCGATTGTTGGCAAAGTTCACAAACCTTAACTGACGCGAGGAGGAATAATTGGCTGTAAGCTTAGGAAAATAAACGCAAAAATACAACAGATACAGCTTGCCTTATTGGCGGCATGTTTTGTCGCTATTCAATAAGTCTCCAGTCGATGTAAAAGTTTCAATACCGTTTACATCCCCCTTATAAGACGAGGACTTTTGTCCTCGTCTTATTTGTTCCAAGGTTAGTCACGCAACAAATCATTGATCGATGTTTTCGAGCGGGTGCGTGCATCGACACGTTTGACAATGACCGCACAATAAAGACTTGGGCCCGGCTGACCATTGGGCATTGGTTTGCCAGGCAATGCACCTGCAACGACCACAGAATAAGGCGGCACTTCGCCATAGGTGATATTGCCGGTTTCGCGGTCGACGATCTTGGTAGATTGGCTGATGAAAACACCCATACCAAGCACCGCGCCTTCACGGATGATGCAACCTTCAACCACTTCCGAGCGAGCACCGATAAAGCAATGGTCTTCGATAATGGTCGGACCTGCCTGCAACGGCTCTAAAACCCCGCCAATGCCGACGCCACCAGACAGATGCACGTGTTTGCCGATCTGGGCACAGGAACCAACGGTTGCCCATGCGTCCACCATGCTGCCTTCACCGACATAGGCGCCGACATTGACAAATGAGGGCATCAGCACGGCCTTTGGTGCGATATAAGCGGAATGTCTGACAACGCAATTAGGGACTGCGCGAAAACCAGCTTGCAGAAATTCCTGCTCACCCCAGCCATTAAATTTGGACGGCACTTTATCCCACCATGAGGATTGGTTGGGCGAGCCGCTGATGAGTGCCATTGGCTTGAGACGGAAAGAGAGCAACACGGCCTTTTTCAACCATTGATGGGTGTACCAGTTGCCATTTTCTTGTTTTTCTGCGACACGAAGCTTGCCTTCGCCCAGCAATTGCAAGGCATGTTCTACTGCATCGCGAATTTCGCCCTTGGTATCAGGGGTAATCGCTTCAGCTTCTGTAAATGCATTTTCAATGATGTTTTGAAGTGAATGAAGATCGGTATGTTGCATTGGTGCGAGACTTTTCAATAGCGAATTGTAAGAGCAGTTAAACACTGCGGGCGTAATTAAAATAAGGCTTAAGTGCTTATGGATAGTGGAAACACAGGGTTCACGCAATCTTGATATACAACAACAGAATGATTTTTTATTCACCCTTGTAATGCTATGCATCTTTGATGACGATGTGAAATAACAGGAATGAGACAGGATAAAATATGAATCCGATTGAGAAAAACGGTTGGACGCCATTTCCGAACTCACAGGAAGCTGTGAAGCAGGCAGCGGAAGTGCCTGTAACCCCACAAACCACATCCGACGCTTACCGTTTGGCTTTTGACGATAATGATTTTCTGACGCGACGTGAATTGCGCCCTGTACGTTTGCAACTTGAACTGCTCAAGCCTGAAATGGTGCTGGCAGATCGCGGTATCAAATCAACCGTTGTGTTGTTTGGCGGAGCGCGTATCCCTGAACCGGGTGGCGAGGCATGGGCTGCCAAAAACGAATTGCAAAAGAAAAATCTCGAAGCCAATGCCAAATATTACGAAGAAGCACGTGAGTTTGCACGTCGCTGCTCGGAATATTCAGCAACCACTTATTACCGTGAATTTGTTGTAGTGACAGGCGGCGGCCCCGGTGTGATGGAAGCGGGAAACCGCGGCGCACAGGATGTGGGTGCGCCAAGCATCGGTTTGAATATTGTGCTGCCGCATGAGCAGGCGCCCAATCTTTATGTGACACCGGAGCTATGCTTCAACTTCCATTATTTTGCTATCCGCAAAATGCATTTCCTGATGCGTGCCAAAGCATTTGCCGTGTTTCCGGGTGGTTTCGGAACAATGGATGAATTGTTTGAAACCATGACGCTGATCCAGACCAATCGTATGGAGCCGGTGCCATTATTGCTGTTTGGCAAAGAGTTCTGGAGCAAGGCCATCAATATTGATTATCTTGCCGAGCAGGGCACTATCTCACCATCCGATGTGGATCTTCTGACCTTTGTTGATACGGCAGAAGAAGCATGGGAAGAAGTGAAGCGCTTCTATTCATTATAAGTTTTTAAAAAAAGGCGGCAGAGTTAAAAACTGGCGCCTTTTTAATTTGTCTCAGAGTACCGATTTTAAGAATGCTCCGATATTATCGGTGACATAATCAACTTCATCAGTGTAGCTTTCATCGCTTTCCCAGATTTCCGAAAACGTCGGTTCGAAATTATTGGGTACGATCAGCACGGTTTTCATGCCAAGATTTTTCGGTACAGTGAGATTGCGCGCCAAATCTTCAAACATCACCGACTTTGTCGGATCGACCGAGAATTTTTGCAAGAAACCGTCATAGGTTGCCTGTGCCGGTTTTGGCATTAAATCGGCGGCGACAATATCAAAAATATCGTCAAAACAATCGAGAATCCCGAGCTGGCTGGCAGCACGCTCGGCATGGGTTCGATCCCCATTGGTGAAGATAAAACGACGACCTGGAAGCTGGTTCAGGATCTTCGCCAAATCCGGATCAGGTTTCAGCCATGTATAATCAATATCATGTACTTTCATCAGAAAGTCGTCCGGATCGATATTGTGGACTTCCATCAAGCCTTTTAGCGTGGTGCCGTAATCGCGGTAGAACTGTTTTTGCAATTTGCGCGCATCATCGTGATCAAGCTGCAACAACTCCCGAATATAGGCCGTCATCCGTGCGTCCACTTGCGAAAACAAATTGGTTTCGTGCGGATAAAGTGTGTTGTCGAGATCAAACACCCAATCTGTAATATGCGAAAAAGCTTGAGCATCCGGTATGTTAGTCATCACATCCTCAGAAAATAAAGACCACAATAAAATCCAGCAGCCGGCATTGTTTCAATACCGGCTGCTACAGACAAGAGACGCTTGTAAATTTTAGCGTACGATCAATGTGCCGGCACCGCGCTCGGTGAAGAGTTCAAGCAGAATGGAATGAGGCGTTTTACCATTGAGGATAACCACGCCTTCAACGCCGCGGTTGATCGCTTCAATGCAGGTTTCCACTTTCGGGATCATGCCGCCGGAAATGGTACCGTCTTTGATCAAAGCTTTTGCATCAGCAATCGACAGTTCTTTGATCAGGTTTTTGTCTTTGTCCAAAACGCCCGGAACATCGGTGAGGAACAATAGGCGGGTAGCCTTACATGCACCGGCAATTGCACCGGCAAAAGTGTCGGCATTGATGTTGTAAGTGTGACCGTCACGACCCGGTGCAACCGGCGCAATCACAGGAATCATTTCGGAACGGGCCAGGAGATCAAGCAATGTGCGATCAACCTCAACCGGCTCGCCGACAAAACCAAGATCCAGCACTTTTTCGATATTGGAATCCGGATCAATCACAGTCTTGCGGGCTTTTTCGGCAAAAACCATGTTACCGTCTTTACCGCAAAGACCGATTGCCCATTCTCCTTCGGCATTGATGAGAGCGACGATTTCTTTGTTGATGGAACCGGCAAGCACCATTTCAACGATTTCGACGGTCTTCTCGTCGGTAACACGTAAGCCACCTTCAAAACGCGATTCAATGCCGAGTTTGGTAAGCATGGCCTGAATCTGCGGGCCACCGCCATGAACCACAATCGGGTTGATGCCGGATTGTTTCAACAATGCGATATCACGTGCAAAAGCTTTGCCCAGTTCCGGATTGCCCATGGCGTGACCGCCATATTTCACCACGACATTTTTATTCTCGTAACGCTGCATAAAAGGCAGTGCTGCGGATAAAAGTTGAGCTTGTACTTCGGCATTCTGTTCAGGTGTATTGGTCATTACATTATCCATAGCAGCAAACGGACATAAAGTGGTTCATTACAGAAAAGCATTCCTGACGGAATGCTTCAACTGGTGTTTTGTGATTAATCAGGCTTCTTTGGCAACAAGCGCGATGGCCGCGCGTAATTCTTCAAAGCCGATGCCTTTTTCCGATGAAGTGGCAATGATACCGGGGAAGCAGGCGGCGCGTTTGATGGTGAGTTTCTTGGTCTCTTCCATCAGGCGCGGAATGCCGGCTGGTTTGATTTTGTCGATCTTGGTGAGCACAATCTGATAAGAAACCGCAGCTTTGTCGAGGAGATCAAGCACTTCGGCATCGTTCTTTTTGATGCCGTGGCGCGAATCAATCAGCACATAAACGCGTTTCAAAGTGGTGCGGCCGCGCAAATAATCAAAGACCAGTCGCGTCCATGCATCCACTTGCGATTTAGGCGCTTCAGCAAAACCATAACCCGGCATATCGACAAGCGCGAGTGGCGGCAGATCGCCGTCCTCGCCTGAATAGCCATCAGGCACAAAATAGTTGAGCTCTTGTGTGCGACCCGGCGTGTTGGATGTGCGTGCCAAGCCTTTTTTTGTCACAAGCGCATTGATCAGCGAGGATTTGCCAACATTGGAGCGTCCGGCAAAGGCAATCTCGACAGGGCCTTCTGCCGGCAGAAACTTCATCGACGGAACGCCGCGGATGAAAATCCAGCTTTTGGCAAAAAGCAGACGACCTTCATTGATCAGAGCCTGACGCGCAGCTTCTTCGCGGGCAAGCAGTTCGCCGACATTGGAAGATGTAATATTGATCACAGGTGCTTTTGCAGGTGTGGATGCTTTCGCTGAAGCCGGAGAAGCAGAGCTCAAGTTTTTGGATGTTGGTTTATCTTGTTTGCTCAACTTGGATATCCAGTTCAGAAGGGGTTTTATTTTCAATGTTGGCATCAAGCTTAATAGCTCGCTTGTCAACTATGCAATTAAAAATGATGTAAAAAAAGCCCCTGTGAAGACAGGGGCTTTTATTCTTATACCGGATTATTTAGCCGGTTTGGGCTTTTTCTTGAAGAGACCTTTAAGATTGTCCAACAATTCGATCTTGGCACCCTGACGTTTCATGATAATCGCCTGCTGGGTGATCGAAAGTGTATTGTTCCATGCCCAGTAGATGACGAGACCAGCAGGGAAAGCGGCCAACATGAAGGTGAAGATGATCGGCATCCATGTGAAGATCATCGCTTGTGTCGGATCCGGTGGGGTCGGGTTCATGCGCATCTGCAAGAACATGGTGATACCCATGATCACCGGCCAGACACCAATCATCAGGAACTGTGGCACATCATATGGCAACAGACCGAACAGGTTGAACAGCGATGTTGGATCCGGCGCTGCAAGGTCATGAATCCAGCCAAAGAAAGGCGCATGGCGCATTTCAATGGTGACATAGAGCACCTTATAGAGCGCAAAGAATACAGGGATCTGCACCAATACCGGCCAGCAACCAGCAAGCGGGTTAATTTTTTCCCGTTTGTAAAGCTGCATCATTTCCTGCTGTTGCTTGACTTTATCATCCGCATATTTTTCACGGATTTCAAGCATTGCAGGTTGCATCATCTTCATACGTGCCATCGAAGCATAAGACTTGTTGGCAAGCGGGAAGAACAGACCTTTGAGGATAACGGTTACCACCAGAATCGCGACACCGAAATTGCCGGAGAATTTATAAATCCAGTCAATCAGGTAGAACATCGGTTTGGTGATGAAGTAGAACCAACCCCAGTCGATCAGCAATTCGAAGTTTTTGATGCTGAGATTTTCTTCATATTTTTTGATGTCGGAAACAACTTTTGCACCGGCAAAAACATGATTGGTCAGTTTTTGAGTTTCACCAGCAGCAACAGTGATCGGCTCGCTCAGGAAATCAGCCTGATAGCGCGGACGGTCATTGGTGAAATGGGAGAAACGGGCCGTGTATTTTTCTGCCTGTGGCGGAATAAGGGTTGCAGCCCAATATTTATCGGTGATGCCGAGCCAGCCGCCGGACACGTCTTTAAACGGCATGTCCTTGTTGTCTTCGATCTTGGAATATTTGATTTCCTGAAGACCGTCGTCACCCATTACACCAATCAGGCCCTCATGCAGTACATAAGTGGCGCTTGCATGTTCCGGCTGGTTGAAGCGGGTAACGCGACCATAAGAGGCCAGCGAAACAGGCACACCTGCTTCATTGATGATATTGTCTTCGAAAGTGAAGAGATAAGCATCATCCACCGAGATGGTGCGTTTAAAAGTGATGTTTTTCTCGTTGGTGAAGGACAATGTTACCGGTGTTGAAGGGGTAAGCTTGTCATTGCCTTCAACCGTCCAGACAGTAGTCGGACCCGGGACTGCGCCGGTTGTGTCATTGCCGGCAAAGCCCAGTTCAACAAAATAGCCCTGACGCAAGGCAGAAGGTGCCAAGAGCTCAATATTCGGCGATTTGTCACTGACGGTTTCGTGATATTTGCTCAGGAATAAATCATCAAGACGCGCGCCGGTCAGATTGATGGAACCGCGCAAAGCCGGGGTTTCAATGGCAATACGCTTGGACTGACCAAGTGCTGCCTCGCGGCTCAGTGAGCCGGCGGCAACATTGTCAGCTCCCGGAACCTGACCCGGAATATTATCAGCAGATTGCTGTAACTGGGGGGTGTCGCTTAAGCCGGTATTGGCTCCATTGCCCTGCTGCGTGGCGGTTTGTGCCTGACGCTGCTGCTCCTCAATGCGTGTCTGTTCACGCTGGGCTTCCGACTTGGGGCCCATGTAAAAGACCTGCCAGAGTGTCAGTATGAGGATGGACAGGGCAATGGTGATGAAGAAATTTCGATTATTTTCCATTGACGGGTCCTGATTCCGGTCGTTCGCTTCGGCGCTTCTTATCTGATCGGTTGCTTTCATTGCTGCGCTTGGCGCGCTTGGCAATTTCTTGGGCGAGGATCAGAAAGGGCGCAGTGAGTGCCTCTCTTCGTGCAACAATCACATAGTCGGTTGAAGGCTGCATGTCATCTGCTGCATGACAGCGCACGGCTTCTCGAAGCCTGCGGCGGATACGGTTGCGAATAACGGCATTGCCGTTTTTCTTGGTCACCGTAAAACCGACCCGCGTTGCGTTGCCAATTTTAGCATTAGCCGATTCTTCTGGAGTGCGCCCCCGCACTTCCATCAGAAACAAGGGGCCACGGCGTTTTTCGCCATTCCTTACAGTCAAAAACTCCGCTCTCTTGCGAAGGCGGAGTGTTTGTTTGTTGGTTATTTTGTCCATTTCGCTCATGGCCGCGCTTTAAAGCGCGGTTGCGAATTATGCGGACAACCGCTTACGACCGCGAGCGCGGCGAGCGGCAATAACTTTACGACCGCCGGTGGTGGCCATGCGTGAACGGAATCCGTGGCGACGCTTACGGACGAGCTTGGATGGTTGGTATGTACGCTTCATTTATTTAATACCGCGGTGTGCGGCCCTTCTTGGTTCTGTATTTTGAACAGGAGCGAATTCGTTTAACGAAAGCCTCCGGCTTTTGGCCGGATGTGAAATGTTCACGAATATGTTGCGGCTTATAGAGAATGCCGCCTTTTGAGTCAATCACAAGTAAATAGGTTAGGGCACAAGTAAATAGGTTCAGGCACAAGTAAATAGGTTCAGGCACAAGTAAACGCGCTCGGGAAAGGCCGGAGCTGTTCATTTAAAGGGACTAACGCCATTTAAAAAGCGTTGATAATAAAAAAGTGATTGCTGTGATCAAAATAAATATGCTCTGCATAGGCGGATGAATTTCAAGCGGTGACGCTTGAAATTTTAACATTGCAAAGCAGGAGTTGAGCATGAGCATTCGTCGTATTGAAGTTGGCCCGCGCATGAGCGAAGCTGTCATTCACGGCAATACGGTTTATCTGTCCGGTCAGGTCGGCACACCAGGCGCCAGCGTTTTTCAGCAGACGCAAGATGTTTGCGCAGAGATTGATGCAGCTTTGGCAAAGGCCGGCACTAATAAATCCAAAATTCTGCAGGCGATCATCTGGCTGGATGATATGGCTGATTTTGGTGAAATGAATAAAGCGTGGGAAGCTTGGGTTGATCCGGCCAACACGCCTGCACGTGCGACCGGCGAGGCAAAGCTCGCCAGCCCTGATTATAAAGTGGAAATCATTATTACGGCAGCGCTGGACTAATGGTTTTAAAACTCGGCTCTGGCATTTTGTCCAGCTGCTCGAGTGTGACAGGCTGGCGAATACGGCGTGAATAATCTTTTGCGTCACCTTTCGCCAGCTCATTGATATGCGCTTTGGCAATTGTATGTTCTGCTGTATCCGCTGTCGAAATCAGTTCGTGATCATAGAGGTAATAAGGCGCATAGCCTGATAATAAAATACGATAATCAAACATGATGCCCGGGTCCATCAGGCGCGCCATTTCAAAAATGACGGTGGTGCAGTTGGTTAAAAGCGTGTTGTAAAACTCCGGCTCTTCGGCCAGACGGTTGGCATTTTCCACATAGTTTAAAAACAATGTTTTGGCGGTTTCCTGCTCAATATCGATCGGATAGCGATAAACCTGCTCACCACGAATATTGGTGCGGGTAAAGATGATGTCGCTTTCTTCGGCGGCAATCATTGCCAGTTCAAATTTGCGGAAAAAACCACCAATTGTGGAAAATTCTTCGTGATGTTCTTTGCGAATTTCTGCGGAAAAAACGATATGGCGGCCATCGGCAAATCCGAAAGACACTAATGTGTGTGCAATGGCAGGGCCGGTCCAGTAAGAAAGAAAAGCATCCGTTGAAATAATGGTGTTCAGATCGTAAGTCTCGCTTTTCCAACGAATTTTATATTCGGTTTCGCTTATCCATTCAAAATCACGGATATTATTGAGTGTGACCATATCGCCATCAATCGTGCCGGTGACGGTATAGGCAACTTCTGCAGCCCAAATACGGTTGAGTGATGGTTTGATGGTTGCCCACCAACCCAAAATGGCAAGGCACAGACATAAGAAAATAGCGCGGCGTGGCCACGGGGCTGGCTGACGTTCACCCCACAGATACCAGACCAGCACGCCAAGCCATAAGCCGATGATGGCAATACGCATTAAAGTGCCGAAAGGGGCTTGAAACCAGATGGCGCAGCTTGCCCAAATGAAAAAGGCAATTGCGACAGGACAGAGGATGAGCTTGATGATGATATTGAGCCAGTCGTAATTATTCATTACGCTTAAACGATCCTCGCCAGTTTGCATGTTGTTTACATGATGTGTTTTCAACGCATATTTTCAGTGCCAAGAAGCGCTTAAACGAGGCTAGGTAATAAAGTTAAAAAAATCCAGCGTAATTCGGTTCCTGTAAATCCAAATTTGCATTATTTTTGCCAAACTCCATGTTTAATCCTTCGTGACCCCGCATTCTTAACCAATGCCTAATGTTTAGGTGGCAAAAAAGTTTTTATGGTAAACGGTTTCTTAAAATCATGTTTGGTTGCCGGTATATTATCCGGTTGTGTGTCTTTCTCAATTGCATCAATGGCGGAGACGCTTTCTTTGGCGTCGGTGTCGGGTAGCAAGCAGCACAATATACCTCTCGAAACACAAACACCTGTGACGACGAAGCCAGCTGCTATCAGTCCGACCGGAGAGGGGCTTATCATGATTGACCCGACGAAGAAACCGGCAGAAAAGAACGATAAAAAGCCGGAGAATCTGGTTCGTAATCGGACCTTTATCTATCAGTTTTATCATCCTGATGAATTGGAGGGGGGAAACCCGTCACGTGAATTGGTGGTGCTTTTGCATGGCTCGGGCGGCAATGAAGCAAGTCTCGTTCCCCTGGCGCGCCGTGTCTGGCCGCGCGCGGTCTTGCTCGGTGTTAGAGGACGTGTTTTGCAGGATGGCGGCACGCGCTGGTATCGTAAAATAACTGCCGTAAAGTTTGATGAAAAAGATGTGCAGCAGGAAGCTGATGCTTTTGTTATTTTTATAAGCAAGTTGGCAGAGAAAGAAAATCTTGATTTGCCGAATGCGACTTTTGTCGGCTATTCTAATGGTGCCAATTTGCTCGCTGCCACCATGTTTATGCATTCCGATCTGGTACGTCGTGCGGTGTTGATGCGCTCAATGCCGGTGCTGGCACAAATGCCGAAAGCGGATCTGAGTAAAGTTCAGGTGCTGACGATTACCGGTGAGCAGGATAAATTATATTCACCTTTTGCGCCGGCTTTATCCGATGCCTTACGCCGCAGTGATGCCAAACTGGATGCGGAAATGGTGGATGCAGGGCATATGCTCGGCTTGAAAGATCGCCAGATCATTAGGCAATGGTTGGCTTCTCTTGATGGCACGAACTTGACCGATGTGAAGGTCAGGCCAAAAAAACATTAAGAAAAAAGCAGTGGTTTTAACCACTGCTTTTTTAATTTCATGCGGTGATGTCGATCAAACCACAGTCACCATTTTCGGAGCCGTAGCTGAGGCGATGACCGGCCTTGTCCCAACCCATTGATGAGACCGCACTTTTGCCGGGACGACGTAGCAGCACTTCTTTGTTGTCAGCAAAGCGCACGACCATGATCATGCCGTCCTGATAACCGATCGCGACAATATCTTCGCTTGGATGACAGCTTACCGATGTTACCATCGTATCGCCGCGCATGCCAAGTTCCAGCGGTGCTTTGCCCATCGGCCCGTCTTTGCTGGCAAAAGGCCAGACAATCGCGGCTGATGCGCCGGAGGTGGCGAGCCATTTGCCTTTGGCGCTCCAGGACCAGCTTTTGACCTTCGCCGGATAACCGGTCATGCGCATATGGCGGTTATCTTCCAGACGCCAGCCATGCAGCGCATTTTCCTGCATGGACGTAACCAGAAAGCGGCCGTCGGGCGAGAAAGTTGCATCAATATGGGCACCTTTCCAATCAAGATCGACAGGTTTTGCAGAGGTGCCTGTCCAGATCAGGTCGGCGCCATTGTAACGTGCAATAGCAATGCGCTGGCCCTTCGGGGCACAGGCGATGCCTTCCACACTGCGTTCCTGCGCCAATTCCTGTAATTTGCCGTCGGAACCGAGCACCCATGCAATACGGCCTGAACCAAATGCCACCATCCCATGCGGACCGCTGGCAATAGTGGTGATCCATTTGCGGGATTGATGAGCAATTTCACGGACTTTGCCGGACGCCTCAATGCGGCAGACGCGGCCATCCTCACCACCGGTAAGGATGCTTTTACCGTCAAAGCTTAGAACAGCGCAGAGGATACCATCATGCGCGGTTACTTTTTGATGGCCGTTATCTTGCCAATTTACGGTACCGTCGGCCATGACAAAAAACGGGATGTCATTGACGAAGCAGCTAAAAAGGCAATGGCCTTCGAGATCAAAAGGAGCAAGTGTTGGCATGGCTTATTTACAGGCCTCGAAACCGGATTTGAGCGCTTGCTTGTCAAGATCGCGTCCGATGAATACAAGGCGGCTTTCCCGCTTTTCATCATCTTTCCAAGGGCGCTGGTGATCGCCTTCGATAATCATATGGACGCCTTGAATGACATAACGGTCATTGTCGTTTTTAAAGGCCATAATACCTTTGAGACGCAGAATATTGGGGCCTTGGGTCTGGGTAATATCCTGAATCCAGCTGAAGAATTTTTCCGGATCCAACTCGCCGGTACGCAGCGAGATGGATGTCACCGTCACATCATGAATGTCGGATGCTTTGCCCTGAGCATGATCATGTTCATGATCGTGCTCGTGATGATGGTGATCGTGGTCGCAATCAGGGCCACAGCTGTGGTCGTGATTATGATGGTGGTGGTGATGGTCGTGCCCGTGATCGTGATCACAATCAGGCCCACAAACATGATCAGGATGATCGTGATCGAGGAAATGTGGATCATTATCCAGTGCGCGCTGCAAATCAAAAGCGCCGCGATTCAGCACACGGTCAAGCGCGATATTGGCGCGCTCCGTGCGATGGATGGTGGCATGCGGATTGATGGCGCGCACGGTTGTTTCAATCTTGGCCAGATCATCTTCACTGACGAGATCGGTTTTGTTGAGCAGAACCACATCGGCAAAGGCGATCTGGTCTTCTGCTTCGCGGCTGTCTTTCAGGCGCAGCGGTAAATGCTTGGCATCAACGAGCGCAACGACAGCATCAAGGCTGGTTTTGGCACGCACATCGTCATCCATGAAGAATGTTTGTGCAACCGGCACCGGATCAGCAAGACCGGTGGTTTCAACGATAATGGCATCAAAGCGACCCGGGCGACGCATCAAGCCTTCCACCACGCGGATAAGATCGCCGCGCACAGTGCAGCAAATGCAGCCATTGTTCATTTCATAAATCTCTTCGTCGGATTCGACGATCAGATCATTATCAATCCCGATTTCACCAAATTCATTGACCACAACCGCATAACGCTTGCCGTGGGCTTCGGTGAGGATACGGTTGAGGAGCGTGGTTTTGCCTGAGCCTAAATATCCGGTAAGAACGGTAACAGGGATACGGTTCGGCGTGGTAGCCGTTTCAGTTTGCTCTTGGCTCATAATGATCGCCTCTCAATTTGGATGCGGATTTAATCAGAAGACGGATATAGGGAATCGATCCGTGAAATGCTATACTATTACATAGACACTTATGCACATTATGATGGCTTATTTTAAGTCTTCACAATCAAAACGGCTGATATCCTCCAGTAATTCGCTTAAACCTTTGACTGCATGGGCAATGAGTTTTTCACCGGCTTGGGCGTTGGCTGCTTTGGCATTGCCGGCCACACCTTGCGCGTTGAGATCGCTCATTTTCCAGCCGAAAGCATGCGGGCCATAGGCACGAAGATGTTTGAAGTTTTGAATAAATTCGGCCTGACGATTGCCGAAATCTTCAGCTTTGTTCATGTCCACAAGATCAGGACGGAGCGCCAGCATCACCGAGGTTTCAATAAAGCCGCCATGAATGTCGAGCGATTTTTCCTGTTGACTGATGAGCCCTTCAGGCACGCCAAAGCGTGTCCAGCTGGTGGCGACCACCAACATATTGTGACGCACCCGCAATTCGGTGGCGACAATGGTGAGGAGGGGGGAATTGCCGCCATGCGCGTTGATGAGCATTAATTTATGGATGCCTTGGGCATGTAAATATGCGCCAATGCTGATCCATTGATTGACCGCTTCATCAAAGGAAAGTGTTTTGCTGCCTGCAACATCCATATGTTCAATCGAATATCCCACCGGTTGCGCGGGAAGAAATTCAATGTCGAGTTTGCCGGAGATGGCTTGTTTCAAACGATCGGCAATGCCTTGTGCAATGATGGTGTCCGTTTCAAACGGCAGGTGGCTTCCGTGTTGTTCATGCGCACCGAGTGGCAGAACGGCAATCTTTTGTGGTGTCGTAGTTTCAGAGGCAGCAGAGATCACTTTTACATTTCCGTTTGATTGCTTATACACTTTATAGTCGCAACAGCATAATTCATATCATTCCATATTGATCTCCTTATCAGACCAATTTACTAAACTTTATGATATAGCGCATATTTATGTTTGTGTTGTGCCAAAGCAATATGCGGCATTATCCTGCCGGAGGCGGATTGCAGCCTGAATAATCAGGTCAACGGGGGTTAGACAGGAGGCGTCGTGGCTCAAAAAATAAAACTATCCACAATTGCTGATGCATTGGGTGTTTCCACTGCGACTGTTTCACTGGCTTTGCGTGACAGCCCCTTGGTGGCTGACCAGACCCGCGAGAAGATTAAAGAGCATGCGCGCGAGATCGGTTATATTTACAACCGGCGCGCCGCCAGTCTGCGCACTTCGCGCTCCGGCATTGTCGGGGTGGTGGTGCATGACATTATGAACCCGTTTTTTGCCGAGATTTTGCGCTCGATTGAAACCGAGCTTGACCGTTCACGCCAAACTTTCATCCTTTCCAATCATTATGACCAGTTGGAAAAGCAGCGCACATTCATCGACACTTTATTACAGCTCGGTGCGGATGGGGTGATTATGTCACCGGCAATTGGCACACCGGCTGAAGATATTCAGCTCGCTGAAGATAATGGTCTGCCGATTGTGTTAATTGCGCGTAGTGTTGACGGTGTTGATGCACCGGTTTTCCGTGGTGATGATGCTTATGGTATGAGCCTTGCCACTAACCACTTGATTTCACTTGGCCACAAGAAAATCGCGATGGTGGGCGGCACCGACCAGACATCGACCGGCCGTGACCGTTATCACGGATATGTCATGGCGATGGAAAAGGCAGGTTTGGAGGTCAAACCAGAATGGCGCATTCAGGGGCCGCGCACCAAGCAAGGCGGCTTTGAAGTAGCACCGCAATTTCTGGCGTTAAAAGACAAGCCGACTGCGGCTGTTTGCTGGAATGATTTGACCGCTATCGGTTTGATGAATGGTATTGCGCGCGCGGGTCTTGTGCCGGGCGAAGATATTTCGGTTACCGGTTACGATGATCTGGAAGAGGCGGCGATTGCCACCCCTGCTTTGACGACTGTCTGGAACGGTCAGCGTGAAGTGGGGCGCCGAGCCGCTCGTGCCTTGCTTGATCAGCTCAATGGTGTGCCAGTGCCGGTTCCGCAAGAATTGATCCATCCGGAGCTGCATATTCGTCAATCCACGACGAAACCGAAGAAAAGCTGATATCATTATAAATCAAGGGATGCGGTTATGGAACAGAAACAAACAATTCTGGTTTTGGGCAAGTTTAACACAACAGTGTTGGAAAGATTAAAACCCGAATTTGATCTCATCCATTTGATTGACGGGGATGGCAGCAAACTTGAAGCGGATAGACTGCCCGCGATTAAAGCTGTCATTAATAGTATCGGGGTCAGATTTTCTAATAGCTTGATGGATCAACTGCCGAATTTGGAAATCATTGGTAATTTTGGCGTTGGCTATGATGGTATTGATGCCAAATATGCGGCGCAAAAAAATATTATGGTGACCAATACGCCGGATGTCTTGACCGAAGAAGTGGCGGATACCGCTGTTGGCTTGCTCATCAATACTGTGCGTGAATTGCCGCGCGCGCAGAATCATCTATTGCAGGGTAAATGGAAACAAAGCGGTTATCCGCTTTCCAAACTCTCATTGCGTGAGCGCAAAGTCGGTATTTTTGGCCTTGGACGGATTGGCAAAGCAATTGCACGTCGATTGGAAGCTTTTGATTTATCAATTTCATATCACAATCGCAGCAAAGCTTCGGATGTATCCTACACCTATTATCCAAGTCTGATTGAGCTTGCCAAAGCGGTGGATACGCTGATTTTAGTGGCGCCGGCCAGTGCAGAAACCACTCATGCTGTCAATAAAGATGTGTTGGAAGCTTTGGGTAAAAACGGTGTATTGATTAATGTCGGGCGCGGTTCGCTGGTGGATGAAAAAGCGCTCATTAAAGCACTTCAGGACGGGGTGATTGCAGCTGCCGGACTTGATGTATTTGAAAAAGAACCGCATGTGCCGGAAGAATTGATGCAAATGGACAATGTCGTATTGCTGCCGCATGTTGCTTCAGCATCGGAACTAACTCGACTGAATATGAGCAAACTGGTGATTGATAATCTGCTTGGCTGGTTTGGTTCGGGCGAGGTGGTGACACCCGTCTTTGAAACTCAAACAGTGACCCGTAAATACTAATTCAAAAAAACCCCGCATAGAGTATTCAATGCGGGGTTTTTTTAAATGACGAATTTAATAGCAATCAGCTGCGTTTTTGATGATGGGCGCGCACAGCATCACCAAAAGCTTCAAAAATTTGGCGCGAGGGCGCATCGGTCTTTGCCCAATATTCAGGATGCCACTGTGTGCCGATGGCAAAACTTTTGGCATTTTTCACGGAAACCGCTTCAATGGTGCCGTCTTCGGCCATTGCTTCGACAGTCAGGCTCGGTGCCAAAGTGTCGATTGCCTGACGATGCAGGGAGTTTACCGTAATTGTTTCCGCATTGATAATGGTTGCAAGGCACGAATTGGCTTCAATTGTCACCGGATGCGCAAGACCATAAAGCTCATCACGAACTTCGGTGGTCGGTGCGCGATGATCTTTACGGCCTTCGATTTCTTGAACCTCGTTGGATAATGAACCGCCCAACGCCACATTGAGCTCTTGTAATCCGCGACAAATGGCTAAAAGCGGCACGCCTTTTTCAATCGCTTTGCGGATCAGCGGCAGTGTTGTGGCATCACGTGCTTGATCAAAAGGTTCATAAGCCTGGCTCGCCTCAGCGCCATAATGGTCGGGGTAAATATTCGAGGCTGAACCGGAAAGAAGCACACCGTCTACGGCTTCCAAAATCGTCTCAATGCTGATTGCAGCGCCCAGAGCCGGAATCATGATCGGGGTAAGGCCGGCAACTTCAGCAGCAGCAATCAGATATTGCTCAGAAATAGCATGCCAGCTGACATTGTCGATTGTTTTGAGGTCTGATGGAATAGCAACAAGCGGACGCTTTATGTCGGACATAGAATAACCCTGTTATAAAAAATAATTATTACTGCCTTATATAAAGGACAGAATTGCGATTTGTGCAGTCCGTTTTGATAGGTAGGAAGAATATAGATATTGTGCGGAGATTTCTCAATTGCCGATCCAGATGCAATGAGGGGGTATAAATATTTTTTGTTCAAACAGAAGATGTGCCAATGTCGTTCATCTGTTCAATTTAGGGCAAAAATTGTGCATAAAACATGCTTTTATGGGGGAAAGCCAGATTATGTGCCTGATTGGATAAAAGTTTTGGCAAATAGTCTTGTAGGTGGTTTTGAAAGTATATTATGACCAATGGGTAAAAAGATTTTAAATTGAGGGGAAGTATGACGGGCAGGGAGCTATTTTCCGTCAAGGATAAAGTCATTGTTGTAACCGGCGGATCATCGGGCATCGGGCAGCGGATTGTTTCAGTTCTTGCAGAGCATGGTGCGCAAGTTGTTTGTGTCGGTTTTACCCAACATGAGCCACAAGTTCATTCTGATCGCGTTTATTATATAAACGCCGATGTCACAAACCACGTAGAAATTGTGAGCATTTTTGACAGGGCAGAAGCCAAATTCGGTGCGGTTGATGTCGTTTTCAATAATGCCGGTGTTGCCCATCAAGCGCGGGCACTCGATACTGATTATGAAATGCTGGAGCATATATTCAGCGTCAATGTGGCCGGTGCATTCATGGTTGCACAAACCGCTGCCAAGCGGATGATTGCGGCCAAAAAAGCTGGATCGATCATCAATACAACCAGTATTTTGGCAGAACGCGTGCAAAAAGGAGCCGCGGCTTATTCAATGTCAAAGGCGGCGATTTCGCAGATGACGCGGGCATTGGCGGTGGAATGGGCGCAAAACTCCATCCGTGTCAATGCTATTGCGCCGGGTTGGTTTCCCACGGGCATTAATTCGGAACTATTGGAAGGCCCGGCTGCAGGTTTTTTAAAAGCACAAAATCCGATGCGGCGTCTTGGCGATTTATGCGATCTTGACGGTGCGGTTTTGATGCTTGCATCCGATGCCAGTGCGTATATGACCGGAACGATTGTGACTATTGATGGCGGACACCATTTATAAGTGAAAACTGACAGTTTAATGCATTGATCAGACGTGCCAAAATTTACATAAAAACAGAGTTCAGTTTAAATCTGCATAAAATATATATATTTTAATTTTCTTAGTATGACAGTCCATACATGATCTGAATGTGCAGTCTTAAGACTTATTTTTCTTAATGATGATTATAATAATAAAAACAATACTTGAGGTATATTGTTTTTATTGCTTTTTAGGTTGTAACTATTAATGCGCTACAACTATTGAGTTTGATATTGGAAATCATTTTTTAATGGATTCTCTGTATTGTGCGGCAGTTAAGGGGAATTAGGCAGAAAATGGCAAAACGCCGGCGTACTGATATACCAGAAGATGTTCGGCTATCTTTTATGCGGTCGCTCTACGGGCACCGGACGACCCTTTGGTTCGGTCTTGTCGCTCATTTAGTTGGTTGTTGCGTTATTTTTTTAAAAACCCTTGATGTCGCTTATCTTTGGTTTTGCGTTGCTTTTTGCATTGTGACCAGTGGCCGTTTGTTGGACATGTCATATTTTGATCGTGCCAGAACCGTATCAATGACTCATGCGCAGCTCGACCATTGGGAGGCGCGCTATCTTATCGGGGCCTCGCTTGTTTGTCTGCTGTTGGGACTCGTTTGTTTTTACAGTACTTATGTAGCGCGTGATCCGTTTGCTGAATTGACCAGTCTTGCAATTTTAATGGGTTCGGTCGCATCGATTGTCGGGCGCAATTATCCGTCTGCGGCGGCTGTGTTATTGATGTCGATTTCGGCTATTGTTCCTGTTCTTATTGGTTTTTTTCTTGGCGGTACGCGTTTTCAGATGGTGGCCGGTCTCTTGCTGGTACCGTATTTTCTGACCAATATTCAGATGGCGAATGGTTTGCGCCGCTTCCTGTTTGAAGCCATTATGGGCAAACATAGTCTTTCAATCGTTGCCAGTCGTTTCGATGCGGCATTGAATAATATGCCGCAAGGGCTGATCATGTTTGATGCCGACAAAAATATATCGGTGATTAATGATCGCGCCGTTGAAATGCTGCGTATCGCCGAGGGTACTCGGATGCAAGGCCGTTCGATAGAAACCGTTTTGCGTTATTGCAGCAGGCAGGGCGTGTTTCCCCATAATGATTTTCGTAATATCAGCGCGCGTATGGATGATATTTTAAGCGGCATGCGCAAACGTGATATTTTTCAATTTGCCAATAATCGCTATGTTGAGTGCATCGGTAATTTAAGTGAAGATAGTGGCACTGTTCTAATTCTCGACGATGTAACCCAGCGTGTGGAAGCTGAAGCTCAAATCCAGCATATGGCACGTTATGACAGTTTGACGGGACTGCCGAACCGGAGTTATTTCGATACAATGGTGCGCTCATTAAAAACGCAAAATCCGAAGGTCCCTTATTCCGGCCTGATCGTCATCGACATCAACCATTTCAAACATGTTAATGATACGCTGGGACATCATGCCGGTGATGAGTTGCTCAGGCTTTTTGCTGTTCGCTTGGGTGAATTGGATTCAAAACATTTTGTCGTCTCACGCTTTGGCGGAGACGAATTTGTTGTTTATGTTGCAGCCCTTAATGAACAATCCGAGATTGAAGCTGTGGTTAAACAAATTCAATCAGCTGTCACCGGTATATATAAACTGGATGCGGCTCAGGTTCTTGTTAATGTGAATATGGGTATTGCAATTTGCGAAGCCGGACAATGTGATGCCAGCGATATGCATATTCGTGCCGATTTGGCGCTTTATGAAGCCAAAGCGAATGAAAATAAGAAATGGGCAATTTTTGAAGAGGCAATGGATGTCAAATATCGCAGCCGCCAACGCTTAAAAGGCGAATTGCGCAAAGCTATTGAAGAGGGTGCGTTAAGCGTTGTTTATCAACCGATAGTCAGCGCTCATTCATTACGTGTCGTTGCATGTGAAGCGCTGTCGCGCTGGGAGCATCCCGAATTGGGCGCTATTTCTCCGGCCGAATATATTCCGTTGGCGGAAGAAATGGGGGTTATTTCAGAAATTACCCGCTTCATGCTGCGCCAGGCATGTCTTGATTGTGCAAAATGGGGCGGTGAGGTCGGTGTTTCCGTCAACTTGTCGGCGATTGATCTGGCCAATACCAATATTACCCAAATGATTGCGGATGCTTTGACTAATGCCAAGCTTCCTCCGCATCTTTTGGAAGTGGAGGTAACAGAAAGTGCGATTATTAATGATGGTTATAATACCGCTCTGGTGCTGCAATCTTTAAAAAATGAGGGTATCAATATTGCATTGGATGATTTTGGGACCGGTTATTCAAGCCTCAGCTATCTGAATTCTTTGCCATTGACCAAGGTAAAGGTTGATCGCTCGTTTGTTCGTAACATTGTCGAAGACCGCCGTTCCTTGATGTTGCTGCGTGGTGTGACCCATCTTTCTCATGAATTGGGACTTGGTGTTACGGTTGAAGGTGTTGAAACCGAAGAGCAGTTGGCGTTGGTGCGTATTGCGGCAGGTGCTGACCTCATTCAAGGTTATTTGATGGGAAAACCGATGCCGGTAACTTCTGTGCCTGACTATATCGGGAGGCCGATATTAAGCAGTAACGGCACAGTTTTGCCGCATATACCTTCCACATAAATTCAAGCAAATCGCTGAATATTTTATTTGATATTGACAGTTCCTGCGTGATGATTCACTTGAGATATGATCAAATTTAAAAAATCGGGAGCATGTTTGATGACTGCTTCGCGATTGTTTCAATGTCTTGGGTGGCGGGGCTTATTGAATGACGGGTACAACGGCGGCAAAGCCGCCTGTTTCTAATTTTGCCAGACAATTATTGCAATTCCTGGATCGGGTGGAATATCGCCGGGTTATCAGTGGCGAAGATCTGGAAGAAATCGGCAGGTTGCGATATCGCTCCTATATGACGCGTAACGTGATGGATGCAGGCAGGGTGCCTTCCATTGTAGATGATATTGATCTTGATAGTCATGCTTATGTCTATGGTGTTTATATTGACGGTCAACTGGTCAGCACCTTGCGCGTTCATCATATTACACCGGAACATCGCAAGGGCACGAGCTATGCGCTTTTCCCCGATATTCTTGATCCGATGCTGGACAGAGGCGAAAGTTTTGTAGATCCCACGCGTTTTGCTGCCGAACCTTCTGTTTTAAGCGAATATCCGGCCATTCCTTATATGACCTTGCGTATTGCCACGATGGCATCTGAATTCTTTGCGGCCGACCAATGTCTATCTGCTGTTAAGCCTGAGCATATGGCTTTTTATCGCCGGATTTTTAAATCTGTTATTTTGGCCGAACCGCGCTCACATCAAGGTTATGGCATTTTGGTGGGGTTAAGCGGTGCGCCGATTAAAGCAATCCGCGATAATGTGATGGAGCGCTTTCCGTTCTTTAATTCGCAGCCGCATGAAAGGCGTGCGATGTTTGCCGATGTGTCAGCAGGGCCGGTGCCGCTGACTATATTACCCACCGCCAAATATACTTTTAAAGACAGCTGACTTTTATAAATTTTGGTGAAAATATGGCTGGTTCAGCGGTTTTCACTTTTTCTGATGCGTAAATCCCAGATTTACAGTCAATAGATTGAACTTTTGTCGTAATTTCGATATGAAAACTATCAATGATCAGAATGGGTGAACAAAAAATGGCAAATACAGCAAATAATTCGTCGTTGGAACTTGGCGCTCCTATGGATTATCCGGAGCATGTGCAGACCTATAATGGTTTTGTGAGCCTGGTAAAATGGGGCACGACGGCTTTGGTTTCTTTGCTGATTGCAATGGCATTCGGCTTTTTTGTCGGAGGTTTCATCTCCGGCGCAGTTGTTTTCTTTTTAGTGATGATTGCTGCCTGGTTTATTCTTTGAATTTATAAGAAGTCAGTTTTTCCACTTGGAAGAGTGACAAAAATATTTTAAATCAATAATTTAGCGCTCTCATTCAGCGTGAGCGATGTTTTGTTGACAAAAATATGCTGTTACTCCGCTCCAGTTCGGGTGCTTCTTGTCAGCTGCTTATTATTAAGCGGCTGACAGAGTGATGACTGGTCTTTTGAATTGGTATTGTTTGTAAAAGATGTGTGAGGTCTGAAGGCTGCTCTGTAGTGTTCGGACCTTGATAAGAGGGAGATAAGCTTGGCCCAAACACTATTTATAGCCAGAGAATCAGATTCGACTGAAAGTCGCGTAGCGGCTTCAGCAGAGACGGTGAAGAAGTTTTCCGCCCTTGGATTTGATGTCATCGTTGAGAAGGGGGCGGGTGAAAAATCCCGTATTACCGACAAGGAATATGAAGGCGCGGGTGCACGTATTGTTTCCGCAGCAGATGCTGCAAACGCAGATATTATTTTAAAACTGCGCCGTCCTTCTGCAAGCGAGTTGAAAACCTATAAACGTGGTGCCGCGCTTTTTGCCATGCTTGATCCGTATGGGGCGGAGGCAGAAGTGGCAGCGCTTGCGCAAGCTGGTATCTCTGCTTTCACTATGGAATTCATGCCGCGCATAACGCGCGCGCAGGTGATGGACGTTTTGTCTTCACAGGCAAACCTTGCCGGCTATCAGGCGGTGATTGATGCTGCCGCTGAATATGACCGCGCATTGCCGATGATGATGACGGCGGCTGGCACTGTTTCGGCAGCACGTGTGTTTGTCATGGGTGCGGGCGTTGCCGGCTTGCAAGCGATTGCGACCGCTCGACGTCTTGGTGCAGTGGTGACTGCCACCGACGTGCGTCCTGCTGCTAAAGAGCAGGTTGCATCTCTTGGTGCCAAATTCATCGCTGTGGAAGATGAAGAATTTAAAGCCGCAGAAACTGCCGGTGGTTATGCCAAAGAAATGTCGAAAGATTATCAGGCCAAACAGGCAGCACTGATCGCAGATCACATTGCCAAGCAAGATATTGTGATTACGACAGCACTTATTCCGGGTCGTCCGGCGCCAAAGCTTGTGTCTGCGCAAATGGTTGCCAGTATGCGACCGGGCTCTGTATTGGTCGATCTGGCGGTTGAACGCGGCGGCAATGTTGAAGGTGCCAAAGCTGGCGAAGTTGTGGAAACAAACGGCGTTAAAATCGTTGGTCATCACAATGTGGCAGGCCGCATTGCTGCAACTGCTTCGCAGCTTTATGCGCGTAACCTTTATGCCTTTCTGGAAACTTTGGTGAATAAAGACAGCAAGATTTTCTCGATTGATCCGGCAGACGAGTTGGTCAAGGCAACACTGTTGACTCATGAAGGCAAGATTGTTCATCAAGCTTTTGAAAATCTTCCTGTTCAGGTGGCGACGAAGGCAGAAAAGCCTGCTGTAGATAAAGCGCAGGCAGTGAAAGAAACGGCTGCAAAGCCGAAGGTAGCAGCCAAGGCAAAAGCCACTAAAGCTGTAACGAGCAAGGCTGTTGCTGAAAAGCCAGCAGCACAAAAGCGTAAAACTGCGCCTAAAACACCCAAAGGCGGAGGAGAAGCATAATGGAAAATTCTGCACTTGAAAAAGCTCTGAACGGCTTGAGCGATGCTATGGAAGCCGTGCGTCAGGCCGCAGAAGGTACAACCGGACTGGGTGATGCCGCAGCCGCTGTTGTGCATCAGGCTTCAGGCGGCGTGGTTGATCCGTTCGTCTTCCGTCTGGCCATTTTTGTTCTGTCGATTTTCGTTGGTTATTATGTGGTCTGGTCGGTCACACCTGCACTGCACACGCCTTTGATGGCGGTTACCAACGCGATTTCTTCCGTTATCGTTGTGGGCGCTTTGCTGGCCGTTGGACTTTCATTAAGCGGTTGGGCAACCGGATTTGGCTTTGTTGCTCTTATCCTTGCCAGTGTGAATATTTTTGGCGGCTTTCTGGTCACCCAGCGCATGCTCGCCATGTATAAGAAAAAAGATAAGTGAGAGGCTGTATAATGAGTGTTAATTTAGCGGCCTTTCTCTATCTGGTTTCCGGCGTGCTGTTTATTATGGCATTGCGGGGTCTGTCGCATCCGACCACCAGCCGTCAGGGTAACATGTATGGTATGGTCGGTATGGCTATTTCCATCCTGACCACTTTGGCATTGGCGCGTCCAAGCGTAAATGGTCTTCTCATGATCATTGCCGGTATTGCTATTGGTGGCGGTATTGGTGCGGTGATTGCGCGTCGCATTGCCATGACGGCAATGCCGCAGCTGGTTGCGGCCTTCCACTCGCTGATCGGTATGGCAGCGGTGCTGGTGGCAGCGGCAGCGGTTTATTCGCCGCTTTCCTTTGGTATCGGTGAAGTCGGCTCCATTCATGCACAGGCTTTGGTGGAAATATCCATTGGTGTTGCCATTGGTGCGATCACTTTCACTGGTTCGGTCATTGCGTTTTTGAAACTCGACGGGCGTATGTCCGGACGACCGATCACGCTGCCGGGTCGCCATTTTATCAATGCAGCGTTGGCTATTGCCATTGTAGCACTGGTGGTGGTGCTGGTGATGACCGAAAGCCATACCGTGTTCTGGCTGATTGTAGCACTTTCACTGCTGTTCGGGGTTTTGATCATCATTCCGATCGGTGGCGCGGATATGCCAGTGGTTGTGTCGATGCTCAACTCCTATTCGGGCTGGGCAGCAGCTGGTATCGGCTTTACGCTTGGCAATCTGGCACTGATCATCACCGGTGCTCTGGTGGGTTCGTCCGGTGCGATCCTCAGCTATATCATGTGTAAGGGTATGAACCGCTCGTTCATCTCTGTGATCCTTGGCGGCTTTGGTGCTGATGCAGCGGCAGGTCCTGCCGGTGAAGTTGAGCAGCGTCCGGTCAAGCAGGGTTCGGCAGATGACGCGGCTTTCATCATGAAAAATGCGGCCAAAGTCATCATCGTACCAGGTTATGGTATGGCGGTTGCACAGGCACAGCATGCGCTGCGTGAAATGGCTGACAAGCTAAAGGCCGAAGGCGTTGAAGTTAAATATGCCATCCATCCGGTTGCCGGTCGTATGCCGGGTCACATGAACGTGCTGTTGGCGGAAGCGAACGTGCCTTATGATGAAGTGTTTGAACTGGAAGACATCAATTCCGAGTTCGCCACGGCTGATGTTGCCTTCGTGATTGGTGCGAATGACGTGACCAACCCATCGGCGAAAACAGATCCGAAGTCACCGATCTTTGGTATGCCTATTCTGGATGTTGATAAGGCTGGCACGGTTCTGTTTATCAAGCGCGGCATGGGTTCCGGTTATGCCGGCGTGGAAAACGAATTGTTCTTCCGCGACAATACCATGATGCTCTTTGCCGATGCCAAGAAGATGGTTGAAAATATCGTCAAGGCACTGGATCATTAAGCATGCGCTAAAATAAAGTTGGAATATTAAAAAAAAGGGCGGTTTTCGGAAGAAGCCGCCCTTTTTTTATTTTAATATTATTTGTTATTTTATTACATGTATTGGAGCGTAAATGATTTGCAAAAAGATACTGCTTGTAACCGGTTTGCTGACTGCGTTTGTGCAGATTTCACATGCTGAAACCGGCACTGTATTTCCTACGAAGAGGGACGCACCTGTTGATCAGAGTAAGGAGACTGAAGTTGCAAAGGTCGACGGCAAGGATGTTAATGTATTTTTTTATGGCGATGTCACTGAAAATAAGGTTGTAGAGTTACAACAAGCGCTGGACACAATTAACATCAACTACCCTAAGGCGCGCGCTATCAACTTATATATCAATAGTCCAGGTGGTGAGGTTCGTGCTGGATGGACTGGTTACTGGGCTATAAAAAGCTCTGTCATTCCAGTTAAAACTATTGGCGCGGGTTTCGTCGCTTCAATGGCAACTCTTCTTTACTGCGCCAGTTCTGAGCGAAGCGCGGTTAAGCAAAACGAGTTCTATTTGCACGCTCCTTCGACTACGCTGAATGAAATAGGTAGGCCAGATGTGGTCCGGCGATTAGGAAGGGAGCTAGATAAAATTTCTGATGATATGATTGATATTTACACCGCTTGTACAACACTTAACAAACAGGAAATTGCGGATATTGCTAAAGCTGAATATTTTGCAAAATCGCTTAATACTGAAGATGCTATTAAGATTGGTATGTCGCAAAAGTTAGCAGAGAAAATTTTGCCTGCCGGTGCAGCTTTTTATATTTTTGATAAGCCGTCAAAGTTCGAATAATTGGGTTGGTAGAGAATTTTGCGCCCGATGTAAAAGGATCGGGCGCAATTTCTTTAACCGTAAATCATCTTGTCCTGACGGGCGCGCAACTCTGCCAGTTTCGAACCGGCCGGAATTTGCACATTGTCATAGGTGATGAGCTCGCCTTTTTTAATCGGCTTGATCACTTTAGCACCGGTTAGCATACCGCAAGGAATGGCTTTTACACTGCGGGCTTCTTGCGCAGTCATAATCCATGAACGATAGCAATATTCACCGATCGCATCGAGTTTTTCGCCAATTTGCATATCTTTTTTAGCCAGTGCGCAAACTTCTGCCACCGGCTTGGAAAGTGGCACCATATCTGCTTTGCCGTAAAGCGCCACACGGGCGCAGGTGAGGGGCACTTCTAAAGAGGTGAGGTGATAAGGACGATGAAAGGTGAAGTAAGGGCCTTTGCCAAGCTTCAGGTCTTCCATGCGCTCGATAATGCGCGGATGCGACATCTCGGCCACGACGAAGACGCCGGGTGCCACACCTTTGCCGATACTGAAATCGACTACACCTTTACGAGAAAGCACACCGCCGTCTTTTTCCGGAATGAGCACGCTGGCAAGCTGGTCAATTGATGCAGCAGGGCCGTGCATACCGGCTTTATCCGGTACAAGGCCGGTGGCATTGGCAATGGCTGCCATTTCCACCATGGTTTTGGAGCCGTCGACAAACTCCACCAGCAAGCGCACATTCATGTTACGGCGCTTGGCTTCTTCCATATAATCATCAGGAATAGCATCAATATTGAGCGGATTGTTTTTACCCTTACCGGCAGAAACAATCGGATAGCCCATTGCGGTCACAAATTCGATCAGCTCCATGCAGGAGGATGGTTCGTCGCCCGCGCCAAGCGAATAAGTAACACCGAGACGCTCGGCCTCGGTTTTCAAATAGGCGCCGATAGTGACATCGGCCTCGACATTCATCATCACAAGATGTTTGCCATGCTCCATTGCGCGCAGGCCAATTTCCGCGCCCACGGCCGGAATGCCGGTTGCGTCAACAATCACGTCGATCAGGCCACTATCAAGAATATGATCCACATTACCGGTGACAGCAATTTTACCTGCTTCCATCGCGGCATTAAGATCATCAAGCGTGGTGACTTCACGCGCATGGCCTGATTCCTGATAGGCAATGTCGACAGCACGCAAGGCGTTGGAGAGCGTCAGAGTGGAGATCGCGCCTACTTTCAGGCCGGGCATACGGGCAACAGCTGTGACAATGTCGGTGCCCATTTCGCCACAGCCGATCAAGCCGATGCGAACAGGTTTACCGGTGTCGGCGCGTGCTTGCATATCGCGTGCAAGGCCGATCAGTTCCACATTGGTTGCCATTTATATCCTCCACATGGATTGATTGTGGTTGTCTTGCTGATTAAGTCTAGTGTTCAATAATCGGCAATTGGCTAAAAGTCGATTCATCATCAGTTAAGTTGGATAGATAGTTCTATGAAAGACGCAATTACGCTGGATCAGGTACGTGAGGCCATCGGCACTGAAATTGGTTGTTCCGAATGGCGCGTGGTGACGCAAGAAATGATCAACCAGTTTGCGGATGCAACCGATGATCATCAGTTCATCCATGTGGATCCGGTAAAAGCGGCTGAAACGCCATTTGGCGGTACGATTGCTCATGGTTTTTTGACGCTGTCGCTGCTTTCGACCCTTGCTTATGAAGCATTGCCGATGATTGAAGGTGCTACGATGGGCATCAATTACGGCTTTGATAAAGTGCGCTTTATGACACCGGTTAAATCGGGCGCGCGTGTGCGTGCACGTTTTAAACTGGTCGATGCCGATATCCGCCCTTCAGGCCGTGTGGTCAATCACTATGAAGTGACTTTGGAAGTGGAAGGCTCGATCAAACCAGCATTGACCGCCACATGGTTGACCATTGCAGTGGTCGCGCCGCCTGAAGACTGATTAAGTGTTACTTACTTCAATATGATCTATGGGGGCGGGTTGCCCCCAATGTTCGGTTGCTAAATATTGCAATGAGAATGGCCCGTGCAGCATCATGCCCGGATCATAAAAGTTTTTGATCTGTGCACCTTTTAAGTAAAGCAAATGCATGCGGAAAAAATTGCCCTTGGCACGTTGGTAACGTTTTTCACTATGCATATGTTTAAAACGCATATGATGAATAAGTGGTTTTTGGCCAGCGTTGATTTTAAGTGCTTTCGCCGGATCTGAACCATAAAAATGAATAATATCGGTGAGCACCTGAATTTCAGTCCATAGAACAGGACTGTCTTCCATGATGAGACGAACATCTTCACGCAAAGCTTTGGCGCGTGGATGAAGAGCGATCATCAACAGGCAGGAGCCGGTTATCAGCAGCGATACAGGTTGTTTGCGTAATAAGTCAGGGTGCTCACGCCAAACATCTGCCAGCGCCTCTATCGCCTGCACCGAGCCAAGGCTGTGCGCAAAGACAATCACTTCCTGCGCATCTGTTGTCTGCAGCTTTTTGGTTAAGCTTTCGGCAAAATCGGTACGTTGTTTTTGAAGCAGAGGGCTTTTGCCTTTGACGCGGTCATAAGCGGCAGACCAATCATCCAGCAGATAAGAAAAGAACAGTTTATCACCGGGATGGCGGATGAGTATGGTTGCGATCATCAGGCTCAAAGGTAGAGACCAGAAGAGGTGGAGCATCGAGAGGCCGACAATTAAAGGTGCGGCAGCAATCATGCCGGTGATGGCAATGAGGGTGGCAGATAATAAAAACGGCCAAAGGAAAAACAGCACAAAGCGCCAGCTATTGCGGGCATAGCGATAAAGTGTGCCGGTCAGCACAATGCTGGCAAAGGCGCGAAAGCCGGTGATAATACGGGTGATCGTGTTGCGTGCTGCATAATGATCGTAAATTTCAGCCGAGCTGAATTGGCAAAATTCGCTTTCTGTCTGCCAGTTTTCCGCCTTGCTCGTCACCTGCATTGTGGAGGTGAAGTCGCTTGTTTTATTGATTGCTCCAACTGTAGATTTAACGTGCCACAATTTGTCGAAGTCATTCACCGCCTGAATATGACGACCGCGAATGGCTTTTGCATGGAGGCCTTCATAGCCTGTGAACTGGACGACCAGACGTTTTTGAATATGCATGGCGGGGTGATTGCAATCTATAGGCAAGGGGGACAAAAATGGAACCGCAGTTGAAAGACTGCCTGATAAAGCGTGATTGTGAAGAAACTGTGCCGACTTGATCACGATAAAGCGAGTTTTTTAAGAATCGCCATAGGCTTTTTTATGATTCTTGAAAGTAAAATGGTGGCTGCTTATGAAAGATTCCGGTGAATAATCCGCTAATGACAGGCTGAATTTGTTTGATAGAAATGAGTTTAACCCCTGATTTTTGAATAAATCGCGCTCAAATGCAGGAAATCTCTTGTGGGATGTGGACAGGGCAGCGCCATTCTGTTATTAGCCAACACCAATTTGCAGCGGTAGACCGTTGCGAAGCTTGGGTGCCTTTGGGCGTTTTGATAATTTTTCATTATCATCGAATGTTTTAAAGACCCCTGAGGCTCAGGCTATAACGAAATTCTAACCGAAACGGGATTACACGTGCAGGTACTCGTCCGCGATAACAATGTTGATCAGGCTCTCCGCGCTCTCAAGAAAAAGATGCAGCGCGAAGGTATTTTCCGCGAAATGAAAATGCGCGGTCATTATGAAAAACCTTCAGAAAAGCGTGCTCGCGAAAAGGCTGAAGCCGTTCGCCGCGCTCGTAAGCTGGCTCGTAAGCGCGCGCAGCGTGAAGGTCTTGTAGGCGGCGGCCGCGTAGCTGCCCGCTAATTATCTTTAAAATGCATATGCTGTCACGGCATATGGCTTGGTAAGCTTATTCAAGTTTACTGCTTTAAAGATAAAACATGAACCGGCTTAAGTGATGGTTGATGTGAAAAGCTTAAAGACTTTGCAAAGGTGGAGTGATGTTAATCGCTGCCACCTTTTTGCATGTCTGCTGTTTATTTGGATGCCAAGCATAGTTGCATATAAGTCAGTATCAGGCGCTCTGAATTGCTTTCTTGCGCTTGCTGCATTGTCAGGGCGCTCAAGTTAAACTAACTTAAGTTTCATAAAAATCACGGGCAATATAATGGAATTATATCCGTTCTGTTACGCTGGATTTTAGAGACCGCATGATGGCCATGGTGCTTGTAGCACGACGGCGACCATGTTTTGAGTTGAAAGGACATGCCATTGGGACTGCGATCTGGAGCACCTTATCAGGCTGGCTTGCGCCATGCTGTCCGTTCACATTCGCTTCAAAGTCTGGCGACGCTCGGACTTGTTTCCATGCTGCTGGCAGGTTGTCAGGGCGCTGGCAATAGCGGTCTGACGACTGTGGATCTGGCACAGGCATCTTCGCAGAATATCGGTTCGCTGACAGCTGTTATTCAGGCTAATCCGCGTGATCCGCAAGGCTATAATGTGCGCGGTTCTGCCTATGGCAAGGCGGGGCGCTACAAAGATGCGCTGAAGGACTTCGACACAGCTTTGCAGCTTAATCCGAATTTCTATCAGGCTTATTCCAACCGTGCATTAATCTATCGTTATATGGGCGATAATGCCAAGGCGATTGCAGATTATAGCCGTGCTTTGCAGATCAATCCGCAATATGATGCGGCCTATATCGGACGCGGCAATGTTTATCGTTTGGCGGGGCGTCTCGATCAGGCAATGGCTGATTTCAACCGAGCGATTGAGCAAGATACCACCAATGGCCGTGCCTATCACAATCGTGGTTTGATTTATCAGGCGCGTGGCCAGCACAAACAGGCAATTGAAGATTTCTCGACCGCTTTGTCGCTGCAATCAACCGCACCTGAACCCTATAATGGCCGCGGTATTTCTTATGTAGCACTTGGCGATTACGATAATGCGTTTGATGATTTTAACGCAGCCATCAATCTTGATAATCGCTTGGCGGAAAGCTGGGCCAATCAGGCACTGGTTTACGAGCAGCGTGGCGAGCGTGATAAAGCATCTAAATCTTATGCGCGCGCCGTGCAGCTTGACCCGAACTATAAGCCTGCCAAAGATGGTCTGTCACGTACCCGTTAAGTGATTGGCTGAAGATTAAGTTTGGTGAATAAAAAAGCCGCGATGGATGTTCATCGCGACTTTTTTTGTCTTCGATTTGAGCCCGTCAAGCTTTCATATTGCGTTTATCGACGCGGGCAGTGATACGATCGCCGATCCATTGAATACCGCAGACAAGCACAATCAAAATAGCAACAACGGCAATCATGATGGTGGTTTCAAAACGCTGATAACCATAGCGGATGGCAAGGTCGCCCAAACCTCCGGCACCGATGGCACCCGCCATGGCAGACGCGCCGATAAGCGTGATGATGGTGACGGTAAAGCCAGAGACAATACTAGGCATGGCTTCAGGTACCAGCACATCACGGATAATCGTCCAACGGTTGGCACCCATCGAGCGGGCCGCTTCAATCAAGCCGTTATCCACTTCGCGCAAAGATACTTCTGCGATGCGCGCATAATAAGGAATGGCAGCGATGGAAAGTGGCACAATCGATGCCCATGTGCCGATAGCCGTACCGACAATGAGGCGGGTGAGCGGAATAAGCGCCACCAGCAAAATGATGAAAGGCACGGAACGGAAACCGTTGATAAAAGCGCCGAGTATCATATTGATAGTGCGATTTGGTGCCAATCCGCCGCGCTCTGTCATCACCATGATGATGGCAAGCGGCAGGCCGACAACTAACGAGATCAAGCTCGACATGCCGGTCATCAGGATAGTTTCCCAGAAAGAGCGCCAGAGAAGATTAAGCATCGCCTGAGACATAACCAAGCACCTCCGTTGCGTCTGAATTTTGGGTCAAATAATCAATTGCAGCTTTCAGGCGGCTTTGGTCATTGGCTGAAATTTGTAAGAATAATGTGCCGATTGGCTGACCCTGGATGGTATCCATGCTGCCATGCAACAAATGGGCTGTTACAGCTGTCGCATAGGTCAGATCATTGAAAAGCGGCCGTCTTGCATCCACTCCGGAAATTTTAACCCGAACCACAGCGTCATCATTGCTGTTTGAAGTCAGGCGGCTGGCGATGGTTTGCGGTAGTTGCGGTGTCAGCACTTGCAACAGGCTTTGCGTGGTTGCAGCAGATGGATGAGCAAAAACCTGCCAGACGGAGCCTTGCTCGACGATTTCGCCTTTATCAAGCACAATGACGCGGTCGGCAATGCGGCGGATGACATCCATCTCGTGGGTAATCAGCAAAATGGTGAGACCAAGCTGTTTGTTGATGTTTTTTAACAATTCCAGAATGGACTGCGTGGTTTCCGGATCAAGCGCAGAGGTGGCTTCATCAGACAATAAAAGCGCAGGCTCTGCGGCGAGTGCACGCGCAATGCCGATACGTTGTTTTTGGCCACCGGATAATTGCGACGGATAATGTTTTGCTTTGTCGGCAAGATCGACAAGATCCAGCAATTCTGCAACGCGCTTTTTGCGCTGTTCAGGCTTTTGACCGGCAATTTTCAACGGCAGTGCAATATTATCTTCGATCGTTTTGGCCGACAGCAGATTGAAATGCTGGAACACCATGCCGACACGGCGTCGAACCGGTTGCAACTGGCTTTCGGTTAAGTTGGAAATCTCGCGGCCCTCAATGCGGATGGAGCCGCTATTGGGTTTTTCCAAACCATTAATGCAACGAATGAGGGTGGATTTACCGGCACCGCTGCGCCCGATAATTCCTAAAATCTCACCCCGCTTAACATTTAAAGTAATGCCGTTAATCGCAGGTGTCGTGCCAAAAAACCGTGTTACGTTTTCTAATTCGACAATATTGGCAGCGTCTGGCTCTGTGGGCACGGTCTGATGTCTTTCTTAATTATCACTCAGCACTCAGATATTTTGCAATTTTTTCTGATTATAGAAATATGCTCAAAAAGCAACCGCGCCAAAGCTATGGCGCGGTTTGTTTTAATGCCTGAGAGGCTTATTCCCAGGCAGGAATACCAGTGCCTTTATAGGCGCGGTCAAGCTCGGCTTTCACCGCATCGTTCTGGAAAGAGCTGACGAGGGTTTTTACCCAATCTTTGTCCAGATCATCAGTGCGCACAGCGATGAAGTTGTTATACGGGTTGTTCTCGCGGCTTTCCCAACCTATGGCATCTTTTGGCTCGAGACCGGCTTTGGCTGCCCAATCATTATTAACGATGGCAATATCAAGATCATCAATCGCACGCCCTACTACACCTGCATCAAGCTCTTTGATATCGACATTTTTAGGGTTTTCGATGATATCGATAGGTGTGGCCAGCACACCGGCATCCGGTTTCAGCTTGATAATGCCATGCTGTTCCAATACGCGTAGCGCACGACCTTCGTTGGATGGGTCATTTGGCACACCGATCACTGCGCCGTCTTTAACGTCATCCAGTGATTTCAGCTTGCGGGAATAAATACCGATCGGCCAAACAGCTGTGTAACCGGCAACGCTGATTTTATAACCATGCTGCTGGATCTGGGCATCCAAAAACGGGGAATGCTGGAAGGAGTTGGCGTCAATTTCTTTACGATTCAGCGCTTCATTTGGCTGGTTGTAATCGTTGAAAATAACGGTCTCGACTGTAAGGCCTTTTTTCGCCGCTTCTTCAACAACAACTTTCCAGACGGATTCGTCTTCACCGCCCATGATGCCGACTTTAACGGCATCTTGTGCCTGAACTGCGAGGGGAGCAAGACCGAGGCTGAATGCGGTGGCTGCAAACAAAATTGCTTTGAGGCTGTTTCTGCGCGAGATATCTTGTGTCATTTTGTGCCCTTTGACGAGTATTAATTTCTAACGATCTCTGCAAAGGGTTTAAACTTCCCCTCACTTTGAATTATTTTTGATAATTCACTGTAATTTGCCGTTAAACAAGGAAAAATATTCTACTGAGGCCATATGCGCAGTGATTGTTTCACCGGAAAGTTGGTATTTCAGGATTCGTTTGTCATTTATCGGAAAGTGGCTGTTTCAAGCGGTGAATCATACAAAAAAGCCCTGATATTGATCAGGGCTTTTATAAGGGATTTTTAGTTATTTTTGTTTGGCAAAACCTTGCTCGCGCATCTGGCTCAATGTCATTTTGGGCGACAGTGCTTCCGGATCAATGCGGATTTCAATCAATGATGGTTTGCCTGATTTTTCGCATCGTTCAAATGCAGGGGCGAAATCTTCTGTTTTTTCAACCAGCTCGGCATGGCAGTGATAAGCGCGAGCAAGAGCGGCAAAATCAGGATTTTGCAAGCCTGTGCCGGAAACACGCGCCGGATAGGTGCGCTCTTGATGCATGCGGATGGTGCCATACATGCCATTATTGATGACGATGAAAATAACATTGGCACCATATTGTGCAGCCGTTGCCAGTTCCTGACCATTCATCAAAAAGCAGCCGTCACCGGCAAAACCTAAAACCATCCGTTCAGGATATTGCAATTTGGCGGCAATGGCAGCCGGAACGCCATAGCCCATCGAGCCATTGGTAGGCGCAAGTTGGGTGCGAAATTGATTATATTGATAAAAACGATGCGCCCATGAGGAATAATTTCCCGCGCCATTGGTGATGATCGTATCGGCTTTCACATGGGCTTTTAACCATTCCATGATTTCGCCCATTTGCACCTTACCCGGAATAGTGGGTGTCTGGATGTGCTGGAGGAAGTCCTGATGCAGTTTTTGTGTCCAGTCCTGCCATACCGGTTTATCGGCCGGATTGTGGATTGGTGCGAGTTTTGCCGCTTCACGGCAAAAGGCTGGCATGCTGGCATTGATGCCTAATGTTGGATAATAAACGCGGCCGAGTTCTTCGGCTCCGGTATGAATATGGATCAGTTTTTGTTGCGGCACTGGCGCTTCAACCAAAGCATAGCCCTGGGTGGTCATTTCGCCCAAACGCGCGCCAAGCACCAGCAAAAGATCAGCCTGCCTGATGCTTTCTGCCAGTTGCGGCCCGACTGCGGTGCCGAGATCACCGGCATAAAGCGGATGAAGATTGTTGAATAAATCCTGACAGCGGAAGGATGCAGCGACCGGAATATGCATATGTTCGGCAAATCGCTGCAAATTGGCGACAGCTTCTTTATTCCAGCCGCCACCACCGGCAATCAGCATTGGTCGTTTGGCTTGGCTTAAATGCTCCAGCATTTCCTGTAATTGCGAAGGGGCTGCATGCATTTCCACTTGGCGAGCGGCTGGCACATCCTGTGCTATGGCAAGTGAGGTCAGCATATCTTCCGGTAGTGCCACGACAACGGGGCCGGGGCGACCATTAAGCGCACGATGAAAGGCTTGGCTGACAAGCTCCGGAATGCGTGCCGGATCATCGATTTGCACCACCCATTTAGCCATCTGGCCAAACATGCGGCGATAGTCGATTTCCTGAAAGGCTTCGCGCTCGACCTGATCGCTGGCCACTTGTCCGATAAACAGCACCATCGGGGTGGAATCTTGAAAAGCGGTATGCACACCGATGGACGCGTTGGTGGCGCCGGGGCCGCGGGTGACGAAACAGATACCCGGTTTTCCGGTCATTTTACCGTAAGCTTCTGCCATATAAGCGGCACCGCCTTCCTGACGGCAGACGATCAGATCAATGTTATCTTGTTTATCATGCAGCGCATCCAAAACAGCCAGATAGCTCTCGCCCGGAACACAGAAAATACGCTCCACTCCCTGATGGATGAGCGCATCCACCAGCAATTGCCCGCCTGTGCGTTGATGCGCGTGATCTGTCATGATTTTTGTTCCCGTTTTTAGCTCGTAACTGCTTTGGATTTAGGCTACCAAAGGTCTGATTTGATTATCATGATTTCAGCACAGCTGAGCGCTGCCGCATAGCTTGAATTTGATGACCAAGTGTCATGATGCCATGCGTAAGCAGTATTATCAGCTGTTTTGAACTATGCAGACGTTTGACGAACCAGAAGAAGTGAAAATGATGCCCCGCCAAAATTCTCCGGCTATAAAAAATTTTGCCGATATTGAAAAATACGTCAATTCATTGCCTGATCTCTATAAAGGACCAGGTGGTGCGGTCGCGGTTATTCAAGACGGTGAAGTTGTTTTAAAGCAATGCTGGGGCTATGCGGATTTAACATCGCGCCGTGAAATAAAGCCCGATACGCGCTTTGCTATGTGCTCGGTGACCAAACAATTTACCTGTGCCACCTTGCTGGATGCGGTGGGTGAGCCGGAAGTGCTGGATGCGGCTTTTGCCAAGTTTTTCCATGATTTTAAAGACGAACTGCCGAAAGTGCGAGAGCTTTGCAACAACCAGTCAGGTTTGCGCGATTATTGGGCGCTGACGGTTTTATGCGGGGCTGATCCGGAAGGCGAATTTTTGCCCGAAGATGCGCGTAAATTATTGAAACGTATGCAGCATGTACAGTTTTTGCACGGCACTGAATATTCTTACAATAACGGTAATTTTCGCATTGTTGACGAATTGATCGAGCAGCACACTGGTCGCTCGCTGATTGATTTGATGCGTGAGCGGATCTTTGATCCGGCAGAGATGAAAACCGCAGAACTGCGACCGAATACCGGCACATTTACTGATTGCGTTGGCTATGTTGGTGATATTGTCACCGGTTTTAAACCTGCAAAAAACCGCATCCATTGGAGCGGTGATGCCGGTATGGTGGCTTCCCTTGAAGACATGATCGCATGGGAAATTTTTATCGATAAAACCCGCGATGATGAAAACGGCATTTATCGTCGCTTGTCGCGCCCGCAGACCTTTGCCGATGGTAGTGCCAGCCCTTATAGTATGGGCTTGAAATATGCAGATGCAGGCAAATATCGTTTGAGCGGTCATGGTGGTGCACTGAATGGTTGGCGTTGCCAGCGCTTCCATTCGCAGGATGAACGCTTGTCTGCCATCATTCTCTTCAACCATGAAAGCAGCGCTTATGGTGCTTGTCTTGATCTGATGCGGGTGGCATTGGGTGAGGCCAAGGCTGCAAATGATGCGGCACCCGTTGCTGTTGATGCAGCATGGTATGGCGATTATCTGGATGAGCGCACCGGCCTGTCGATCACGCTTTCAAAAGCTTCAGAAGGCCAGATGAAATGCCGTCTTGGCACGTCTGCTGAAATGGTGCGTGTTGTGAGCGAGAGTGAAGCCACCAATGGCTTGACCAGTTTGAAGCGCGATGGCGACATTGTGCATTTGCGCCGTGATGCCGAAAAACTGGTGCTTGAATGCCGAAAGCTTGTGAAAGCGGAAACCCCCAATATTTGTGGTCGTTATTATTGCGGTGAATTGGATGCGGCTGTGGTTGTTGAAAAAGTTGGTACGGCTTTTTATGCAGCTTTTGAGGGGTTTTTGGGCAAAAGCAACATGCAGCCGGTATATTATGCGGGTGGTGATGTGTGGTTGCTGCCATGCCAGCGTTCGATGGATGCACCGGCACCCGGCGATTGGACGCTGGTTTTCCAGCGCGACACATTAGGCAATATTGCCGGTATTCGTGTTGGTTGCTGGCTGGCGCATAATTTGAATTATCGCAAAATTTAAAAGTGCATAATTTGAGTTTTATTGAAGACAATAAAAAAAGCCGCGGAAGATATCTTCCGCGGCTTTTTTGTTCATTCGTCTTATTTATGCAACGCGCTTCAATGCATCGGCAATCGTCGACACGATGGTGTCGATCTGCTCTTTTTCGATGGTCAGTGGCGGTGACAGCGCAATGGTGTCGCCGGTGACGCGGATGAGCAGACCTTTGTGGAAGCAATCAACAAAGACATCATATGCACGGGCGCCGACAGCATCGGGACGTGATGACAGTTCAATCGCACCAACAAGGCCGATATTGCGGATGTCGATGACATGCGGCAGACCTTTAAGCGAATGCAATGCTTCCTGCCAATGGTCAGCCAGAGAAGCTGCACGGGTGAGCAGACCTTCTTCAGCATAGATTTCCAATGTTGCAATACCGGCAGCGGATGCAACCGGATGGCCGGAATAGGTGTAGCCGTGGAAAAGCTCGATGGCGTTTTCCGGACCGGTCATCAGACCATCATAGATCTTGCTGGTCGCAAATACAGCACCCATCGGAATGGCACCGTTGGTCAGGCCTTTTGCAGTGGTCATCATATCCGGTTCAACACCGAAATAATCAACAGCAAAAGGTGTTCCGAGACGTCCGAAGCCGGTGATGACTTCATCAAAGATCAGCAGGATGCCGTATTTGTCGGCAATCGCGCGCAGACGTTCCAGATAGCCCTTGGGAGGGAGAATAACACCGGCAGAACCGGACATAGGTTCAACGATAACGGCGGCAATGGTTTCAGGACCATTCAGCTGTACGATACGTTCCAAATCTTCCGCAAGTTCAACACCATGCTCAGGCAGACCTTTGCTGAAAGCATTGCGTTCAACGTCGAGGGTATGGCGCATATGGGAGGCAGGAATCTGCGGGAATACGCGGCGGTTGTTGACGAGACCACCAACAGAAATGCCGCCAAAGCCCACACCATGATAGCCTTTTTCACGACCAACTATGCGGGTGCGGGTGCCCTGACCAATGGAGCGCTGGTAGGCGATGGCAATTTTCAGCGCAGTATCAACGGATTCAGAACCGGAACCGGTGAAGAAAACACGATCAAGCTTTTTATCGCCTTTGCCCGGCGCAATTGCTGCCAGTTTTTCAGCAAAGTCGAAAGCAACATTGTGACCCATCTGGAAGGTTGGCGCGAAGTCCATGGTGGATAGCTGACGCTCAACGGCTTCGGTGATGCGCTTACGACCGTGTCCGGCATTACAGCACCACAGACCTGCGGTTCCGTCGAGAACCTGATTGCCGTCGATATCGGTATAATAAACACCCGAAGCGCCAGCGAGAATACGCGGGGACGCCTTAAACTGGCGGTTAGCCGTAAACGGCATCCAGAAATTTTCAAGGCTCGGGGCATTGTTTTTGGTCAGCATAGCGATCTCCTCTTTCAGGCACTATCATATTCATGCTTTCTGAGCCGCAACAAGTCCTTTTCTGCAAAAGACTAAGCCATTGAAAAAACAGGTGCAAATTCGTGATTGTTTGATATATTCAACATCAGTAACAGTAATCGGAGGAGAAGTGCTGTGAATATGGATATTGGCGGACGTTTACGCACCCTCAGAATGCGGCAGAATCTCTCGCAAAGAGAATTGGCAAAACGTGCCGGTGTCACCAATTCCACCATTTCGCTGATTGAAGCCAACCAGAGCAATCCGTCGGTGGGGGCTTTAAAACGAATCCTCGATGGTATTCCCATCGGGATGGCGGAATTTTTTGCACTTGAGCCGGATGTGCCGCAGACGGTTTTCTATCAGGCCAATGAGCTGGTGGAGATTGGGCGAGGGCCCATTTCTTATCGGCAGGTGGGTGAAAATCTCTTCAATCGTGCGCTGCAATTGCTCAAAGAGCGCTATGAAGCCGGTGCTGACACTGGCAAGGTCATGCTGGTGCATGAGGGCGAAGAGGGCGGCATTGTGATTTCCGGCCGCATTGAAGTGACTGTCGGCTCCGAGCGGCGCATTTTGGGGCCAGGGGACGCTTATTATTTTGACAGTAAACTGCCGCATCGTTTCCGCTGTGTAGGGCCGGTGCCTTGCGAAGTGGTGAGCGCCTGTACGCCCCCAAGTTTTTAATATTGATTCAATAAGTTAAGCCCGCGATGTTACTTAAAACATCGCGGGCTTTTTTATTGAGAGTTAGATTCAGCCGTAGCGGGAAATACCGATATCGCTCATGTCGATTTCTGGTTTAACGCCGGTGATCATGTCGGCCAAAGCGCGGCCTGAACCGGCAGCCATTGTCCAGCCCAGTGTACCATGACCGGAGTTGATGAAGAGGTTGTCATAGCGTGTGGCGCCAATGATTGGGGTTGAATCCGGTGTCATCGGGCGAAGACCTGACCAATAGGTTGCAGCCTTAACATCGCCACCACCCGGGAAGAGGTCGGTTACCGATAATTCCAAGGTTGCACGACGATTGGCTGGCAGATCTTTGCTGAATCCTGACAATTCTGCCATGCCGCCAACGCGGATACGGTCGCCAAGACGGGTGATCGCGATCTTGTAGCTTTCATCCAGAATGGTCGAAACCGGTGCATTGTCTTCATTGATGATCGGCAGTGTCAGCGAATAGCCTTTGACCGGATAGATCGGTGCATTGAGGCCGAGGCTTTTGACCATCGCACGGGTATAGCTGCCAAGAGCCACGACAAAACGGTCGCTGGTGATGTTACCCTGATCGGTTTCAACCGCAGTAACACGGTCGCCGGATTTCAGGAAGGATTTGATGTTGACGCCATATTGGAATTTGACGCCCAAGCCTTCGCAAATTTTGGCCAGCGCATTGGTGAATTTGAAGCAATCACCGGTTTCGTCATTTGGCAAACGCAAACCGCCGACATATTTTTCTTTGACGCGAGCCAGACTCGGCTCAGCCTGTGCACAGCCTTCACGGTCAAGCACTTCAAACGGTACGCCGTCTTTACGCAGAACTTCCACATCTTTGCCAATCGCATCCAGCTGTGACTGTTCGCGGAAAAGCTGCAAAGTGCCCTGTGTACGGTGGTCATATTCAATGCCGGTATCTGCACGCAGCTGAATGAGGCAATCGCGGCTATATTCGGCAATGCGCACCATGCGGCTTTTATTGACGGCATAACGCCCCGATGTGCAGTTGGCGAGCATCGACAACAGCCAAGTATATTGGAACGGGTCGGAGGTCGGGCGGATGATCAGCGGCGCATGTTTCATAAACAGCCATTTGGCCGCTTTAAATGGAATGCCCGGTGCTGCCCAAGGGGAGGCATAACCCGGCGAAATCTGGCCGGCATTAGCAAAGCTGGTTTCCAGTGCCGGACCGGTTTCGCGGTCGATAACGGTCACTTCATGACCGGCTTTGGCCAGATAATAGGCGGTGGAAACACCAACAACGCCGCTGCCTAAAATAGTAACTTTCATGGGATGACCCCTTTATTGCTTATAATTTTAATTGTTCAAATTGCGGTTGTCGGGTGCTTTTAATCCACATAGTGGCGTGAATAGCGGCTCCCTAAAGCTGTCAGAATTTCATAAGGGATCGTATCACAATCCCGCGCTACGTCTTGCAATGATTGATGCGGGCCGATCAGTTCGACCAGACTGCCAAGTTTCAATGTGCCTTCGGCTAAGTCAGTGACATCAAGGGTAATGCTGTCCATCGACACACGACCAACGATCGGCAGTCGTGTATCGCCATAAAAGGCCGAGCCTTTATTGCTTAAACTGCGAAACCAGCCATCGGCATAACCAACGGCAATGGTGGCAATGCGCATGGGTTTTGGTGTCACATAGGTGCAGCCATAGCCAACCGGCGTGCCTTGCGCCACATTGCGCACCTGTATGATACGGGCAGAAAGTTCGACAACCGGCAGAATCGGATGATCCGGCAAATCAGGGCCGACGCCATATAAAACCACACCCGGACGCGCCAGATTATAATGGAAACTTTTATCTTGAAAACATGCACCGGAATTGGCGAAGGCGACCGGCATTTCTGGCAAACGCGCCAATGCACCTTTCATGGTTTCAAGCTGGTGTTTATTGAATGGATTATTAAATTCATCACCGACAGCCAGATGGCTGATGATGAATTTGATGTCGAGATGATCAAGCAGATCAAGGTGATCGGCTAAATGATCAAGCTCTTCATGCGATAGCCCTAAACGCGCCATACCGGTATCGATCTGCAAAAGTGCGGGTAATGTTATACCGCGCTTGATGGCAAGATTTTGCCAGTTGGCAAGCTGTTCTAATGAATTGAGGACGGGAATAATTTGCGCATCGGCGCAAACCTCTTCTGTATGTGGCTGCAAGCCATTGAGCACATAGAGAGTAGCATCATTGGCAAGGAGCGGGCGCAATTTTAAAGCTTCACCCAAATGCGCGACGAAGAAGTCGCGGCAACCGGCCTGATAAAAAGCGGGTGCCACTTTATCTGCGCCCAGACCATAAGAATCCGCCTTAACCACAGCACCGGCGCGTGTGGGCGCAATTTGTTTGGCAACAGCCTGATAATTATGGCGCAAAGCCTTCAGGCTGATTGTCAGGATGCCACCTGCAGCCAGATCATGTTCATTATTGTTAAGCTGCATTTTAGAAAGTGACATCGGCCATGACCCTGACAGAACAGCAGTAAATTTTGTTTATCATGATATGCTAGTCGAAGATCGTTCGAATATCTTTGCTATCTTTCGAATATTATGCGATTTATAATCGAAATTTAGGTATTTTTCATCTTTTATTGGAAGATTATGCATGTCATCGCTTGATAGTATCGACCGCAATATCATCCGTAGCTTGCGCCGTGATGGTCGCATGACCAATAGCCAGTTGGCGGCGGAAGTAGGATTATCGCAATCGGCCTGTTTGCGCCGTGTCCAGATTCTGGAGCAATCGGGCGTCATCCGCGGTTATACGGCGATTGTCGGCTCCACTGATGGTGACGAGCGTCTGGTGGCGATTGTGCGTATTACGCTTGACCGACAAACGGAGGAATATCTTAATCGTTTTGAAGAGGCGGTGCGCCGTCATCCTGAAATTCAGGAATGTTATTTGATGACGGGAGATGCCGATTATATTTTGCGGGCGGAGGCAGAAAATGCCGCCGCCTATGAAGTCATTCATAAGGAAATCTTGTCACGCTTGCCGGGAGTTGCGCGCATTCATTCCAGCTTTTCCATCCGCACGGTTTTGTTGTCGAAAGCGCCTAGCCAGCAACGTGCCGGTTAAGCCATCATGAGCGGCCGTTTTCCCAAGGATTAACCTGTAAAATAGAGCGATCAATGGTTTCAATATCGCGTTTGCCGCAAAGTGCCATGCTGATATCCAGCTCGTTACGAATAATTTCGAGTGCTTTGGTGACACCTTCTTTGCCCATGGCGCCAAGCCCATAAAGAAACGGGCGGCCGATAAAGGTGCTGCGCGCTCCAAGAGCGCGTGCTTTCAACACATCCTGGCCTGAACGAATGCCGCCATCCATGTGGATTTCAATCTGGTGGCCAACCGCATCGACAATTTGCGGCAGCATGGAAATGGAAGAGCAGGCACCATCCAGTTGTCTGCCGCCGTGATTGGAAACTATAATTGCATCAGCACCGGTTTTGGCGGCCATGCGGGCATCCTCGACATCTAAAATGCCTTTAAGGATCAGCTTGCCGCCCCACTGCTCTTTGATCCATTCCACATCGCTCCAATTGAGCTGCGGGTCAAACTGCTCTGCTGTCCAAACCGCGAGTGAGGAGAGGTCGGTGACGTTTTTGGCGCGTCCGGCGATATTGCGGAAGGTGCGGCGCTTGGTGCCTAGCATTTTAAGGCACCAGTTTGGGCGCGTTGCCATCTGCCAGATATGATGCGGCGTAAATTTGGGCGGTGTCGACAAGCCATTGCGCAAATCTTTATGGCGCTGGCCTAAAATCTGCAAATCAAGGGTTAAAACCAGTGCCGAACATTTGGCGGCTTTGGCGCGTTCAATCAGGCTTTTAACAAAGTCGCGGTCGCGCATCACATAAAGCTGAAACCAAAATGGTTTGGTGGTAACCGATGCCACGTCCTCAATCGAACAAACACTCATGGTGGAAAGGGTGAATGGCACGCCAAAGGCTTCTGCTGCCTGGGCTGCCAGCATTTCGCCATCCGCATGTTGCATGCCGGTGAGGCCGGTTGGAGCAAGAGCCACCGGCATTGCCACCTTTTCACCAATCATGGTGGTTTCAAGCGAGCGGTTGGTCATGTCGACCAGCACGCGCTGACGCAATTTTATCTTTTTGAAATCATCTTCATTGGCTTGATAGGTGGATTGGGTAAAAGCGCCGGAATCTGCATAATCAAAAAACATTTTCGGCACACGACGGCGTGCAAGTTTTTTCAGATCTGCGATTTCCAGTATTTGCGCCATAGTATCCACCCTTTTTTCTAAAATATAGTGCACAGAAACACGGATAGCATTAATTGCCAATATGAATAAACTACTATTCAATCAAGTTAATAACTGGCAGAATGAAAGCATAGCTGACGTATAAAGAGGAACGGGCATGAGCAAGTGCAACGGTAAAACCGGCTTTATCGGCAAAGCTTCTAAAGCTGCGGGCGGATGGGGCGCGCTTAAAAGTTCCGGCAAGCAAATTTTGCAAAGCGGGGCGGCTCTGACCAATGTCCGTACCATGTTGAAGGCCAATCAGCCCAATGGCTTTGATTGTCCGGGTTGTGCATGGGGCGATCCGGAGCATGGCTCTTCCTTTGAATTTTGCGAAAACGGGGTGAAGGCAGTTGCGTGGGAAGCCACAGGACGGCGCACCACACCGGAGTTTTTTGCAACCCATACAGTCAGAGAATTACAAGGCTGGACGGATTATGATCTGGAACATATCGGCCGCTTGACGCATCCAATGCGCTATAATGCACAAACAGATCAATATGAAGCGATTGACTGGGACGAAGCATTTGCTGAAATCGGCTCAATTTTGTCAGGGCTTGATAGTCCGCATCGCGCTGAATTTTATACCTCCGGCCGTGCCTCTAATGAAGCGGCTTTTCTTTATCAGTTATTTGTGCGTGCCTATGGCACCAATAATTTTCCCGATTGCTCCAATATGTGCCATGAGGCCAGCGGCGTTGCGCTGAAACAGTCCATCGGGGTTGGTAAAGGCACAGTGTTGCTGGAAGATTTTGAAAAAGCTGACGCTATTTTTGTGGTCGGCCAAAATCCGGGAACCAATCATCCGCGTATGCTGGGGGATTTGCGCCGTGCGGCAGAACGGGGTGCACGCATTGTTGTGCTTAATCCGGTGCGCGAACGGGGATTAGAGCGCTTTTCTGACCCGCAAAACAAGCTGGAAATGATCACCGGAGGCAGTGAAGCCATTGCGAGCGATTATTTGCAACCACGATTGGGCGGTGATCTGGCGGCTTTTCGCGGCATGGCCAAAGCGGTGTTTGCAGCTGATGATGCAGCACTGGCACGAGGCGACAATTCCGTGCTGGATCATGTGTTTTTATCTGAACATACAGTGGAATTTGAAGCCTATCGAGCCGCCGTCGAGGCGACAAGTTGGGACAGTATTGAAGATCAGGCCGGTCTGACACGCTCTCAGCTTGAAAATGCCGCGCAAATTTATCTCAATGCCGGCAATGTTATTACCACATGGGCAATGGGCATTACTCAGCATCGCCATTCTGTGATTACCATCCGAGAAATTACCAATTTCATGATGCTGCGCGGGAATATTGGTCGGGAGGGCGCGGGGCTTTGTCCGGTGCGTGGCCATTCTAATGTGCAGGGCGACCGCACTGTCGGCATCAATGAAAAACCGTCAAAAGCTTTTCTTGATGCTTTGGAACGCGAGTTTGGTTTTGAAGTGCCACGCGCTGAGGGGCATAATGTTTTAGGCGCTATTGGTGCGATGCTGGATGGCAGTGCAAAAGCCTTTATCGGTTTGGGCGGCAATTTTGCCCGTGCCACGCCTGACAGTCCGGTAATTGCCAAAGCATTGAGCGGTCTGGATCTGACTGTGCATGTGGCAACCAAGCTCAATCATTCGCATCTTTTGCCGGGTAAAAATTCTTATATTTTGCCATGTCTCGGGCGCACCGAAATTGATCTCAACTCCAAGGGGCAAGCACAGATTGTAACAGTGGAAGATTCCATGAGCATGGTGCATGGCTCCGGTGGTATCAATCAGCCAGCCTCCAAATTGCTGCGCTCGGAGATTGCCATTGTTGCAGGGATTGCCAATGCAACATTAGGCGCCAAGCCTGTCAACTGGCTGGAGTTGGCTGATGATTATGATCTGATCCGCAATCATATCGAGCGCGTTTTGCCTGATTTTTATGATTTCAACAAACGGGTGCGGGTGCCGCGCGGGTTTCATTTGCGCAACGGTGCCGCCGAGCGTGAGTGGAATACATCAAGCAGCAAGGCCACTTTCTGGACAGGCGCGATGCCGGAGGCGGTGGAGCATCAGCAGGCGCGTGGTGTAGCGGGACAATATGTGCTGCAAACTTTCCGCAGTCATGATCAATATAATACCACTATTTATGGTATGGATGACCGCTATCGTGGTGTTTATGGTGAGCGGCAGGTGGTGTTTGTCAATCCGGCTGATATGGCGGAAATGGGTGTTGAAGCCGGAGACAGAGCCGATATTATCGGCCAGTTTGATGATGGTATCAAGCGGGTTGCCGAGAATTTCCGCTT
>NZ_JBHEEH010000013.1:0-68956 GCF_041929845.1 Paenochrobactrum pullorum
GCTGCAAAATCTGTCGCATCTCTAATTTGCCCAAGTGTCGCATCTCTATATAGCTGTTATAAATATGAATTTGATAAGATGGATTATGGAACAAGTCGATTAATCAGGAGAAGCTTGTTTACTTTCTCTGATAAGTAACTGAGCAGCAATGAAAAAGCATATCGCACCAATGAGCGTATAAGTATTGGAATATAACCAAATCCAATTTGTCTTATCATCCTCCGGCGTTTGAGGTGCGACAGCAGATATCATGAAGGCAATACAACCAAACAAATTAACAAATACCGCCTGCCAGGATATATCTTTAGGCTTCCAACTCCAATAACGATTATCAACCTCAATAAATGCGAGATAACCGGATATCAAGAATAGTACCGAACCTTCAAAATTTGGTGTCCATATTTCCAATACACTTAACATGGCTTTCAATGGTGGCGCTATGGCATTAAAAGTACTGATATTAAATGCAAGTGTCCCAAGGAGTTGAGTGAAGGTGCTTAACCAGCCCGCGTTAGCAGGTGACCAGCCAATCAATTTAAATCTATTATTATTATTATTGTGATCAGGTGTCGGCGAAAAGTTTGCCGATTGAATATGCTGTAATCCTGCTGCAAGCGTAAAAGGTATTGAGCCCGCAAAAAAAATCAGATTGGTCAAGTTACTTAACCAACCCCACTTCAATGAGCAAAACATCAAAACACTTGCAAAGCCGAACAAAAAGGCACCGACTGAGAATGAAATGCCGATAAAACGATTATAGGTGCAAGTTTTCCAAAAAGCTGTTGTTTCTACGTCATGCAGGCGCGAGGAAAAATCGAGTCCCTTACGATAGACGCGTGAGAGAAATGTTTTTTCCTCGCCGTTAAAAATAAACTTATGTTTGATAATAAAGGGTCTGAATTTTTTCATTATGCCGCATCATAGCTTTATAATTAAGACTAAAATTATAACAGTATTTATAACGAATGAGCGTTTCCCTCCCCTGCTCCTACTGAAAGATTAGCTGCTGGGTTTTGTACCGGCACAGCAGGCTCAGGATTGATCAACAATGTTTGTGTCGGGTAAGCAAAATCGGCCTCATGCGCCTGCACGATCTGAATGATTTGCAAATAGACATTTTGCTGAATATCCAACCATTCCGCCCAATGTGTTGTTTTTGTAAAACAATAAACCATTATGTTGAGCGATGAATCAGCAAACTCATTAAAATAAACTAATAAATCCTGACTTTGGTCAATTAACGGATTGGTTTTAAGCATTTTTCTGATGTCTGTTATCACAGCTGCAACCTTATCCGCATCGTCATAACGCAGACCAATTGTAGTGCTGATACGGCGGTTGGTCATGCGCCCGGGGTTTTCAAGACTGATCGTTGAGAATAGAGAATTGGGCACATATAGGGGTCTGTTATCAAATGTTATTATTTTGGTAATCCGCCAACCGATTTCAACGACAATACCTTCAATCTGACGGTCAGGTGAACATACCCAATCCCCAATATTGAAGGGACGATCAAAATATAACATCACACCTGAAAACAGATTGCTCAGCATATCTTTGCCGGCAACGCCGATTGCAATGCCACCTATGCCGCCAAATGCCAGCAATCCGGAAAGACCGATACCGAAATGCTCCCCGAACATGAGTATAAGAAACAAAAAAAGTGAAAGCTTCAAAATGCGCGAAATCATACGCGCCGATGTCGGATCACTTCCCTTGCGAATCTGTGCGTGCGTCAATCGATTTATTAATTGGAAAAGCTGCTGGAGGGTTAAAATAGCAATGAATGCAATGGCCGCTGTATTTATCATATCAGGCGTGATAGCGCTTATTTTATAAGCTTGCAGCAGCATGAAGACAACTTGTCTTAAGGTCAGTATGACCCCGTATAATGACATCATATAGATAATATGCGCCAGAATGCTGGATGACCAAGCACGTTCGCGCCGCATCATAAACCAGATGGTAAATGCAGTGCTTGTTAAAAGTAAAATTATACCTGCGGCAATCCAATATTCAGTCATACTTTCTCCGCTGCAAAAATGCGAACGTCCAATGGTATTAAGCCATACATAAAAGATGGTTCAAAGCCATTGATATAACTTTAAAAGCAGTATCATAAAAACTTCAATAACAATAATATACCGATGACACTCCTTTAAGAATATCAGTTTTGATGTTTATAGACGAAATTTATGGTTAAAATGAACACGCTTTGATTTCAATCAAAGCAAGCAACACGGCCAATGTTGTAAATCATCAGCAATGTTAACCTTAATTTGGAGATTCATGATTTTTACTTGTCATAGTTAAGACACGCTATTAAAGATTTTCTTTAAAAAATGCAATAATTTCAATATTTTGACATGGTAAATATCGAGGCAGAGGATTTTTTGACTTATAACCTTTGATAATATTAAGAATTGAACAAATTAAAGTTACGAAATATAAAAATAAAAAATCACCTACAATAAAATATGCATAAAGATAACCATTCAATCACTAGTGAGGATCTCTGCAATGAGCGATAACAAATATAGTGAATTTGATGACGTTTATGCGTCATTAGAGTTGTCAACTTCTCTGCCGAAAACTAAATTTCCGGATGAAGAAAGAAATCCGCGCAATGTATTTGCGGCAGTTCGTGATGAATTGATGCTCGATGGTAATTCGCGCCAGAACCTTGCTACATTTTGTCAAACCTGGGTTGATGAAGAAATTCGCGAAATTATGGATTTATCGATCGATAAAAACATGATCGACAAGGATGAATATCCACAAACAGCGGAAATTGAAGCGCGTTGTGTGCATATGATTGCTGATTTGTGGAATTCTCCAGATGCTGCTAACACAATGGGCTGTTCAACAACCGGCTCTTCTGAGGCAGCGATGCTTGGTGGATTGGCGCTGAAGTGGCAGTGGCGCAAACGCCGTGCAGCAGAAGGAAAACCCACCGATAAACCTAATTTGATTTGTGGTCCTGTACAGATTTGCTGGCATAAATTTGCGCGTTATTTTGATGTTGAACTGCGCGAAATCCCGCTTGAAGGTGATCGACTCATCATGAGTCCTGAAGAAGTTCTCAAACGCGTTGATGAAAACACCATCGGGGTTATTCCGACACTTGGCGTTACATTTACCTGCCAGTATGAGCCGGTTAAGGCTGTACATGACGCACTTGACAAACTCCAGGCCGAAACTGGACTTGATATTCCCATCCATGTCGATGGTGCAAGCGGCGGCTTTTTAGCTCCATTTTGTGCGCCTGATCTCGAATGGGATTTCCGTCTTCCTCGCGTCAAATCTATCAATACTTCAGGCCATAAATTTGGTTTGGCTCCGCTTGGAGCGGGATGGGTCGTATGGCGCGAAGTATCTGACTTACCTGAAGAGTTGGTGTTCAATGTCAATTATCTCGGCGGAAACATGCCGACCTTTGCATTGAACTTTTCGCGCCCCGGTGGCCAGATTATCGCACAATATTATAATTTTCTGCGCTTGGGCCGCACAGGCTACGCAAAAATTCATAATGCTTGTTATGAAATTGCACAGTACCTTGCGCGCGAGATTGGAAAAATGGGTCCATTTGAGATCCTCTTCGACGGTGACAGCCAAAAGGGCATTCCGGCACTTGCCTGGAAGCTGAAAGAAAGTGCTGTAGTTGGCGGTTATACTTTGTACGATTTCGCAGATCGGCTTCGAAATCGCGGCTGGCAAGTGCCTGCCTATTCCATGCCCGCAGACCGTGAAGATCTGGTTGTTCAGCGAATATTGGTACGCCATGGTGTCAGCTATGATCTGGCAAGTCTTTTGCTCGATGATATCAAACGTACGCTGGATTATTTCGAAAAGCATCCGGTAAGCAAACCATTGTCGAAACAAGAAGCAACTGGCTTTAATCACGGCTAAGTTGAACAAATTCAGGCAAAGGGCATGCGGGTCCTGCCCCTTATTTGTCTTAGATTGTTCATTCAGGGCGACACTATGTTTTCTCCCGTCGCCCTGACGGAAGAAATAAAAATCAGGTCTGCGTATTTACCTATACGCAGATTTATACAATCAAACAAAATTGAAGAAGTTTACCGCAATCGTGTAACCCGAACTGTTTTTGATGATGCAGATTATTGACAATCTACCCAATGGATTTGTTTTTACGACACATCAGGGCGATTTCCGCACTCGGAAAGCCGCTATGGCAAATATGAAGCAGACTGGCTCATATCGTGTATTTTTCAGTACCATTCATATAGAAAATATACATGTATTTCTGTATGGATAAAGCAGGTAGATTTACAAGTCTTCGAAGTAAAACCAGATAAAAGCGAGTATGATATGTCTTTGATTTCAACATTTCTGCCTTTTTTGACCGACACGGCATCCTATCATGTTTCCAGCAATGTTCTGCTCGCCTGTACGGCTTTGTTATTCCGCAGCAAAGAAGGAAATGCATATGCAGGACGGACAATGGAACTGTCAGTTGAGCTTCCATATGTCTTAGCCAGTATCCCTAAAGGGCATCAATTTACATCGACGGCAGATGATCATCCGGCTCTCAATTTTCAGACCAGCCATGCTATTTTCGCAATTGCGATTCCCAATGGCAGCCTGAATGATCTTAAGATTTTGGAAGGAATAAATGATCAGGGATTGACCTTTAGTGTTCTGGCTTATGCTGGTGCTTCAGGGCCTGTCGACAAAGCAGAACAGAACAAAGCGATGCTTGCTGCTGTTGATCTTGGTGCATGGGTTCTTGGCCAGTATGCCACTGCTGCGGATGTAAAAGCTGCATTAGAAGAAAACATCGTCATTCTTACTAAACTCGCACCTTTAAAAGGAGCGGTAACCCCGTTTCATTTTGTTATTCATGACCGCTCAGGCAAGTCTATTGTTGTTGAGTTTTCAGATGAAAAACAAAATGTCTATGATAATCCTGTTGGTGTGATGACAAATGGCCCTGATTTCAAATGGCACCTGACCAATCTCAACAATTATACATTTTTGAACAATCTCGATTATTCAAAAGGAAAATTTGGAAATTTAGAAGTCTCCCAGCCTGACTCAGGCATTGCTACAGCTGGATTGCCCTCATCCAATACCTCTGTCGGACGTTTTGTACGTGCTGCTTATTATGCAAATTTTGCTGAAAAGACGCCGTCTCAATATGCAATCCGTATGCTTGGTCATATTATGAATAATTTTGACCGTCCTCGAGGTATAACTATTGATCCAATTAATTCCGGCGGGCTTGATATTGAAAGCGCTTCTGCAATTGGTGACGCTCAATACAAATCCGAATACACATCATGGACAGTGCTTGGCGATTTGGCCAATAACCAATTTTATGTGCGCACATATAGCGGCATTAATTTTACCAAATTTGACTTGAACCGTTTATTCGCTCTTTCGGAACTTAAAATCGCACCGCTTGAGAAAATCTCACAATTAGAGATTTTTGATGCCACTGATGTTTTGATGAAATAAATTTTCTATAAAAATAAGCAGGGTGTGGATTCACACCCTGCTTTTAAAATTATGATTAGAACTTGGCTGTCATATTCATTCGGAACGTGCGTCCAGGTGCCGGCATCAAGGCCGCATTCAACGCGTCCATATAATATCTGTCCGTCAGGTTATCGATCGCAAAATCAAGCCGTGTTGCTTCATTGAAATTATAGCTGCCAAAAACATCGACCAATGTATAAGGCTTCCATTTGCCTGGCTGAATTTCCGTTGTCGTTTCCACTGTGCTTTCGACAAAACGATGTGAATAATGCGAAATGCGCGTTCCAAGTGTCAAACGATCATCAAACATTTTGTAACCGAGTTCTAATGAAACCGTATCTTTCGGCGGCACGTGCTGGAGCGCATAACTATTGGTAAAACCACCTTCACTGCATAGTTGGTCCTGTTTCCATAATGAACCAGGATTGGCACAAAAACGTGATGTTAATGTATGGTTCCAGCCCAGTTTTGCGGTGAAATTACCGAGCTTATAATCCGCGCTCAACTCAATACCGGCCATCTTGGCATAATCAAGATTGATCATGCCGAGACCGCCCACATACCCTCCAATCGGTTCATCATAAATGATATTTGAACGCGTCAGATAGTTATCAATGTGATTATTATAATAAGCTGCATGTACTCTGAACTGGTCGCTGTGTCCGGTTAGATCTTCAAAGGTTTTATTCACGCCAAATTCAAAACTTCTGGCCTTTTCAGGCTTAAGCCCCTCTGGCAGATAGGCCGTTGAGAAACCTTTCAGAGTTTCAAAAATACTCGGCATACGAACAGTGTCCGAATAGCGACCATAAAGCTGTAAATCATCCAGAGGCTCCCAGTTCAACGATGCATGATTGGATATGCCATGACCTGAAACATGGATCACCTTGCCCGGAATAAGTTCATATTCAAAATCCGGCCAGTTACTGATCATCTTCATGCTGTTGTTGTCGTCGGATGTGCGGAAGCTTGAGTAACGAATACCGGCTGTTGCCGTCCATTGCGGATTGATTTCCCATTTGCCGTTCATAAAGACATTCTTCTCGGTGCGCTTACCGGAACGTGGCGGAAACTCAGAATGGTTGATAACCCATTGTTTATCATCAATATCTTTAGGTAACCCAAGCGTTTCATATTGCCAGCCACCACCATATTCCAAACGAAAATCGCCTGGTACAGCTTCAATCAGACTTTCGTTAGAAACATTAATTCCGTTACGAATTGTTTGCGCATAGTTGACACTTGTCGTCACTATCCCACCCCATCCGGGCAGCAAATTGGTTGCGCGATGATCCATATCGGTGCGGAAAGCGTTGATCTTCAAATCAATAAGATCAGTTTCAGGTGACCAACGATAGCGGGCATTGTAGGTTTTAAGGTCAAGCGTATCCGGCTCGGATTGGAAAACGCCAACAGCACTGGTGTGGGTGCCGATGCGTGTCGGCATAATTTCACCAAATTCACTCCTATAACGCATGAAACTCAGCTCCAATGCGTGATCAATGCCAAGTTGGAAGTTGCCTTTAAATAAGACGGATTCGTTTTCCATTGACGTATTGAGAATTTCTTCTCCGCCCTTCCAGGGCGACAGGCCTTCATAACCAATGTTCGGAAAATCAGGATCTGTACTTTTATCAACAAAATATGGCTGACCGCTGCCATGTTTGCCTGAAAAATAATTACCGTTTTTACGTTTGGCATAAGCAGCAACAAGATCAACAGATTCCGAGCTGAATGCGGCGGCAATACTGCCATTTCCACCGGTCGGCTTTAAAAAAGATGGCCGATCCATATTGCCGCCATCACGAACATTGGGTGGAGTACCAGGTTGGTGCCAACCGCCTTTCATACCACCTTCGGTCAGAACAGGCGGAGCAGACGTGCTGTTGGTATTGAACCCACCACGCAAGCGGACACCAAACTGACGATCCGGCAGTAGAATGTCATGCACACCCAGCGTTGTCATACGTACAACACCACCAATGGCACCATTAGCATCAGCCGCTCCGCTTGCGCCTTTTTCAATCGAAACTTCGCTGATAAAATCAGGATCGACGAAACTACCGGAGCGGGCACCGTTATATCCGCGGTAAACTGTTTGCTCTTGTGTGGCGCCATCAATGACAACCGGCACGCGCCCCTGCCCTTGCAGGCCGCGAATATTGACATCCAGCGCGCCGGAATTTCGGCTGTCACCGTTCAAAACGCCCGGAATACCGGCGATAAAATCACCAGCCGATGTTCCGCGTTTCTGTTCGATTTCCTGCGCTGAAATATAATTGACAGAGCCTGCAGTGGTGTATGTATCGTCGTGACTGCCTAAAATACTGCCATTATTGCTGACAGTAATGGTATTAAGTGTGATATCACCATCGGGGGCGACAAAAGCTCCTTCGGCACTATTTTGGGCAGGACTTTCAATTGTTACTGAACGGTTGCCGGCAGAGCGCCAGATGAGACCCGTTCCTGCCAAAAGTGAAGAAAGGGCTTCTGTATTTGTCGCCTTTCCCGAAAAACCTTTTGTACGTAATTTACTCGTGACGCCTGCGTCATAAACAAGCTGTAGGCCGGAAATATCCGCGAAACGGTTTAGTGCTTGTGGTAAAGGACCCGCCGGAATGGAATATTGCACGGCAGCAGCCCCTTGTTGGGCCGTATTTTGTGCAAGAACCGGCTTTGTTCCCACGCTCATCAAAACAGATATGGAAGCCGTTGCCATCAGCAGTGCGATTAAATTGCGTGATGATCTACGCGGCATTTCAAATCGAAAATTCATCAAGAACCCCTGTCTTCAAATGTCATCCCACAAGCCGGATGACAGTGCTTTCGATTGCTATGACGATCAGGGCGACAAAAACCGGAGTAAAAAAATCAACAAATAATAAAAAAATTATTGGTGGATTAAAATGACCATCTCACCAAGCCTCGTATCATTGAGGCCGAATGACTTTTTCAAGGTATCAATGACCTTAATAATATCGGTTGTTTCAAACACACCACTGACACGACGTGAGCGGATTGAACCATCAATGATGCGTATCATGCCTTTATGATAACGGTTCAGTTCATCAACAACCTCGCCAAGCGGCTTGTCGACAAAGATAAGCTTGTTGCGCCGCCATGCGGTTTCACTCGCAGCATCAACCGACTGTATTGAAGCAAGTTTGCCGTCCATATACGAAATACGCTGATCTTGTCCCAACTTGACTTGTTGACCATTGGCTGAAGCAGAAATTGCAACATGGCTTTCAATGACAGTTACAGTGGCACCATTATCATCATCGCGTACACCATAAACGGTTCCAAGGGCTACCGCCTCACCCCCATTGGCCTCTACGATGAAGGGGCGTTGCGGATCAGCACTGACCGTAAAAACCGCCTCCCCTTTTAAAAGACGGATGCGCCGTTCATCGGGTGAATAGCTAAGCGCAATTGCAGTGCCACTATTCATCTCGGCAATTGAGCCATCAGGCAAATGCATCGTCTGCAATTCTCCTGTACCCGTATAACCATCGGCGGATATACGTGTTGCAACATCGCTGTACCACGCACCTGCTGCCAAGAGAAAAACAGAAGCAAAAGCCGCGGACACAGATTTAGACCACCAATTATGGCGCGCTATCGGCGCGGTCATGACAGCGGGTTGCGGTATTTGCGCAAGCTCGTCCCAAGTGCCTGATATTTCGGCATAGGCTGCACGGTTTTCATCGCTAGCCGCGAGCCAGCTTTGAAAACTAATCTCATCGGAAACTGATAAACGCACACCATCCTGGCGAAAAAACCATTCTGCCGCCTCGTTCAATTTATCTGTTTTTGCTGAGCCCGACATCGTCACCGGCTTACCCCACACTTCGAGGAAAGAACAGACCGGTTTTTATAAACGGTCAATCTATAAGACGTTTGAAAAACTGAAAACCTCATGCCTGACCTAAAACTATTCATGGGCCTTCAAACGCCGTGCACAATAGACAGTTGCAACGGCGAGATGTTTTTCAACGGCGCTGCGTGTTATTTTCATCCGTTCTGCAATTTCTGCATGCGAAAGCTCGTCGAAACGTCTGAGTATGAAACATTCCCGACACCTTGGCGGCAGTTCTGACACAGCTTGAACCAGAATGGCAAGCCTTTGGCGTGCGATCATTTCGCGTTCAATGTCAGGCTGCTCATCGGCCGGCTCGACCGCTTCAGCAAAAGAAAAATTATTATTGAAACGCGCCTTCCGCCGATAATGGTCAGTGACGAGATTACCCAGAATGCGATAGAGGTAAGCTCTTGGATTATGGGGGATTTCTTCTCCCGAACTCACCAATCTCAGACAGGCTTCCTGTACCAGTTCTTCTGCAATGGCGTCATCACCCACTTTATGGCGGGCATAGTTTTTCAACTCGCCATAAAAACGTTCAATAATTTTAGTGAATGATGTGTTCGGGTCTTCGCCGTCAGAAAGAACTAAAGATGACACAAACTTTTTCGCTTTGCTATAATATCATTCTATGCAGAATGCCATGATGCACAATCGCTGCTAAAATCTGACCTGCCTGTTTGAGAAAAAGATTTTCTCCAGCATTTTGGTTTAATTTTAAATCTGTAAGTGGCGGTTGCAAGCTCATGCATTCAATAGATGCGTCATTTTGTCAAGTTTAAATTCATACTCCTCGACGAAGAAAATGGCGGTTTTTAACCGCCATTTGAACATAAACCTTAAAAATAATATTAGTTAATTAGAGGCATGCCAGTTCTGTGTCTGCTGCTGGGTATACCAAATTTTAGCAAAACGACCATTGAGTTGCATAAGCTCAGACTGTGTGCCCTGCTCTGCAAGTTTGCCGTCTTCAATCACCAAAATATGGTCTACGGCTGCGATCGTGGACAAACGATGCGCAATGACAATCACTGTACGTTCTTGTACCAATGCATCAATTGTAGCTTGCACTGCCACTTCACTTTCGGTGTCTAAGGCTGCTGTCGGCTCATCCAGAATAACAATCGGTGCATCTTTTAGCATTGCACGCACAATACTCATCCGTTGACGCTCCCCGCCGGATAACCGGCCACCAAAATCGCCGATGCGGGTTTCATAACCGGCCGGCAAATGGCTGATAAAATCATGTGCATGAGCTGCACGGGCAGCCGCAACCACTTCCTCATCGGTAGCTGATGGTTTGGCCATACGGATATTGGCTATTACCGTATCATCAAACAGATAGACATCCTGAAATACAACAGGCACCAGACTATTGAGGACCTCAGGCGATATGGAGCGGATATCATGCCCGCCAATGCGCACAACACCCTTTTGAGGATCTGCATGGCGCAAGCATAAAGGGGCGTGATGTCAGCCACAAAAGCATGTAGATTTTTCACATCATCCATCATCACTTTTGCTAGTCCTGCGGCTCCATTTTGCTGTACATAAACGAGCGGCACCTGAGCCAGGCGATCAGCCAAACCTTTACGCAGCAGGGTTTCCAGCCGAAAAGCTGCGTAATGGGGGTAATTAAACGCCAACAGACACAGGCCATAAGCAATAGCGGTAAAAACAGCCGCCACGGCTAACGGCTCCTAAGGAATACTTGTCCGACCGCTGATAAGAAGTTGTATCTCCCATGCCAGTGCAATAAGTGCCAGTACTGTCGCCAGTGCAGCCAGAGCCGATAAAAACATGGCATAATAACGATTACCACGTACGGGATTTATGATCTGCCATATATTCGGTGCAGGTTTAGTCTTGTCTGGAGCACTCATATTCGTTTTCCAATTTCACGATCGGAGAAGTCTGTTTAAGCAGGCATTGTGCCAAGTATCCAGCGCATCCAATGTATGTCTGGCGCTGGCGATACTTGACGTGAAAACTTTGGAGGAATCCAGATAAAGGACACGCTTTTCTTTGGCAGGCAGCACAAATTGTGGGTCTTCCGTCCATTTCTATTGTGGGCGTTGCAGCATTGAGCATCAGCAAGCGTTGATGCACAGCTATCAAATGACAACCGAGCAATCACACTGGCTGTTTTTAACGGTTTCGCATGCCTGTGTGGCTGTGGCGGATACACTTATTCCACCTCGCACAGAAGAAAGCCAAACAATCGAGCAGGGTACTCCCCTAACCTATATATTAGGTGTCCGTGCATTGATTACAGGTGCTTTAACAATGCTGCCATCCATGAAAAATGATGAGCAGATAAAATAAAGTTCAGATTGCCGACGAGCTTTTCTTAAATATGACGCGTCTTCGTTTTTGATCGATCTGCAGCTCTATATCTTGATGAAAATGCAGCTTTGGCAAGTGCGCATGAAGTTTTCCGGCCTCAGTTTGCAAATTATATTCAATGTCACGGCAAGCTTGTTGTAAATTATCTGTTTCAAGCCATATATCCAGTCGCTCCTGACCATATTGAATGACACGATAATCCTGGACAGGCGTATTCGCTGTAGCGATGCTTTGACGGATGACATCTGATGGTATCATTTGCAATTTACCATCATACTTTTGCCAATAGAGAATGTCGTCACAACGCCCTTCAATACGTTTTAAACGCTGGCTGGCACATCCGCATGGACAAGGCGCGTCGTCCGGTATCAATATGTCATCAAGGCGATATTTTAAAATCGGCAATGTTTCGCGTGTCAAATCTGTAATAATAGGAGCAAAAGCTCCGCTTATAGGTTCAAGAATGTCACGCTCAATATGCACATAAGCCTCGTTAAGGTGCAGATTGCCTGCTTTGCAGGTCATGCCGAGCACACCTTCGGTGCATTGATAAACCTGATCAACCTTAACTTTAAAAATGGTCTCGATATATCTTTTATCTTCAGGAGAAAGGACTTCGGCCACTGATATGATACATTGAGGTACAATGTTTATAACACCATCCTTTTGAGCTTTTGCCAAAAGCCCTAAAATTTGTGCAGGTGCTATCAGCACAGTGGGTTTCTGATCGGTCAAACGCCTCAAATGCTCTTCAAAAGTACGCAATAAATCATAAAATTCAAAACTGATAAGAATGTTTCCCAAGCGCTCATAGAGCATATTATTGGCACGCAAAAAGAAAGAGACGCGCTGCGAACGTAAAAAAGATGGCGAGAAGCGACCGAGCATTAAAGCTGCCCATAGAGCACGTTCACGCTTATTGGAGGCAAAAAGCCCGCGCTGGCCTGATGTTCCGGTAGAAAGCCCAACAGCAATTTTTCCAATCATAGGAGCAAAATCACGCTTTTCTTCGCAGGCAAGTGCTATGCGCAAGGCTTCGTCTTTGGTGATGACTGCAGTATTAATGTCACTAAAATGCTGCATCATCAGCACCTTGTTCATCAATGGCCAGTCACTGAGTGGTTTATCGGCAAAGCTTTTATAAAAAGGCGAACGTGGCATGATATTTTTACGTAAATGCAAGAATGCTTTTTTTTGGTGCTCCTCAATGTCTGCCCGTGCTGAAAAGCCTTTGCCATAACGAGCACGCAAAAATACACCAAGCGAGTTCATTCTAAAATCTCCGGCGCATCTGCATTGGATAGCTTTCAGTACAATGGGATGCTATGATTTTGACATTCTGGTGCGTTTTATGAAAAGCATGCAATTTTGCAAATGTTTCCATAAAAGCAGCTGCATTCCCAAGACGTTTTAAGGTTATCTGTGGCGGCGGCAAGTTACTGCGGATTGACGCAAGGCTCCAGATTGCATCAGCGACTAAAAATATCGCACCTTGTGAGGTTGCAGGTAAAAAGAGACCCATTTGCCCGAAACCATGACCAGGCAGAGAGATTGCGATGGCAGATTTATCGCCCAGCAGATCATAGCCACAGCCGAAAGCTTGCAGGTCATAAGGTTTTAGATCAAGGACTGGAAAATCTTCCGTTGGCTGTAATGGCAACGACGATAAACTGTCACGGATGATAGCCGGACAGCCTGCCTGCAAACTGGCAAGCCGCTTGCATGATAATTTGTCAATCGCGATTTTCGATGTGATAACGGGCGGAATGGCCGATAAATCAAATAAACCGGCAACATGATCGGCATGGAGATGCGACAGAAAAACCAGATTGGGTGAGGCAACACCGCGTTTTTTTAATTGATTGGCAAGATTATCCTCTGATTTGAAATGAACCGGCGTCAGCCAACGGTAAATTCGTTCGGGAAACGGTTTCGTCGCTTTTGCAAATAATGCACCATAACCACTATCAAACAAAACTGTCCCATGCAGTGGATGGCGAAACACTGCAACGCCTGCCGGAAAGCTTCCCATGCGCCATGGCGCACCACGCTGTGTCATTGCCAAGGGTCCGCGGCAATAACCAACATGAAAACTCATGAAGTCCAATATTATTTCAGAGGCTGTTGGCATAATCTCGAATACCATCCTCCATTGCCATCATTGGTACATAGCCGAGCAAAGTTTTAGCCTTGCTGATATCCAATGTCAGGCTACGTCCGAGCGATGCAACAGCCTGACAGGTAATGACCGGCTCTTTTGCGGGCATAAAAATCCGATGCAGAAATTCAAGGCTTTTGGCCAGCCGCATTGCGCTCTCGTATTTGATGTGTATTTCACGCGGTTTTGCATTCTTTAAAGCACAGACTGCTGCAAGCAATTCAGAAAAGCGAAACGCTACACCTGAAGTGATATTGAAAATCTCACCGCCGACCTCATTTTTAAAACCTGCCAAGCTCATAGCGCGTGCCGCATCCGTGACATGCGTGATATCTATCAAACTTTCACCACCATTAATCATCGGTACACGACCACGTTGAATAGCTTCCAACAGACGTGGCATCAAGGAGCGATCCCCTGCCCCATAAATGGCTCTTGGGCGTATCGCGGTTGTACGCATTCCGTTTTGCTGATCAGCCGCCATCACCAAGCATTCCGCCTCATATTTTGTTCGTGCATAGTGGCTTGGAAAATGATTGGGTAATGATGCTTCTTCGCTCAAATTAAAACGGTCTTTCCCATTGGCATAAATACTGGGCGATGATGCAAACACAAATTTTTGAACTTGCGCCTTGGTCGCGGCTGAAAGCAGGCGCTGCGTTGCGGTGACATTAATCGTCTGAAACGCCTCTGCCGTCCCCCAGGCAGAAGAAAGCGCTGCACAATGAAAGATTATATCTACACTTTTGAAAGCAGCATCTGGATAGTCCCCTCTCAGGTCAAATGGAAGGAACGTAATACCTGCAGCTACTAACCCGCGCGCGGCTTGAATATCGCGTCCCTGAGCTACGACTTGATGTCCTTGCGCGGATAAATAGCGACTTAAATAGTTACCAAGACATCCGGTTGCGCCTGTTACAAAAACTTTTGCCATCAATACCGCAAGATCGCGCCGCCGATGGAAATACCGGCCGAAGTGCCGGCCAGCAAAACCACATCATTTCGTTTCAGACGATTTTCCGTAATTGCCGTATGTAATGCCATTGGTATTGAGGTAGCAATCTGGTTGCCATATCGTGCAAATGTCTGGATGACATTATCCGGATTGAGACCGAGACGCGCCAGCCCGTGAGTGAGTGAAGGTCCACTGGCTTGATGTGGAATAATACAATCGATACCAGTTAACTGCATTTCGGCTTGTGCAAATAATCGTTTTAAAAAGCGAGGCAAATAGCGGGCAGTAATGCGAAACGCCGCCTGCCCATTCATACGAAAATAAGAAGCTTCTGCAGCAGCATCACGATCAATAGCCGCTGATATACGTGTGCCACCGCCTGCCAGAACACAAGCATCACCGCCTTCTGAATAAGTTTCAAAGCGGCTGGCTATCAATCCGTCACCATCAGCGGTTAAAACAATCGCAGCTGCACCATCACCAAAAATGGCTGCTACATCCGGTTCGTGCCAGTTCAAACCGACAGAAGCAATATCAGCGGAAAAAATCAAGATATTACGGGCTAGCCCAAGCTGGATTTTCATGGCAGCCAAGTCTAGTGCCTGAATAAAACTCAGGCAGGTTGCGTTGACATCATAGGCCGGAATGCCGGATTTACCCAAACCCAGCCGCGCCTGAACCAAAGTAGCGGTTGATGGGATGACTTGTTCCATCACGCCGCAAGCACCAAGGATCAGATCAAGCTCTTGCGGCGCTATACCTGCTGCATGCAATGCCTGTCGTGCCGCTTTTTCCGCCATGAAGGAGCTTGTCTCTTCCCCTTTTGCAACATAGCGCGCATGAAGACCAAAACGGCTTTCGACTGTGCCCAGAGGCCAGTTTAATTGCGTGTCAATTTCACTGGAAAGAAGCCGGGTTTTTGGAAGATATGCGCCGGTTCCTGCAATTTTCAATCCGGGTTTCCCCGCACCATTTTCAATGATTGTCATCAATATCTGCACTTAATTTATGGTGTTCATTTACGCAGTCGCATGATAGCTAACAGCCGTCAAGAGGTGTTTTATTTTCTGAGCTTCTGAAAAATGACTAAGAAACAAAGCCGATTTTAAGCGAAATACTTTGTTTTCAAACATATTTTGCTATCTGGAGACTAAATGTATTCGCTATATTTGCGCTTTTGGTACATGCTGACCGGCTGGGGATCTGTCGGGCTTGTTTATAGTCTGACGAGTAGTCAGGATCAGGCATCTGCCATCATGCTGCAACCTTCATTTATTGATCAATGGTTTGCGTTTGATCCCAATGCAATCTGGCTGTATTTGTCATTTTTCCCATATGTCACTTTAGCATATTTGTTTTGCCAAAATCAGAAACTTGTGTGGTTGGCGCGCTCCATGCAATTCTCGGCTATAGGTGCCGGCATTATTTTTATTCTATGGCCAACAACCATGGAATTTCCATCCATTACACACGATACAATCAGTACAGCTGCTCTAAAAATGTTGATCGCTGTTGATTCCATGCAAAACTGCCTGCCGTCCCTGCATGTTACACTCACACTGCTTTCGCTTTATGCATTTTGGGATAGAACACATTTGCTTCGTAGCGCTTTTCTTGCTTTATGGGCTGTCGCAATTACTGTTTCCATTTTGCAATTGCATCGCCATCAATTCATCGATGCTATTAGCGGTACGGCATTGGCAATCAGTGCAGGGTTACTTGCACATTATATTCTGAAACTGAATAAAAAAATATTATGAGGCCTGTGCCATGATGGCAATTGCTTTCCCGATCCTGCTGCTCATCGTTTTGGTACTCGGCGAAATGTTCATTTTAATCAGAACCGGCAAAGAAAAAGTCGACTGGCACGATGTCGTTTTTAATCTGAATTCCGGCCATATGATGCTTTGGTTGTTTCGCGGTCTGGAACTTGCCTGTTATGGCTTTATTGTTGCTCATTTCAGTCTGAATGTGGTTTCCGACTGGCCGCCAATTTGGCTATGGCTGCTTGCGGTTTTAATGTGGGATTTTTGTTTTTATTGGCTACATCGTTTACATCATAAATTTGCACTTCTTTGGGCAGTGCATGTGGTTCACCATCAAGGCGAACATTTTAATTTGTCGCTGGCTGTACGCAATTCATGGTATTCGTCATTGGCTTCAATTCCCTTTTTTATCCCGATGGCGCTTTTGGGGGTGCCGCTGCCGGTTTTCATTACCGTTTCAGTTTTGCATTATTCAATTCAGCTGATGAACCATAGTGCTTTGACACCACGTTTGGGTTGGCTGGAATATATTCTGGTAACCCCCGCTCATCATCGCATTCATCATGTTAATGATCGTGACTATAGCGATGCAAATTATGCTGGCAGCTTTGCTTTTTGGGATCGTTTATTTGGTACATACCGGCCTGATTTGCCGGAAACAGATTTTGCTTATGGTGTAAAAGGCAAAAAACCGTCGCAAAATCCGTTTGTCGCCAGCAATGAACCTTTTCGCGACTATTTGCAAAAACGCCGTGAGAAAAGAGCAGTTAAAACACCTGATTTCATCAGCTCCGGTTTCACTGTACTCAGCGGTGCGGTGATTTTATTCATACTGGTAACCGGATATATCTGGCTATATGGCTATCAAATCAGCCAGTCATTAACGGAACAAATCGTGCTTTTTTTGCTCTTGGCCAGTGGCTCTGTGGCGCTGGGAGGCATTAGTGAGGGCAAACGATGGGGTATCAACAGCTGGCTCGGTATTACCTGGTTGATGCTACTAAGTTTTGCGGTTTATTTTAAATGGCATAACCCATTTTGGATGGTGTTTATGCTTATCCTCGTCATTCATAGTACAGCCGTTTTTTGGGGCTGGGGACGCAAAGCAATAAGCGCACCATGATTACGCGTTCAAGAAATTCAAGCTAATCAGCTGTCGGTTTTTTGGTTTGTTTCGCTCTTTAAAAATCATTATGTGCCAGGCAGAATTTTAACCAATCAGCCCGGCACATGATCATAGTCGTCAAGATGCAGAGGCTATCTGACCAGAGTTACCTTGCAAAACAACAACCTTGGTGCCGTTTGGAATGCGTGTATAAAGGTCAATAATGTCTTGGTTAAGCAAACGGATGCAACCACTTGAAATTGCGCGACCAATCGACCAATCTTCGTTACTTCCATGAATGCGATAAAGTGTATCACGACCATCTTTGAAGAGGTAAAGCGCACGCGCACCAAGCGGATTTGTCGGACCCGGCGCCATACCGGATGCCAATGGACCATAACGCTCAGGCTCACGTTTAATCATGTCAGGGGTTGGTGTCCAACTTGGCCATTGGCGCTTATATTGGATCGTGCCCTCACCTTCAAATTCGAGACCGGCTTTACCGACACCGATGCCGTAACGTAATGCGCGACCGTTTTCTTGTTGCAAGTAGAGAAAGCGCTTCTGCGTATCAATAATAACCGTGCCAGGCAGGTAGCCACTCGCATAAGCAACTTCACGTCGATAATATTGAGGTTCGATCTTTTTCAGGTTAGGTGCAGGAACCGCAAACGGTTCACCTTCTACGGCTGCATACATCGCGTTATGATATTCGGAAACCCGAGGCCCATCTTTTAAAGCTTGTGTTGATGTACAAGCTGCAAGTGCGGCGGGCAAGCCAACAACAAATGCTCTACGTGTCAGAGACATATTATAATTATCCTACAATCAATAACTATTCGCGATTGGTGCAATGTAAACACATCAATCCTGTTTGCGTTTACAATAGACCAGCCATGGTTAACGAAATATGATGTGTTAGCAAAGCTTTACGCAATTGTGCCGGTTGATACGAAAAGGGAGAGTATCTCAATTCATATAGCCGACAAAATTAAAGCGAAAAACCGTGATGCATTCGCGTCTTGAATAGGATTATAAATATGTTCCTATTGGGGCAAATGTCATGCAGCCCCTCAATTACCAGAGTTTTTGGCTTACCTACGAAAACTCTTTAAACCGACTGTATACTTATGGTCACACTGCAACTTTGTAGATAGTTTTGATTTGGCTTTAAAATTAAATATGCGGATTTATTTTACCCGTTGTTTTTCAAGCTTTCTCGCCAATGTGCGACGGTGCATGCCAAGACGGCGGGCTGTTTCTGAAATATTGAACTCCGCATCGACCAGGGTTTCGTGAATGCGCTCCCATTCCAAATTTTTTAGCGATGTCGGGCGGGTCGTCAATGGCACGGTGGCGTCGCCATCAATCTTATCAAAAGCTGCGATAATATCATTGGTGTTGGAAGGTTTGGGCAGATACTGACAAGCTCCCAGCTTGATCGCCTCCACTGCTGTCGAAATACTTGCAAAGCCGGTCAGCACTACAATTTTCATGGTTTTATCATGTTCATGCAAAAGCTTGACACACTCCAATCCGGAACCACTCGGAAGTTTCAAATCCACCACTGCATAGGACGGGGAAACACTGGCCAACAAATCATGAACTGGTGCAATATCTTGGCACAAATATACCTGATAATCACGCCGCTCAAAAGAGCGCTGCAAAGCGCGGGCAAAAGATGCATCATCCTCGATAATCAACAATGAGCGTTTAATGTCCATCTTTGTCTCCATCACGAAGTGAAGCAAGCGGTAAATTAATAATTACGGTAGCACCTTTTGGTTTGTTGTTTTTGGCCGTCACGTGCCCGTTCAGCTTACGAACAACTGTACTGACCAGAAAAAGTCCAAGGCCACCTTCCGGCCGTCCTTTGGTCGAGTGATAAGGTTTGCCAAATTCAGCCAACACCTCGGCGTTAAAGCCCGGTCCTTCATCAGTTATCGCAATAATTAGATCATCGTTTTCACAGCGCGCAGTTATTTCAATAATTTTTTTTGAAACTGCCCTTGCATTATCCAGCACATTGAAAATTATCTGCTTTAAAGCAATATCCGAGATAATCGGCACATCCGGATGACAATGATTGATATAATTTGTCTGTAATGCCGGATGAATCCCCTGCCATTCGGCGACAAGCTCATCCAAAAACGCATTGATTGTCGTGCGTAAAGTACCTTCGCCGCGTATTGTTCCGGACGACATTAAAATGTCGGATACAATCGTTTTACAGCGATCAATCTGCACCAGCATATCAGTTAGTTCTTCTTGCAACTCCGGATCTTTGTTGAAAACCGGCATTCTCTGCCAATCACTGAGGATAACTGAAACCGTGGCCATTGGTGTTCCAAGTTCATGTGCAGCACCTGAAGCCATCAGACCCATACGCACGATATGATCTTCTTCAGCTGATTGAGCATCACGCTTTCTGAAATTTCGCTGAATACGGGTTACAAATATGACCAACAATATTGAGGCCAGCACAAAGCAGATAAACATGCCCTGTATATGCAGGTTGAAAAAATCACTGCCATGATGGTGGGGAATATCAATGGGCAGATAATAAATCGTCAGAACAATGAAACAAGCACTTGTTACGAAAACCAGTATCCATGTTGCCCATGCTTCCAGCAAAACGGCGGCAAGAATGATTTGTAACAAAAACAGTGTGATAAACGGATTGGAAGCACCGCCACTGAGATAAAATTGAATGGAGAGCGCCAGAACATCCAGCAAAAGCTCGGCAAAGATTTGTAATTTACTGATAAATTTCTGCTTTTTATAATGAATAAAACTAAGAATATTCAAAACGATGAGAAAGAAAACAACCCCTGCCATCAAGGTAACTGGAAGGTTGATTTTCATCCAATGGCTTACCAGAAAAATGGTTGCCACCTGCCCTGCAATGGCAAGCCACCGCAACTGTATCAATAGCAAAAAATGCTGTTTATCGGTTAGATTATGGATATGAGCAGGCATGTTTTTTTCAAAAATCCGCATTTAATGAATGATGATATGCAATGAACCACTGTATGTTTTCAATGTCTTCTCAGACAAAATGACCACCAAATTTCTTTCCTGGCTTGGACAATTTGTCCAAGGGCGCATTCAGCCGGCATTGATATTAGTGTCAATTGTAATCTGAAATGAACGATTTTTGCTGAAAAACGTTATGGTTATCGTAGCAAGAGCGTTGATTTAACAGGAAATTGAAATGAAAATGAAACTCACCTTACTGGCCGCTCTGATCAGTTTTATTGTACCTGCATTGGCAGACGGTGATCCTGTAGCTGGTAAAAATGTCTTTAAAAAATGTCAGGCCTGCCACACAATTGATGGTGCCAATCGCGTCGGCCCGACTTTGGCTGGTATTGTCGGACGTCCTGTAGCGACAGCTGAAGGCTTTAAATATTCCCCAGCCATGACAGAATTTGCAAATGATGGCAAAAGCTGGGATGAAGATTTGCTGATCCAGTTTTTAAGTGCACCGAAAGCTACAGTCAAAGGCACATCAATGGCGTTTGCCGGTGTGAAAAAACCGCAAGACTTGAGCAACCTGATTGCTTATTTAACTGATCCTGCAAAAGCCAACTGATAAGCGGAGAGAAAATTGTACAATTCGTGGCGGATATTACGGGTAAAAGCTATAGCGCTTGCCGCGGTATGCTTGCTCGTCTTCCAGTCACTGATTATTGCGTTTGCCGCTTCTTATGCTGCCGCATCGCCTGTGCTTGACGCATTTGGCAACCCAATTTGCATAACATTATCCTCATCATCCGACACCTCAACAGATCAGGATGATCGTCCGCTCATTCCTGATTGTTGCAGTGTTAATTGCAGCATGTTTGCATCAGAAAATTCTGCTGGGCCCACCAGTCACTGGCTTTTTAATCCGCTGCCTTCTGACGCTGCAAGCTTTAGTTTGGTAAAAGGATCACCATTAAATATTTCTGCTGTCGCAAGCAGACCCGGAAGCCCGCGCCCCCCCCCTCAAATTATGTAATTGCCAATAACAGGCCAAAGCGGTGCATCTTCATCTGATGATCATCAAACTCTCTACCAACCTTTCCCCCGTCTGACGACATAAGATACCAGCAAAACTCGGTCTGGCTATCGCATGTTCTAATGCCACAACACTTGCCGGAAAACCGGTCAAATTCTTATGGGAATCTGAAAATGATCAAAAAACTAATAACTGCCTCCCTCATGGCTACCATCAGCAGTTCTACAGCTTTTGCCCATGTAAGCCTTGAAAAAACTGAAGCGCTGGTCGGCTCAACCTATAAAGCAGTTTTGCGTATTCCGCATGGTTGTGAAGGCAAACCGACCAATGTCGTGCGTGTGAAAATTCCTGAAGGTGTCATTGCAGTCAAACCAATGCCAAAAGCCGGATGGGAACTGGAAAAAAAACGCGGTCAATATGGCAAAAGCTATGATTATTACGGCACTGCAACTACCGAAGGTGTCACAGAGGTTATCTGGAGCGGCGGAAATATCGGTGATGACGAATATGATGAATTTGTTTTGCGTGGTTACTTGACTACTGACCTGAAAGCCGGAGACATGCTCTATTTCCCTGTTGTGCAACAATGCCCGGGCGATCTGGCGGAACGTTGGATTGAAATTCCGGGAGATGGCCAGACATCCGATGATCTGGAGCTACCAGCTCCAGGACTTAAACTGCTGGAAAAAACGAGTGGTCACTAAAAACAATGATTACCGGCGCATCAATTGCGCCGGTCTCATCTAATACTAAACCGAGAGCTTCATGCCGAGAATATCTGATCTATCCCGCTTCACACGCCTTGGCTCAATCAGCCTCTTTTTATGGTTGATTTTGACAACATTAGCATCAGCACATGCTTCTCTGACAGGCACGACGCCTGTTGATGGCGCGGTGACGGAATCTGCACCGAAAAATTTTAGTCTGGCATTCAGCGAGCCTGTTTCACCACTGGTTTTAAAGCTGATCCGGCCGGACGGATCGGCGGTGGAGCTGAAAGAATTTACTCTCCATGATCAAACACTTGATATCGTCGCGCCAAAAGATTTGGATAACGGAACCCATGTGCTGACATGGCGGGTGGTCTCATCAGACGGTCATCCGGTTGGTGGTTCAGTTGTTTTTTCTATCGGCGCAGCAAGTGCAGCCCCGCCACAATTGGTGCAAAGTACTGATCTTACAATCAGCAGCCTTGTTTGGTTTGGCAAGCTTCTGCTTTACATCACACTCTTTGTCGGCATTGGCGGTGCTTTTGCTATTCACTGGTTATGGCCAGCTCAAAAGCCTGCACGCGTTTTTATTTTTTACGTTCTTGGCGGCGGGCTTATTGCCACTATCTTATCGCTTGGTTTGCAAGGGTTGGATGCGCTGGGCTCCGATCTGACACATTTCTTTGCCCCACAGGTCTGGCAAACAGGAATAGAAACCAGCTACGGGCAAACAGTTTTTGCGCTTGTTGGCGCAGTTATCATAGCTTTTTTATCTTTATTGATAAAAAGCAAAGGTTTAGCTCAATTTTTTTCACTAAGCGCAGTGCTACTTGGTGCAGTTGCACTTGCACTTTCCGGACATGCCAGCGCAGCCCCGCCACGATGGCTTACCCGTCCATCCGTCTTCCTGCATGCACTGATGATCACCCTTTGGATTGGTGCACTTATTCCGTTAGGCTTAGCACTTTGTCGCAACAATGATGATCTGAGAGATGGTCTGCGCCGCTTCTCAAACTTCATCCCATTTGCGCTTATCATCTTGATTGTTGCAGGGACCACGCTGACCATCATTCAAGTGGAGCATCGCGCCGCTTTGATTGGTACGGCCTATGGCAAATTGCTCATCGCAAAATTAGCTGTTTTGTTCTTACTTTTTTTACTGGCCGCTTACAATCGCTGGAAATTGACCGACCCAGTGATGCATGGAGATGTGCGCGCCAATCATAAACTTGCCCGCGCTATTATAATTGAAACATTGCTGGTTTTTGTCATCTTTGGCATTGCCTCGGGCTGGCGTTTTACGCCGCCGCCGCGCTCTATAGCGATCGCTGAGGCACAACCGGCTGAAATACATATTCATACAAACAAAGCGATGGCGGATGTCAAAATCACACCGGGACGCAGCGGTCCTGTCAGTGTTTCCGCCATTTTGATGGACGGTGACTTCGCGCCTTTGGAAGCACAGGAAGTTACTTTTGTTTTCTCTCAACCGGAAGCAGGCATCGAACCTTTTAGCCGTAAAGCAAAAAAGGCAGAAAATGGGAGTTGGCAATCTGATGATGTGCTGCTGCCTTTGGCTGGAAAATGGAAAATACGCCTCGATATTCTCATCAATGATTTTGAACTCGCCCGCTTGGAAGAAGATATCCAGATCCGTCCATAACGGGTTGCGCACAAAGGAATAATCATGTCTGTCAATCAGTATTTGCAGCCTCTATTTATCGGGCTTGTCATGACCATTGGTATTTATGGTAATCCGGCAAGTGCAGCTGAAAATGATAACAGCCCCGCGGCCATCCGCCATGTTTTGATGGAGATGTTTGACCAGCCGGAACAGAGGCTGACAGTGGCCCCTGTTGTCATCAAAGGCGATATAGCACTTGCCGGATGGGCGCAGGGTGAAACGGGCGGACGGGCATTGCTGCGCCAACAAAAAGGCCAGTGGCACATCGTTTTATGCGGTGGTGATAGCATACGTGAAGCAAAGGCTTTGCAGCAATTTGGTTTGACTGTTGACCAAGCAGAGGAAATGGCCAAATCAATCGTTAATGCAGAAGCAAAACTCGACCCTGCTTTGGTGCAGAAGTTTTCTTTGTTTGACGGTGTGATGGTGATGAATGATGACGGCAGTCATCCGCCAGTTCATTAAATATTTAGTCTCTTAAATCCGCTGTTTGCCATGAAAAACAGACAGCGGATTAGTAATATAAACTGACTTAAAAACGTAACGTCATTCCGCCAATGATTGTGCGCCCGCGACCCAGTTTACGCGTATCCATATATTGTGCAGGTTTATAAGCGACATTGCTCAAATTCTCGATATTGACGAAGAAAGTCGCATTTTCATTATATTTGTAGGATGCGAAAACATCTGCCAAAGTATAACTGTCGACATCAACCAGCTCGGGACCAAATGGCGGCTTGAGTGCTTCACTTTTACCGATATGACGCACTTGTGCCCCAATAGTGAGTTTTTCATCCAATGCACGGAAACCTGCATTCACAGTCAATATGAAATCCGGCAGATTATTGATGGCACCCACACCATAATCACCTGACCACATGCCATATGGCAGTTGTGTTTTTGTTTTTGCATATGAAAGACCAGCAAAAGCAAAGCCGCTGTCATAATTGGCTTCCAGTTCGAAACCTCTGATACGGGTTTTTCCCGGAACATTGATGAACTTCAGACCAGGTAAGTTCGGCATCGAGTAGGCGCCGGAGGTAATGTAATTTTCAACATTATTGTTGAAATAATTAGCCTTCAACAACAACCTGTCATTGGCTACCAGCAGGTTTTTTTCAACCAAATTGACACCAAGCTCCCAGCCTTTACTGCTTTCCCCCTCCAGATCGGGATTCGGTGTGATGTCAGAAGGTGTCGCACTATGGGCACCGGGGAAAAAGGTTTCGGTAACACTCGGCGGACGGAATGTTTTGGCGTAAGTGGTATAAAATTGCAGCCCCTCAAGAGGTGTTACAGCCAATGTCACACGAGGATTGAAACTTGATTGGTTACGTTTAACCTCTTCGGTCGTCGTGACGCCATTGATTTTCTTGACGACATCACCGTTCAACTGGAAATGATCATAATGAAATCCGGTGGTCAGATCGAACATACCATAGGTAAAGGTTGCATCGGCAAATACGCTTCCGATGCCAAGCGTACCATCACCCGGCCCGCCAGTTCCCCAAGCCTGACCTGTTGTCACATCATCATGATAATAGGCTGCACCCGTAGTTAGCTTCAAACCGATATCATCAGTTAGCGCCAACTGACTGTTATTGGTTACATCAATGCCTTTGCCTTTATCGCGATTGAATTGGCCTTTATAGTTGCCTTTAATAAAACGAACCCGTGCATCATTATAAAAAGCATTAACCGTCAAATTGATCAGATCGCTGTCGGGCGTGTAATTATAACGTGCTGTATAGGTCTGGTTGCGATAATCCTGCGGCTCGCCACGGATGGCGGAAACATTATCATACCAGACACCACCCAACAGCAATTTATGATCCTGACCATCGCCCAGCTCCAGTTTTGCCAGACCAGACTTCAAGTCTTCGATCATATTATTATTGCGCAGACGATTACCCTTTTCATCAACACCGCTAAGCGGGGCGCCTGAATCACGACGATTGAAAGCACCCATAATGCCCACACCGTTCATGCGCATTCCGCCAGCCACCAATTTTGACCAGTTATATTCATTATTACCGTATTTAATGGTGGTCATGGCACCATATGAGTGCCCTGGTAAAATCACGTCATCAATGCCAATGGTACGGAAATTGGCCGCTCCACCTAATGCGCCGATACCTGCCGCTCCGCCCAAAGCGCCTCGCCCGATATCCATGCCGGCGATCAGATCTGTATCTATGAAAGTAGAGCCACCAGAAACACCATGCCCCATCACACGGATATTTTGTCTTGCCCCATCAATCATCATATTGACGCGACCATAACCTTCCATGCCACGAATATTGACCGCAACACCGGCGCCGGACATTGCTTTACGGGTAAATGTGCCCGGTGCCGACCGCAGCGCATTATCAAGGTTGCCGGCATTGCGTTCCTGTAAAGTTGCGCCGTCGGTTGTCGTAACGGCTGCTGCCGTACGATAGGTGCCTTCTTTATCCGAAACCAAACCGCTCATGCTTGAGCTTGCACGCGAAACTGTAATCGTCTCCAACTGAATAGCAGAGCTATCGCTTGTTGCTCGTTCAATTCCATCTTGGCGCATCAGAGTAAATGAGCGCGAACCATTCTGCCTGAAACCGTAGCCTGTACCGCTCAACATTTGTGCCAAAGCTTGGCTGGCAGACATATCACCTGTTACGGATGAGGCTTGCACGGAAGGCGACATTGTACCATCGGCGATGATATTCAATCCGCTTTGAGCGGCAAATTTTACAATCGCCGATGCTAAAGGCTGTGCGGCAATAGAAAACTGTATCGTTTTGCCTGTAGATACCAGCCGATCTGCCCTATCTTGTGCTTTAGCTGGAGTGACTTGCAAAGCTAGCGCCGTAACAGCAACGGTGCAAAGCAGCATTTTAGCCAGAACTGTGGCTGATATTCCACCATTCAACCAGCCATATTTTACTAAAGCGTGATATTGTTTTTGGGCAGGCATCTCATGTCTCCGGAGGTGAAAAATCTTCGTCTCGGATACAAGACGGAATGCCCCGCAGTTTTTATGATAAAAAAATTCATATTTATTAAAAATTATTTTTTGAGCCGAAAAGACGTTTTTTTCAAGATCATGCGCGATAAATGAGAGTGCCGATCAAAGGGATAAAACGCGTACGAATTGGCAGAGATCCGGCGAGCTGGGGAACAATATCAGCAATATCGCTAATATTAACAATCAAAGTAACTTGATGGTTTGAAAGCCCTCCATCAATCAACCGTAAACGCACCGGGCTCCAACGGTTCAACTCTTGTAAAACCTCGGCCAAGGGACGTGCAATAAATATCAGCTTGCCATTTCGCCATGCCAGATCGGTTTCATCATCCGAGGGTGTGGGCGGATTGATTATATTATTCGCATAAATCAATTTTTCACCTGCATGCAGGGTTGCGGTTTGATGCGCATAATCAATGCGCACTGCATGTTCGGTCACAATAACACTGGCCTGATCATTGAGTACAGCAACATTAAATTGTGTTCCCAATGCCGTTATTTGTGCCTCAGCTGCCTTCACGACTAATGGCTTGTCGCTACGCGCTACAGTGAAATAGGCCTCACCATAATGCAAAATGACAATGCGTGCTTTTGCATTAAAATCGACCGAAACAGCGCTTTCACCCGAAAGCTCAATGATAGAGCCATCAGCTAATGTAAACTGTCTGATTTCTCCGGTCAGTGTTTGATAATCATGCCCGCGATTTTTCAACCAAATCGCTCCTGAACCACCACCAATAACGGCCATGAGAGCTAATTGGCCAAAAAGGCGCCGGTTGATCGTTGCAGTGGATTTCTTATTGCGCTTGATCGCTGACATATGAGTGAGGTTGCCCCACATGCGGGCTAGCTGCGCATAGGCTTCAGCATGTTGCGGATCAGCTTCCAGCCAGTTTTGATGTTTTGCCATCTGTTCGGCATCGGCCTGCCCGTCGCTAAGCATCGAAAACCAGTTGATTGCTTCCTGCATCAGTGGATCAATCGCTTCTTCTGCCTCCGTGCTCCAATTTGTATTAAACAAATCCGGATGAGGCTCGCGCGCTTTGGACGATTTTACCTCGGTCATCGCTTTTTATCCGTCGGGCTTATATGCATCTTTTGCAACCTGTATTGCAGGTGCATCATAATGCGCCCCCATTGGCTATAAGCCGTTTGCAACGGAATATTCAATTCTTTGGCGATGTCTGCAAAAGTTTGTCCATCCAATCGCATAAAATAAATTTGGCGAACAGCTTCAGGTATTTCAGCCAATGCCTGCTCAACAAGCTGCATAGTTTGCTTGAAAATGATAAGATCATCAGAGAGCGGCGACGGATCGGCGATCATCTCAATTAGCAAACTGTCATAGGCTGAAAACGGTAAGGTCTTCAGATGACGTGCATGATCAATTTGCAAATTTGCAGCTATTCTATAGAGATAGGCTTTATGATGAACCAAGGACGGATGCGCACTATCTTTCTTTTGCGAAATCATCAGACGAAGAAATGCTTCCTGCGTCAGATCGCATGCAACATCATGCGAAGAGCCACGACGTTGTAAAAAACGCTGCAGATCTGCACTATAGCTTCGAAAAAGTGAAGCAATATCCCACATCATCAAATCAACAGATTTCCATCGCAGCCATAAAAGCTGATATCTTCAGAACTGAACGGGCTTTTAATAAACTTGACCATTTAATGCAAGTTTATATCCGGCACTGTCCAAAATATTCGCTGATTGATGTAATTTATCTGCATCACGCAATGCTAAATTTATGAGACAGGATGCAGAGTGCATCTCACCTGCACCCTGTCACTTATTACGTTTTTCAAGCAAATACGGACTTAAAATCAAGTTCATAGCCGAAAGCGCGCGGGCCTACAGCCGCTATACCAGCAGGTGATGTTAAAAGCGCTGGTGCCGGTAAGGCGATAACACTCACCCTTTGACCGTAACGCACAGATTCCGTACCAATCGCACCGCCCGACATTGTATCCAGCAAGCATAATAAATCCGGTGTCATCGCTATCGCTTTTTTATCACGAAAAGCAACCGCCCATTCATTTTGGAACGTCAGCTCCAGATTTGAGCCTTTATCAGCGTCAATACCTTCAATCAGCGTTCGGCCACGCAAGAAGCCGCCGGTTGTCTCTCGCGCAACATCAACAACCTTGCCCCTGAACAATAATTTGCCGCCCTCATAATCGAGCACTGCTTGAACCGGATCGTCATGTCGGGCGCGGGCATTGATAACTGTGCGTCCAAGTTCAGTGGCTTTGGTCACCGTATAATGGATGCCCCATTCTTTCACCTCGCGCCCCGTGCGCGGCGCTTTACAGGTGGCAGCCGTCGAGCCCACTTCCGTGCAGACCGAGCGCGAAACACGTTCCATCCATTTCCAAGAAGCCGCCTTTGTGACAATCACTTCATTATCACGCACATCCACCAAGGAGAGCGGATACATCGGCAAATTTCCGATAGCAAAAGAGGTCATCTGTGCTTCCGGATAGGCACGCCCCATCGCATCAGCGTTTACTACCGGACGATCAAGCATGGCACCGGTCAGAAATGACGACAAAGCATTGGAGCCTCCAATTTCAACACTCATAACAGCGCGAAATTTCTTGCCCAGATAATCTTCCATCACTTCCACAGCACGCGCCAGATGTGCCGGATCGCCCAAGCGCTCCTGCCCCACTAGAGGCGCACCCATTTTAGAAACGACGGCTACCATATCGTTGTCATCGAGATCCATCGGATCCATGATCTGAACGCGCTTGCCTTGCTCATAAAGACGGCGCAAGTTCAGCGTTGAAAGATAAGGATTTCCGCCGCCGCCGGTTCCTAAAATCCACGCACCTGTTGCCAATGGTTCAATATCGTCCAAAGCAAAGTCTTGAAGCATAATTCACCTGTTTCATGCAAAAAACAGGCTCCGTGAGAACGGAGCCTGTCTGATAAAAGTCGGTTAGTCTTTGGTGCAATCCCAATGGAAATTGGAGAAGTTCAGATCCCAGCTTTGCATCGGAATGAACTGATAGCCTTGCAAACATTTGCTTGCACCCAAACGACGATTTGGCGCCACAGCCCAGACATCCGGCTGCAAATCGACGATTTTCTGCTGCAATTCCTTATAAATTGCATTCTGCTCGGCCACATCGGTTGTGGCGCGCGCCTTGTCGATCAGGCCATCGACTTCAGCATTTTGCAACCATTCCATCGACATCCATGTGCCGGATGCTTTGGAGTGGAACTGATTATAGAACATCGCATCCGGTGATGGATAAGTCGGCGACATATTCACCTGTGTTGAGGCAGGTGTGGTTTCCGGCTTGGATGACAGTTCGACAATACGGTTCCACGGCTCAGGCTTAATATCAAGTGTGATGCCGATCTGTTCGAGATTGGCCTGCATCATCAGTGCCACTTCTGCTTCAAATGCAAGGGAGGCGACATAGCTGTTGACGAGCTTGATTTCCTGACCCGCATATTTGGATTTTGCCAGTTCTTCCTTGGCCTTTTCAAGGTCAAAGACGCCCGGTTCAATCGCATCATTATGCGCATCTTTAAAGGTTTGAGACAACGGGCCTTGCATGTCAAAACCCGGATAGATGATTTCATGAATGGTCTGGTAATCCGTGGCATATGCAATGGCACGGCGCACATGAACATCATCCGTTGGATAGGTCTGTGTATTCAGCTTGATGATGAAACCGCCGGCTGTGCGGGTCTGCAACAGCTTGTACCCAGGCATACGGGCAATGGATTCATAAGTTTCGTTGCCAAGACCATGAGATGTCAGGCCAAGTTCGCCTTTTTCAGCCAGCGCTTTGACGGTTGCATCATCGCTTGTCTGGACAAAGCGCACCTGATCAATCGGTGTCCCCTTGTTCCAACCAAGGAAATAATCCGGATTACGGGTAATGACCATATCAGCGGAACGGTTATAGCTTACCAGTGAGTAAGGGCCCGAACCGGCAGAATGTTCGCCAACATAGGCTTCGCCCCATTTGTCGTCGCTGGCCGCATTGGCAGTGATGAGCTTTTCATTGAGCGCTACCATGATCGGTGTGACCGCCATAAATGGCGAGAACTGGCGATCAAGTTTGAAGACAACCGTCTGATCGTCCGGTGCTGTAATATTTTCCGGTTTCAGCAGATCAACGATCAGGTTGGACGGGCCTTTGTTGATGCCGATCAGACGCTGAACCGACCAGGTAATGTCGGATGCTTTAACTGGCGTGCCATCCTGAAACTTCACATCGTCACGCAAGTGGAATGTATAAGTCAAACCGTCTTCCGACACATCCCACGATTTTGCCAAATGCGGTACAATCTCACCGGACGGGCTCACGGTTGTCAGGCCGTCATACATATTCACAACAGCCATATAACCGGTGTAATCGGTAACTTTTGCCGGATCAAGTGAGCTGAAAATCTGCATCGTATTGACGGCGATAGAAACCTTGTCGTCAGCAGATGCTGTCGAGATCAAGCTTGGCAGAGCGATTGCAGCGCTTAAAAAAAGCGCTGCAAGGCGTGATTTACAAGTTATTTTTTTCATCAAAGTTCTCCTCTATTCTTGCGGGTTGTCCCGCTTTTCGTTAATCAGCTTTGGGCTTAAATGCTGGCAGTGGCGAATATTGAACATCCGGATATCCAAAGGCTGCGGGGCCAACCACTTCCAAGGCACGTTCGGTGCGCAACAGATCGTGGCAAGGGATCGCTACAACTGCGATGCGCTGGCCATAACGCAGCATTTCCGTTGTGATCGGATAACCGGTATCCACATCCAACAGCACAATCAGATCTGGTACGCAGACTTCAACCTTGCCTTCACGGCGGAAAATCAGAAACTCGTTTTGAATAGCGACATCAGCAGTTTCACCATTCCATTCGTCAAAACCGGCAAGTGCAATATCGCCCACCGCAAAACCGCCGCGCAAATGGCGTTTCAGATCGGTGATTTTGCCATTGAAGATGCGACGGCCGCCTTCAAGCGCACAAATGGCAGCAATCGGATCTTCCTGAAATTTACGGGCTTTGATCACCGCTTCACCTAAAGCAATTGCCTTGGTGTAGCTTTTCGGAATGCCATATTGATGGACATAATGCGCCTGCATCGGAGCCGTTGCCAGCATCGCGCCGCCACCTTGTGCCACCACGCAGGCCCGCGCCATGCGCTCATGCCAAACCTCAGAAGCCGCATGACTGAAGACCACTGAATTGCCATGCAAATCACACATGACGGATGGTGTTGAACTATGGCCATAAATCGAGAAAGTGGTCATTTGCATTTCAGGAAATGCACGTCCCATGCCGTCACAATCAAGGATTGGCAAACCACCAAGAGCAGCGGTCACAAGCGGGTTCATTGAATTGGCGCCACCAATTTCTTCACAAACAACCGCATCAATTGAAGTGCGGATCAGCTCTTCCATAGCACGCAGGCAACGAACACCTTCGCGGCCTTCACGCAAGCGCTCAACGCCGACAACAGGCGCACCAATACCGCCAATCGACATGCAAAGTGCATCCGGTTCGATCTTGTCGGTTGCCAGAATTTTCAGCTCATAGCCTTCCTTCATGGCTTCAAGTGCCAGAAGCTTGCCCTGATAAGGATTGCCGCCGCCGCCAGTGCCTAAAATGCCCGAACCAATTTCCAGTGCGTCCAGATCTTCACGCGTCAAAACGCGTAAATCAGCTTCATCATATTTCAATTTGCGAGCCTCAGGCATCATAGCTTCCCATTTCTCCAACAACTTTCACATGAATGCGGGTGGCATTGCCCGGCAAATAGGCAAGCGGCATATCTTCACGTTCAATGACTTCCAAAGTATCGGCCATTGCGCCGGCAGCAATGGCCTTTTCGCGAGCTTCAGCTTCAGCCTCTGCCAATGCGCTTTCACGGGTGCGACCTTCAATAAGAGTGAAAATACGGTCGGTTTCACCACTGATCTGGGCAATGGCTGCACCAACAGCATTGGCAACTGAGAAGTTTTCCGGACGGATAACATTCAACTCGCCAACCTTTTCAGGCATCAAAATCGAACCGCCGCCAACAGCGATGACTGGTACAGGTGCCGATGAAATGCGGCTGCGCTCAACACAAGCTTCCAGCATCTGGTCAATTTTTGCTGCGGCTTTTTCGATCAGTACTGCATCGGTTTTCTTCACCAATGCAGCATCGCCAATATCTGTTTTGCCGGTCGCTGCGGCAATATCGGTTGCAGTCAAAGTCGAGCCGCCAAAGCACAAAGCTTCTTCTGCAACACGGTAGCCGACAGATTTAGGGCCAACACTAACCGCATCTTCTTTTTCAACCACCAAAGAGCCGCCACCAAGCCCGATGGAAAACACATCCGGCATACGGAAATTGGTACGCACGCCACCAATATCAACTGTGGTGGAAGCCTGACGCGGAAAGCCGTGCGACAGCGAGCCGACATCAGTTGTCGTACCGCCAATATCCACCACCACCGCATCTTTGAGACCAGTGAGGAATGCTGCACCACGCATAGAATTGGTTGGCCCCGATGCGAATGTCAGCACCGGAAAGGCACGAACGACATCAGCAGCCATCAAGGTGCCGTCGTTTTGGGTAATATAGAAAGGCCGGTTGATACCGGCGCTGCGCAAAGCTTTGCCAAATGCTTCCACCGTATGGTCGGCCAGTGACAACAGGCTTGCATTCATAATCGCCGCACTTTCACGCGCCAGCAAACCATGTCGGCCAATATCTTTGGACATCACAACCGGCAGTCCCGGACAATGTTCCTGCAAGATTTCTTTGGTACGCACTTCCATCGTATCATTGATGCCGCTGAAAACACCTGTTACAGCCGCCGCCTTCAAGCCTTTGGCACGAATTTCTCCGGCAATGCGGATGATTGCATCTTCATCAAGCGGCGAAATTTCACGGCCATCAAACTCATAGCCACCTTTTACTTGGTAGGCGTGATTACCGACAATTTCACGCAAATCATCCGGCCAATCCACCATTGGTGGCAAACCTGCACCGGACGGCAGACCTAAACGGATTGCAGCCACCTCGTCCATATGACGGCGCTCAATCACCGCATTGGTAAAATGCGTGGTTCCGATCATCACCGCGCCGATACGGCTGCGATCAATGCCAGACACCTCAATTACTTTTTCCAGCGCCTGAATAACACCGGAGGTTACATCTTTGGTGGTAGAAGCCTTCACCCCTGCCAAAACCGTTTTATCCTGTAATATGACAGCATCCGTATTGGTGCCGCCGACATCGATTCCAACGCGATACACGCTCGTTTCCTCTTCCAATCAATCGGTTGTTTTTACAAGGAATTGCATGCGCTCTTCCTCCGTCACAGTTGGTTTCAGGCGCTCTTCCGCGTCTGTTACCACCGGAATGGCGGCAATCAGCGCACGGGTATAAGGGTGTCGGTGCTGGCTAAATACATCTGCCGTTGCACCCTCTTCCACGAGTTCACCCCGCAGCATGATGGCAATGCGTGAGCAGAAATTGCGCATCAAAGACAGATCATGCGAGATCATCAGATAAGTGAGCCCCAGCTCTTCACGAAGCTGCAAAAGCAGATCAATGACCGTCTTTTGCACCGACACATCAAGCGCTGCTGTCGGCTCATCTAAAATCAAGATTTTAGGCTCAGCGGCCAGCGCACGCGCAATTGCCACGCGTTGTTTCTGGCCACCCGACAATTCATGCGGATATTTGCCTAAATATGACTGCGGCAACCGAACAAGCCTCATCAGCTCTTCCAGCCGAGCTTCAAGCCTAACCTTATCCATGCCGATTGATTTTAATGGCAAGGTTAAAGTCTGCCGGACTGTACGTTTCGGGTTCAAAGACGTGCCCGGATTTTGATAGACAATCTGGGTCAGTCTTTTACCACGTTCCGGTGTTGACGCATGAATGGTGACGTCACCGGTGGTTGGCTGTGACAGCCCCATGATGATACGGGCAACTGTGGTTTTACCGGAGCCGGATTCACCGGCCAGCCCGTAAATCTCACCTTCCTTCAAACTAATACTGACATCACGCACCGCATGATAGCCAGCACGGCGCCCGTAAATTTTATTGAGCTTGTCGATGGTGATGATCGGCTTGCCCGTTGTCTGCGCAATCGTTGTGACCTTGTCACCATAGAGCGGCGGCACAGCAGCCAAGAGTGATCGCGTATAGTCTTCGCGCGGATTGAGCAGAATATCCGTGCATTTCCCCGTTTCAACAATATCGCCATGATGCATCACCACCACACGATCGGCGACTTTACGCACCACACCGAGATTATGGGTAATCATCAACAATGCCATATTTTCTTCGGCAACCAGTTGGTTGATCAGATTGAGGATTTCATCCTGTGTCGTCACATCCAGTGCCGTGCCTGGCTCATCGGCAATCAGCAATTTCGGTTGATGCAACAGCGCCAAGCCAATCAGTACTCGCTGGCGCATGCCGCCGGAAAGCTCCGACGGATAGGCTTTCATGATGCGCTCGGTATCTGCCAATTGCACACGTTTCAGCACGGCGGCAATACGTTCGCGGCGTTCCTTTTTAGAGGATTTAATGCCGTTGCGTTTATCAGCAAAGCGCATCACATCATCCAAGTGCGTGCCGATGCGGAAAACTGGATTAAACGATGAAAGCGGATCCTGCATAATCAGTGAAAAAGCCGAACCTTTGAGCGCATCACGCTCATTGCGGTTCATCGTGAAAACATCACGGCCATTAACAAAGATTGCACCAGAAGTAACATTTGCGTTTTTCGGCAAAGTGCCAATAATTGCTTTGGCTGTAACGGACTTGCCAGAACCTGTTTCACCGATCAGCGCTACTCGTTCGCCGGCAGCAACGGTAAAGCTCACATTTTGCAAAACCTGACGGCTGCGGCCATAAGTGGTGAAGGTAACATTGAGGCCTTCGACTTTAAGAAGTGGTTCTGTCAAAGCTCAATTCTCCACATCAAACATATCGCGCAATCCATCACCTAAAAGGTTGAAGCCAAGCGTCACATAAAGAACGGCAAATCCCGGACACAAGACTTCCCACCAGAAATCCGGCATGAACTGACGGCCATCGGCAACCATAGACCCCAGATCAGGAATGGGAGGTTTGACACCAAAGCCAAGGAAGCTGAGTGTTGCTCCAAAAAGGATGACAAAAGCCGCATCCAATGTGGTTTTAACCGAGATAACCGACACGCAATTGGGCAGGATTTCACGGAAAAGTATATGCAATGGTCCAGCACCGGCCAGACGTGCCGCCTCAATATAATCTTCAGATGCCACCGATTTTGAAACCGCATAGATCAGGCGTGCATGCCATGTCCACCACAGCAAAGTGATGGCAATCATTGCGTTCATCAAGGTTGGTTCCAGCAAATTGGAAACAGCAAGCGCCATCACCAATGGTGGCATCGCCAGCATGACATTGGTCAGACCGCTGATGATCTTCTCAGTCCAGCCACCAAAATAACCGGCAACCAACCCCAGTACTGCACCAATTGGCACCGAGATACCAAGCACGCCAATGACCAGCAATAATGAAATGCGAAGGCCAAAAATAGTACGGGTAAAAATATCACGTCCGGCCTTATCAGTCCCAAACCAATGTGTCAGATCAGGCGGCAGATGCCTTGCACGAAAATCAACAACTGCACCGATATGCTTCGGATAAGGTGTTACCCAAGGGGCAAAGATTGCCAGAAACACCACAGAAAGCAGAATGAAAGTACCAATGACGGCCGCTGGATTATGAGAGAAACGGTACCACATCATATAGCTGGCACTCAGTCCGCGATCATTGGCATCAAGCATTTTAATGTCGGCCATCAGCGAGCCTCCTTATGACGAAGACGCGGGTCAATGATCGAAATCAGAATGTCAACGATCAGATTGGCAATGATAAAGAATAAGCCAGCCACCAGCACCACAGCGGTGACAGCATTCAAATCTTTTTGCAGGATAGAGTTGAGGCCATAGGACGCAAAACCACCCCAGGCAAAGATCATCTCGATCACAAAGGCATTGCCGATGAGAGATGCAAATTCGAGCCCCATAATTGTCAGCGGCGCAATGGACGACAGTTTCAGCAAATAACGAAAAATAATCACACGCTCCGGCACACCAAAGCTTTGTAAAGTCAACACATGGTCTTTACGCTGATTTTCAATCATTGATGAGCGGGTGATACGGGTAATCTGTCCGATACCAGCCATTGAAAGGGCAAATGCCGGTAGTGCCAGATGCTGAAAAGCACTCGCCACCACATCAAAACGACCAGCCAGCAAACCATCAAGAATGAGAAAGCCGGTCGGACCGCCGTGCCAATTCAGATTATGATCGATGCGGCCAATAATAGGCCAATTGTTCAAATAGCGTGCAGCCAGCAATTGCAGCGTAATCGCAAACAGAAAACTTGGAATAATCACACCGGTCAGCGACAATACACGACCAATATGGTCAAGTGCCCGGTCACGGTAATGCGCTGTGATAACCCCTAACGGAATTGCCACAAGAAACATGAAAATGACCGAGACCAGCACCAGTTCAACGGTTGCCGGAACAGTGCTTGCCAGATCGGTTGTTACGGGACGCTGCGAAACAAGCGACATACCCAGATCGCCATGAAAGGCTTTACGGATATATTCCAGATATTGGCCAATCAATGGCTGATCGAGTCCCATCGACAAGCGAAGAGCATCAACCTGCTCAGATGTTGCGGCAGGCCCTAAAGCCATACGCGCAGGATCGCCCGGCACAACACGTGCCAGCATAAAAATCATAACTGACAAGGCAATCATCACCAGAATGAATGTGCCTAATCTCGTCACGATAGCGAATAAAGGGTGTTGCTGCATTGGCGCCTCCTCCTCTGCATCATCATTTCAGACAGTAACAATCTGCGCATGATGCCCAAGGCACAACCGCCAAAAAGTATAGTTTTTTTCAAAATTAGTATAGGTATTTTTATAAGAATATTTTATGAGTTTGAACATGAAAAAAAATCTTCTGCCAAGGCAATTGCTTCGTAAACGCATCATACAAGACACGGCTGCCGTTGTGTTTTTGCGCGCGCCCAGTGGTGCAGGAAAATCTGTTTTACTGGAATTTCTGGCAGAAGATTTTGGAGTAAATATTTGTTGTTCAGCTCAGATTAATAAAAAATATATTCAACAAAACAAGATATTATGGGATGTTCCTATTAATTTAATAGAAGCGGAAATTTTGCCAGATTTAATTGCTGATAACATGCAACTTTATATTGCCTGCCGTCCCGATCAACATATTCGAGGACTAGCACGTCATGGTCTTCATCATGGTGTTACGGTCTATGGTGGCGAGCATTTCAGTTTCAAATCCAGTGAATTGACAGCGCTTGCACCTAAACAGAGACAAATGGTCATGCAGGAATTTGCACAATGGCCATCCTTTCTTCCGCTTGCAAAAAAAATGGATGAGAGGAATTGTATTGCTTATTTGGATGAGGTTTTTTTAGCACAATTCCATCCCGCAGAAATTATCGAATTATCCATATGGCTTGACAATCCCAAGCAGCAAGGTCGTGCGCGTTGGCACAGTTTATTGCCCCCCTCCTTGATTAAAAATTTGGACAAAAATCATCTTCTGCGACACCTTCTCAAGCAAGCAGTAAAAGAAAAACTGGAAGGTTACCGCAAGGATGAAAATCTTTTTGAGATCGCAAAAGCTTTGGAAAAAGCCGGGCAACCGCTTGAGGCTATGCGGCTTTTGCTTGATGAAAATCATGAGCATAATGCTGCGCAAATTTTAAAACGTGCACAAGGCCGCGAGCTTATTTATGAGTCCGATCTGGAGTCATTTCAGGACATCATCATGCGGTTTTCCACGCAGATGTTATCGGATGATGAAACCGTACTTTTTGCAGTTGCCCGCACACTGTTAAAACAAGGGGAATTACAGCGCGTGCGCCACCTTTTGATGCGCCATATGGGCGCTGATTATATCGATCCTCTTAAGGTGCTGACCCGTAAATCACGATTTTCATTCGCAGCTAAAACTTTCCGACTGACGCTGATGATTTCTGAAGATTTAACACCAAGCGATACGATGATATCCAGACTTGGTGAGTTTATGGCTGACTATCCAATGCGCGCCTATGGGCGATGGGCAGGCTATTACAACTCAATTATCGAGTTCGAAGTGCGACGGCGAAATTTTCGTGAAGCAGAGGCGGCCGCCGCGCGTGCATTGATGTATTTAAAACGTAGCGGCGACCGGCCATTATTGGATTTTTTCATCCATTTACATCAAATTGTATTGCGCTTGATGAATGGTGATGTTTTGCTTGCCTGTCAGGCGGCCATTGAAGCCAGAAGCAGGCTGGAACAGGTCTCGCATCCCGCAGTCCAAGAGTTTCGGATGTTACGTTTGGCTGAAGCCTGCCTTGACTATGAAGCAGGCCAACCAGGTGATCTTCTCGCATTTGTAAATAATGAGTTTGAAGCCTTTGCTGCTGCTGAAATATGGCCAAGCCTGATGCAATTTGCTCTTCACTATGCATCACAAATACTGGCCGACAATTTTCCGGTTGCCATTCGCCCCGGCTTTCTGGATCATTTATGGATTCACCTGTCCGAGGGCTTGCAATTTAATGCGATGATGGAAATCCGCACTGCAATTGCTTATCAAAATGCCAATCGTTGGCAAGATGCAGCCTTGACGCTTGCGGCCGTGCGTATGCCGATGGGGCGAACCGGCGTAGAAAGTGCGATTGATGAATTAAGCCGTATCAGCCGCCGCGATGAAATATCATTCGCCATGGCATGGTTGCGTGATGCCGTACACCAATGGACGCCACGTTCTTATTTGCCCAAACAGCTGGATGCTTTATTGGTCAATCCTAAAGTGACCAACCGTGAAAAAGTGGCATTGCAGTTATGGCTTAGCTTTGCAGCCTTTCGGCGCGGGGAGATTGCTGAAGCACGTGCCGGTCTGCTCTCAACCTTGCAAACAACCAAGCGCCTTGGCTGCTACGGTGTCTTGTCAGAAGAACGGATATTTTTATCACCGCTTTTAAAAGAAAAACGCATTCGTAGTTTCATCGAAACATCTCCTGAAGCACAAACGGCATTGACCGTTTTAACCAAAGCCATTGACTCCCCGCAGGCTCGCGCCATTCAAGGCGGGCTGTCACAACGTGAGATACAAATGTTGCAGCTTTTGTGTTCAGGTATGTCCAACAAACGCATAGCCCATACATTAAGCATCTCGGAAGTGACTGTTAAGTTTCACTTAAGCAATCTTTATCGTAAAATGGGCTGCCGCAAACGCAGTGAAGCACTTAAATCGGCACTTGCTCTTGGCTGGATTTAATCGAGTTATGCTATGAGCTAACCGGTATTTTTTAATGTCGGTTAGCTACTATTTTATAAAGCGCATCACCCTTATTGCATACAGGTTTCCAGCACTCAGTCGTTTCTTTTAATCAATCCGGCAACCGGTTTGCTGATTGAAATAATGCAAGTTGGCATATGGCACTGTGAAACGCAGTATATCACCTTCGTTTAAAACCAGTCTGCCCTGCAACACCGTTACCAATGGTTTATCAAGACCTTCCATGCGCACATAGACATGGCTCTCACCACCCACTTGCTCGATCAGTTCAACCAGACCAGAAAGATTAATACCATCATCTTTATGAAGAGAGATATGATCAGGACGGAAACCGACAAGTCCTGCCTGTGCAGGTAAACCGGATGGCAACCGGATGCCTTCAATTGCTGCCAATTCATTGACGGTAAACAAGTTCATCGGCGGAGAACCAATAAAACTCGCCACAAAAACAGTGGCCGGACGGTCATAAAGCTCGATCGGCTTGCCAACTTGTTCAATGCGCCCACCATTCATCACCACTAGACGATCGGCCAAAGTCATGGCTTCCAACTGGTCATGGGTGACATAGACGCTTGTAGTTTTAAGTGCACGCTGCAAACGGCGGATTTCGATGCGCATCTGACCACGTAGTTTTGCGTCCAGATTGGAAAGCGGCTCGTCAAACAAGAAGGCTTTAGGTTCGCGCACAATCGCACGTCCCATTGCTACACGCTGTCGTTGCCCACCTGAAAGCTGGCGTGGTTTGCGATCTAAAAATGCCGAGATTTCCAAAATCTGCGCGGCATTGTTAATGCGACGATCAATTTCTGCGCGCGGAGTGCCACGGTTTTTCAAGCCATATTCAAGGTTTTGACGCACGGTCATATGCGGATAGAGGGCATAATTTTGGAACACCATAGCGATGTCACGTTCTGCCGGTTCCTTGTCATTCACAACCGTTCCGTCAATGCTGATGGAACCGCCGGAAATACTTTCCAAACCTGCAATCATCCGCAGCAATGTGGATTTACCACAACCGGAAGGTCCAACCAAAACCAGCAATTCGCTGTCTTCAATTTTCAGGTTTAAATCATGAATGGCTGTGACATCGCCGGCATATGTTTTATGTATATTTTGAAGGTATATACTAGCCATTCTAACTACTCATTTCATCCGGCACAAATTCGCGCATACAACCAAGCATGTGCAGAATATCGCCTAATTCTTCTGCGCCATTCGCGATATGGGCAGCACCAGCCTTACGCAAAATCATTTCACGGTTCGGTCGCGGATCATTGAGATCAATAAAACCAATCGGCATCATACCGGCCGCAATCGCAGCGCTAATCCCGTGCGGGCTATCATCAATCATGACGCTCGCTTCAGGCCGCACATCATGCAGCACGGCACAATGCAACAGCAGGTCCGGCGCAGGTTTTGGATTTTTAACACTATCGGCACCGTAAACATGGGGTGCCAGATTTTCCCATAATACGGTTCGCCCCAGACTTAATAAAAGGCGCTCATAGCGGCTGTTGGAGGCCACAGATTTTTTAACCTGAAGTGAACGCACCAAATCGGGCATGCCGGCCATCGGTTGCAGATCTTTTTCAAAAGCTTGATAGATCGTTTCACGCCATGATGCGAAGACCGCATCGGTATTAGTCAATCCATATTCATCTTCGCAAATAAGGCGGATGTCGCGTTCGGATTTTCCGGTAAAGTGCAGATGCACATCCATCGGCGACAGATCAACACCGGCACGACGGAGTGCTTCGGACAAGGTTCTGCTCGACAAAATCTCGCTGTCAATCAAAACCCCGTCACAATCGAAAATAACAAGTTCAGGTTTATTCATCATACTGTTTTGCCGGAGCCTCTAACTGCAAGAGCCGTATCTGGGTTGTCGGTGGTTATCTGGCGTAGCCCACAATTCATCCATTTTTCAAGATCAGCTTGTTCATTGGGCACCCAAGCACCCAGACGCGATAACGGTGCGTCAGCAGTAATCTGGTCCCAATATTTGCCCAAAAGTTGTTTTTCAACAGCAACAATGTCGGCAACCGCAAGGCGCGTTTTCAATCCTTCCACCACGCCTTCTGCTTCAGCGTCCGGCATATGGTAAGAATTTAATGTGCGAATATGTGGAGCAACAGCACGAATGATTTTCAACACATCAACGGAAAAACTGGTCAAATAAGCACGATCTGCCAGCCCAAACTTGTCAATTGCGGCCGCAGCCTTTGCTTCCAAACCTTGATAGGCTTGGCCTTTAGCGTCTTTTTTCAGTTCAATATGCAGCTCAAGCTTTGTTTCTGCGTAGATTGCCAGCACTTCATCAAGGGTTGGAATAGTGTCAGTGCTGTTTTTCAAGCGGATTTGACGATGTTCGCCGTCTGATAATTCCGAAACTGGCCCTTGTGCTTCAGCGGTACGATCCAGCAAAGCATCATGCATCACCAACAATTCGCCGTCTTTGGTCAGATGCACATCAAATTCGACACCCTCGACATTCAAATCCAACAGATTTCGAAATCCAGTCAGGGAGTTTTCTGCCCAGAGATTACGGGCGCCACGATGGCCGATAATAAAAGTCATTTATAGTTTTCCTATGAGAAAAGATTATTTGCCAACATCCGTCACGCCTTTTGTCAGCCAGCGCTGCAAGAAGATAACCACAAGCGTCGGCGGCAGCATAACGAAGAAAGAAGCAGCCATGGCAATGTTCCATGCCGGTGGCTCATCAGGCCCTGGCACGAGGCTACGCAACCCAAGCACAACGGTTTTCATATCCGGTGTGGTGGTGAACAATAGCGGCCATAAATATTGGTTCCAGTTGCCGATAAAAAGCAGCACCACCAATGCAGTAATATTTGTCACCGATAGGGGCAGCAGAATATCGACGAAGAATTTCAGCGGTCCCGCATTGTCGATCTTTGCAGCCTCCAGTAATTCATCCGGCACTGTTAGAAAAAACTGGCGGAATAGAAATGTAGCGGAAGCAGAGGCAATCAACGGCAAGATGAGCCCGCTATAACTATTGATCAAATTCCATTGCAGCCCAAGTTCCAGCCGATATCCGGTCGCCAATTCCACCAGCCAACTGATGCCCGTGACGTGGAAAAAATCACGCAATGGCCCGCCCACATCGGCAAGCGCCTCATAGGTCGGGATAATGCGCGCCTCAATCGGCAGCATCAGCGAGATAAAAATGATCCAGAACATTGTCATGCGGAAAGGAAAGCGGAAATAAGTGATGGCAAAAGCTGCCATCAGCGAAACCGTCACCTTGCCGACAACAATCAGCGTCGTGGTGATGATGGAATTGATGTAGAGCTGCGAAAAATCAACCGTTGTCCATGCCGTTACCATATTATTCCAAAACTCACTTTCCGGTAGCAACGGAAAGGGCATTTGTTGCAATCTGGCAAAATCAAGCGAACCGGCGACAAAAGCCATATAAAGTGGCAGGCAGACAATCACCGCTCCGATCAGCAAGATTGTGTGACAAAAGAAGGTCAGAATGGGTGAGCGTTCAACCATGATCAGCCCCCGTAGTTAACGCGGCGTTCAACCGCGCGAAACTGAAAAATTGTGAAAAGAATGGCAATACCCATCAGCACAACCGATTGTGCGGCTGAGGTTCCCAGATCAAGCTGCACAAAACCATCCTGATAAACTTTATAAACAAGCGTACTGGTAGCAGCCGCAGGCCCACCACGCGTCATGGTGTCGATAAGGCCAAAGGTTTCAAACAGGCCGTAGATCAAATTCATGATCATCAAAAAGAAGAAGGTCGGCATGATCAGCGGCAAAGTCACTGTGAAAAATCTGCGCACAGGACGAGCACCATCAAGAGCCGCTGCTTCCATCAATGAATTGGGAACAGACAGAATGGCTGCGACCAGAAAAATATAATCGTAGCAAAGGTGGTTCCATACAGATGCCAGCACCACCAAAATTTGCGCATCCATTGGGCGCAAAGCCGGATTCCACGGCAGGCCGAGATCATGCAAGAAATGGGCGACAGGGCCAACATTGGCATTAAACATGAATGCAAAAATTGTACCGGACGCAACCGGCGCAATCGCATAGGGCAACAAAATAATGCGACGATAAACAGCACGGCCACGGATTACACGATCAGTCGCAAAAGCAAGCATTGCGGCAAGACCAAGCGTAATCACACTTTGCACAACGGTAAGCACAAGAGTGAGCATTGCGCTAAAGCGATATTCAGGGCTGGCAAAGAGACGAATAAAATTATTAAACCCTACAAAAATGACACTCATTCCGAACGGGTCTGTTTCGACAAAAGCCAGTGACAAAGCTTTATAAGCAGGGATGTAGAAGAAAAATAAAAGGATCAGCAATTGAGGTGCCAGCAGCAGAAAACCGGCACCATTTCGTTTATAATGCGCAAGTTTCAAACCGGTCAGCGACGGCGTCGTCAATTTCGTAAGCCAGCCCGAAAACTTAAATTTGCCCGCCTTTTGCTGGCGCAAAAAAGCGCCAGCAGATATGGTCATACTATCATTATTTACCGGCATTGATCCGCTCATACTGACGGAGAACTTCATTGCCGCGTTTGACGGACGAATCGAGTGCATCCTGCACGGATTTCTGACCTGTCCAAACTGCCTGCAATTCTTCCAGCATGATGGCACCGGTCTGGTTGTGATTACCAAAACGGAAACCTCGTGAGTTTTCATTTGGCGTGCCACGTGAAAGCTGCTTGATAGCGATTTCACGGGTTGGATTTTTCTCGAAATAGTCTTCTGCTTTCAAAGCTTCATAAGCAGCTGTGGTAACGGGCACATAACCGGTGGCCTTGCTCCACCAAACCTGTGTTTCAGGCTTAGCCACAAAGTCCAAGAATGCTGCGGCACCCGCCTGCTCTTCTTGAGATTTATTACCAAGCACCCAAAGGGCTGCACCACCGATGGTAGAGTTTTGCGGCTCAACACCCTCTTCATAAGGTAGATAAGTCGCGTTCCATTTAAAATCGGCCGAAGATTCAACACTTGAGTGGCTCGCAGTCGAGTTGATCAAAGTTGCACAGGTACCAGAGGTAAACATTTGCGCCGGGTTCAAGCCCTCACCCGCTACATGCAAAATACCATCATCAATCCAGCGTTTCAGACGTTCTGTCTGCTGCACAACTGACGTTTTATTGTAAACAAATTCAGTATCAAGACCATCAAAACCATTGGACTTGGAGCCAAACGGCTGATTGTTGATGGCGGAATAATTTTCAAACAAACTCCAATGGTAATCAGCAGCCAATGCCATCGGGCACTGGGTGATGTTTTTTTCCTTCAAAACGTAAAGGCGCTCATCAACCTCTTGCCATGTTTCTCCTGGGCCATCAAAACCAGCCTGTTTCAGCTGGTCTTCATTAAACCAGAAGATTGGCGTTGAAGAATTGAATGGCAATGCAGCCGGTTCACCATTCACCACATAGAAACTGGCGACTGGTTCAATAAATTCACCCCAATTGGTTTTATAACCCTGATCCGCCATCAGCTTGTTGACCGGAATAATGGCTCCGGAGTTCAGCATGGTTAGAAAACCGCGCTCTGCCGCTTGCAAAATGGTCGGGTGTTGGCCTGCGCGATATGCAGCAACCATCGCAGCCATTGTTTCTTCGTAATTTCCTTTATGGATACCGACAACTTCATACTTATCCTGCGAAGCGTTAAAATCAGCAATGAGCTCCTGTACGGTTTCACTCAGTTTGCCGCTGATTGCATACCACCATTCAACCTTTATCCGATCTGCGGCAAAGCCCGGCATTGTCATTGCCAGCAGAACACTACCTGCCGCTGTACTGGTCAGGATTTTTTTAAAGAGCGACGTCATATTTGATCCTTAAGACGCATGATTGTATGAGCTGTAAAACGGTTATCATCAGAAGAATCGTGCCACAGCGATGATGCATGACGATTAACGCACATATGTTACACTCAAATGACAAATGTAACTTAAGGAAAATATGATGGAGCAAAATGACCTGATTGTGCGAGCATCGTGGCTCTATCATGTAGAAGGTTTAACCCAAGCGCAGATTGCCGACCGCCTTCATTTAACGCGACGACGGGTCAATGAAATGCTGGCACAAGCGCATCGTGATGGTGTGGTCAAGGTATCTTTCAATAGTAAGCTGGCCGATTGCGTGGCATTGGAGGCAGAGCTTTGCCAGCGGTTTGGCCTTGAAGATGCAATCGTCGTGCCAACACCGGAAGATGCTTCACAGATCCATAAAATCATGGGGCGGGCTGTTGCAGCCTATCTTGAACGCTTCATTGCAGCGCATGATATTCGCTCTTTTGGTGTTGCTTGGGGCTCGACATTGCGTGAGACCATCCAGTTTATGACACCACAACCGCGTGCTGATATGGAAGTTCACTCCATGACCGGCGGTCTGACACAAGGCACTGAAATCAATACATTTGAAATCGTGCGTGGTTTTGCTCAAATTTTCTCGGCCAAGTGCCGTTATTTTGTGGCACCAATTTATGCGGAGTCACCTGAATCACGTGATGCAATCATTTCGCAAACCGTCTTCCGCCGTACCTATGAAACGATCTGTAATGTTGATCTGGCTTATTTCAGTGTTGGCGATGCCTCCAACCGTTCATTACAAGTACGCTATGGTCTGCCGGAAGGGATAGATATTGAAGAATTGCAAGAACATGGCGCCGTTGGTGATCTGGCAGGGCGCTTTTTGAATGCTGAAGGCAAGCAGCTTGACCATACGATTAACCGACAGGTTCTGGCACCGGAATTGACTAGCTTGAAAACAATCCGCCACCGGCTGATTGTCGGTGGCGGAGCACATAAAGTGCCTATTGTTACAGCTGTTTTACGCGGCAGCTATCCAACAATTTTGGCTATTGATGCCGAAAGTGCAAAGTCCATTCTTGCTCAAGAAAACTGACGGCTGGAAGCTTTCTCAACTCCCAGCCAAGCTTGTTAAAGCAAAATTTAAACTTCTGGCGAATAACCAAATGTAATTGCAGGATTTTCTGCTGTTTCGACCCAAACACTTTTTGTCTGCGTATAGGCCAGCAAAGCATCGCGTCCGCTGGAACGGCCATAACCGCTACGGCCAAAACCACCAAAGGGCGACATCACCGAAATTGTTTTATAGCTGTTGATCCAGAAGGTTCCGGCGCGGATTTGACCTGCCACGCGATGGGCACGTGCAACATTTTGCGTCCAGACGGCACCCGCCAAACCATAAGCTGTGCTATTGGCAAGTTCTATGGCTTCAGCTTCATCGTCAAAAGGCATCACCGCCACAACAGGCCCGAAGACTTCTTCCTGCGCAATTGTCATTGATGGTTTAACCGCATCAAGAATAGTTGGCGCATAATAGAAGCCACCGGTTTTTTCCAAGCTTGCCGGCTTTAAACCACCTGCGGCCAGTTGCGCACCTTCTTTTACGCCTTCACGCACCATCTGATCAATTTTTTGCCATTGGCGTTCATTGTTGATAGGGCCGATATGCGAGTTCTGGTCATAAGGATCGCCCACCACAATGCGGTTGGCAGCATCAGCATAACGTTCCACGAATTGCTGATGGATTGAGCGATGGACGAGCAAACGTGATCCTGACACACATGACTGCCCTGCTCCGCTGAAAATAGCGGATTGCGCACCCAAAATCGCGCGATCCATCTGCGCGTCAGCAAAGACGATATTGGCCGATTTACCGCCCAGTTCCAGAATACATGGCACAACATTTTTAGCAGCTGTCGCAGCAATGGCTGAACCTGCCTGTGCCGAACCGACAAATACCACCAAAGACGTGCGCGGATGCGAAACCATTGCCTGTCCGGCGGTTAAACCGGCCCCTGCAATCACATTGACGAGACCGCGCGGCGCCCCACCTTGCTCACATAGAAAACCCAAAATAAGCGTGCTTAGAGGCGTTAACTCGGATGGTTTGATGACCACCGCATTACCGGCGCAAATAGCCGGTGCAATTTGCCAGCCACCGGTAAAGAGCGGTGCGTTCCACGGTGTAATTTGTGCAACCACACCAATCGGTTCATGGCGTGTATAATTGAGATGAGAACTTGGCACCGGAATGACATCGCCATAAAGCTTGTCGCACCAGCCCGCATAATATTCAAACATTTCGGCAACACGCACGGCCTCGCCGCCAATATCACGGATCGGGCGTCCGGCAGAACGGCTTTCAATTTCTGCAATCAATGGCGCATGTTCACGAATACGTCGTGCGATTTCATACATCACACGACCACGATGCGATGCAGTCAACTGCATCCACTCTACCTGAGCGCGTGCAGCTTCTGCCATTGCGGTATCGATTACGGACTGATCTGCATCTTTAAAACTGGCGAAGGTTTTTCCTGTTGCCGGATCAGTCAGCTTCAATTCAGCACCGGTGCCAGCGATAATGGTTCCGGCGATAAAACTACCGATTTCAGCTTGTGGGAAAAAGCTTTTAAAAATTTGTGAAATCCGCTCGGATTGATTATCCAAAATTTCTGTCATAACTCTCTCCCTTCTTACTTTGCCGTATCGGACTGATAAGCACCCATACGGGTAAAATCATCGGTGTCTTTCAGGTGTTCTGAACACGCCCAAAGCTTGGCCACCATGGCAGTCAACGGATTTTCAACATTGTTTTTTTCAGCCAGAGCTTGCGCCAAACGCACATCTTTGCGCATCAACCCCATTGAAAAACCGCTATCAAAGCGATCATTCATCACCCATGTCGGAAAATGAACTTCGCTGATCATGGATTTGCCGGAAGCTGCATTAATGACACGCAGTGCCGATTCAGGACTGATGCCTGCAGCCAAAGCAATTTTAAGTCCTTCACCAGTGGTAATCATATGCGCGGCCGCCAACATATTATTGACAAGCTTGGCCACATTACCCGCACCACTTGGCCCCACATGCAATGCTTTAGCCGAAAGCGCTTCAATGACAGGGCGAGCTAAGGCTAAATCTGCATCAGTGCCGCCAATCATCATGGTCAAAGCGCCACTTGCAGCCCCTGCCGGTCCCCCACTGACAGGTGCATCCAAAAAGCCGTGCCCCATCTTATCGAGCTTACCCGCCAACTGGCGGCTAACATCAGGCTCCGAGGTCGAGGTATCTACGATAATTACACGGTTCTGACGCTCAGCGCCCAGCAGATGACCATAGTCATTGACGACATTTTCCACGTCACGCGCTGTTGGTAATGAAAATACAAGAAAATCTGACTTTCTGAACAAATCGCTCAGATCTTTAATGGCAGTTACCCCTACTTTTGCTGATAATTCAAGACGTTCCGCTGAAAGATCAAAGCCTAAAGTTTCAAAGCCTTTGGAGGCTAATGTCGCTGCCATCCCCAGCCCCATACTGCCCAGACCAACAACACCAACAATGATTTTGTTCTGCTCCGACATAGTGGTTCCTTTCACCAAGACATGATGGTGAAGCCTGTCACTAACAAACACATCAGCATAGCCAGCCAGACAGCAACAAAGCGTTACATTTACAGCAACACTTCAAGCGTTGCTGTTTAAGCAACGCAATGTTGTCAATGATGGGTCTGGTATAGAACTAAAATCCCATCATACTTGCATTTTACAAAAGGGGACGGGAGATCACTCTTATTACCCCTATAGTAATGTATGCGCCTATCACCGGAACGGAGGGGGATCTGTTGCCGGTTAACGACATAACGCATTGCATTTGAAGGAGGGCATCGTGAAGGGGCAAAATAATTTTAGTATGCACCATCTGTGGTTACATGGCTTGGTATTACTGATCATTCTGGTTTCAGAATTGATTGGCGTTCAACGTATCAATATCGGTATTGGAGCCGTTATTTTTCTGCCAATGCTTTATGCATTTGCATTGGCTATATTTTTGAACCCCAATATTCTGAAAGCGACAGGAAAATTCATCAAGTCCGATTCAGTTAAACTTTCCGGCACCATGATCACCATAGCGATCATGCCGTTTATTGCAAAATTCGGCACCACTGTGGGCCCGCAGATCAAAGCCATTATCGCCGCGGGTCCGGCGCTTGTATTGCAGGAAATCGGTAATCTTGGCACTATTGTTGTAGCCTTTCCGATTGCAGTGTATTTACTTCGTATGGGACGTGAAACCGTCGGCGCCGTCTACTCCATCGACCGTGAACCCAATCTGGCACTCATCGTTGATAAATATGGCCTGGACAGCCCTGAAGGGGCTGGCGTTATGGGTGTTTACGCAACCGGCACCCTGATCGGCACATTCATTTTTGCGATCATGCCACCAATGGTTCATGCACTCGGTATTTTTGATGTTCGTGCGCTGGCCATGTCTTGCGGTGTTGGTTCCGGCAGTATGCTGGCCGCCTGTACAGGCGGATTGGTGAGTGTTGTGCCTGAACAAAAAGACATCATCCTCGCTCTTGCTGCAGCAAGTAATATTCTCACCTATGCAACCGGACTTTATGTCGGCTTGTTTGTGGCTCTGCCACTCACTGAATGGCTGTTTAAAAAATGTCGGCCGGATTTATACCGGGAAGAGAATTAAGGGGGAGAAAAAATTATGACATCACAATCCATTAAAAAAGCTGCCGATAAGCTGACCCTCTCCGTTGAATCAACCGATGAGCGTAAAATCAATATTGGTGAAAATGCGGTTTTGCTGCTGATTGCCTGTGCGTTGGGCCTGTTTTCCAATCTGGTCGGCACCGGTGTGGGCATTATAGAAGCTTTCCCCGGCATGGCGATTTTATATCTGGCTTCACTTGGCGGCCTGTTTCTGGCGCGTTATGCACCATTTTATCTGCCAAGTGTCGCCTGGGTATCGCTGCTTGCGATCATCATCACCATTCCGGGTGTTCCCGGCAATGAATATGTCGTTGCTCAGGTCGATAAACTTAACTTCCTATCGCTTGCAACGCCTGCTCTCGCCTATGGTGGCTTGGCTTTAACCCGCAATGAATTTGAAATTGCACGTCACTCAGGCTGGAAAATCGTTATTATTGCCATTTGCGTAATGCTCGGCACCTATTTAGGCTCCGTTGTGATTGCCGATTTAACCTTACGCATCATGGGCTAACTCCATCTTTAAAACCAGTAAAACGGGCAGGTTAAGACTTGCCCGTTTGTCTGCCTGCTGTCACAATCAGCAGGAACCGACTGCATGAAACGCTCCGGAGAACTGACCTTGACCGCTTATGTTGAACCAGATGATATTACTGAAGCCATTGAATGGCGCCATCAGCTGCACCGCAATCCAGAGCTTGGTTTTGAAGAACATAATACAGCACAATTCATTGCTGAAAAAATGAAAAGCTGGGGCTATGATGTAGTGGAAGGCTTTGCCAAAACGGGCATTATCGCCAGTCTCACACGGGGTACTTCAACGCACGTTATCGGCATTCGCGCCGATATGGATGCGTTACCGATACAAGAAAAAAGCGGCGTGGCATATTCTTCTGAAACAATCGGAAAAATGCATGCCTGCGGGCATGACGGCCATGTCACAATGGCACTGGCGGCAGCCAAGGCCTGCACAAAAATTGATTTTGATGGTACTGTGCGTTTCATTTTCCAGCCTGCCGAAGAAAACGAGGGTGGCGGACGCGAGATGGTCAATCAAGGCTTGTTTGACAAGTTTCCGGTTGATGCAATTTACGGTTTACATAACTGGCCGGGGCAGGATGTCGGCACATGCGTTGCACGTGACGATGCGATGATGGCGGCATTTGGTACGTTTGAAATCACCATTATCGGTAAGGGCGCCCATGGTGCCATGCCTCATGAAGGCGCTGATCCGGTGATTGCTGCAAGCCAGATTGTGTCGGCCCTTCAAACCATTGCCAGTCGCAATATTTCACCGCTCGATTCTGCCGTCGTATCAGTGACACAAATGCATGGCGGCGATGCGTGGAACATCATTCCTGAAATCATGATTATCCGGGGCACCACACGTTGGTTCAAGCCGGAAGTTGGTCAAATGATTTCACAGCGCATCAAGTCAATTTCGGCATCTCTTGCTGAAGGATTTGGCTGTGACGCCAAACTCATTTATGAAGAGCGCTACCCGTCAACTATTAATACTCCGGCAGAGGCGGCAATCATCCGCAGAATTGCAGCGTCGCCTGCATTGAATTTAAAAGTGCTGGATGTTGATCCGAGTATGGCGGCAGAAGATTTTGCCTTTATGCTTCAGAAAAAACCCGGCTGCTATTTCTGGCTCGGCGCGCGGCGTGATGGTAACAACCCTGGCCTTCACTCACCCTATTATGATTTCAATGATGCCATTTTGGCAACTGGTGCACGTTTCTGGGTGGAGCTTGTCAAAAGCGAACTCAACGGTGCTTAAGCAATAAAATAAAGTAGGAGCATTTTGAAACAGCAACCTGCAATGGAAAGCCTTGATGCCAAGGAACTACGTATGTTCATGGCAGTGGTGCGGATTGGCTCCATTCGTGGTGCGGCCGAATATTTGCAGGTTGCACCTTCGGTTATCAGCCGTCAGATTGCCGATACCGAACGCGTTATAGGGCTTCCACTCTTCTCACGCACTGCACGTGGCATGCGCCTGACTGAGGCTGGTGAATTGGTGCTGGATTACGGGCGGCGAATTTTGGAAGAGAGCAGCCTGCTCACCGAGCAATTGGGGCTTTTACGCGGTGTGCAGCAACAACGGGTCAGGATAAGGTGCGGTGAAGGTTTTCTGGCCGATGTACTCAAGCATGGGTTGAGCGCTTTTGTCAAAATCTATCCGGAAATCCGCTATGATTTGCAGCTTGGAAGTACGCAAGGTGTGCTGGATGCGATTGCCAATGGCGATGCGGATATCGGCATTGCCTACAATCCGACAATCGATACGCGTGTACGTTCTCTTGCGATCTCCCGCCAGCCTTTATGTCTGGTCGCGCAGCCGCATCATCCACTCTTAATAAAAGAAAACCTGCAAATGGCCGATTGCAACGGCCTTTCTTGCAGCCTGCTCAGCCAAGGGCACGGTATTACCCAACTTGTCACGCGCGTTGCCGCTGATCAGGGTATTGCTTTGATTACATTACTGGAAACGTCTTCCATTGATGTGCTCAAACATTTTGTCATGGCAGGGCTTGGCGTCACTTTCCTGCCCCGCTTTACGGTTGCTACCGAACTGGAAAACGGCAGTGTGAATATACGTGAATTATCCGACCCTGTTTTCAATGATGCCAGTGCCCATCTGATGGTACGCGCGCGCCGTCGTTTGCCTGCATCAGTTGAACGTTTGGGCAGTTTTTTGGCATTCAACATGACTGCATTTCGTTAAGTGCATATAAAACCTCTCGAACCATTACTGATCCGGGAGGTTAAAGGATTTTAATCAGTTGATCTGATCACCAATGACAGGGCCTTCCCAGTTTGGTTTCCAACCCAAGCTTGGTGCCACATGCTTGATGAAAGATTCCAGAATATGCAGATTATATTCCGGCCCAAGCTGGTTTGGAATCGTCAGCATCAACGTGTCCGCCAAAGCAATTGCCTTGTCGTTTTTAAGCTGTTCGATCAGTATATCAGGCTCGCCCGCATAGGTTCGTCCGAAGGTGGAGCGGAAACCGTCAATCATCCCGATAGCATCATGTTTTTCCGCCGCACTGCCAAAATAAGCTCTGTCGGTATCATTCATGATCGGAAAAACACTGCGGCTGATTGAAACACGCGGCGCACCTTTGTGGCCTGCTTCACGATAAGCCTCGCGAAAACGAATAATCTGCTCTGCCTGCAACTCGTCAAAAGGCATGCTGGAATCTTCAGTCAAAAGTGTTGAAGACATCATATTCAAGCCCTGACGACCTGTCCATTCAGCAGTTTCGCGTGTGCCGGAGCCCCACCAGATATGATTACGCAAAGTGCCGGAGCGTGGCTCAATTGGTACCGGCCCACGATAGCCCATCGAATGATCACCCAATGCCAGCGGTTCTCCATCAATTGCCCGCATGAACAAGTCAAATTTTGGACGAGCGATGTCGGCACCGCGTGGATCATTAGAGCCGGTATAGCCAAAAGCTTCATAACCACGCACAACCGTTTCCGGCGAGCCGCGGCTGATGCCAAGCGCAATACGACCATCAGCCAGAATATCAAGCGCTGCGGCTTCTTCCGCCAGATAAAGAGGGTTTTCATAGCGCATATCAATAACGCCTGTTCCCACTTCAATATGCTTGGTTTTCGCGGCAATGGTTGCTAATAGCGGCATTGGTGAAGCTTGCTGCTGTGCAAAATGGTGAACGCGGAAATAGGCACCATTGACGCCAAGTTCATCAGCACCAACGCCAAGTTCCACAGCCTGCTTCAGCATTTCGCCAGCCGTGCGGGTCTGAGACCCACGCGAATTCATATAATGGCCGAAACTTAAAAAACCAAAAGCTCTCATGGAATATCTCCTGCCGCCTCTTGCGGCTTTCATCACTGTTGGATGACATATAGTATATAAAAGTAACTACAACAGCTATGGATACGCGAACGCATTGTTCACTATTTCGTCATCCAAGAAATATTCTTCAATTTTATAAATTTGAATAAAAACGCCAAAAGGGCAGCAAGCTGCCCTTTTGATGATTGATTGATCCATTTAAATTAACGGGCCATTATCAATTAACGGGAATGAATTGTCCAAAAATCCTGCCAATCCTGAAGCTTCGCGTAATCGCTTTCAGCTGTTTCAGAATGCGGGACATGCATCTGATCCATGACTTTCACGATACCAGATACTTCGCCTTCAGGAATTTTGGCATTCTTGTTGGAGGAGATTTTACCATCGGCCAACTGTGGTGCCATACCTTCTTCGGTCATGATATAATGAACGAAAAGCTTGGCTGCATTCGGGCTCTTGGTGCCAGCTGCAATTACGGCTACACGGGGAGTCAACTGACCGGCCCATGGCTGCATTCCAGCGCAGATACCCATTGTGTAGTCGTTTTTCTTAGCATCACGGAAGATCGATGTGCTCAAGAAGCCCATGAATGGCTTTTCCTGACCCTTGGCACCAACAATCGGGCCAACATCGGTGTCGGAACGCGTCACACTAGGACGGTTTTTGGCAAAACGCTTGACCCATTCAGCGGTTGCGCTTTTCTCGTCTGTTTTCAAAGGCTCACCGAAGAAATCTTCGTAAGCTTTAGCCATTGCGGCATCGTCATGTTCTGCGATTTGGTTGAACCAGAACATGGTTTCATTGCGCAGCAACGGATCAGGTATAGCCACACGGCCTTTCCAGTCTTCGGTGGTCAGCGCCCAGATATTATCAATCGGGCATTTATCGCCATGAACATCAGAATTATAGGCCCAAACCCAAGGATTAAGACTGGTGATAGCCGGATCTTGATATTCTGCCGGAATTTGATCTTTCAGATCCGGCGGCAGCCAGCTCAAACCTGCACCCTGAACGATAATTTCAGAGGTAACCGATGGCAGGTTGCTCATGTTGAAAACATCGGTGCGCACATTATTTGCTGCCGCTTCACGCAGGATAACCTGTTCCTGGTTCTGCCCGTTCATTTTCACGCCAGTTGCTTTTACACCGTATTTTTCGGTGAAAGCATCAGCCATAGCAACGATTTTACCGGTTGCATCAACAACGGTAATCGCCGGTTCTTTTTTCGCAGCTTCAATCAAAGCTTCGAGTGAATAATCAGCATCTTTGATGCCGATTTCGCCAGCAGGCTCAGCAAATGCTGCTGTGCCGGACAAAAGTGCTACGCTCAATGAGAGAGCAGCGATATTACGAATGGTCAAAGTCATTCTATCCTCCAGGGTTAAACGTAAATTCGAAAAGAGTTGCGCGGTTCTCAACCGCTTATGCGTTTGCCTTCACCGTCGAACACATGAATGTGGTTTGCTTCAACTGTGATCCAGATCTCTTCACCCGCCTTTTGTACGGGTGCTTCTGAAATGATTGCAAAATATTGCTCGCCGTCAGCGGACAATTCAACGATCCAGCTACCGCCCGTCGGCACAACATCCACGATCTTGGCAAGGCAGCCACCATCAATTGCTTGAGCACTGATGCGTACGGATTCAGGACGGATACCAACGGAGCCAACCTTGGCCACATCGATTTTTTGTGCGGCCAAGAGGCTGCGAACCCATGCTGCCAATGCGCCTTTGTTGGTATCATTCAGCTCGGTGATATTGATCGGCAGGTTACCGATAAATTCCGCCACAAAACGATTGGCCGGACGCTCATAAATATCGTCTGGTGTACCAAGCTGCTGTAATTCGCCTTCACTCATCACCGCAATCGTGGTTGCAAGCGTCATTGCTTCCCACTGGTCATGGGTCACGAAAACAACTGTTGAACCCATTTCCTGATGGATACGCTTCAACTCCGCACGCATTTCAAGGCGCAGTTTTGCATCCAGATTAGAAAGTGGTTCATCAAGCAGAATGATTTCAGGCTTCAAAGCGAGCATTCGGGCAAGAGCCACGCGCTGTTGCTGACCACCGGACATCTGCGCAGGTAAACGATCACGATAGCGCTCGATGCCAAGTTTTTGCAGTACGTCATTGATGATCTTTTCGCGTTCAGGCTTTGCAACTTTATGCAGTTTCAAACCGAATTCGACATTTTCCTCCACCGTCATATGCGGCCAGAGCGCATAATTCTGGAACACCAGACCCATACCGCGTTTTTCCGGCGGCAGATAAATGCCATCATCCACCGAGACGATCTTTTTGCCATCAACCAGAATTTGGCCTTCGGTTGGAAATTCCAATCCGGCAATCATCCGCAAGGTGGTGGTTTTACCACAACCGGACGGGCCCAGCAGGCACAGAAATTCAGATTTTGGAATTTCCAGTGTTAATTTTTCAACTGCGGCGCGGGTGGCTTTGCCGTAGCTTTTTCTGATATCGCGAAGTGTAATACTCGACATTATTTGCCTCCCAATCCGTCAGATAATTTACTGTTGGTGAGTTTTTGAACGATGATCGTGCCGCCAAAAGCGATCACACAAATCATCAAGACGACAGCATTGGCAGCCTGAGAATAGCTGTAATCAACAAGGCGCAATGCATAAGTGGTGAGAACGTCAGTACCCGGAACGGCCAGCACGACAACAAGGCTTAAACCTTTGATGCCGGAGATAAATGGCAGCAGAATTCCGGAAACAAGCGAACCTTTTTGAATAGGTGCAACGATGGAAACCAAGCGTCTCCAGAAGCCGGCACCCACAATCTGGCCTGCTTCTTCCGGTGCTTTACCAAGTTGCATCATCGCGGAAATACCAGCGCGTGATGCAAATGGCATCTGATCGGCAAGAATGGCCAGAACCAGCAGAATTGGCGTGCCGTAAAGTGCCGGTAACGGACCACGCTGCACGGCAAACATGGTCAGATAAGCAGCGGCAAAAGCAATGCCCGGAACCAGATATGGCAGGAATGTTACCTGACGCAGGAATGTGCCAAGTAAAGTCAGCGGTGTACGGGCGACGACATAGCCAACCAACAGACCAAGCAAACCAGCACCCAATGCCGCCGAACCAACAATCCAAAGCGTGTTCCATGTTGCACGCCAGAATTCACCGGTGAGCAAAATGCCGTGGCTCATTGCCGTTGTTTTCAGATCACTGCCGATCCAGAAATCAAGCGTGAAATTATTCAATGCAAATACACCCGGCACGCGCATGATGGTAGTGAGGAAGAGCGCCATCAACGGAATGAACGCACTGATGATGAACATAAACATCGCAAAACTAAAGGCCGGAATGCGGAAACGTCCGAGTTCTGTTTGACGGTTCATCGAGCCTTTATTGCCGATGGTTACAAAACGACGAGCTTCTTTAAGCAAATACATGTCGAGGAAAATCGAGATACTGCCCAAGATTACAATGGTTGCCGCCAAAACCGCGCTCATACCAGCCTGACTGGTTGAAATTGCACGGAAAAGCGAAGTCGCCAACACATCAAAACCAACCGGCACACCCAGAATATAGGCCACACCAAAATCGCCCAAACATTTGGCAAAAATAAGCGTTGCGGCAGAAACGATAGACGGCATCATCAATGGCAAAATAATACGACGTGCGATCAACAATTTTCCTGCCCCCATAATACGGGCGGAATCTTCCAGCGTTGAATCAAACTGACGCAGTGCATTACCAAAAAGCAGGATGACAAATGGCGTATAATGCATCGCCAAAATCAGCATTATCGGCAGCATACCATAGGCCAACCAATCCGGCGGGGCAAAGCCCAAAGCCTCCATCCAGCTTGGCTGACCACCCGTGGTGCGGTTTTTAAAAAGCGTCAGCCATGCAAGCGCGAATGTCCATGATGGCAGCATATAAGGCACAATCAAAGCGGTGGAAAACCACTTTTTGCCCGGCAAATTGGTGCGGCTTAAAAGCCATGCCAAAGGAATACCGGTTGCAAGGGCAAAGAGAATAGAGCCGAGAGCAATGATGGCTGTGTTCCACAACGGGCGCCAGAAAATATCGGTCGAAATCGGCGAAAATAATGCGCGATTGATATAATAGAAGGTCAGTTCACCAATCTGCTGGCCAGAACGGGCGCGATCTGCAAACTGCACCAGCACCGCATCAGATAATAGCAGCACAATTGGTGCGACAATCAGATAGGCAAAAACAACAGACAATACGATCCCGATCAATGTTGTCGGGTCGGAATTGTAGACCTTATGTTTATATAACAGGTTCTTGTAATAACTCATGGTTTCTCCACTTTGAGCCGAGGCTCCCCGTACAACCTTCCCCGATTTTTAAACGGTAGAGTTTCAAAAGGTTTGATGCTCGCTTGGTGCAGCAATTGTTGCCTTATTCTGCGCTTGGCCTTGCCCTATATATCGAGCTTTGAAATTGACTTTTACCTGACATATCCACGCTTGATAAACTCATGGAAGCACTGCCCCCGCTTGTTCATTTACCTCGCGCACCACAGACCATGCGGGTGCGTATTCAATGGGTATAAAATGATCATCTCCCTGAAATTCAGCTTTCATTTCAGGCGTAAATGTAAAATTGAAAAAACAGTGTTTCATCTTGCTCACCAATGATGGTGCAAGATTATGGGCATAGGCAAAAGATGATGTCGGAAAAAGATCGCTTTGATAAATAAGGCGCACGGCATCGCGTTTAACAAGGCCGCGCTCGATCATTCGCTCCAGCACATCGGAAGCAACTGCTGCCATATCATAATCACCGGCCACAACACCGAGTACTGATTTATCATGACCACCGGACATGATCGGCGCATAGTCCTGCACTGGTGTCAGTCCGTGTTTGGGAAACAAAGCGCGTGGTGCCACATTGCCGGAATTGGAAAAAAGCGAAGCATGGGCAATGCGCTTGCCTTTCAAATCGCTCAAATCTTTATAAGGACTGTCGGCACGGACAACCGCCACCAAACGGTAGCCACGCATTTCATTGCCGGTTCCTTTCGCTGCGAAAGGAACGGCACCCGCGCGGTTCACTGCCTCGATGGTAGGCCCTGTTGAAAATCCGGCAAAATGCAACCGCCCGGAACGCATCGCTTCAATTTCATCCGCGCTAGACTGGATCGGATAATAGACGATCTGACGTCCCAGACAGGCTTCAAGATGCTGCGTAAAAGGTTTGAACAAACGGGCATAAACGGCCGGATCTTCAATTGGCGTATAGGCCCAAACAAGGGTTTGCGGATCACGCCATTGGGATGGATCTTTGGGTGCATCGGCGACAAGATCATTATTCTCGTCGCAATAACGCTCGTCAAGCGCACCGCGATTAGCGCATGCGTTATCAGTCGCAGAAGCAATGCTTAACTGCGCGCCCAATATCGCTGTCAATATAGCAACGCCCGTGTGGCATGCCATTTTGCGCCAGAACATTTCTTCCACCCAAACCCGTTTTTATGTTAGTGTTTAATATTGGTATCTAAAAACAATACCAATTCTTCCTGTCAGAATCCTGTCATCATGGAAACTTTACATCTCTCATGCGCATCCTTCTCATAGAAGACACCATCGATATTGCCTTTGCGATTGCCTCAAAGTTAGAAAAAGAAGGCTATCAGGTCACCTCTGTTTATGATGGTGCTGAAGGTGAGGATTTGGCTGTAAACGGCTCATTTGACTTGGTTGTACTGGATATTAATCTGCCCGGTCGTGACGGTTTTGAGATATTGCGCAGTATGCGGGAGCATTCTTTATCCTCTCCGGTTTTGGTCATCACAGCGCGCAACCAAATTACTGATAAAATCGATTTGTTAGAGCTTGGTGCAGACGATTATTTGGTCAAACCTTTTGATCTGCGCGAGCTTGTCGCGCGAATCCGTGCTGTTGCCAGACGTCATATGGGCGTGGCACAACCCCTCATCCGCATCGGCGATCTAACCATCAATTTGAGCCAGCGCTCGGTGATGCAAGGTGATGAGCCTTTGGATTTCGGCAAGCGCGAATTTGACGTTTTGGAAATGCTTGTGACACGTTTTAACGTCACAGTTCCAAAAGACATGCTGGTGCTAAAACTTTTTGGCCATGAAGATACCGGCACGCCCAATGCTATTGAATTGCTGATTTCACGCGTTCGCAAAAAACTTGAAAATAGCGAATTGGAAATCGTCACGCAGCGCAGTGTTGGCTATTTATTACGCCTCAAAACAACCTAGTGCCGATGCTGTCACTCGCTGCAAATTTTAAAACCAATAAAGAATATTCTATCCAACGCCGCATTATGGTCAGCGGTGGGCTGACATTGCTTGCGGTTACAATTGCTTTGTTTTTTCTTGGCCGCCTTTACGCGCAGCGTGCTGCTGATGAAGCATTTGACCGTGTGCTCGGAGCGGCTGCCCTTTCCATTGCCGACACGATTACATTGCAAGACGGTGCATTAAGTGTCGACCTGCCCCACTCCGCTTTTGCTATTTTGGGAACGTCTCGGCTCAACCGAATTTTTTACCGCGTCGTCACACCTGATGGAAACCTGCTGACAGGTTCCCCCATTTTAGGACTGGAATTACCGCATGGCACCAATAATCACTTAAGCCTCAGCGATAGTGTTTATCGTGGTGAAAAAATTCGCATTGCAGCGGTCGCGCGTTATCATAGTGATGCCAAAGGTGGCGGCTGGGTTGATGTGCTGGTGGGCGAAACACGTGAAGCGCGCGACCAACTCACCTTACAATTAAGCCTTAATACAATTCTGCCGGTTTTAGGTGTAGCACTTTTGGCGCTCGCCCTCATTTGGTTTGCTGTACGGTTAGCCTTCCGGCCATTGCACAGCGTCGAAGCCAATCTGCGTCAACGCTCATCCGCTGATCTTAATCCTGTTTCCGGTTCTATTCCTAAAGAAGTCAGCGCGCTTGTTTCCGCATTGAATGACTTTATGGCACGCCTCAACAGTTTGCTGGATGGCTTGAAACTGGTGACAGCCGATGCCGCGCATCAAATGCGCACACCTTTGACAGCCTTGCGCGCTTTGACCGAATTATCGCTGGAAGAAACAGACGCCAAACGGCGGCATGAAATTCTCACCCGAATTCATGCCAATTCCATCAGTGCCAGCCTGCTCGCCAACCAGCTTTTATCTGAAGCCACAACCCTTCACAGTATCCAATCGCGTAAACTAGAGCTGATTGATCTGTTACAAGTGGTACAGGAGGCTATTCGGCGTTTGCGCACAGAAGGTAATTATCAAAGCTTACAAAAAACCATCACCCTAGAGGTAGCGCAAAAAGCTTTTTATCTTTATGGCGAGCCGATCAGTTTACGTGAAATGATCCGCAATATCATTGAAAATGCACTGATCCACGCACCAGGCCCGATTGATATCAGCCTGAGCGAGCAGGACGAGCTCATTACTCTTGGCGTCCATGACAGAGGTTCTGGCTTTACCTCGGAAATGAAGGAGCGCGCCTTTGAGCGTTTTGTGCGTGCAGATCAATCCAAACCGGGTTCCGGTCTTGGGCTTTCAATTGCCAAAATGGTAGTCGTCGCACTTGGCGGGCATATAGAATTGCAAGATCGTGACGGGGGCGGAACCAGTGTTATGGTCATATTACCGGCTGCACATCCAGAGGCGGAATGATGCGATATTTTTTATCCATTTTGCTCAGTAGTTTATTCCTGACATCTTTTGCCATCGCACAAAATAGTACATCAACCAAAACAGAATTGTTAATTGTAGGTGACATCGCACCGGAAACAATCGCACCGGTTATTGAAGGTCTGGATCAAAAGCTATCAACCGTTGCAATCAAATATCAACAAGTCAGACCAAGCGAATGGACATCCAGACTGCTGGCCGGCGCAGAGGCTGCCAATAATGCTGATTTGATTATTTTCTCGACGCCTGATCTGGCCGTACTTATTGCAAATGAAGGGACTGCTCAACAACATAGCACAATCACCCGCAATGCAAATTTGCCTTCGCAAGCTCATTGGCGCAACGAATTATTCAGTATCGGCTTTGATCCGGCGGTCAGTATTATCAGGCGCAGTTCTCTCGATAATGAGCTGCCCACGACACGCATTGAGTTAGCGCGCCTAATGGAGCAAAATCCGCAAAGGTTCCAGCGTCGTGTCGGTCTCGTCAATATCGGCATTGATAATGGCAGCTATACATTGGCGGCTCAGGATTCTATCCGCTCGCCGCTTTTCTGGCGCATCGTGCGGGCTTTTGGTGCCTCACAAGCCCGTATCTATGACGACAATGAAGAATTGCTGCAAGCCTTATCCGATGGCCGCATTGATCTGGCCTATAATGTGCCGTTGTCTTACATCACCAAATGGCCACATAATGCAGAAGAACTGACCGTTATTTTGCCACGTGATTATGTGGTGGCTTTACCGTGGACAGCGCTTATTCCGGAAAAAAGCAAGAAAGTCTCGGAAGCAGAGCAGGCAATCACTTTCCTGTTGTCACCTGCCGGACAAGCTATTCTGCAGCAAACCGGACTCGTTTCTGCCACCAGCCCATCCAATCTTGCCTCACTACAACCCGTTGAGCTGGGGCCGGAATTGCTCGTTTATTTAGATGGTCTCAAACGCAGTCGCTTTCTGGATACATGGTTCCAACTCGTGGTACATGAATGAATTGAGGGAAACAAAAGCTTCCTTCGAATATTGACTTAAAACTCTTTTCGCAGCGCTGTGTCGGGCGAGAGTTTTGCGGCGCAAAAGCTGCAATAATTACGGCACCAGCTGTCCAGAAAATCGAGTTAAGCTCGCCCTTTTTAGGATGTGGACCTGATCAAACAATTGTCTTTATTGAGTGTTTTTATTGATTTTAGATTTTGACATTAGGGAGGCTTATTATGAGCGATCTGTTCTGGCTTTCAGATGCTGCATGGAATACAATCGAACCACATTTACCCAAGAACCAACCCGGAGCTTATCTTATAAAAACCTTTGGCTTCTTGAGATACAAAGAAGCTGTTACCCAGCACTGTTAACTGCGGGGTTGCGGCGTATTTGGCATCGTATATTTGAGACGATGGCAGCCAGCGGTCCGGTTCCACAAGAGCTTTCCATAGATAGCACACACGTCAAAGCGCACCGTTCGGCACAAGGCTCAAAAGAGAGGCGTGGACGCAAGCGATTGGCACGTCGCGCGGTGGAAGAACAAGCAAAATCCATTGCTTGGCCGATGATTGCGGCAGACCGGTCGCGTTCAGCTTAACACCGGGAAACATTGCCGACATAAAAATGGCAATTCCATTATTCGAGGTCGCTCGCCCCAGCAAGCGCCTGTTAGCCGACAAGGCATATGACGCTGAGAGTCTTCGAGACTGGCTTAATAATGCTCGCATCAAGGCTGTCATTCCCTCTTCGTGAGCGCGAAAGAAACCCTATCCTTTAGATTGTAGCGCATACAAGCGTAGAAATATCATCGAACGGCTTTTCTGCAGGCTCAAAAACTGGCGACGCATTGCAACCAGATATGATCGCCTCGCAATAAACTATCTCGCCGCAATTGCTCTTGTTTCTACAATCATCGCATGGGGGGGAATTGAGTCCTCAGCCTAGCATTAGCCATTTATATAACGACGCATGCAATAAAGCAGTGTTCCTGATTTCTCATTTTCGCGCATGGCAATGACACGTCCAAACAAGATACGATGGGTTGCCTCGTCAACAGCATTGGTCAGTTCACATTCAAAGCTGACCGATGCAGTGTCTAAAACAGGCGCGCCGGTAACACCTTCCTTCCAGTCATGTCGATCAAATCTTTCTTCCATCGGCGTGACAACACGACCGCCAAAAAGGTTTGAGATATCCTCTTGTCCCGGCATCAATGTATTGACGCAAAAATGACGCGTATTTTCAAAAGCATGGAAACACGAGCTTGAGCGGTTAATGCAAACCAACAGAGTAGCTGGCGCATCACTGACACTGCACACCGCAGAAGCCGTAAACCCATAACGCTTGCCGTCGGATAGAGTACTGGTAATATTGACTGCCGAACCAAGTCGCGACATGCCATTACGAAAGGTGGCTTTGTCAACAATGTCGAACCGGTGATCTACGATACCCATATCGCTCTCTTAAATACACTAGAGCCAAGCAAAGCCAAGATGGCTTGCTCAGTTCACATTCATTTCAAGTGAATAGAAAAGTGAGAGATTGAACCCCGCACTTTAAAAGTAATTTAAGCAGATAGTTCTTTTCGAATAATTTCCGTACCTGCACATAACGCGTTCAGTTTTCCACGTGCCACTCGACGGGATAAAGGTGCCATGCCACAGTTGGTGCAAGGATAAAGTTTGTCAGCATCAACAAATTGAAGCGCTTTTCGCAAAGTGTTGGCAACTTCCTCTGGTGTTTCGATCGTGTTGCTGGCCACATCGATGGCGCCTACCATGACTTTTTTACCGCGAATAAGCTCAATCAGATCCATCGGCACGTGCGAATTATGGCATTCCAACGAGATCAGATCGATACTTGATTGTTGCAGCTTCGGGAATGCTTCCTCATACTGCCTCCACTCGGAACCAAGCGTTTTTTTCCAATCCGTATTGGCTTTGATACCGTAACCATAGCAAATATGGACAGCTGTCTCACATTGAAGCCCTTCAATTGCTCTTTCCAAAGTAGCAACGCCCCAATCATTGACTTCATCAAAGAACACGTTGAATGCAGGTTCATCAAACTGAATGATATCGACACCTGCTGCTTCTAGTTCCTTAGCTTCCTGATTGAGAATTTTAGCAAATTCCCAAGCAAGCTTTTCGCGACTTTTATAATGAGCATCATAGAGAGTATCGATCATGGTCATAGGACCGGGCAAGGCCCATTTAATAGGCTTTTTGGTTTGCTGGCGCAAAAATTTGGCGTCTTCAACAAAAACCGGTTTTGTACGCGATACTTCACCAGTAACAGTCGGTACACTGGCGTCATAGCGATCCCGAATTCTGACCGTTTCACGCTTTTCGAAATCAACACCATTGAGGTGTTCAATGAAAGTTGTAACAAAATGCTGACGCGTTTGTTCGCCGTCGCTGACGATGTCAATGCCTGCCTGAACCTGATCATCTAAGGCCAGCCGCAATGCGTCTTGTTTGCCTTCAATCAACGCCTCACCTTCCAGTTTCCAAGGCGACCAAAGTTTCTCCGGCTCAGCAAGCCAAGACGGTTTCGGCAGACTGCCGGCGGTGGAAGTTGGCAACAATGTTTTCATATCAGGTAACCTTATGATTGTAATTCATCAAAGAGCGTAATTGGCAGACCATTCTTCGAGAATGGTTTTGTAGGGTTTGATAAATTGCTCTTCGGCAAACTTTCCTTGCTTAACGGCCATCAGGCTTCGTTCTTCACGATCGTAGACGATTTGTGTCAATGAACAGTCGGAATGCTTCAAATCTGGCTGATAAGTTGCACCCGCAACTGAATTGGCATTATAGATTTCCGGACGGTAAATCTTTTGAAACGTTTCCATCGTGGCAATCGTGCTGATAAGCTCAAGATTGGTGTAATCAGCCAATAAGTCGCCGGTAAAATAGAATGCCAAAGGTGCAACACTATCCGGTGGCATGAAATAGCGAACCTGCAAACCCATTTTAGCGAAATAACGATCAGTCGAAGACAATTCATTTTGTTGATATTCGACACCCAATATCGGATGTTCGTTGACGGTGCGAAAATATGTTTTGCTGGTTGACGCACTCAAACAAATGATCGGCGCCTTGCTAAAATAATCTTTGTAAGCTTTTGAATTTACAAAATATTTAAACAAATTTCCATGTAAATCGCCAAAATTCTCCGGCAGGGTGAATTCAGGAAGATTGCGATTATATTCAGGCAGCAATACGCTAAAATCATAATCACGCACATAAGATGAAAAATTATTCCCCACCACGCCTTCAATGCGCTTATTGGTTTTGTGATCAAAAATATTGGTTTTCAAAATTTCTATCAGTGGAAAAGCATCTGATTTTGATTTCGTATCAATATCCATTTCAACAGAAATGATTTCGATCTCGATAGAATAACGATCGCCTGTTGGATTATCCCAATGCGCCAAAGCGTTGAAACGATTATCAATCATTCGCAATGCACAGCGCAAATTTTGTTGACGGCTCTCCCCTCTGGCCAAATTAGCAAAATTCGTTGTAATTCGGGTACTATCTGCCGGCTGGTAATTCTCGTCAAAAGGAATGCTATTAATAGTCAGTTTAAAGTTTTTGGTCATTGCGATACGGCGTCCTAATTCCTGGAATATAACTTGTGTGCGTGTTAACTTTCAGGACTTCATCATTTTCGGGTTACTCAGTCAGTAATTCCTTACCAACTATAAATTTGTGTGATGCGGGACTTATGCCTGACTCAATGAATGAGTAAAAATGATTTGATTTCATTGAAGCATGAGGGATGCTCATGCTTTGTACGGTGTATCATAGAATGCTTGACCAACAGAAAGTGTTAGGGCATTGCTCTTACTGTCAAGGTTTTATGGATGAACAATCCAGAGCTAAGAGGGAATTCGGTTCAATGCCGGAGCTGCCCGCCGCAACTGTAAGCGGCTAGTCATTGCCCATTGATGTCACTGGGTTTGACTTGGGAAGACGGGCAAAAACATTTATCCGTGAGCCAGGGGACCTGCCACGACAAATAACGACCACGGGCGGGGGTGTCCGGGGTGCCGCTTTTGACCGCCATAGCGGCGTTGTTACTGCGTCATATCCGTTCACTGTCGCTAAATGATGGCAGCATGGATGACTAGCTTAAGCATGATGATTAGAAATAAAGATATAAAACAAACAATTAAAGCGGAATTCAATTCTTTGACTGCCGGTAGCCAAATGTCTTCAATGATGACATGTCAGTATTCTAGCACAGCATTAGGCCTCACAGCATGAGTAAAAAACAATTTTTTATAAATTTCAGGTATCACCATGCTAGATAGACAACATCTGGCCATTCTGCGTGAAATAGAGCGCGTTGGTAGTCTGACGGCTGCCGCCGAGCGTCTCAATGTTACGCAATCAGCACTCAGCCACACAATACGAAAGCTTGAGGAACGCTATGGTGTTGCCATGTGGGAAAAGGATGGTCGCAATCTCCGTCTCACTGAAGCCGGACACTATCTTGTCGCATTGGCTCAGCGTATTTTGCCACAAATAGAAAGAGCTGAAGACGTTTTATCTGACTACCGCTACGGCAAAAGAGGCTCGCTTAAAATTGGCATGGAATGCCACCCATGCCATCAATGGCTGATGGGCGTCACAAAACCCTATCTTATGGACTGGCCGGATGTCGATTTGGCACTGACCACGTCATTTGCTGCCGGTGGTGTTTCCGCATTAACGGGATATGAAATCGATATTCTCATTACTCCCGATCCGATCGAAGCAGCGGGTATCCATTACCTGCCGGTCTTCGACTATGAACTTGTGCTTGCTGTTCCAACGCACCATCCGCTAGCTCTTAAAAACCATGCAGAGCCTACGGACTTGTTAGAAGAAACCCTTTTCACTTATCCGGTGCCACCAGAGCGGCTGGATATATTTACGCAATTTCTTGTGCCGGACAATTGCCGCCCCCGCCACCACCGGAGCGTTGAAACAACAGAAATGATGTTGCAACTCGTTGCAGCCGGACGCGGTGTCAGTGCTATTCCAAATTGGCTCGTGTGCAGGGAAGCAGCGACGCTTGGGGTTCATCCGGTACGAATTGGCAAGAACGGGATACAAAAAAGCATCCACCTTGGCTTGAGAAGTGGTGATGAAACCATTGATTACATCGCCGGCTTTCTCGATACATCCCGTCAAATAGCAGCAGTTTAAGTTACTCTTTAAAGGATTGAGGGCATTCAGCTTTTAGTCTTCATGATTCATGGCGATGCCCTGCCCTTCAAAATATACGCTTTATGAATAGCTGCGTCATCACAGCCATTCCAGATGTCTGCCCTCGCGTGCGCCTGTTACACGATAATGATACCGACATTCTCATACGCAGAGCGCACCATCAATATTCGACAATTGAATAGCCCCTAGATTTGTAGATCCTTTGTGACTTAAAAAAGAGGCAAGGAGCCTACGATGGGTAAAGCTAATTTC